>JBBQAM010000051.1:0-27676 GCA_038316335.1 Flavobacteriales bacterium
AAACGATTCTGCCATAAACCCCACCATACCCTATCTCATTTAAGAAAGACACCGTGTCTTTGATCTTATACTTGCCTTGATAATAGGCTTTTCCCATTTCAAGGGCGGCTATTTTTCGAGCATGACGTTTTATGATATTTCGATTGATAAATTCAATGTCTTTGTGAATATCCTCGTACATGCTTTTAAGGTATACTTGCTCTAATGCATGATTTTTTCTATTCTCATTCCATAAATTGATTTGAAGCGCAATGAGAATTCCAATTACAACAAGTATTATTTCACCCAAGGCGTATTTTAAATATCTTGAAGTCTTTCCTGCCTGTCCGGTAGGCAGGCCTGCTTGTTCGGTAGGTAAACCTTCTAAAAGCTGGTTTAGTCTAATTTTACGAAAGAGTTTTATCATGGGTTTGGTGGTTTTTCCCTCCACCTAATAACTATCGGTGGGAGGGGCTATCAGGACGGCTAGCAATTGAATATATCGTTTACAGCATTTGCTATTTGTCTTTCTTTAATTCGACTTCAAAAGCATGCTATGGCTTTATGTTTTTATGCTCATACTGGGATTTTTAAATTTTTTAGTTCTGCCCACTCCGTCCATGATCCATCATAGATCCTTTTACTTTTTTTAAACCCGATTTCACTGGCCAACATAACAATACAGGCCGTCAAGCCCGAACCGCAGCTAAATACTAGTTCTTGGTTTGTGCCACACTTGTTTTCAAAGATTTCCTTTAGTGCTTTCTTGTCTTTAAAGGTATCATTTTCAAGGACCTCTTGGTATGGTATATTGACCGAATTAGGAATTTGGCCACTTTGAAGATGTGCTCGTGGCTCCTTGGCGGTTCCTTGAAACCTTCCAGTAGAACGTGCATCTACAACTAAGAATTTTTGTTCTTTTATATTTTGCTCGATTTCTTGAAATTTGACGATCAACTGTTTGTTGGATTGCGATTTAAAGTCTCCCATTACATAGTTTTTCGCTGATTTAGTGACCGTCGGCAGGCCCATTTTTATCCAGATGGGCAATCCTCCGTCGAGAACGGCGATATTCGTATGCCCCATACTATGAAAGAGCCACCATACCCGCGGACTCGAATAAATTCCGAAACTGTCGAAAACAATTATTCGCGATGTCTGCTTGATTCCCAGTTTTCGGCATTCATGCTCAAAATGTTTTTCATCAGGAACTGTATTCGGGAATGGACTTGATGTGTCTAAAAAAACTCCCTTAAGATCAAAAGGCCTAGAATTGGGTATCGTATGATTCGCTGCTCCATCGTATTTACCGTCATTGCTTGAAGCTATGCTCGCATCAAGAAGCACAAGATTTGGGTCGTTTAAATTTTTATGTAGCCATTTTGCAGATACGATTTCTTTCATCTTACGGCAAAAAAGGGTGTAACAATCGGTGCAAAACACATAATACGTTATCTATCGATTTCTTATCGAACTATAAATAGTCAAATGACAAAGATCCTTTAAATTTACGCGTGTCCACTTATTTTTTTGGCTACTGGAAATCAGAGCGTATTATAAATTTGATTTGTGTTGTCCTCCATCGACTGAGAGGCATGTTCCGGTAACCCAACTCGCACAGGGCGAAACCAAGAAGGCCGCTACCTTGCCTATTTCATCGGGTGTTCCCATTCTTCCTGATGGTATCGAGCCGAGTACCATATCATAAAAAGGACGATCATGTTTTTTGGCCATTTCCCAAAGTCCGCCACTAAATTCAATTGAACCTGGGGCAATCGTATTAACACGGATGTTTTTAGGTGCAAGTTGAACCGATAACGTTTTAGAATAGCTGATAAGGGCGGCTTTCGCTGCTGCATATGCAGCAGGAGAACCAGATTCAAGTCCGGATACCGATGCAATAAATAAGATACTTCCACTGCCAGATTCGATCATCCACGGAATTACCTTACGTGTTGCCCGCACGCTGCCCATTATATCAATTTTGACCGAGGCTTCCCAGTCAGTATATGAGTCGCCAAGGCTTAATGCAGAGACATTGTTAACTAAAATATCGATAGTTCCAAAGTTGCCCTTGGCTGCCTCAAGAAAAGCCTCCAATTGTTCGGCATCCCCAATATCGCATGATTGGGCATATACGTTCACTCCTTTTTTAAGAAGCTCTTTTTCAGTGGCTCGGAGTGCTTGCTCCCCCCGGGCACAAATTGCAACATGTACACCTTCTTCTGCAAGCAGTAAGGCAATACTTCTTCCTATTCCTTTGCTCGCTCCCGTGATTATAGCACATTTTCCTTTGAGTTCTAAATTCATAGCTTTTTAATTAAAGGTGATATCTAAATAATATTTTGTTGTTGTCGACTTCAATGTATCGGTAATACGGGTTTGTGTATGATTGTGGTTGCGAAAACCGGGCGTGTTTTTTCCGCCCTTCACCAGACCATTGCATAAAGCCTTATTTATCTTCAATAGCAATAACATTCATGCTTTCAAGTGCTTCCAAATATTCTTTTACATAGGCTATCGGCACGGGTCCAAATTCAGCGGATAGCCTATTTCGTATGTCTAAAATGCTATTTTTTCCATTTACAAAATTTAATGCTTCATAGGTGTATTCGGCACCACTGCCACGTACTCCTGAATAATCGAAAATTCGAGGTTTGGGTTTCGAGGCATCATAATGATCCCCAAAATAATCATAACTGAAATCTACCATCCCACCCTTTAATTTTTCATTTCTCGCATACATCAACGAATTCCTTTTATCATAATCAAGGATGGTCTTTCCTGGACCAATACTTTCCTGTAGGTTTTCTAAATACGCGCGATACTCCTGTTCGATGGCTCTGGAAACAGGCGCATTGGACTTGATTGTCTCAAAAGCAGCCAATTCCTGTTGCCAAAAGTAAAAGAGGGCATTTTCTTTTTCTTCCTTTGGAAAGGAATCACTAAAATTCAAGAGCGTATTGGCGCGGTCTAAAACGCGTCGTTTCATCAAATCTGTAATTGATCTTACGTCTTTTTCTGCGAAATCGGCGAGGTAATAGGCAGAGGCAGCGCCAATGAATCCGGAACGCTTTAAAACGGTCGGGTCAATATTGGCCGGGAGGTCATAGTTCGTATGAATGTATCTATCGGGATATTGATGCAAATAAATCGAGGGGATTTTAAATAATCCTTCTGTAAAAACCTGAAAATCACTACCCATGTGAAAATTGCCGAGTATGGCATTCAAGGGCTCTTTACCGCCTTCTTCGGAAACTACCGGAAATTGTGTGGCATCTCCACTCGCGTAAGCGATACTGGCTTCATTGAGAAATTCCCCAAAGCCTTCCCCGACATCATTTATAAAACTCGGTAAACTCTGTGGCCCTCTCGATACAAAGTAAGTACCCTTGGTTTCAAGCCCGCCGCCAACCATATCCATATGAATATTGAATTTCGTTTTTTCCGCGAATTCGGGTTTGAAATTAAGTAAAGCGGTGGTGCCCTCTATTTCGGGTGACCACAAAAAGCGAATGGTGCGCGCTGGGCGTTCAATCTTTTTGGTATCTATTAATTTTTTTAAAGTTCGGGCAACCTCGAGTATTGCTGCACATCCACTGGCATTATCGTTCGCACCTGGTCTTGGGTGATCTAGGTGACAGGTAAGCATGATTTCTTCGTCGTCAAGTTTAGGATCTGATCCTTTGATCACTGCGGTAAGGATTTCCCAATTCCCAGGTTTCGTGGTGGATAGTACTTTGGCATGCAATTTAATTTTTTCGCCATTTCCCAACCTTGACTGAAATTCCCTGGCTTGTTTCAAGGAAACCATAAACGCAAAGGATGCGGTGTTCGCAAAATATTCGAAGTGACCCCAACGGATCAGGTTTTCGTTTTCTCCATACCAGGCAGAAGGTTGGTTTTGGGCATAGCTGATTATACCGGCAGCTTTATATTTATTTATGGCCAAGGCGGCAATGTTGCCGGGTTGGGACGCCGTCAACACTAATTTCCCTTCAATATTTTTATTGGCGTAATCGGCTTCGTTGGTCCCCTTTCCAATATCAATCAATTCGGCCGATACTTCCCCGCTTTTACTATCCTGGGCGACGACAAGGGGAATCGATTCATAATCCGCAATTTTGGCATGCTTGGTCCATTGCCCATTTTGTTCTTTTAGATCCCATAATTCGGCGAAGGAAACATTCCAGGCGGGTCTTGATTTTTGGGTGCCATACATGATTTTGCCATCCGCTGGAATGTTGATTACCTCAATCGATTCGAGGTTGTAGGCCTCCAGTTTGGTTGCAAGAAATGAAATGGCTTGGTTATAATCATCAGACCCCCTCATACGATGCAGGCGTGTAATGTATTCGAGGTTTCTTTTGGCAGATTCCCCTGAGATTTCCTGATCCAGATGTGTTGCAAGGGCTGTTTGGTCGAGCGGTACATTTTGTGCGTTGATCAATGCGGGAAAACAGAAAAACAGTGAAAGGAAAATACTTCTAAGGAGCGTATTCATGTTTGTCAAAACGCTGATTTTTACGCGCCATCTTTTTAGAGTATGAGAGACCATAAATTTGTAAAATTAATTTCAATTGATTCTTTCTTCAATAGGGCATTAATTTGACTGAAAATCGGGATGCCCCGTTTGCCAAAGTAAAAATTTCCACCTGCGAATAATGTCATCGTGTTCAGTTCCCGCACCATTGTGCCCATTGTTCCAATCGACCATGAACAATGTCGGCCGGTTACTTTTTTGCACATTTTGAAGTTTGGCAACATATCTTGCCACATTATGTACAGGAACAATATAGTCATTTGCTCCATTTATGACAAGCATCGCAGGTGCCGATTTGTTTGGTACAATGTGATAATATGAACTAATCGAATATCTTGATTCCAAACCCTCTGCAGTATCCAATGGTCCTAAATCATTTTGGCCTCTGCCAAATGATGGGCCTTTATTTGTCACCAGATCGGGTATCCCGACCATATATACGCCAGCGCTGAATAAGTCGGGTCGCTGCAAGGTGGCCAGACCAACATTTAAAGTGCCACAGCTCGCCCCGATGATTGCCTGTTTTGCTCCGGTCGTGTACCTGTTATCTACGAAATATTCGGCCACATCTACAATATCATTTATAGAATTCATTTTAGTGGGGTAGGCCCCGGCCGCATACCAACTTCCTCCTTTTTCACTTCCCCCTCGAATATGGGCAGCTGCATAAATACCTCCCATCTCGAGCCAAATAAAGTTTTCGGGGTTAAAAAAAGGCTCCATTGATGATCCAAAACAGCCATACGATTCAATGAACAATGGCAATGGGGTATCCCTGATTTTAATGCCCTTTTTGTAGACCAAGGAAACCGGTATTTGTTCGCCATCCCTCGCAGGAACAACGATGATTTCAGTAACAAAGTCTGAAGTGTTGGTTGCATTTCCGTTCCCTTGAAAAAAAGGGGTCGTTGAATTATCTTCATGGTTTATTGCATGATATTCAAAATCCCTTACCCAATTCGTGGTCACAAAGAGTAAATCATCTTCCCCATAAAGATTGAATTCACCCACCGAACCAGTAAATGGCATTTCGATATCCTTAAGTTGGCCGTCGGCTAAATTTGCCTTCAAAATTCCTTGCTTCCCTGGGGACGTATATTTTATGTAGACGGTATGTTTGCCCCCGACAATGGATGGATCGCCTGAACTCATGGCCAATATTTTATCACTTTCCTTTAGCCATTCAGTAGGAGGTGCACCGGTCTTTAAATTTACTTTCAGTACGTTCGAATTGGGAACGGCGTCATCAATCGCATACAAAAATTCACCATTGGCGGTAAAGGTCCCATGATTCGATCGGTAGTTTTCCAATTTTTTCCATGGAGTTTGACTTCCATTTAACTTAGAATAGTGAATCGCGAACGCGTAGTTGTCTCCCTTTCCGGCCCTAATTCTTGCAATAATATAAGGGGAGTATGGAAATGTATACACATAAGGGGTTTCATAGTCCTTAATACCCATATTGGGATTAACCCCAAACCCGAAGATAGGTGGATCGTTTTCTTGGTTGCTACCTAATGTGTGCGCCTTTAATGTACCGCGATAGTACTTTTCTTCCTCATTATTGGTGGTCGGGGCTTGAGAATAAATAAGTCCGGAATCATCGGGTAACCACGCCATAGACACCCCGCTGGCATCATTAAACATAACGGCATCGATTCGATCATCAAGAAATGTTTTCTCCTCGAGATTTAGAAATCGAATGTGCGGATTTGATTCGCCCGATTCAACCAACATAAGTGCCACTAGCTTCTTATTGTTTGCAAAAGAGAACTTTTTTGAGGTATAATTAGCACCATTAAACGTGAATGGTAAAACCATGATCTTTTCTTCCAAAGCTTCATGGCTAGTTTTTTTTACCAACCATCTTTTAGAATCTTCCATCGTTTTATAGTAGTAAACGTCATTGCCTTGGGTGCCTTTTACGATTATTTCCTCTTGAAGCGAAGAAAGAATGTCCTGATAGACCTTCGTTATTGTATCATTTCCATTTACGCTATCCAAAACTTCGTTTGTAAAATTTGTTTCGGCTTTGGCCCAATCCAATAGCTCCTTTTCATTTTCGGGACGTGACATCCATGCGTAATTGTCGCTCAATTTTTGTTGATAGATCAGGGTGTCAAAGGCTTCTGTTTTTGCAGCAGGATAAGAATACGTGTTTTGTGCAATTGAATTCCTAACATTCAAAAATGCCAGGGTTAAGAATGAAAACAGGTTTATAAAAGTCTTTTTTGTCATTTAGTCTTGCATTACATGTTCTTAAAAGTCAAGAGAACCTTTATTTATGATACCTAGTACCTGCATTTGGCAGGAGGTTTTGGTTGTGGATGTAATTTAGCAATTATAGGTGAATTTTTGGTCAGGATTCCGACAACCAGCTAACCCTATTGATCCCCGGCAATTCGTTGGCATTTGGTTTATGCGACGATCAACCACATAGCAATACGTCAGATCATTATCGGGATTCTTAAAAAAACAGACGTACTCTTTAACGATAGCGTATATTACCTACTGACTTATTTCGCTGAATGTTGAAATGCCCAAGAAATAATGCTAACCTACAGGCATTTAAACAGGCTAAATCTTTCGCCCCACGACACATTAAATGGTTAACTTTCTGGTCGTATTCCTATGTAAATTTTAGTCCGTCAGTTTTTAATCGCTGCAGGAACGGTTCAAGTAGGGGAACGCAGCAATCTATCAGGGCTAATAGGCAGGCTACCTATTCATGATTCAGTTCCCCTTCGCTAACCATTTTAAGGCCGCCTCAATGGTTTCATCCTGATCGGTGGTTGCTTTGTCTTCAACAACAACATCAGGGGGGATGCTTGTTGTATACTGTATGTTATTCCTATCTGCCATGATGGTCGATGCAAGAAAGATTTTAGAACCGTCTTTTAATTCAAAACTTCCATTTCCGGTAGTTAAGCCCCAGGTGGGTTGGCCAAAGGATCTTGTTTTTTTGTTGCCGATAAAAGAGATTACCACAATTTCCCCGGAACTACCCGTTTGGGGGCTTGTTAATACGGCGATGGGGAGCGCTGCGGGTAGCTGGTAGGGTTTTGAAACCGTCCAACCTTCATAATCGTCTCCATAATACCTTCCATTTTTATAATACCATGCATCTGGGCTACCCGCGACATCGATCAAGGCGCCTAGTTTCTCATCACTGAACAAGGGTCCCAACCCAGCAATCATAGGTTCCATATTACCGCCGGTATTTTGCCGTAGGTCAACGATCCAACCTTTTATCGAGGTACTGTAAAGTGTTTCTATTGCAGCTTGCAAACTATCGGCATACGCCGTCATTTGCTTCGGATTTCCCCCATGAAATGGAGGTACTAAAATGTACCCACAACTATCGATAACTTTATAAGTAGGAAATGCAATTTCACTCACCTGTGAACCTTCACCTTCCCAATTTTTCACTTCCTCGGCGGTCATAAAAAAAGAATGATGGTCGCCATAGGGTCTTAATGATTCCAATAAAAATTCGACTGCAAGATAACAATCCCGATACTTTTTGGCCGGCCCTGCAATTTTTAGGGCAGCATCACGTATGGCGACGACGTTAATCGAGTCTCTCACCAAAGAATTTTTTGCTATCGTATCTACAGCTGCCTCGATATATTGATAGGCTAATTTGCTGGGATTTCGATAATTGACAGGCGTAAGATCCGCATTGAAATCGGAAAACCAGACCTTCCCTTTACCGTAAAGGATCATGCCGATCTTTAGGGTAGTTGTTTCTTTAGGCACCACGATTGAAAGCGTATATTTTTTCCATTTATGGGTACCTCGAATCCACGAAATCGAATAGAAACCACCCATATCCTTCGTTCCAATCAATGCCCCTTCATCGTTATAAAGCCCAATATTCAGGCCTGCACCTTTGCCGAATACGTCCTCGCTTTTAATGCTAGAAGAAATCGTTAAAATCTGAAAATTAGTTGATTTCATGGTTGAAACGGATTGCTCAACAAAGCCGACTGATTTTTCATTTTCCCCTTGAATCTGAAGGACCGTTTTCTTTTTATATGGGATAGGCGCTACGGCATTCTTTTTTCCCCATGACAAATCCCAAGAACAGATCCTTGTTTTAGAGGAATCACATTTTTGCCGAAAGTCAAGATTCCTGAATTCCTGGGCCTTGACCGTAGCGAAAAGTGTCAGCAACAGTATGGAAGAAATAAGTGCTTTTTTCATAATGCTCCTGGATCTTTTTATGTAGTTCGCCTAACCTAAATGTATGGAATTTGTTAGGTTCTTTAAGTGCCTAATTTAACAAACTTGGCTGCGTCAGGCAAATGAAACCAAAATGCATTCCGATAGGTATCAGGATGCATTAAAAGGCGTGCCCTCGCATTTTATTTTATTGGTTGCCCGCGCATCTGACGTCCTAAAGGCTATCGAATTCTACAAATTCGTATTCTGGTGAGGCATCGAGGAGTTGCCTAAGTATCGAAGCGTGTCCATTTCCAAAAATCACAAGAAGGCGATCATTTTTGCCTGCCGTCATTTTTTGAAGATTTCTAAAAATGCGCAAATTCCGATTGTACCACCATATTGACAGGATATCTGCTCCGCGATTGGTATCCAATTTAAAATCCCCGACCAAATAGGCGCCATACCCATACTGTTGCCATTCCTTTGAATTGATCAGCTTAAATAATTCCAACAGATTTGTTTTGGCGGCTAATTTTCCTTCTTCCTTAAACCAATCCATCATATAGCCATTATAAGGATCTTCATTCTGAAAGTCAAAGTCCTTGAACAGGTTTTGAATGTACGTTGAATCGATTTTTTCTAGATCTTCAGATAGGTTATCACTATCAATGGCATAGAGCGTGTCTAATTTCAATTCATGTGCAATACGTATTCCTAATTGAAACCGCTCGTCTCGCTCTTCCCGGTATGCTCCCGAATTGTAGGCCTTTAATTTTTGGGTCGCTTCCCAATTTGGAAACGCCTCGATGGCGATCTTAGTGGGCTTGAATTTTTTAATATACGCTACCAATTCGGTTACTTCCGATTTTTTTGGCGCTTTCAAAACATCTATTTTATCCTCGTCCTGTGTTTTGCTGACATCTAAATTCGGGTAGTCGAAGTGAAATGTCCCCACTACCAAAACGGGGGTTTTTTCCTTCGGGAAATAGGCGGAAGCAGGTTTTAAGGTTGATTTTTCGGTCGCCTCTTTCTGTGAACAGGAAAGGAGTAAAACGGGGATGATCCATAGCAGGTAATATTTCATAGGGATATTTTATTTATGGAAAAGATAGTGCATCGATTCGTTTTGTTACACTTCCCTTTGTGAATTATTGGTAAGACAACGTTACAATAGTAAAGTAATATGATTTTCGGGATATTGATTTCTAGGTTGGGTGGGTTGTTCCTTGCTTCTAATATTTTTAGTTCCCAGGGCGTTTTATTTGAATTCGAACCGTACCTGTATCGACTATCAAGGATCGACTGTAATGGGCTATAATAACTCCGGTCGAGGTACTAGTTCGGTCAATTAATATAAAAGCTGGCGGTGACATACCCCGGTCAAACAATTTTTTTCCCTTGCCAAGGATCAATGGATGTATTTTGAGTTTGAGTTCGTCTAAAGGTCATTCTTGAGTTGCAGGTGAACTAGCTCGCTGCTCCCCCAATCCTGGATGTCCGGACTTACTGAATTCTTAAGTTTTTTGATATCCGCCTTGCTTTTGATGAACACGGTATTTTGCCAATCGGTCACCTTTCTGATTTTAGAGAACACGTATTTGGTGCCTTCATTGATGTCTAACTAAAATTCGGTATGTTGGGGCTAATAATCCTCCCCTATCTCAAAGGTTTTTCTTCTCAAAAGATAATCGGCCGGTTTCAGTTCATTTTGTACCGCCTTCCCATAGGCATCATCAACATTAGGTGCGGTCCAGCCTCCAAATTCTAAACTACCGGAGGAGTCTTCCTCGGGCCCACCAGGGGTCTACATGATACCGTCTAACGGGTATCATTGATATGACCGATATTTTTCTCATTATGATTGCTTTTTAGCCTTTGTAAGCTTTCCGTTTGCTGATCATCCAATTTTGAGGTTGTACTCTTTTATTAATTTCTGAAATGATATTGTTGGCAAACCGGTCGAATTGATCATAGTTTGATATTAAATATGTTGCCAAACTATTCTTGATCTTATAATTAAAAGAGGGCATTGAACGTAATTTGATGAAGGATCCATAGCCCCAGAATGATTAGATACGGTTGAAATTTTTTACCATTTTTTCTATCTAAAAAGAGTAGACCAATTAAAATAAGATAGACAATTCCATAGATGCTATTCTGTGTCTCAACTTCTGATAGGCCTAAAAATTTAGGGCCGATTCTTCCTAAAGTCGGACTAAGAAAAACCAAGGCCGTTCCTATCATATATCGCATGTGTTTCGAGCTATTTTTCCTGTAGTAGATGGCCAATGAATAACAGATTGTTAGCATTATGCCATCTGACAACGGGAAATATAAAAAAATGGGATTGTCCGAATGTATGATTCGAATCATTTGGGGTATAAAAGATAAAACTAGCAATGGAAAAATTAGGTAGGACAATTTCCCAAGCTGCCGATGCAACTTATTTTGTTTATAGCGTATGAGTAAGGGTTGCACAATGAGCATTAAAATCCATATGGAAGCAACAGCGGCGTGAAGATGAATGAAGGTGTTCGAATCCTTGAATGTTGGGAATTGATTGAAATAGCTTTTGTAAAATCCCAAAAATGTCAATGGAAGAATCAATAAAAAAAAGTAGCCTAAATTTTTATACGCTTTTTCCATGGTTGGTTTTGGTTTAACCCTAATTTGATTATGATCGATTAAAAATACACATCCCTAATATAGTAGTTATGTTTAAAATTGGTTTTTTCTTATTTCCTGATGCATGTTAGTGCTGAGGTTAATACTACTTGGTAGAATAACCATTTGGGTTTTTCCTTCATTGCCCCAAGTTGCTGATTAAACCAAGATTTTTGGCCTGACTTGCCATTGGGGCAGTTGGTATCTCGATAATCGTCGCGAACACATGTACCTATAATTTTCGGGATTTAGGAGTCGTCAAGGCCAAGCAACTATTTCTAGTCCTAGGTGCACCCACTTAATTTTTTATTCGATTGTATTTTTTCAAGGTTTTAATAAGCAGATCGTGAGGTAGGGCATAGGCTTTATTCCCATTGATTCCTTCCATGGTTTCAGCGGCGATCATCGCATTTACAATGGCCTCCTCAACCGCTTGTACGGTAGCTTCAAAAACGGGCATGAGTTGATCATTCGACATCGATTTTACGCTGGTAGTTTCATCGCGATCAAATGCATTTTCATTCGCAGTGGAAAAGGCTAAAAAAATATCCCCTGAACCATTGCTCCCACGACCGCCTACAATTCCTATGCCCAACGGGATTCTTTGTGCGATTCTTTTTAGTTGGTGGGGTAATAAGGGTACGTCAGTTGCCACAATGACGATAATCGACCCATCACCTTCCTGTCTTCTTGATTTTGCCGGCGCATTAAAGACATAATTCAGGGTATCTTTTAATTCGATACCGACCGGAACACCTGCAATTGATAAATTTCTTTTTGCACCAAAATTTGATTGCACGATCGCGCCAAGAGTATAGGTTGAATCCTTGATTTTAAAAACCCGCGAAGAAGTTCCTGTTCCGCCTTTAAAGCCCAAGCACCTCATTCCCGTTCCACCACCCACATTGCCTTCGGCAATCTTTCCGCTCGAAGCATTACTTATCGCCTCCAAAACATTTTCTTCCTTGACGTGAAAACCATAGATGTCATTAAGGAAACCATCGTAGGTTTCGGCCACGACCGGATAGGTGTACCACCCATCCTCTCCATCATACCAATCAGTAGCTACGTACCACTTCAATACCGCGTCTCGAACCACCCCGACACTGTTGGTATTGGTGATCATTATCGGAGTTTCTAAAAATCCCGATTCGGTGACCCACGTGGTACCCGTCATTTCCCCGTTTCCATTTAAACTGTACCAGTTGGCATACACCGGACTGAATTTTTTGGCTTTTCCCCTTGGAAATATGGCGGTTACTCCGGTTCTAACAGGTCCCTTGCCTAGGATATTTTCTCCTTCCCCTGATAGTATGGTACTATAACCTACCTCGACTCCCTTAACATCTGTGATCGCATTGAACTCCCCGGTATTCCCGACAAATGGAACTCCCAAATCCCTTGCTCTCGGTTTTTGGCTATACGATGGAAAGGAAATACATGCGAATATGAAAACTACAAATATTCTTTTCATTTTTGGTTGGTTTTTTAGTCAAGTACAAGGGACTTGCAGCTGGCTTATTGCTTGTATTAGCGATTAATTTAATAAATAAAAACGGATAGATGGCCATAGGTAACGGGAATCGTACAAAGGCTGGAAATCGTTAAAATCATTTGCGAACTTGTATTCCCTTATTCCTTATTAATTTCAGTACATTGTGGCCGAATATATCGATAATCAAATTATGAAAATCTATTCTAAGATTCTTTATACGGCCTTCCTTTTTGGAGGATTCGCCGCAATTGGCCAAACACAATCCCAAGCCCTTTCCAAAATCAATACAGAAGGCTTTCAGAAATCGCAGGTCATGCACCTTATTTCTGACTTGTCAGATGTTTATGGGCCTCGATTAACGGGCTCAAATCAATATTATACGGCCGCAGAATGGGCAAAGAAAACCCTTGAAAATTGGGGGGTCGATACCGTATATTTCGAGAATTACTGTAATGATTGTATGGGTTGGGACGTAAAATCATTCAATGTAGAAATGATAGCGCCTGCCTATATGAAAATACAGGCCTATCCGTATGCGTGGACAGAACCCTCAAAGGGGGTTCAAGTCGGGGATTTGATCTCGATCGAAAGCCATGCGGATCTCG
This sequence comes from Flavobacteriales bacterium, assembly GCA_038316335.1. GTDB lineage: Bacteria > Bacteroidota > Bacteroidia > Flavobacteriales > Flavobacteriaceae > JALHST01. Next base: position 13,454 of record JBBQAM010000051.1, read on the forward strand.
AAAAAGTAAAAAATGAATGGAGCGGAAAATTGAGCGGAAAAACGGTATTGATCGGATCGATTCCGAAACAAAATATGCTATATGATGCACTTTCTACTCGATTTACCAAGGATCAGCTTGAGGAAGCTAAAAAATCGATTGTACCTGCGCCAAGCAATCCTTTAGGTTTTGCTGCTGGAAATATTGATATAATTAAAAATTTAGATGCTATTTTCGCCAGTTTTATGAGACAGGATGATGCCTTTTTTGCATTTCTAAAAGAAGAAGGCGCAGTAGGTATTTTAGGGACTACCCCTTTATTCCCTGGTATTATTCATCCAAGTGGTACCTACAATTTTAGGGAACGAGACGTGAAACCTGTTCCCTATTTTGCAATTTCACCTGAAAATTTCGGAAAGTTAAAACGCTTACTGGATCGGGGTACTATTCCAAAAATCGAATTCCATCTTGATACGGATCTTTATTTAAAACCTGAAAACAATGTGAATATTATTGCAGAAATTACGGGTTCTGACCCAAAATTAAAAGACGAGGTTGTTATGATCGGGGCGCATTTCGATTCTTGGCATTCTGCATCTGGCGCAACTGATAATGGGGCTGGTTCTGCTGTTATGATGGAGGTTATGCGAATTCTTAAGGCCTCTGGATTAAAACCCAAACGAACAATTCGAATTGCACTATGGGGAGGCGAGGAGCAAGGGTATTTAGGTTCTTTGGCCTATGCCGAAAATCATTATGGAAAAGTAAATGAGACTGCCCGGAAAAAAGAGGTTGAAAAAATTTCGGCTTATATAAATATGGATAATGGAGCCGGTCAAATGCGGGGGATATTTTTGCAGGGAAACGAAGCGGTGCGGCCCATTTTTGATGAAATGTTAAAGCCCTATGCGTATTTGGATGTGAATAGTCTAACCATTGAGGACACCAATTTTACGGATCATGATGTTTTCGATTATTACAAGATTCCTGGATTTCAAATCATTCAAGATGAGTTAAACTATGAAACAGTAACACATCACACCAATTTAGATGCCTTGGATTATGTGCCGGAACGCGATATGATGGTCAACGCAACGGTAATAGCCGCACTAGTTTATCAAATTGCACAACGGGATTCGCTTTTGCCAAGGGAAGAGTAAAGGCAAATTTCATTCTAAGTATACGTGTACGTATGTTGATTTTTGGCTTCTTTCATTTGGCCACCCATTTCAACGCGTTTCGGATTAATTTGTTCTGGGCGTCATTCTTGAACGTAAAGGATAATTCCTTATTCGTACCGTGCACATAATCCATATCATTATGTCCCATATTAAAATAGACCATTTTGTAGTTCGTATTGGTCCATACCACTGGGTAGTAACCAGTGTGCCATATTTCATTTGGTTTAGGGCCGGTACCCAACGGGAAACTTAGTGGATCGATCGATAACAGAATGTCGATATCCGGATTTTTTCGGAGGTCTTTTTCCCAGCCATACCATTCATTCGGGGAGGAGGTCAATCGCTCAGGAAGTGCACTGGTCACGGCATGTGTTTTATGCTCGACTTTCAGGATCGCCGAAGTGGGTCTCCAGGTATTGCTCACATATTCCCCACAACCAAGGAATTCATTTTGGTACCAATCCCAGTCATTGGGATAGTCTGAGTGTGTTAAGGCAAATGCCGCAAAATGAAATCCAAGCCATCCGCCGCCGTGTTTCATGTAGGTTTCAAAGGCTGCCCGTTGTTCAGGTGCTTCGGGCCGTGTATCAAGAAAAATGACAGCCTGATAGTTTTTAAGGAATTCGGTATTCAGATTTTCCCAATGGTCGGTAGCCTCATAACTAAATCCAAGTTCTGCGGAATTCCCGGTAAACCAGCTATTGGCTTCGTTTACAAAACTGATATGGGCCAAGTCATTTTTTGCGGTATAAAAAGCAATTACCTTGAATCGAACGCTTTTGGCCGTTTTGTCTGAGGTGTACCCCGAAACGAGGAATACAAATAGCAGCCCTATGCCAAATATCCTCTTATTCACCGAACCTAGTAATCTTAATTTCAGTCGCACTAATTAGCATTTATGCATGATTTTTTTCATTGCTTCATTCTTAGCCTAATGCCAATGAGCTGGAAAGCCAAAACCACCAAAAACATAGGAAGGTACAAGTAGCTAATTAAGGCTGCCTTATCGGCATTTAACCTGTAGAATATTGAATGTGCAATAACCAAAAGAAACATCGGATAGGTAAATCGCTGTAGGTTTTTCCATTTTACAGCTTTTATTTTACGTAAAAAATAATCATTAGAAATGACCAGTAGTAGCACGAGCATAAACACTCCAAGCAACCCCGTATAATTGGCAAGACCAAAATACCCAGTACGAATTGCAAAACCTTCTTTAACCTCTTCTACAAAATAAAGCCAAGGTCTCCCCGTGAAATGAACGAACAATCCAACCACCGAGTGAACTACCCCTAACACGCCGCCAAAAATGCCGATATCCCTTCTAATATAGGTTGAAACAGGATTTTTAAGCTTCACTATTAAATTTAGGGGCCCCAAAAGCAAGGAAATCGCTATTAAAAAAATGCTGAGATATCCTGAGGTATAGGTGATAAAGGGAATAACTGGCAAGGTCGGTTTCCAAAGGAGGTAGAAAAAAAGAACGAACAAGAGGCTCAAAACGAGCATGGGGAGATAATGTTTTCTACACCTACTTGCAATCGTATTTTTCATAGTTTCGAAATAAATTTCTGGCGATTTTTTAAAACAAATTTCCTGCGAACATGACCACGATTTAGCATGAACCGGAAATTGGGTCAACCTCTACTTTACCATAGGTGCCGAAGACCCGATGGCTGCAAAACGGCCGCGGGCAGTTGGTACAATGGTTGGTATGAAAAAGTGCGTTTAAAGGTATGCTGCACTCCTATAATGGCTGCGAAGATAGGTCTTAGAATTATTCAACACTTTGTTACCAGCTTGCTATTCTTCTATTTTGTAAAGTTTTGGCTCCTTAACCCCTTTTTTGGCGTAAAATTCCTTATTCATTTCGAAGTGCATTTCGGTCATGTCGTTCAAATAGTTTTCCAACGGTTCAAGACCAATTTCTTTTCTTCTTCTATTGACATCCGCACTATCGGTAAGATTTTTTGGAAAAGCCTGGCAAATTTCCGTATTGTAGTCGACCTGGGTACCGTACACTTGGGCTTGCCCCGTATTCAGTTGAACTCGGTCGACCAAAAGTCCGTAGTTGCGGGAATCGGCATTTCCTTTCGCTACTTCCACTTTCATTTTTTCCAAGACTTCCTTTTGAAATGCTGGGTCGTGGTCTGAATGTTGCACCATCACCCAAAAATCAGAAGATCCTTTTTCCCCTGCCAAATCAAAACCAACAACCCCATTTTGATCAAAAATTTCCTTGATTCTCTTTTGATGTGAGGCGAAAACGCTATCCTTAAAGGCATTCCATGCTTCTTGTGATAATTTCTTGTATTCACCTTGGGGAATGTAGGCGGCAATTTGGTCGATTTTGGCCATTTCCTTGAGTTCGTTGGCCAATTCTTGATTGAATTCCGATTTTTTGTCAGCTACTTTTTTATCCGGCACCTTTTCCTTACATCCAACGATCAAAAATCCGATAAGCCATAGCATATACCTTTTTTTCATTGCTGTTCTTTCGTTAGCTTATTATTTTGCCTACGTGCTGCTTTTTAACATTCATTTTTACAAGTTAAAGACCATTATTATTATACAAAGTTGGCATTTGTATTGGCGCCTATTTCGAAACTTCAAATATTTTCAACATCTTCTTACTTGCGGGATTCGGTACTTCAGAAATCAAAACATATCGACCAGGTGTTAGATTTACAGTGAAATAACCTGTATCTCCTTTTGACATATTATTTAATCCTCCTAAAAAGGTCACCCCGTTAGGTGCCGGTTCAATAAGACCTTTCGGATTGGACCAATCCATCCAATTATTTAAATCGTCTAAATTGGCGGCATCATCTAATTTGGCGAGGTTTACATCATGTCCCAGAAAATTTTCGTGAACGATTTGATCCTTGTAAAATACAGAAAACGTATGGGTTCCTGCGCTAATTGAATCATTGAAAACAATGCCCTCGGTACTCGATATTTCAATGGAAACATCGGCTTTGGGTTCTGTATTCCCGGAGTCGGTTTCAGAAACAATAACTGCTCTTTCCATCCCCATTGATGAATGAAAAACCCCATTGCTCATTTTTACGTAGCATTCAAAAATATAATATCCAGGGGCGAGTTTAACGGTTGTTTCAGCAATATGATTTGAAGAAAGTAAACCAGAACCGCCTAGGTATTTGGCTTTACTAAACCATTCAGGGAGCTTTCCAAAGGCGGCATACCCTTCTTCAAGATTTCCTTCATTGATGAGTTTCATTCCGTTATCGAATGCAGGCCCAACCTCATCGATGACATTTTGCAATGTAATGCTGTCTGGGTATTTGTCAATTAGAAAAAAATGGGTTTGAGGCGATTCATTTTTATATCTAAAAGTGACCCATCCAGACGGAATGGTGTCTGACATTTGAAAGTCCATGTTTTTTGTAATGATTTCTACAACATGCTCTTTTTTTACTTCAACCATACTGTTCTTTTTATCGGTTTTACAGGATTGTGTCAAAAGGAAGGCAGCTGAAATACTCACTAATACTGCAACAAGGGGGGTATTCCCCAAATAATCTTTAAAAGGTCTCATAAGTTAAATATTTAGTTAACGATTAATTATTGAAAATGATTCGTAGTAGCCTGGATGGGATTATTATCCAGATACAATGCTATGTTGTTCTTTGATTTTCTGTACGTTCATAAGCTTTTTTGCCCATAATAAAGGTTGCTATTATTATTAAATCCCTAATTCACACGGGGTCAAACTGCATTATGTCTTCGCTGATGAATACATGATCAGCTCATATTCAGGGGGCAAGTGTACCTTTATGGCTGCGACAAAGGTGGTATGGTCTCCATTTTTCATGCCATTGGTTTATAGGGTTGGCATATTAAGAAAACCCAAGACATTGGCCGCGTATGGATATGCGAGGGAGGTCTGTCCAAAAGCCAATGCTGTTTAAAGATGGGAATTTTATTTTAAAAAACAAAAATCAATTTGGAACCTGCCGCGGCGAGATCACAGATTGGGGGGAAAATAAGGTTGACAAAACGATGTTGGCCTCTATTGTGTAGATGCACTATTAGAGGCTGTTTTTGAGGAAGGTGATTGAAAAATTATGGCAAGCAACACAAAAATCAAAAGGAAATTAAACTCAACGCCATTTCTACCTCCACCAACAACAAACCATCCTTCCTTAAAATGGACAAGAACGATTCCCATGAGCAAAACGAAGATAGTGACCCAGCTAGCAGGTTTCACGAATTTGTCTATAATTAGGCAAATTGCACACACTACATGCGATAATTTTATGGCCCAGGCCAGCGGTACGCCTATCGGGGAAAATCCTATTTGGTTTAAATAGAGATTCCCAAAATCATTGATGCCATTATCAAACATTCCTGAGATACTATGTACTACTAAAATTATAATAACAGGAAATCGTAGCAGAAAAGTCGTGTTGAACATTCGTTGCATTTTAGATCATTTAGGTAGTAAGGTTTCTGATGAATAGGACGAAAGTTACTGAATAGTTAAGATCAAATTACATTGGATTATAAATTTTAGAATCTTGAGTTTGTATGCGAAACCAATTTCAATCCATGTCAAATTACACTTGATATTGCGTACAAGGAAGCATGTAGAAGTTCTATTTAACTGTATTGGTCTTTCCTTATGAATAATTTCAATTTTATGTCTAATTAAATTGAATGGATCTCACATAAATGGTTCTTCCTTGGTCACCCAAAAAAACGAAACCCAGCGGTGTTTCTATGATTTTCTTATCAGCAGTTTCAAATTGATTTATCGGTACCTGATATTTTGCCCAAGTATTGGTTACTGTAATAGCAACTCTTGATTCTTTGCCATCCGGAGGATCATATTTGTCTTTCATCATTAAGGCGAACTGTTCCCCACCGATCGCCCCCTTCATTTCGAGCGTGACATTTTTGTATTTCGTAAAATCCATTTCGGTGACACGATTATTTAATGCTTTGATCATGAAATAAGGCGATCCCCATGCAAATTTCTTTTCAGGATAGGTTAAGGTCATCGCATTCTCCTCGAATTGTATGCCAGGATAAAACTCGTTGCCCGAGTGTGCGTATATCACGCCAAAATCAGAAGGTACTTTGCCATTGACCAATAGATTTAAGACATCAACTTCCGCATAGGAATAAAAAGTACCGCTAAAATCTATTTTGGTCTGTGTGTCAAAATTCAGTTCTCCTTTTTCGACCATTTCAATATATTTTTCCCCTAGAATAATCTGCTGGTCGTAAACATCGACCATTTCGATTTCTTCAAAGCTTTTTGCCAAGAGTGATTTGGTAAGGTCGTCGTTTAAAATTTTCAAAAAGGGTTCTTGAATTTCCCCAGATCCCATATACTCCCAAGGCTGCATAAAAAGCCCGCCGTCCCTGGTCCTGAATTTGTTAGACCATGCCTGATGTTCGGCTTTTAATGATTGGTTATAATCTTCTTCTTGTTTTTGAAGCCGTTCGGCGGCAGCATAAAACGAATTAAGCAATAACTCGATGTCAGTACCTTGAAGCTTACTTAAATAAATTGAATTTTTTAAAGCGTCAAAAGCACTAAGATTGGGTTGGTAATAAATGATGTTATTCAGCTCACGGAAGGTATTGGCGATAAAAGCGAAATCAATAAAAACTAAAACTGGTTTTTGATGATCTATATAAGTATTAAAAATAGAATCAGCGCGTTTACCAATATTTTCTCTTCCCGTACGAATTAATTTTAAGTATTTAATATCCGATTTAATAGCACTTGAAATACTTTTCTTAAGGCCCTCTAGTTCTTTTACCTGAATGCGATCTTGATTCCAGTTATTAATTTGCAATGCAATTAATATTCCGATAACCACAAGAATTATTTCTCCTAATGCATATATTAAATAGTTACGTAGTTTACTCTCAGTAAGTAGTTGTTGGCGAACCCGGCGAAAAAACGCAATCATAGTCTAAGCATCTATTTTAAGGATGAAGGTGCATGTTTATAAATAGAAAATGGGAAGCTAACAAACGGGCAACACCATTCGTTTGCCTAAAACAAGCGATTTTTTATTTAGGGTATTTCGCTTCCAATCTTGTTTGTGCCCGTTTTTCAAAATTTTATATTTGACTTCAATTAAGCTATTATTTTCCTTTAATCACTCCGAAAATTTAAAAAGTTTCAGGAAAACAATCCTGAGAAAGGTAGATTATTTTATCTTCTAGTCCTTGTTAATGTTTCCGTGCCACAATATGAAATATTTGCCAATGTTTTGGTTTCCTAAGCTCTGTAGGATCATCACGTTCTTCTTCCCGCATCATTTCTATCGAAAAGCCACCCAACAACTTTAAAACTTCTTCATGAGCATGGTGAGAGCGGTTCGGAATTGTTGCCCACGTATCCCTAGTTCCGAAGAACTGACCTGCAAACCGACCTCCGGGGCGAATAGATGCTACGATTTTATTCCATAGCACTCCAAAATGTTGTGGTTCGCAAAATGGCAAAGCAAAACTTGCGTTCACCAAGTCACAGTCGGGGAACTTCATATCACAGAAGTTCACCTCTTTGGTCGTCAAAAGGGGTTTCAAGTGCTCTGGCACCCTTGCCCATAAATACGAGAATGCTTCCAGATGATTATCGGTTGCTAATACTCGCCAGTTTCTACTGAGTAGTTCCAGTGAATCACGTCCTTCACCTGCGGCTAAATCGACCGCAAACCCCTCATAAAACCCCTCTCGCTCAAAAGAATCCAGGGCCGCAATCAGGGTATCCCTTGCTCCTTTTCCAAGAACCGCATTGAAATAACCCGACCAGTCTTCTATCTCCGAGTAGTCTTGGGCACCCATGGGTGGTATGGTAATCTTCTTTGACTTGTCTTTTTCGCTCATGAGGTCGCTATTTTTAAAACTACAATGCTGCAATTGTTTAGGAACAAAGAATATAAATAATAGTCAAATTTCTCGACTTAAATGAGGCATAACAGACTCCTTTTTAAGCAGTTGTGTAAGTCTGCCTCCGCCGTTGGTTTTTCATTCCCACCGTGGAGGGTTGTATTTGTAAACTATAGAATACTTCTCATCAATGGCTTTAAATTCTTCTGGGGTTTTTTCAACCCATTCAGTGCCCTTTGGCACTCCAATTTCCCTGAAGTAGTTTTCGAAACCTGATGGAGCATATGAAAAAAGGATCGTCAAAACTTCATTGCCTATGTTTTTAAGTCCGTGCCATCTATTTTTAGGTATGAATGCCACGCTTCCTTGGCTAACTTGAAATTCCTTGTCATTGAGAATAAATAAGCCTGTACCATTTTGCACATAAATGATTTCGTCTTCTTTTCCATGTTTATGAACTGGAATGAAATCGTTTTCTACAATCTCCTCCTTGCAAAATGACATCGTATTCGACCCGTGCTTTATTTTGTTGATCAACAAGGACACAGGGGCTTGTCGACCTGCTATTAAATAGATTTCCTGGTTTTCCGGATGACTTACAAATCCTTCTTGTTGGGCATCGTTTAAATTGGAAAGACATGATGTAGGCAGTCCCGCATACATTCCCATTAGGGTCACAATTCCCGTATTTTTAATGAACTGTCTTCTTGAATCTTTCATTATTCTGTTTTTAATTTCGTTAACGAACTGTGCAGGGTGGGCAATCAATTTTAAACGAGGTTGTGACACATTTTTTTTCCTATTTTAATGCAAGCTTTTCGTGCATCTTTTTTCCTTCCCTGACGATTATTTCAATAATCTCCTCAATATCTTTTTTGGAAGTCCTGAAATTCACGATGCAGCCTCTTAAGCAATACTTTTCATGTACAATTGCATTTGATAAAAATACTTCGCCGCCTTGTTGTAATGCATCCAGTAAGGCTTCGTTCAACGTGTTTAAATAGGTTTCCTTTTTTTTGCTGTTTTGTGGATGATCTAACGGAACATATCTCAAGGTAGTAATGCTTAAATTTTGTGAAATAGCTTCCAACTCTACATGGTTTTCAGCCAATTCATAAAGTAACTTTGATAATTCAATATCTTCACGGATCATTTTCAAGTACCCACTTCTTCCTACCTGCTGTAAAGCTAACCAAACTTTTAAGGCTCTAAATCCACGGGAATTTTGAAGTCCGAATTCATAATAATTTAGGGATGGTCCCTGTTCATTTTTGCTGAAATTGTAATACTCGGGATGTGAACTGTAAGTATCAGAGAGATGTTGGGGGTTTTTTACCAAGGTACAGCCTGCTTCTAATGGAGCATACAGCCATTTGTGCGGGTCGAGCGCTATTGAATCTGCATCTTGTATCCCATCGAACAACGCTTTTAGTTCTGGAATTGCCGCGGCGGGAACCCCATAGGCCCCATCGATATGAAACCATAGATCATAGGTCTTGCAAAGTGCCGCAATTCCTTTAAGTTCGTCAACTACTCCGGTACTCACATCCCCGGCGGTCCCTACGATCATAAAAGGTTGATGCCCCTCTTTTAAATCCTTTTTTATGGCTTGCTCTAAAAGCGCATTGTTCATTTTATTCAAGGAATCAGTCGGTATCCATCGAATGGATTTTGAACCATGACCGAAAAGTATGGCCGCTTTTTCTACCCACGTATGTGTTGTTTTTGAACAATAGGTTATTAATTTTTTTGATGAATTGGTTAGGCCATTTTCTTTGATGTTTTTTGGTGCTTTGGCGGTCCTTGCAGCTAAAAATGCCGTGAAATTGGCCATATTCCCTCCGCTAACCAGAATTCCGCCACAGGTCGGGGCGACACCAATTAATTCGGCCAACCACTTCACGGTTTGTTTTTCAATTTCGGTAGCGATCGGGCTTAATATTTGCGCTCCTACATTCGGGTTCACTGAAGATGCCAGGATATCCGCTAACATGCCAATGGGTGCCGGCGATGAGGTAATATATCCCATAAATTTTGGATGGCCATTGAATAAGGAATGGTTTATAAGGAGTTCAGATGCCTTTGAAATTAAAACTCCAGCCGGACTTCCATTATTTGGAAGGGAAGAATTGCCCACTATTTTTTTCAATTGTTCAGATGATTCTCCCTTGGTAACGGGCTTTTCATGAATCGTGTCGATAAATTCAGCAATGGTATCTATTAACTGATGCCCAATTTTCTTAAATTCATTTTTACTTATTTCAATGGGTGTTTCTCGATGTTCAGTCATGAAGTACGTTTTTTATCCGATGCGTTATCCTATCCACCAGTTGGTTTCGCCATTTTCCTTTTGTTGTCACCACCACTTAAAATGCAGTACCTATAAACGGCCTGTCTCGATTTATAAATTATTTTAAATTTATCCGTATGTTTTTGAAACTTGCAGATAGTGGTTCGTAGCTATTTAATTGTGGGTTTCAAGCATCTAATTTAGCAATTACTGCCCGAATAAATCCGCATTGACCATTGGGATTCATTGTCAGGCTAGTACAAATATGTAATTGCCAACAGCGTTCTAAACTGTTTTTGTATTTTCCGATGGGGTGGGGAAAAGTCTTCGCCCTTTTTGAATACCGCATGCACCATTTAGAAAGCCCTAGGTACCGCGGTGTACCTTCTGAATCAATCGAAAAATAGAAGTGCATGTTTGGGAAGTTGATACCTATGCCCAGTAAAAGCACATATGTCATTGTTAATGAATGCGATGTTTATTTGAGGTTTGCCATCGTCCGCTTATGATGATGATCTATGTGGCACATTGTGAAATACATCATTTCACGAATCGTTAGATTTTTTAATAACGGATGGGGTATAAAGTAATCATCGAGTTCTTGTTCGGAGAACTTTTCAAGATTTCCGCAAAGGCTATCATTGGTAGTTACTAACTTTTTTGTCAGCTCTTGTAGTGCTTCAAAATGGACTACCTTGGGTAGAAAAGGTGGTGTTGCTTTTGCTCCGGCTTCAAGCACTGTTCGATAATAGTGCGTTAACACGGCATACTCTTTCGAGGTACCGCTCGATTTCCCGAAGTTAAATTGAGTAAGAACATCGCTGCTTTGAAGTATTCTCTCCAAAGGTCGAATACTTAAATAGAGGTGCTCCAATTGTTGTCCCGGAGTCCATTTTTCATTTTTCGAAAATTCGAATTCTTCCTTACTAAGGGTATTTACATAATCTACAAAAGCCCTATGGCTTGTTGAAAGACTCCGTATGATTGTTTCTTTTTTCATGAACCCAGTGGTGCAATGGTTTCTAATGCAACCGCAAATGTTTTCCAAAGGTGCTGATAGGTCTTTGGCTTGGCGAATGTGGCAGCCTATTCCCTAAAGGCGAATCGGGTGAATAAAGATATTGATTTTATTTTGGTGATCAATGAACGTTCACTATTTGGTAGGGTGGTCGGGCCGTTTTATAGTTTAAAAATATCCAATCCTTTAATCCAGAAAATTCCGGATTTAAAAAACGTAAGCCTTGACTTTATGACCCGGTCTGTTTTATCCCGAGCAGGTTTTGTTATATAATGTGCCTTCGAATTCCTAAAGTCGAGAACGTCTTGTTGGTCAAGGTCTTTTTCCTTGTCTGTAAAAAAAGAAACAACGGTACCGTCGGCGCTCCAATTTCCCTTACCGTATTTATTTTCTTCCCAAGGAATCCCATTTTTGTGATTTGTATAGGAATGAAACAAAAACGTTCCATCTTGATTTAATGTCAATTTATATTCAATCCAGTGGATTGCCTTATCCCCAATTTGAAGGTAATAATCTCCTGCAGGGCTGTCAGATTGTGAGAACAACGGCAAGCTACAAATGAGTAGAAATAGGGTCGTTCTTAATTTCATAAGTTGAATTTAAACGCATTAAGATGTTCTTGCATAATGATTCTTTGACAATACAAAGTGCCCGCTTTTCCAAGTATTGGTTTTAGGGATTCATGGTACGCCAGCACAAACAAGTGCAGCGTACAATTTTTGGACCGAACTTGGTTATTTTTCCTCTAAAGTCACAAAAAGTTGTGATTTTATTAGCCATTCTCCGGATGCTTTGGTCCACATCGCCGAATAATTACCGCCTACAATAGCATCATTGCCCGTTTCAGGGTCGTATCCTTTCCAGGTCCCATTTTCCCAGGCCAATCCTCTTTTTTCGTTCACAACGATTTCGGTTGGGGTGCGTACCCAATACATTTTAGATGCTCCTGCATCTAAAATATAGTGTTTTAGGGCATTTTTACTTGTTAATAGGGTGCCACTTCCTGTTGTGATCAACACATCATCGGTCAAATACGAGAGTATTTTCGGGAGGTCATATGATTTAAGCGCTTGGTTTGAAGCACTTCTGAGTGCTTGTATCTGATCTTTGTTGGTTTGAGCGTCCAGTTCCATGACGAAGGCGCAAAATGTGAGCAGCAAGATGATCAGTTGCCTGGTATATTTCATTTTTTGGTATGTATCGATTATTCTAATGCTGTAAAATGTATGTTGGGTGCCCTGTTTAATTGTTTTCTTTGAAATAGGCTGCCAATAGGGGTATGGTCATTTGAGAAACCGCAATTCCTTAAATAAAAGCCGGCGCCTTCATTGCCACCGGAATAGTCTAGCCTGTACCCTTTTCTCGCGGTATTGTCGGCGGTAAAAACCGCTTTCGTAATTTCATGCCAACCTAAGGAATCATATACCCATTGATTTTGATACATCCCTTTTCTTTCGATCACGCCTTGATCCGGAATGAAATTTTCAAGGAAGGAATACAGTCCCTTCAAGTAGGTGGTTGTTTTTGGTCTTCTAAATTGCGCAATTAAATTCCATTCATTGCGTATAGGATCGAAAAAATAGGCAACAAAGTCTGTATAGCCATTAGTTGAAGGGGTTGCCCCGACTAGAAATCCGTAATTTATATTGGTTTTCCAACTGAAGACTTTAAAGCTTTGACCGCCAGAGCCTTCATCCCCAAAATCATTCGTTTGTACATTTTCCCCTTTCTTCAACAAGATGATTCGGTCCTCTTCTGGTATTTCGGCTGGATTGTCAGTTTCATAAGGGCTCCAAATTGAAAAAAGTATGCGTCGTTCGGTTGGGGAATTTACCTGTATCCCAAAATATCCTTCGGCAAAACCATTCGCCATAAAATAGGAACCTTCGACGTCTTGATGGTCTGGAATTCGCAATTCACTATAAAACCATGCTACAGAATCAACACCTTCTGGGATTTCGTAATTTAAATGGTCGGAAGGCCCTCTTCTTCCAAAATAAAAATCATCTTTTACATAGCTAAAGGATTCTGGTGTTTGGGTCCGTATCAGTAGTGCAGTGATATTGGCAAAGGTATTTCCCGCTTTTTTCAACCCTTTGATATCTATGTAGTGGTAGCCAGCTTCCTGTACAGTGAATTTGCCCATTGGAACATCGCTAAACGCACTACCGGAGAGGATTAAATTCTTTGATTGACCCTCAAACTGGATCTGAATCTCTGAAGTTAAGGCAGCTACTTTTGCTCGTAGCCCAAGAACAATCTCTCCTGGGGTCTCCATATAAAAAAAGGTACGAATGGTTTCCTTTTGATTCGTCCAATCAAAAATACCGTCCTCCGTGAGCATATTAGAGGATTTATAACCGGTATCACTCAGTATCCATGAATTCCCGGCCGTGGGGATGGAAATAGTGAACCCACGTTGTTTTTCCTGACCCGATACGCCATAGTGCACGGTGGTTGCAACAAAAATGTAGAATATATAAATTGACGTATGCATGCTGGTTATGCTATTGATTATTTTAGGAATATGCAAATTGGTCACGGTTTTAGGAGCATTATCAAATTTAATTATTAGCAGTTCTGCATTTTGTTTTGATTTTCTAGTTCCATTTTGAAATATATTTTCCGTCAAGAGTTTGTACCCATAGCCATGCATCCCCAATTTCATCATCTTGAACTATATCACAAAACATAAATCCATTATTCTGTAAAATTTTTGTGAAAGCATTGTATTCTGGTGCCGTTTTAGCAGTAATTATTAGTGTCGGGTCAGCCCCATTTGAAATCGCAATGAGCTCTTGACATGCAAAAGTAGCAACTCCTTGACCTTCAAATTCTTTGAACGTCCAGTAGGCAATTTCAACTTTTCCGTCTTTAGGTTT
>JBBQAM010000109.1:0-4374 GCA_038316335.1 Flavobacteriales bacterium
ATGGAACTAAAACCATTTTGAACCACTTCACTACGTAGCGTCTTGATCCATCTTTCGGTATAGGCTATACCGGTTTCTGCCTTGTATAAAATATCTTCTGTACAGGATTCCAAAGACTCCAACTTTGCCTCGAACTCGGATATCAAATCTTGATATTTCATACATAGATAATCCTCTTTTCATGCTTTAATTGTTTTCCAATATTCCGATAAGTTCCAGGTTGTAATTGTCTGAAGTCTGGATATAGGAATATTTTTCCTCAACTGTGGCGCCCAATTTTCTTTTCTCAAAGGAAGCAGTAAGGCCCAAGGCTATATACTGGAAGTTCTGTGAAATTGCCCGTTTTATGGTTTGATATAATAGTTGTCGATAAATATGGAATTTAGTTAGATAACGATAATCCATCCCCACAAATGCTGGTACATATGTCCTGTGAATATTTTTATAACATAACATTACCCCAATGATTTCTTCGGGTTCGGTTATTGGAGAGATTGTAATAAACTCCCAATTGAAATGCTCGGACATATTTTCAAAAAGTCTTTTAGGAAAGGAAAAAGTGTTCAGTCCCAGATTATTTTGATGGACATTCGAATACAACTTTTGGATCTGCTCCAATTGCTCTTTGGAACAACTATTTAATATGGCTATTTTTAGCCAGGGTTCGGATTCCAATATTTCCTTTCTTAGATGCCTTCTGTTTCGTGATGAAAGCCGCGATACAAATTCATCCAGATTGCCTATTCCGGTTAAATCAATCCCGCAAGAATCTGGCATTTTCAACCTGACAAAACCCTGTCCCTGAAAATAGGGATGCAGTACTGGCTCATCAGAAAAATCCCTTAAAACGATCATTTTAGCATTTAGGGTTTGCTCCAAATTCTCCAAGGTTTGCATAAGGGAATTTAAGGCTTGTTTTTTTAAGGGATGTTGGTCATCAAGAAATAAATGGTCACCTTCAGTAAAAAGAGAGCCTAGGGAAAGAACGTTGGAAGTTAAATAATATGGATTCCCTTTTCTTTCTTCCTCTATGGCCTGCGAGGCTCCCGTGTTTGCCAACATATCGTCCTTCCAAAGCGCGACGGTCATAAAAGTGGCAAGAATGGGATTATGGTCCTGGTCAAGGATAATCAAATATCGAAATTGCCAGTTATGTTCCAGTAATGCATTGTTTTGAAAGGATTGTTCCAAAAACTTCAACCCTTCCCAATCAAATACTCCTCTCTCGCCAAGCAAATTATCCCACAGATGTTTGTCAATATTTAAAATTGAATCTTCCAAATGGATGATCAGTTCAGGGCTTATGTCCTTATGGAATGGTTTGGTTGTTTCTTTTGGATGCAGCTTAAAGGCCTGAAATACGCGATTGGCATTTGTATGGGTATCTTCAAGAGCTTTGAGAAAATGATATTCCATGGCCTCTACAAGACATTTAATCTCTTCTTTTTGGTTATGCCTGGAAATGGTTATACGTACTCCCGTATTTTTTACCGGAACGGCGGGAAAGATTCCGAGATTTACATAAAAACCTTCAGCCATCAATCGGTTTACAAAATTATACCCGGTTTTCGGCATGCCTGTTCCAATATAGAAGACTGGGGATATATTCTCGTCGATAAGTGGCAGCTCGGTTTGTTGCAGGAGTTCATTGAAATAAGAAACACGCTCCCTCAATTGCTGTTGTAGAGTATATATTTCAGGGGAAAGATGGATATCTGCCGAGGCAGTGGCTGCTGCCACTGAAGCCGGTTCCAATTGGGCTGAAAAGGTGAGGGGACCTCCAAAGGTTTTAATCTCGTGATACATCTTTTTATTGGAGCATACCAAAACCGCCCCGCTCGCCCCGAAGGTCTTGCTTAGGGTGCCAAATAACAAAATATTTTCGGAAAGTTCCTTGAGCTCGTTCAAAACATATCCAGTTCCATTCTTACCAATCCAACTCATTCCGTGGACATCATCAAAGTAAAAATTCAATTGGGGATATTTCCTGCTCAAGTACATTAATTCGTTAACGGGGGCAAAATCGCCGTACATGGAATAAATACCATCTGCCATATACCATATTTTCTTTCGCGTATCGGAATAGGATTTTATTTTATCCTCCAACATGTTAAGGTCATTGTGTCGAACCATATCGATAGGAACACTGCGGTTCTTTAGAACTTTTGCGGCACTTTGTACACTCCAATGGACTTGATGATCAAGTATAATGGCATCTTGGTCCTTTACCGCGCTGGGAATAACCCCCATATGTCCCAAAGTGCTGTTTTTGGTTATGACTATTGGGGTATTGTACATTGCGGTTACCTTTTCCTCCAATTTCCGATATAGTGGATTGGATATATAGGATTTGGAAAGCGGAAACTGTGTACCATATTTTCTGATGGCATCGATTGCGGCTTCCTTGAGTCTGGAATCCTGTTCAAGTCCCAAATATCCGGTTGTTCCAAAATGGAACAATTTCCTATCCTTAATTTCGATTGTACGTCCAGTGAATTCTTCCCCTTCAGCATATAAATGGAGAACTCCTTCATTTTTGGCGTCGGTAAACACTTCATTCACAGTGTCCAAAAAATTGTTGTGCTTTATTTTTGCCATGACCTAAGTTTTAGAACATAGAATTTAGTGGCATTTGGTGGAAAATAAAAACGGAATTGTGTTATAATACCTCCCGGATAAGTATTATTTCATTTTAGGCAAGTAAAAGAGATGATTAATGTCGCTAAGGGGTATATGAAATATTTAATCCATGGATATTTTCGTAAATTTAGATTTAAATACCAGTTTTCACCCATGTCTGATTATATTGAAAATGACTACGCGTCCTATAAGCTTACTGATGGTATCGTATATATCAGATACCATATCGGAATATCCATAAATCTGGATGCCGCAGTAAGGATTGTGGAAGATCGATTAAAAATTCAGCAAGGTCAGTCTTTCCCCGTTCTATGTGATATTCGTGGTGTTAGGGAAATTAATAAATCTGCAAGGGATTATCTTGCCTTGGAAGGCTCTGTATCCATAAAGGCAGCGGCGTTTATTTTTGAAAATCCTGTTTCAGAGGTTTTGTCACGATTCTATTTGCTGGCAAATAAACCGCCTATCCCGATCAAGGCTTTTCATTCAATCGAGGAAGCCAAGGATTTTTTGGAAAAACACACATAATAATTACTAGCTCATTATCTTCAAAACTTCCCATTAGTAATTAGAATTAAAAACAACTAATTGGAATGCTATGTCTAAAAAGAAACGCCTCAAAAAAATCAATAACATGCTATTGGAGATGGGTGCCGGTAAATTTTTTTACAGGGTGGAAAGATCCTTGAAAGATGATAATGTTGAAGCCCTTATTTCGGCACTGAATATGATGGCCGAGGAAATTGAGGAAGCATTGGTGCATCAGGGATATGCCAACGCAAATGAGACCATTAAACATATAGTATTGATGAGTTTTGTTATTGATTCCAAAGGGTATGTAGAAGCCGTCAATCAGCAAGCCTGCAACATACTTTTCTATTTGTGCGATGATATTACCGGGCAGCCATTCGAATCTTTTTTGGTAGAAGATTCGGCTCAAAAATGGAAAGAAAATTGGAAACACCTAAAACAGAAAAATCAATCGGATTCTTCTATTGATCTTATCTTTAGAACAAAGGGAGGATTGTTGGTTCCCAGTGCGTGCTATATAAATGTAATTAGGGGCCAGGATCTGATAAACGAACGGATACTTTTGACAGTTGTAAAACATTCCAAAAAACAGGTCGAACTTGAAGAAGATCTAAAGCAAAATACTAGGATAAATAGTAATTTCATAGAAAAGTTATCCCCCACCTCCAAACCACCTCAAAAGGATAAGGTTAGATTGAGCCAGGAAGATATAAGAAAGATCGCGGAAGCCCGAGATATCTTAATCAATAATCTCGATAGGGAACTACCATCCATTAGGGATTTTGCACTGGAAATAGGAACCAATTCATTTAAGCTTAAATATGGTTTCAAGGAACTTTATGGAGTCAGTGTATTCAGATTTTTAAGGAATGAAAGGCTTAGAAAGGCAAAAATGTTGGTCCAATATGGGGACAGACCATTTAAAACAATCGCTCAGTTATGCGGTTTTAAAAGTGTACCACACTTTACCCGCACATTTAAAAAACAATTTGGATATACACCCACCGAACTAAGAAATAGATCATTATCGGATGATAATTGATTTATTTTCTACAATTTCTTAATAAATACCTTAGAGGCAAGTAATACTCCGGAATGCACAAATTTTAATGCGGAATTTTATCATATCAATTCAAATGATATGATTTTCAACACAATATATAATAGAATTGTTGTAAAAATAATAAGCATTCTTTTTATAGT
>JBBQAM010000049.1:0-30442 GCA_038316335.1 Flavobacteriales bacterium
AGGGGATCTTCGCCTCCCGGTACTTATAAAGAAATATATCAAGCAGAATGCAAGAGTGGTCGCCTTTAATGTCGATCCCCTCTTCAATAACTCGGTCGATGGATTGATGTATATCAAAATAGCCGACCTTCCTGAAAGTACGGTAAAACCAGTCATGGAAGAATTTCAGGCCGAACTTGAACGCAAATTTATGGAAGCTAATCCACAGACAAATGGTCATTAAGCATGCTACGTATAATTTTAAACGGAACTTATGAAATACTCACTTTACATGCTTTTTTTTGTCTTTTTGGTGTGTAGTGAAAGGGGGGGGGACAAACTATTTCCGGTTCTGTTTATGGAAGGGATGACCAAGGACCACTTGAAGGGGCTTCCGTATATTTCACACCTGGTGAAAATTTGATTTTCGGGGGACATATGTCTGAACTTAGGGTTGGGGATTTATTGCCCTTGGATTATGAACCTAATCTGCCTGTGGAGTAAATAGTGTGTTTCGAAATGTTTCGCAAAACTCCCGTAGCTCATTGCGTGCCTTTAAAAATGCCGTGTGTACTTCTGCTTCACTGCCTTTTACCTTAGAGGGGTCGAAGAAGTTTTGATGAATGCGCTTCGCATTTTTTGAGGGGATATAGGGGCAATTTTCCTTGGCATGATCACAGACGGTAATGATATAGTCCCATTCAAAACCATTGTATTCATTAATGTTATTAGAAGTGTAGGAAGAAATATCAATTTGATCTTCGGCCATGATCGATACCGCACCTTGATTCAGCCCGTGGGTCGCTATTCCCGCGCTATAAATTGAAGCCTTTCCTTGTAGAAATTTCTCCAAATATCCATGGGCCATTTGACTTCTGCACGAATTGCCTGTGCACAAAACGAGTATGTTCTTCATTGTCTTATGTATCCTATTCAAAATTCAACGAGGCTTTTACATTTTAATGTAGTACTTCCTATCATACACCTACCAGACTACTTCGACGTTCAAACAAGAGGTTGTCTTTCCAAATCCCTTTTAACATACCGATGCGTTCCCGTTTCCCAATACGACGAAAGCCTACTTTTTCATGCAATCTGATACTTCCCTCATTTTCTGGGAAGATACCCGATTGTAATGTCCATAGCCCTTCTTTTTCACTGAATTCGATAAGCATTTCCATCAACAATCTGCCGATGCCCAGACCTCTATTCTTTTCGGCAATGTACACACTCACTTCGGCTACTCCTCCATAAACGCACCGACTTGAGACAGGGGATAGTGCTGCCCAGCCCAATAGGTCGCTCCCCATTACTGCAACAACACGACACCTTGATAAATGTGCCTTGTCCCAATCTTCATACAAGGGAACGGCTGTTTCAAAAGTAGCGAACCCAGTGGCAATGCCTTCGGCGTAGATTCTTGATACGACCGCCCAGTCATTCCTGGTCATGGGTCTTAGTGTTATTTTCCCCATTGCCATTACTATCAGCAGCAGCCACCTGACGGATCACAGCAAACCTCTTCCGTCTGAAGTGACGCGCCATTGGGAATGCCACAGGTTTCCTTCGCCTTGCAATCGGTAGGTGCGATGCCCAACTTCATACGCAGGGCGTTCCCTTGAATGACGTGATTATGCACAAACAGTTGTGCGGTGTGAAATTGATCATTGCTGTATTCAAATTTGACTTCCACATCTTTTTCCATGGGGCGGATCGAATCGACCTTGTTCAGAATCGCCAAGGCTTTATAGGCCGTCATATATTCTGCATTGTCTTCCACCAATTGGGGCTCCCATAGTTGTATAATGGTTTCCTTCCAAGAATCGGTTCCTGCACCACAGTCTACTGAATCGATGGTGACATTTTTCACTTCGGTAATATGGTAGCCGGCGCCAATTTCATGTCCTTCGTTATATTCAAAATGCAGACGCTTATTGGCGTGTTCCTTTAAAAGTGCTAAAAATTCATGTGTTTTCATAAAGTTACGGGTTAACAACAATTAATTTTTGTTTGATTAAAAAAGGCATTCAGAAGCGTCTGGACTTCTTGCCATTTTTTGAGGTTGATACAATAACAGATTTTCTTGCCCTCTATTTCTCCCTGAATAAGGTCGATGCTCTTTAATTCCTTTAAATGTTGGGATATTGTGGGTTGTGCCAGACCGATTTCGTCGACGATATCATTGCAAATGCACTCTTTTTGGTTACTGATATACTGCAAAATGGCAATGCGCGCAGGATGTGCCAAGACCTTGAAAATTATTGCCAATTGGTTCTGTCTTGTATTGAAAATCTGTGTTTTGGTAAGTCCCATTATATATTTATATATTGCAATATTACGATATTAATATAATTAAAAAAAGCCGAATATCATAAATTCGGCTTTTGTCTTTTAGAACCATGGTTTTTTACCTACTTGATAGGTAGTATAAAACTCCGCATCTGACTTTGTCAGATAGATGATGCCTTCGATGAGTCCGATAATTCCCATAAGGGAAGCACCGGCACCACAGGTAAAAAAACCTAGAACAATGGTACAGACGAGCATAATAATCCCTTCCTTTTGATACCCCAAAATGAATTTGTGTATTCCCAGAGATCCTAGGACGATTGCCAAGATGCCGGCCAATATTTTTTTGTTTTCCCCGCCCGCCTTATCGAAGGCCTCTTTGGCATTTTCGGTAAATTCGTGGGCGGTCTTTTTGGCTTCTTCGGCAAATTCGCTAGCGGTTTCCTTGGCCTCCTTGGCGAAGTCCTTGGCTTTATCCTTGGTACCTTCGAAAGCATCTTCTGCCTTGTCCCCTATATCTTTAGTATCGTCTGACATATTTTTTCTTTTTGGTGGTTAAAACTACCACTAAATGTACTATTTATTTTTGGATCATAGAAAAGCTTTATCAACGGGTTCCCATAGTTCTATTTTGTTGCCTTCCGAGTCTAATATCCAACCGAATTTACCATAGTCGTATTCTTCGATTTCACCGATGACCGTAACGCCTTCGCTTTTAAGAATTTCGAGAAGTTCCTTTAAGTTTTCGACCCTAAAGTTCATCATGAACTGCTTTTCACTTGGTTGAAAATAGCTCGTGTCCTCCTTCATTGGGCTCCATTGTGTTGAACACTCATTCCCATTTTTGTCTTTCCACCAGAAGGTACAACCATACGCGTCGGTATTCAATCCCAAATGATTTTTGTACCATTCCTTTATGTTATCCGGATCTTTGGCCTTAAAGAAAAAGCCGCCTAATCCTGTTACCCTATTGTTCATATTTTATTTTTATGTTCATTTCATATAGTTCGATCCATTGTTCCGGTGTCATTTTGGTACATAGTTCTCCGATCAAATCGTACGGTATTTCATCTAAATATTTAAAACGCACGCAACTCTTGCCCATATCCAATTTGCGTTTGCAATGTTTCGGGTATTCCGTTATAAACCAGTTATGCATCCTGGGATCGGCATAGATACCCGAATGATAGATGGCGATAAAGTTCTTTTGTGATGCCAAGTTCGTAAACGGCAAGGGCAATTTTGGATTGCAATGGTACCCATTCGGGTAAAGGGAATGGGGCACAACATAGCCCAACATCCCATAACTCATTTGTTCTTCAAAGCCCGGGGGCAGGTTCTGCAAAATGACATTCCGTAATTTGGCAATAATCTTTTGATGCTCCTTAGGAAGTTGTACTATGTAATCTTCGGGAGAATTGGCTATATATTGCATACTGATAATTTTCGACCTTCGGGGTACGCGTGGAATATCGAATGGCCTAGTGTTATATCGACTTCTCTTCCGATAAAATACCCTATTCGAACAATTGCCATAACCCATGAATGCCTGACGTTCGACGGGGATACTTTCTAGGGGTCAAAGCCAAGGTCAAAGGGTCTTTAAGCGTGCCTTATGATATTACCAAAGTCTCGATGCCCTAAGTTAGCAAAATTTTGCTTTGATTTTATGGACCAGGGTCTGTGCTAATTTTTCTTTACTTTCTATGGTCCAACCCGCGATGTGGGGAGTAAGGAGCACATTGTCGGCATGAATAAGATATTTGAGGGCCTCGGGCAGCTGGTCTTGCTCGATTGAAGTACCCTTGGCTTGGAATAGGTTTTCAAATGATGACTTTTCATATTCCAGGACGTCCAAGCCAGCTCCCAGGATTTTTCCCGATTTTAGGGCTTTCACAAGATCTTCAGTAAGTACGCTTTTGCCCCTTGCAGTATTTAAAAACCAAAATGGTTTGTGGAACTTATTTATATATCCCTCATCTATCATCTTGATGGTAAGTGGGGTTTGAGGGACATGTAGGCTCAGAACATCCACTTTTTGATGAAGTTCCATAATGCCTACTTGTCGGGCATTTGCATCTTCTACACCGCCTTTAATATCAAAACAAATCACCTCTACATCAAACCCCCTTAGTTTTTTGGCAAAGGCTTTTCCCATATGCCCATACCCTAAAATGCCGATGGTCTTTCCATCGAGTTCGTGGCCTCGATTTCCTTCACGTTCCCAGATCCCGGAACGCACCTCGCGATCGGCCTTACCGAAATTGTTCAACAAAGAAAGTAGCATACCCAGAGTATGTTCACCTACGGCGTTTTGGTTGCCTTCGGGTGCGGCCGCTAAATAGATATCGTTGGCTTTCGCAAAATTTTCATCAATGTTTTCGAGACCTGCCCCGACACGCCCAATAAATTTTAGGTTCCTTGCCTTTTTCAAGAAAGCGCTATCTATTGCAAAGCGGCTCCTTAGTATCAGGCCATCGTAATGGTCGATCTTTTTCTCGATTTCCTCTTTTGTCGACGTATAATCTTCGTCATTTTGAAATCCCAATTCAGCGAGACCTTGAATTAATATGGGGTGATTGGTGTCAATATGGAGGACTTTCATAGGCGTGATTTTAACACGTTGGTTTTTGTGAATGGAGTGGTTCTTGCTTCCGATTTCCATCATTGACAGTAGTATATTTTTTGTTTAGACTGATGAGTTTCATTGACTGCACTATTTTTGGTTGGTACCAAGGAGTATTTACGTGATTCTTATTAGATTCCCAAGACAATTTTGGCTATCGAAAAATAGATCAATATACCAAAAATGTCATTGCCAGTTGTAATAAAAGGCCCTGTAGCCACGGCTGGGTCTATACCGCGCTTATCAAGGAAGATTGGAATAAAGGTGCCGATGAGCGCCGCTATTATGATTACGGTGACCAAGGCGATACAAATTGTAATCGAAATCAAATAAGAAGTCTTAAAAGCGAAATGACTGATCAACAAAACGATAAAAGCGATTACCCCCCCATTGATCAGGCCTAGTAAAAATTCCTTAAGAAGGCGATTTAGAATTTCACCTTTTACTGTGTCATTGGCCAAACCTTGCACCATAATTGCCGATGATTGGACGCCAACATTTCCTGCAGTAGCCTGGATAAGTGGCACGAAAATAAGGAGAATCGGAAATTCAAGCATTACGACTTGAAAGCTATTGATAATGCTAGCGGCACCGATGCCCCCGAACATACCAATGATCAACCACGGCAAACGCGCTTTGGTAAGTTCCCATATGCTATCGTCTGCCTCTACGTCACTCGAGATACCGGCCGCCATTTGATAATCCTTTTCGGCTTCTTCCTTGATAACATCTATGATATCATCAATGGTAATTCTGCCAACCAAACGACCGATTTCATCAACAACAGGGATGGCTTCCAAATCATATTTGCTCATAATCTTGGCCACTTCCTCCGGTTTTTCATTGACACTGACCGAATCGACTTTTGGAATGTAAACCTCGCTTATATGGGTTCTTGTCGAAGTGGTCAATAAATCCTTTAGTGAGAGCCGCCCCTTTAATTTATCCTCATCGTCTACAACATAAATGGAGTGGACTCGGGTCACATTTTCGGCTTGCGCCCGCATTTCCTTGACACATTTGAGCACATCCCAGTTCTCGTTCACCTTTACCAATTCTTTTGCCATAAGACCACCTGCCGAATTGTCGTTGTAACGAAGCAAGTCTACGATATCCCTGGCATGTTCCCGATCCTCGATTTCGGAGATCACCTCCTTTACGATATTATCAGGAAGTTCGCTTATGATATCTGCGGCATCATCGGTATCGAGTTCGTCTAACTCACTGGCAATTTCCTTGGCAGAAAGATTTCCAAGGATAGCTTCACGAACATCGTCATCAAGCTCCGTTAATACATCGGAGGTTTTGTCACTATCTAAAAGTTTTATAAGATAGGTGGCTTCATCGGCATTTAATTCATCGATAATTTCGGCAATGTCGGCATAATGAACTTCATCCAAGAGGGTTCTCAAATCAGAATCCTTTTGATTTTCAATAAGCTGCTCGATGATAGCTATAAGTTCTTCGGTGAGTTTGAAAGGTGTCATGCCCTGATATTTATTGTAATAGATGACTAGGGCAAAGCTAAATAAAAGTTTGGAGTTGGGGTCTTGCAGCGGGGGTTTAGTTCGGCATCCCTGAATAATAGGAATTTTTGGGAAAAATAATCTGCCGAAATAAATATTTTTAAAATCGGACTTGTTTTGAGGAGGGTGCGACTATTGCTGAAAATGTTATGTGACATCTTCCTGAATTTTCTTAGTAAGCGCAATGAAATCTGATACGCTAAGTTGTTCGGGCCGGAGGTCAAATAGGGTTTCAGCTTTCAGCAACTCCGAAAGACCAAATGATTTTAGACTATTTCGCAGTGTTTTGCGACGTTGGTTGAACCCTGTTTTAACAACAGCATAAAATAATTTTTCGTCGCATCCCAGAGAATAATCATCCTTACGAAGTAGACGTATAACACCTGATTCTACCTTGGGGGGTGGGTCAAAAACCTCTGGAGGCACCGTGAACAAGTATTCGGCTTCGTAAAATGCCTGTACAAGGACCGATAAGATACCATAGGTTTTACTGCCATCTTTTTCACAGATTCTTTGGGCTACTTCCTTTTGGAACATACCTGAAAATTCAGGAATTCGTTCTTTTTGCGCTAACATTCTAAAAACAATCTGTGTTGATATGTTGTAGGGGAAGTTGCCTGTGATACCAAATTGCTGATCTACGAAAAGCGTGCTCAAGTCGTATTTTAAAAAATCGGCCTCAATTAATTGGAACGTGCCGTTTGCTAGCTCCAAATCGGGATTGGTTCGATGAAAATCGTTCTTCAGGAAGGCTATCGATTCTGAATCCAAGTCGATGGCAATCAAATTAATGCCCCGTGGCAGTAAATATTTTGTCAATATCCCAGTCCCCGGTCCAATCTCGAGCACATTTTTGTAGCCATCCATTAGAAGGGAGTTCGCAATTTCCTGTGCAATCCCTTCATCTTTCAAAAAATGTTGCCCTAAATATTTTTTGGCTTTGACCGGACTTCGATTCTTCGATAGTTTCTTATTTTGCCATTGAATCGGCCCATTTTCTTTTTTTCTTTTTGACATGGCCCTTATTTAAACCTTGATGTTCTTGTTTAGATACAACCAGGCTTTTTTGCCCGAGCATACTTCAATCTCGATCCGTTCATACGCCTGACCTTCATATGCATCGGCCTTGAGTAATTCTTTATCGGTCAAAAGATAGGTGATACCCTTTACGACATCCTCGGGATCTCCCGTATAAATAACATTTGGATAAGCGTCTGCAACTAGTTCGTCAGCAATCCTATAGTAGGTAAGTGCATCGGGCTCACCTTCAAGTTTTCTTTGAAAATGGGCCATTTGAACTGCTTCTTCCTGCAAGGTACCATAGGTAAAAAGATAGTGAGTCGCACTTAAACTTTCGACATGTATATCACTAACTACTTCCATTTCGGTCCTAAAGGCCACAAATCGTCCTTTGAACCGCTC
The DNA here is from genome assembly GCA_038316335.1 of Flavobacteriales bacterium. Classification (GTDB taxonomy): domain Bacteria; phylum Bacteroidota; class Bacteroidia; order Flavobacteriales; family Flavobacteriaceae; genus JALHST01. The sequence goes on from JBBQAM010000049.1 coordinate 7,843, forward strand.
TAAGGCGTCTTCCCGCAATCTTGCGGCGTCCTCTTGGTAATACCTTTGAAGTGTTGCCTTATCAGGTGTGGTAAATTGAACTGCATAGGTAACTCCGCCCATCTCTTCCTCGATCAAAACTTTGCAGATCTTGGCAGACAGAAACTTGCCGGTGGCCAGCATTTCGGGAATATGGATATCCTGCATCCATTGTAACCAAATTTGGGCGACCGATTTTTCAATATTCGTGGTAACATTATAGATATACATGGCTCCCGAAATAATCTCCCTAAAGGGAAGTTTTAGTTGATACTATCACCGCGAAGCATTCTAAAATATTTTCTTGCCTGAGGGAAATAGTAGCTATCCTGATAGTTGTAAATGATCTTCTCATAATGTTCCTTTGCCTTTTCCGGGTCGTTCAGGACATTTCGGTAAAGTTCCCCCAAGGCGAAATGGGCATCATCGGCCAAAATCCCTGATCCATAGAATGTTGTGATTTTCTGATAGTTGAATTTGGCAGCTTCAAAATCTTTGACTTTTTCTAAAAGTTGTGCCTGCCGAAGCAGCGCTTCATCCTCTATTTTCTCGCCTTTATGGTTGATCAGGATGTCGTCTAATACCGTTATGGCTTCCTTGGTTTTGTTCTGATACGCCAATAGATCGGCTTGGGCATATTTCTTTAAGGCGGTCTGTGTCGAATCTTCGAGGATATTATCTGAAATCAATAAGCTGAGTTGCATGGCATCGTTCGCGGTCAATTGTGAAGTCGAGCTTCGAAGCACTTTTAATTGTGTCAATGCCCAATCAAAATCGCCTTTATAAAAACTTGTTTGGGCCACTTTAAAACGAGCGTTTTGCCCGAGGATGTCGTTTTTAAGGTTCTTTTGAACCTGGGAAAAATAAATGAGGGCCTCGTTGAATTTTTTATCATAAACCAGAATGTCCCCGAGCGCTAATTTTATATAGGCCTCTCCGCGCTGATTGAGCGGGAGGGATAAGCATTTTTTAAGGATTTCAATGGCCGGTTCTGGCGTGTCTTTGCGAAAAGTCAGAAAATTGGCATAGGCCACTTGCAATTGCAAGGATTGATTTTCATAGCCATGAAACGCCATTAAGGCCTCGAATTTTTTCTCGATGTCTTCAAGCGACTTGGAATTCGGATCCAAAAGTTCAATATCGATAAGGTTTAATTGGGCATTCAACCTGGTAAGTTCATCCTGGGCGTTATCAACTATATATGTATATATTTCCCCTGCGGTCTCTGTGGCCTTATCTTGTAACGAAAGATTGGCCAAGGCTTCAAGACGTTGCATAGTTGCAGACTCCGTGCGTTTGTAAATGGCCTTCTCCTGACGGAAAGCACTGTCATATTGTTTTTGTTGAACAAAGAGCCAACTTAACAATTCGTTCCATAGTATATCTGGATTCTTTTGGGCATTTTGAAGCAGGATCTTTTTGAACTTCAGATTATTTTCATTTTCGGGATCGGAGGTAATAAAATCGTCGATGCTCCGCAGCACATTCGACAAGGAGGTTTTTGATTCGCTAACAAGCTTGAGATAGGCTACATACATTTTTTCGATGTCGCCTTGTTCGCCATATATGCGGGCCATTTGGTAGTTGTAATCTAGTTTCGGGTTAAGCTCCATAGCACGATTATAGGCCTTTAAGGCATCATCAAGCAGTGCATATTTTTGAAACCTTAGGCCGACTCCATAACCAAAACTTGGATTTTCATCTATTTTTTTAAGGGCAATATCATATTGTTCGACCGCTTTAAGTGGGAGGTTCTGCAAGGTGTAATTGTAACCCAATTCGATATAAAGAGTAGGATAGGCGTTCCCCAACGCAATCTCGTCTAACAAATACTTTTCAACAGCGTCATAGCGCTCGAGTTGCTGATAACAGGCAACTAATGCCTCGCCATAGTCGGTCCTACGTGGATTTTGTTCAAGTAATCTTTCGTAGAAAACCACCGCTTTGTCATATTCACCATCGTTAAAATATTGTTTTGCCAAGAAATCGTCTTGGGAAAACGCCCATTGTAATGAACCGAAAAGAAGTAGTATTTGAAATAGTCTCAAAAGCAACTTTTTATCAAAGATACGTAGATTGCCGAAAGCGGATGTTAAGGGTGTCTTAATCGATTCTTTCAAATCCGCAATACGGTACTAGTACGTCCGGGATTTGGATACCATCTTTATCTTGATAGTTTTCTAATATACCGGCGAGTACCCTAGGCAAAGCCAAGGAACTCCCATTCAGGGTATGGGCCAATTGACTCTTTCCGTTCTCATCTTTGAACCTAAGTTTTAAACGGTTTGCCTGATACGTCTCGAAATTTGAAACTGAACTAATTTCCAACCACCGATCTTGCGCCGTAGAAAAAACTTCGAAGTCATAGGTAAGGGCCGATGTAAAGCCCAGATCACCCCCACATAGCCGAAGTATGCGATAGGGAAGTTTCAATTCACGGAGGATACCCTTGACATGGTCAATCATGCCCTCCAAGGCTTTATAGGAATTCTCAGGATGCTCGAACCGTACAATTTCGACCTTATCGAATTGATGTAGCCGATTCAAACCGCGAACGTGTGCCCCATAACTTCCCGCCTCGCGTCGAAAACAGGGGGTATAGGCCGTATAGCAAATGGGAAAATCAGTTGCGTGGACGATTTCATCTCGTAAGAGATTTGTTACCGGTACTTCGGCAGTAGGGATCAAATACAGATTGTCCTCGCCTACGTGGTACATTTGACCTTCCTTGTCGGGCAACTGACCCGTGCCATAACCCGATGCCTCGTTTACCAGATAGGGTACTTGCAGTTCTGTATAACCCGCTTGGGTGTTTTTGTCCAGAAAATACGAGATCAGTGCTCTTTGTAAACGGGCCCCTTTTCCTTTGTATACCGGAAATCCCGCCCCTGTTATCTTTACCCCGAGTTCAAAATCTATGATATCAAATTTTTTTGCAAGTTCCCAATGGGGCAATGCGCCAGGCGATAAGACAGGGATATCCCCTTCCTTGAAGACCTCCTCGTTGTCATTTTCCGAATTTCCCGATGGGACCAAGTCATGGGGTATATTGGGAATTTGATACAACACATGCTGAAGTTCGTCAGAGGTCAAACCCAATTCTTCCCCTAATTTTTTGGAATCTAATTTCAAATCGGCCGTCTTTACTTTAAGTAAATTGGCCTCCTGCGACTTGCCGCTTTTAAAAAGCTCCCCAATTTCCTTGGAAATTCGGTTACTCTCTGCCAACAACGTATCGAGACGGGTTTGGATGGCGCGTCTTTTTTCATCCAATAGGAGCACTTTTTCTACTAAGGGTGCGGCGTCGATATTTCGCTTTTTTAGGGCTTTCACGACAGCATCCTTGGTATCCCGTATCACCTGTAATTGCAACATTTGGTATGAATTTTATCGTGCAAATTTAAGCTAATCGTCTGATTTAAGGACTAAATTTGTAGTTGATGTAACCAAAATGGTAAAATAGCATGAAATTTGAACACTTTGCACTTAACGTGCTGCATGTAGACCTTGTAGTGTCATGGTATGTGCGCCATCTTGGTCTTCAGGTTGTGAATGCGCAAAAAGACCCTCCCTACATGACTTTTTTAGCAGATTCGTCCCAACGGGTTTTTCTAGAACTTTATCATAGGCCCGATGAAGCGATCACAGACTTTTCAGGCCAACACCCATTAACCTTTCATATGGCTTTTATTTCAATGAATGCCGAATTCGATAAGGACCGATTGGTAGGGGAAGGGGCTACCTTCGTTGACGAGGTAAACAAGGAAGATGGCAGTCATTTGGTGATGTTGCGTGATCCTTGGGGCCTACCTTTGCAACTCTGTCAGCGGGCAAGGAATTTTTAAAATCCGGCCACTTTGTTAAAAAAGCTTATAGCGATAAACGCGCGAGCGAATTTTCCCGGTCTTTGCGAAGTTGTTTTTGTAATTCCTCAATCGAATCGAATTTATATTCGTCCCGTAAACGGTCGATGATATCAATTTGCAACTCGAGGCCGTAGAGATCTTCCTTGAAATTAAAAAAATGGATCTCAATACTTTCTTTTCTCGTTCCAACTTCTACCGGCGCTTCTTCCACCGTGGGATTGTAGCCGATATTCATCATCCCGTACACTGTTTTTCCATCTAGTATGGTCTGAACAAGGTAAACCCCTGTTTTTGGAATCAACTTATAGTTCTCTTCAATATGCAGATTGGCAGTAGGGAACTCGATTTTTCGCCCTAGGCCTTTTCCTTTTTTTACGGTACCTGTAAGCATGTATTTGTACCCTAAATACCTATTGGCGGTCTTGATCTTTCCTTCTTCGAGGGCGTGACGAATCTTGGTGGAACTTACCGCAACGGAGTCAATTTCCTGGGCAGGAATTTCTTCTACTACAAAATGAAAGGTTGTCCCAAAAGCTTTAAGGTCTTGGATATCCGCATTGCGATTTCTGCCGAATCGATGGTCATATCCCAGGATTATCTTTTTCATTTTTAAGCCATTCACCAAGTTGTCCGCCACGAATTCTTCGGCAGATAATCTTGAAAATTCGTTCGTGAAAGGGTGCACTATAAGATAATCAAGTCCCAATTTTTCCAAAATCCTGGTTTTTTCGACCAGCGTATTCAATAATTTAATGTCGGCATCTTTTTGTAAAACCATTCTTGGATGGGGGAAAAATGTAAGCACCAAAGATTTCAATTCAAATTCGCGGGCATTTTTAATCAGCCGCTCCAAGATTTTCCGGTGACCGATATGAACTCCGTCAAAAGTACCAATAGTTATTACGGTGGAATGTTCTTTATCGAAATTGGAGATGCTTTGGACTGTTTCCACGTAAACAAGAAAATAAAAAAAGCTTATATTTGATTCTGGTTAAATACCCCTTGATGACGACAAAATTACGTCTACTTTTTACAATTACCATAGCATTTCTTTCCTTTTACGGGACCGCTCAAACTAACTATTGGAAAAAAGAATCCGGACCATTAGAGCGACAGGGAAGATTTTCCCAACAATTCAACGTAAAAAAGGGTATTGTCCTTACCATCAAGGAAGAACTATTTAAACGTGAATTGAAAAACCTTTCAACGCGTCTTAAGAATTCAGCAATTGTTTATTTTCCCGATGAAAACGGAAATCCCATTGCTTTTGAGCTATACGAATCCCCAGTGATGTCACCGGTTTTGGCAGCCAAATTCCCAACCATAAAATCGTATTCAGGTCACGGCGTAAAAGATAGGTCTCAGAAAATACGCGTAAGCGTTTCCGATGAGGGGATTCAGAGTATGCTAGTGCGGGCCAATGGAAAGGGCAACGTATATATACAAAAATCAAATAAGGACAGCTATGTTCTCTACTTGCGGGACAAGGATAGTCCGGTCGATGTAGATTTTCTTTGTGATACAAAGTCTCTTACTGAAAAAAATAGTGTTGGAAGTGCCTTAAAACCGGTAGACGGTCAAATTCTTCGCAAATTCCGTCTTGCCGTGTCAGCCACCGGGGAATATACCACATACCATGGCGGCACAGTGGCTGGGGCCATGGCGGCCATAAATGCTACGATCACGAGGGTAAACGAGGTATTTGAAAACGATTTGGGCGTTTCCTTGGAATTGGTACCGAACAATGATGCCCTTATATTTACAAATGCAGCCACCGATCCCTACAACGGAAATTTAAATACCCAAGTGCAAAATACGATTACAAGTACTATAGGTGAAGCGAACTATGACATTGGGCACTTGTTCCAAAATGACCAAAATGATGGTAATGCGGGTTATGTCGGAGCGGTTTGTATTGATAACAAAAAGGGAAGTGCGTATTCTTCAAGCCAAAATCCGTCAGGGGACATCTTCGATATCGATTTTGTGGCCCATGAGATGGGCCACCAATTCGGGGCGAACCACACATGGTCTTTTGAGTCGGAAGGCACACAAGTACAAGTTGAGCCTGGTAGTGGGACGACAATTATGGGATATGCCGGTATTACCGGCGTCAATAATGTTGCGTCCCAGGGTGATGACTATTTTCATTACGTAAGTATCGAACAGATTGCCGATTATCTGACCACGGTAAGTTGTGGGGAAGTCGTGAATCTAACGAATACGCCCCCAGTTGTCAGCGATCTTGGCGATTATGTTATTCCGAAATCAACGGCCTTCTATCTCGAGGGTATGGCATCTGATAGTGATGTCGGCGACATACTTACCTACACTTGGGAAGAAGTGGATGATGGTGTAGTTACCCAGGCAACTTTCGGTCCGACGAATCCTGCAGGCGCCAATTTCAGATCATTAAAACCAACCACAAATCCCCGGCGTTATTTCCCAAAACTTGCCAGCGTTCTTGCCGGGAACCTTACACAGACTTTGCCGAATATCAACTCGACATGGGAAACCGTGTCTGATGTCGAAAGAGACCTTAATTTTGTTTTAACCGTTCGTGATAATGCGGCCGGTGGGGGTCAAGTCGTTTCTGACGCCGTAAATGTTTCCGTCGTAAATAGTGCGGGACCTTTCAAAGTGACTTCCCAGTCGAGTACCTTTAGTGTAAAGGCCGGTGGGACACTCAATGTACAATGGGACGTTGCCAATACCGAAAAAGCCCCGATTTTTGCTGCAACGGTCGACATATTGCTATCAACTGATGGAGGATTGACCTATCCGATCTTTATGGCTCAAGATGTTCCAAATGATGGGGAACATGCAATGGTAGTTCCGGGGAATCCAACGACCCAGGCACGAATTATGGTGGCTGCACATAACAATATATTTTATGGGGTCAATGCCGCTAATTTTACGATTGAAGCTTCGGAAATCGTACTCAATTTTAGCGCCCTTGATTATGATGTTTGCCAACCAGATCAGATTGTGATACCCTTTGATTATGAAACGTATCTAGGTTTTAACGAGGAAGTTACCTTTGAAGTTCCCAACCCTCCAATTGGTCTAGATATATCCTTTTTGCCAAATACGGCAATAACCGATACTTCGGTCAATATGACGGTAACGGGCACCGAAAATGTCCCAGAAGGCACTTATACATTTTATGTGCAGGCAATTTCGGCGACCTTTAATAAGACCATTGCCATAAACCTGTATATACATGACGCCAATTTTACAAATGTAACCCTATTGACGCCGGCAAATGGCGCGTTGGATGTATCGAATCGATTGACGCTCGAATGGGAAGCAGATCCTTCGTATACACTTTATGATGTGCAACTGGCGACGAACACGAACTTTACGAATATCGTTGAATCCGCCACGGTCATCTCGAATACGTATACACCTACGAATTTAGGGAATGAGACGACCTATTATTGGCGGGTACGGCCAAAAAATAATTGTGGTACCGGCACCTATGGCCCTGCCTTCAGTTTTACAACCATCCAGTTCAGCTGTAAAAACGAGGCCGCCGAAGACCTGCCATTGCAAATTTCAGCCTCTGGGACGCCTACGATTACTTCTAAAATTGCTTTTTATGAAAATCTGATCTTGGCAGATTTAAATGTGAACATTGAACTTGACCATTCATTCTTAGCCGATTTGGTGATAAGCTTAACTTCGCCTTCAGGCACAAAGGTCGTACTCATTTCAAGTTCTTGTGGGGATTTGACAAATATTGATGCCACTTTTGATGACGCGGCAAACAATTTTGTATGTGGAGGTGACCCTGCCATTAGAGGTACGGTAAAACCCTTAGGTGCCTTAAGCTCGTTCAATGGGGAGTCTATATTGGGCGAGTGGACGTTGGAGGTTAGTGACAATGCGGCGTCAGATGGCGGCTTTCTGAAAGCCTTTTCGATGGATGTTTGTATTGAAGGCGGCTTCAGACCGGATGCCGACAAGGATGGTATTTTCGACGATGGTGACGACCTCTGTCTTGGTACGCCTGAAGGGGTTGAGGTAAATTCCAATGGGTGCCAAGTCTATCGATTCCAGAACAATAATTTTTCAATCTCGTCCCAGAGTGAAAGCTGCCGAAACAACAATGATGGGACGATCAAAGTAAGCGCTGTGATGCCACTGGACTATGAGATTTCTATACAAGGTGCTGGGGTTGCTATTTCCACAAATTTTACGAATGAATTTACCGTACCCGATTTGAATGCAGGTACGTACGATATATGCATTAATGGCACAGATGGGACCCTTCTTTATGAACCCAATTGTTTTGTGGTGGCGGTAGCCGAGCCGCAACCCTTATCAGTTAGTTCTAATTTAAGTGCTGATGGGAAACAGCTTACCTTAAACCTTGCTGGATCCGATAGCTATCTTATTGAATTGAACGGAGTGTCGATTCAGACCGAAAACGACGTGTACATTGTGGATCTTAAAAAAGGGAATAACGCAGTGAAGGTTTCGACTGCGATCCCTTGTCAAGGCAGTTATGAAGAACAGTTTTTCTATTCAGACCAGCCCTTGGTATATCCAAATCCGTTTAATGATTTCTTGACTATTTTATTAGGTTCTGGGACTAAGGAGGTTACGATAGGGGTGTATGGTATGAACGGCCAGTATATTCAAAGTGGGTATTATTCGGGGGATCGTACGAAAATCGAATTGGAATTTTCAACTTTGCCGTCGGGAATTTATATTCTTAAAATAGAGGGCCCCGCTATTAAGGCAACGACTAAAATAATCAAGAAATGAAATTGTTTTCGTTACTTTTTGTCGGCTTTATGCTAATTGGGTGTTCCAAAAAGGATGCTCCCATTCCACCAGAGGTCTCACTACTTCTATTTCCGTTGGAAAATTCTGAATGTACGACCGGACAGGATTTGAACGCAACAACAAGTCAAGTTGAATTCAAATGGTCATCGGCCAATAATACGGAGACCTATGAATTGCGTGTCACGAATTTGAATACGGGCATTACACAGACCATTAGCACACAGGCGCTCTCTGCAAAACTTCCTTTAGCAAAAGGAGCTCCTTTTTCTTGGTTGGTAAATTCAAAGAATTCACAGGTAAGCGCATCAACGCCCAGTGCAACCTGGCGATTTTATAATGCGGGATACCAAACAGTGCACCCCCCGTTTCCGCCAGTAATCATTGCACCGAAGTTGGCCGAATATGTCTTTAAGGATATAAATAATGAGGTAACCTTAGATTGGTCAGGTGCCGACGTCGATAATGATATTATGGGGTATGATGTTTATTTTTCAACCGAGACCCCTCCTGTAAATCTGACTACTTCAACCCCGGCTGGCACAACTGCATTCAAGGTAAGTGTGTCATCAAATACTGTATATTATTGGCGGGTTGTCGCAAAAGATGGGCAGGGCAATAGTTCCGACTCTGGTATCTTTAACTTTACGGTGCTTTAATCAGGTATTGTTAAATTGGTTCATAGTGGTTTGAATACCGGAAAGTACAAATGATCTGACTATCTCAATTGATTTTTCCAAACGTTCTTTGAGGGCTTCTTTTTCTTGTCCGTTCCATTCGCCCAATACATAGTCCACTTGTCGTCCTTTATTAAAATCTGCACCTACTCCGAATCGAAAACGGTTATAGGTATTCGTTTGTAGGTTTTTTTCAATATCCTTTAATCCGTTATGGCCTCCGTTACTGCCTTTGGTCTTTATGCGCAGGGTTCCGAAAGGCAGGTTGATATCATCGGTAATTACTAAAAGATTTTCGGGGAGGATTTTTTCCTTTTCCATCCAATATTTGATGGCCTTGCCGCTTAAGTTCATATATGTCGAGGGCTTAAGGCAGAGAACGGTCCGTCCTTTTATTTTAAAACTGCCTAGGTCCCCTAGGCGATCTGTGTTAAATTGAAATTCCTCTTTTACTGCAAGGGCATCTACTATTTTAAAACCAATATTGTGCCTAGTTTCGGCATACTCACTGCCAATATTCCCAAGACCCACGATCAAATATTTTTTCATGCTATCGGTTTCTTCTTCGTTGTTTTTTGAGGTGTAAAATAGGTTTTTAAAAAAATGGAACATGCCGGTGTAAACATTTTTGTGTAAAAATACGAAAGCATCCCAAATCCCAACAAAATCGGAACGGAATGCTTTCAGTTAGCGTTAAAGATCTATTCGTTGCTTTCGGCAGTAGCTTCTTGTGTAGCGTCTTCCGTTTCTTCACCGGCAATTTCTCCTTCGGCATCTTCTTCTTCCTCGACGGCAATAGCGGCCCGGGCTGTTTTAACCTGCACAACTACGGTACTCTCGGGATGTAGAATCGAAAAGTCATCGTTTAGTAACGATTCTACTGAAATGAGGTCGCCTATCTTTAATTTTGAAATATCGATGTCAAAGAAATCGGGTAAATTATCCGGTAACGCCTTAATTGCAAGTTTACGTTTTCTAAATAACAACCTACCACCATTTCGAACCCCGATTGAACTTCCTTGTAATCGAACAGGAATATCCATAGTGACTTCTTTGTCCTTAAATAGTTGATAAAAATCAACATGCTGTATGCTATCCGTTACCGGATGAAATTGAATATCCTGCATTACGGCATTCAATTTTGTGCCGTTATCCAATTCAACCACAACCGTGTGGGCGTTTGGGGTATACACCAAATGTTTGAACGCTAGTTCATCTGCTGCAAAGTGTAATGGTTTCTCCCCTCCGTATACCACGCAAGGAACCTTTCCAGCATTACGTAGGGCTTTGGTCGCCTTCTTGCCCACGCTTTCTCTTTCTGATCCTTTAATTGTAATTGACTTCATTATTTATATATAAAAATTAATAGTTAAAAATGTATTCGGCTATTTGCCCAAGGTACCCTTATTAGGCCTCACTCTTTATCACATCAAAAACTTAGAGGCGATAGAGGTGTTATGGTGAACCCGTTGCATAACATCCGCAAATAAGGGGGCACAACTCAAGACCTTTATTTTGGCACTTTCTTTTCTCGACGGAATGGAATCAGTTATGATCAACTCCAATAGTTGTGATTTTTCGATTTTTTCATAGGCGTTGCCCGATAATAAACCATGGGTGGTTATCGCCCGCACGCTAATTGCCCCTCTTTCCATCATTAGATCTGCGGCCTTGGTCAAAGTTCCGGCCGTATCGACCATATCATCTACCATGACAACATTTTTGCCCTGCACGTCACCAATGAGTTCCATATGCGATATGACATTCGCCTTGGACCGCTGCTTATAGCAGATGACAACGTCGCTTTCCAATGCTTTGGAGTACGCATAGGCTCTTTTTGAGCCTCCCATATCCGGGGAGGCAATGGTGAGGTTGTCTAAGTTTAATTTCTTTAAATATGGAAGAAACAAGGTCGATGCGAACAAGTGGTCAACGGGTTTTTCAAAAAATCCTTGAATTTGGTCGGCATGCAGATCCATTGTTATGATTCGTGTGGCCCCAGCTGCCTCCAACATTTTAGCTACCAATTTTGCGGCAATAGGAACTCTGGGCTTATCTTTTCTGTCTTGCCTTGCCCATCCGTAATACGGCATAACGGCTGTAATATGACGTGCTGAAGCTCTTTTGGCGGCATCCAACATCAGCAACATCTCCATCAGATTCTCCGAACTTGGATTCGTTGAACCGATTAGGAAGACCCTGGCGCCACGCACTGATTCCTCGAACGACGGCTGAAATTCCCCGTCACTATAACGTGAAAATTGCACTTTCCCTAAGCTCGTCCCATACGCCTTGGCAATTTTCTCAGCCAAAACGGTACTTTGTGTACAGGCAAAAATTTTAGGTTCGGGTACCGTATAGGACATGATTAGTGCATTGTTGGTTTTCCCAATACGTATTGGGAATTAACTCCCTTATTCTTAGGGAGGTGCAAATTTAAAAATTTATTTGTGTTGCTAAAGGATAATTGTTTTTATTTTTAATCGTGAAAAGGAAAATATTTTTTAGTTTTGCAGTCCTATTTTGATAGGCCATTAGTTGGCTAGTTAGGCTCGAGTGGCGGAACTGGTAGACGCGCTGGATTCAAAATCCAGTATTTTCGGATGTGTGGGTTCGATTCCCACCTCGAGTACACAATGGGAAAGCCGGGTTTTATAACCCGGCTTTCTTTTTTTAGGCAAGATAAGTCCACATCTTATTGCTATATAAGGGTTCGTGTTTTCCTTTGTTATAAAAAAGAGAAATGTTTTACCCGATTATTGGGGCCTAGTCTACGTCGTTGGGATTTATATTTTTTTGAAAGTTGAAAGTCGATAGCCCCTTATGGTTTAATTTAAAAAATAGAAAGTGTTTCCGGGATCTGTATAGTTCTGAACGTATTTTAAAGGTTCACAATAAACCCTGATTCAATCATTGGCCTTTTCTTCATACTTTAATGGAATCATTGCTTTGACCACGACTTGCTTTGAAGGTTTTTCATTATAAATATCGAATGAATGTCGATTGGGGTAAAGAATGGACAAACGTTCGTTTAGATTGTTCAAACCAGTGCCATCGGACATAGTACTTTTTTTAGAATCCAAGGGTTCCCCATTATTCTTCACCAAAAAATACATAGCGTCTTTGTTTTTATGGATTTGTAATTTAATTGTAATTTTTCGATGGGTGGCGTTCATACCATGTTTTATGGCATTTTCGACCAAAGGCTGAATAAATAAACTTGGGACCAAGGCAGTTTCGAGGCCCTCTTCAATATCAAAATTTACAATCAAATTCCCCTGATATTTTAGCTGCATAAGGTTGATATATTTCAATGAAATATCAAGCTCTTTCTCCAAGGGAACCATACTGTCTTCTGAAAAATTCAATAGTTCGCGCATTAAGTCCCCCAAATTGGCCAACGCTGTCTGAGCATCTTGTGGCTTCCCGGTTATCAAAGCAGAGATATTGTTGAGTGCATTGAAATAGAAATGAGGCCGTAGTTGGTTCCGCAATAATTTAAGATTTGAATTAAGCAGTTCGTTTTTTAGTAGCGTCTGCTGGTTCTGTATATCCTTATTCTTATAGAAGTAATAATACGTATAGATTATTCCCGTAAGACCCATATAGATAAGAATGTTCGAGTCGGAAACAGAGACGATGCCGTCGAGAATTTTTTGAAACATAAATTGGTCGGGTTGTCCGTCGTTGAAAAGAGAATCTATTACGTATCCGATTCCATAAATAAAGATTGTCAAAAATAGGGCGAACAATACGTGGATAACGATCACTTTTCCCCACTTGACATTGCTCTCGAAAAAATGTTTCGTGGAAACCGCAATCACCGACATAAAGAGTACTACGGTAATCCAATCGACTATGGCAATCCTAAAAAAATAGTAGGAGATTTCCATTCCTGTACCCATCTTTCCTTGGGACTTAAAATAGAGGAACTTTAGAAAAAGGACCATCTCAATAAAGAAATAAACAACCGCAATGATGGTGATAAGCTTGAAGTCTACCTTATCTTTTAATCGCCTGATCATATGCCTATAAATTCCATAAAAAATTTCTTGTACGACTTACTTAGCCTAAACATTTTGTTATCGCCCATTTTGACATCTATTTCCCCATAGTCTGAATGCACGATTTCTTGTATTTCATCAACATTTACGATTGTTGACCTGTGGATCCTAATAAACTTTTGACTGTTTAATATCGTAAGGATCTCAGGCAGTGAAAACCGTAGAACATGCGTTTTGGTGATCGTATAGATTTCTACATAGTATCCCGATGCAATTATATATTTAATCTCGTTTTTACTTATGAAACTGGTCTTATTCCCTGTTCTTATGGGCAATTTACTATCATGATTATTATCGGGGTTTTGGGTGTTCTTTAAATATTTCAGTATTCTATTGATCTTCCTGTCATATTCGGTTCGATCCAAAAGATGAACTTGGTCAATGGCCTTTTGAAGCGAATCATAAAATCGTTGATCTGAAAATGGTTTGGTTAGATAATCGAATGCCGAATAATCGAATGCCTTTAGTGCAAATTCATCGTAAGCCGTTACGAAAATCACAAGTGGGGTCTTCGTTACCTTGATGTTTTGAAGCACCTCAAATCCTGTGGCATCGGCCAGCTGAATATCCAAAAACACCAGATCTGGGAGTCTTTTTTCGATATCCTTGACAGCAGCCGCGGCACTGTCACTCTCACCGATAATTTTGACGCCCAAAACCTTGGAAAGTAGGTCTTTGATGCGTTTTCTGCCCAATTCCTCGTCGTCTATAATTAGTATAGTGGTCTCGGCCATTTCTCAAAAATAATTACACGGATTCAATTCATAGAACTGATAAAAATACATGATAAATAGTGGGAGTTCCTAATTTTTAATGAAATAAAAATGACCTCATTTTATGAATAAAAAAGCCCGTACATATCTCTAAATCGATATTTAATTCATTCACATCACAAAATCAGTACCTCACATCTTAATCTGAAGTTGGTACAATCAGAGATCATACTTTTAGCGCAAATAATCTAACTCAAAATGGATGTTATGAAGCAAACTTTTAGATTCAGAGTTGCCCTCCTTGTTTTTTTCCTAGCGAGCAATCTTATTTTTTCACAAGAAAAAACGATTTCAGGGGTGGTTACAGATGAGGAAAACATGCCTTTACCTGGCGCGAATGTACTCGTGAAGAGTACGACTTTTGGAACACAGACAGACTTTGATGGTTCGTTTACGATTGAAGCTGCTCAAGGTCAGACCCTCGTATTTAGTTATTTAGGTCTGAAAACCCAGGAGCGAACAATTAGCTCCACGAATATTATAAATGTTCAGATGGAAGAAGATGCCGAAGCGCTACAGGAAGTCGTGGTAACCGCCTTGGGCATTAAAAAGGAAAAACAGGCGCTCGGCTATGCGGTATCCGAGGTTAATTCAGAAGAGATCGAACAGCAATCCCAAGGAGATATTGCAAGGATTTTGACGGGGAAGGCTTCTGGGGTACAGATCAATCAACAAAGTGGTCTTTCAGGCTCCGGTACCAATATTGTTATACGAGGTTTAAATTCATTTAGTACAAGCAATCAGGCCTTGTTCATCGTTGATGGGGTCCCTTTTAGTGGAGACACCAATTCTCAGGGCAGACAAGGCGACCGAAATGATTTTGTCAACGGTAATAATGGCTCTAGTCGTTTTTTGGACCTTGACCCCAACACCATTGAAAGCGTGAATGTTCTGAAAGGTTTGGCCGCTGCCACCTTATATGGCTCCCAGGGTAAAAACGGGGTTATCCTAATTACCACCAAGGGGGGTGCCACAGGGTCAAAAAAGCCTAAAAATGAAATTTCGGTGACCTCTTCACTATTTTTTAATGAGATTGCCTCCCTTCCCGATTATCAGAATTCGTATGGCGGGGGTTTTGATCAGGCTTTCGGATGGTTCTTTAGTAACTGGGGACCCAGATTTACCAAGGAGGGTGTTGATGGATGGGGTAATGATCCAGCCTTTGATGCCAATGGTACGTTGCCACACCCCTATTCAACGGCGCAGGCTGCGACAGGAGTGCCACAGGCATTTCCTGAATTCCAGGGAGTTAGATACCAATGGAAGCCATATAATAGTGTTAAAAATTTTTTTAGGACAGGTACAGTGGTGAATACCTCGCTGAATGCCAGGGGAAGTTCGGAAGATGGTAAAATAGCGTATAATCTTAACTACGGGCACTTAAAGGACGAAGGGTTTACCCCTGGGAATTCGGTTGCTAGAAACAATTTAAGTATTGGGGGAAGTGCCGAATTAACCAATCGTTTCACCGTATCGGGTACCCTTAATTATTCTCGGACCGACTTTAAATCGCCCCCTGTAGCGCTTAGTCAAGGAAATGGTGCGACAGGAACCGGCTCATCGGCCTTCGGTGATCTTTGGTTTACCCCAAGAAATGTGGACATTCAAAGTCTGCCCTATGAAAATCCCGTAACAGGAAGCAGTGTTTACTATCGACAAACGAACGACATTCAGAATCCGTTATGGACCCTTGCCAATTCAGGCAGTCGTCAATTAACAAATAGGACCTTTGGAAACGCTAGTATTAGTTATGAGCTGAATGATAATTTAAGTTTCACGTATCGGGTGGGATTGGATATCTACAATGAATACAATGTGAACTATCAAAACAAAGGGGGTGTAAACTCGAATAGCGGCGACGCCCGATTATTGAGTGGTATTTTTGAAACTTGGAACAATGTAAACACCATTTGGGACCATAACCTTGTGCTCACAGGCGATTATCCGCTTTCCGATAAAATAGGGTTTTCCTTTAATTTGGGGGCTACTTCAAGAAGGGAAGATTATAATCGTAACGGAGTATCAAGTGATGGCCAACAAGTTTTTAATGTCTTAAAACATTTTAACTTTCTGAACAATGAGGAAATTGAATTTACTTCCTTGCGCAATTTGGTTGGGATGTACGGGGAACTCAATTTTGATTATGACCGGTATCTGTACATTACACTTTCCGGGCGTAACGATTGGGCCTCCAATTTCGATAAGGCCAATCGGTCCTTGTTCTATCCGAGTGCTAGTTTATCCTTTATTCCTACGCAACTGTTTGAAGGGATCAAAAGTGAAAAAGGCCTGAACTATCTAAAAATAAGGGCAGGTTATGGCACTTCTGCTGGCTTTAATACGTTGAATCCGTACCCGATTGCTTCGACGCTGATATTAGTAACCAATGATACTCAGGACAGTTCGGGGCGAAATGTCGTTACGAATACATCGGGACCAACACTCGGCAACCCCAATTTAAAACCAGAAACGTTATCAGAGATCGAATTGGGAATCGAATCGGCTTTCCTTATGAATCGTGTTACACTCGATTTGTCAATCTACAATAGGATAACCAAGGATTTGATCGTAAATAGGCCTTTGGATCCGATAACCGGGTTTACGAATACCGACACAAACGTTGGTCAAATCGATGGAAAGGGCATTGAATTGGATCTTGGGGTCTTCTGGGTGAAAAGCAAGAATGATGGATTCTCTTGGAATTCGAACCTGAACTTTACGGCCAACAAAACAAAAGTTACCGATTTAGGATTGGATACAGAACGAGTGGTTTATTCTGGTTTTGGAAACTTGGGAAATGCTGCGATACCTGGAGAACCTTTAGGCGTGTTCTATGGATCTCGGGTTGCCCGGGATCCTGCCACGGGGGCGTATTTGGTTGATGCGAACGGCAATTACCTGCAAGATCAACAAGACGGCATTATTGGGGATCCGAATCCCGATTGGATCGGAAATCTTAGTAATTCGATTTCCTATAAGAATTTCACATTGGGCTTTCAATTAAATTATGTACAAGGCGGGGACGTATACTCAAGTACCATTGCAACCTTGCTTGGTCGCGGCCTTATTCCTGAGACTACGAACAGAAGGGAAACTTTTGTACTCAAAGGATTGGGCCCTAATGGGCAACCTAACAATGTTCAGATAAACAATTCTGACTTCTACTTTACCAATGTGCTCTTTGGCCCAAGCGAGCTGCAAGTATTTGATGCGACCACAATACGATTGCAAGAATGTTCGCTTGCCTATTCCTTACCTACCAAATTCTTGGATAGAACACCCTTCGGATCACTCTCCTTCACCGTTTCAGGTTACAACCTTTGGTACGAAGCCATTAATACCCCCAAGGGAGCGAATTTTGACCCTAATACCTCGGGTACCGGGGTTGGCAACGGAGTCGGGTTTGACTTTTTAAACGGACCGAGCTCCAGAAGATATGGTTTAAGCATCAAGGCAACATTTTAATGAAAATAAATTTAAAGATGAAAAATAGATATAAATCCATTATACGACTATTCGGAATTTCGATGTTATTGATGACGGGATGCGAATCAACTGAACTTGACATCACCCAAGACCCGAATGCGCTGTCGTCAAATCAGGCAAATGTGGACTTTTTTTTAAATTCCATCCAAGAGGATTTTGTGCGTCAATTGGAGGGAGATGCAGATTTTAGTGCAAATGACAACTGGGCGTCAGGAGGATCCACGTTGGGTGACGGACTATCCATACACGGCTCGGAACTGACTCGATTGACGGCTCTGACTAATGGGAACTCCCAAAATTATAAATCGGCATATCAGGATAGCGATTTTGATGACGAATGGGCAAATGCCTTCACAGGTATCATAAAGGATATACGATTAATGACTCCTTTAGCCCAGGCCGCTGGCCAAAACAGGCATATAGGCATTACCCAGTTTATAGAGGCTTATGTAATCGTTTCAATGGTCGATTTCTTTGGGGATATTCCATATTCGGAGGGCTTCCAAGGGGAGGAGGGCATTCTTAACCCGGTTGTAGATAGTGGCGCATCGATCTATGAAGCCGCATTGGGCCTTTTGGACCAGGCCATTGTTAATTTCACCAATGAATCGGCGGCAGATCCCGCAGCGGACGTTTTCTATAATAATGATTATTCGAAATGGGTAAAGGCGGCCAACACGCTGAAAATGCGAATCTATTTACAAAGACGACTTGTTGATACCAATGCCCAGGCAAGTTTTAATGCGATTGTAAATTCTGGCAATTATATAACGAGTCCTGATGAGGATTTTCAATACAATTGGCCAGGGACAAGTCCGTCAAATCCAGATACACGGCATCCAAGATATGGCCTAAACTATACGGCTGCCGGTGTTGGGGATTTTCAGTCGAATTGGTTGATGAACTTGCTGCAAACCTCTAATGATCCGCGCATCCGATATTATTTTTATCGTCAGACGAATGCTGTACCAGGACAAGAAATTCCGCCAAACCAAGCAACGATACGATGTTCAACACAGACCCCGCCCCAACACTACCTAGATGGCGGCTATACATTTTGTAGTCTTCCAAATGGATATTGGGGTAGGGACCATGGCCAAAATGATGGGCGTGATCCTGACGGCTTTTTTGTTACCGCTTGGGGAGTATATCCTGCAGGAGGGAGGTTTGATGATGACCGATTCACAGGGGTTTCACCGGTTACAGGTGGCGGAGGTGCAGGCGTTACGCAAATCCTGACTGATACATGGGTCGAGTTTATGAAGTCTGAAATGGCCATGGCCAACGGCAATTTGGCCGATGCCAAGACATTTTTGATCAATGGAATTACAAAATCTATTGCCAAGGTACAATCCTTTGGGCCACTAGATCCCGATGCGGATCTGTCATTTGCACCAACAACCGCCCAAGTATCCGCCTATACCAACACCATCGCCTCAAACTGGGATTCAGCGACAAGTAGTGGCAAATGGGACGTTCTCGGAGAGCAATTTTTTATCGCCGTCTTCGGTAATGGGGTAGAATCCTATAATTTCTATCGAAGAACCGGTTATCCTACAACGTTGCAACCGAACAGATCACCGTCACCAGGTGTGTTCCCAAGATCAATGTACTATCCCTCGAATGTAGTTACAACCAACTCGAATATAAGCCAAAAGCCAGACCAGACACAACCTGTTTTTTGGGATACTAATGCTTCCGCTCCAATTGCTAATTAGATTAATCAAATAAAAACTTATGAAAAATTTTATTAAATATTTATCGATAGCATTGATAATGTTTCTTGCTTCATGTTCCACTGAGGAAAAGACTGTGGATGATGTTATAGACAATGTTGGTAGGGGATCTATTCTAAGAACACTTGCCGTTCCTAGTCCCACTTTTGATTTTAACGATACATCCTCCCAGTGGACGGTAACTTTGGAAGAACAGGATTCGGAAGATGGGGTCTTATTTTCCGAAGTGGAGGTATATGTTCAGTTATTGAGTACTAATGGCAATAGTGAGGAGATGCTTGTAAAGACGATTCCTGCCTCCGAGTTTTCTGACGGGCCGTTTGGTCTGCCACGAGCAGATGTTTCCTTAACGCTGTCAAGTGTATTGTCTACCCTTGGGTTACAATCAGGAGATTTTGCAAGCGAAGATCAGTTTAACATAAGACTTAATCTAAAACTGACCAATGGGCAGACCTTTACAAATACCGACGTTAACCCCAATATATCGGGAGGTCAATTTTTTCAATCACCTTTTAATTACCGAGCACAGTTTTTCTGCGCTTTGACAGATGCGTCAATTTTCAATGGCGATTATACAGTTGTGGCAGATGCTTGGGCCGATTACGCACCAGGCGACATAATTCCGGTAGCATTGGGGGACGACCCATATACGTTTAGGATACTTTCCACCAAAAATCCATTTATCAACAATACCGATACATCCTATATCGAAGTAACCATTAATCCGGAAGACGGAAGTGTTACTGCCGCATCCAATGAATCTTTTGATTATGGCGTTCCCATAGATGTACTTGGAGTCGGTTCTGTTGGCACGTGTACCGGCGATATTAATCTGGTTCTGAATTTTGTGGGTTATGCAGAAAAGCAGCAATTTACTCTGAGGAAAAACTGATTTTACAATTATTATTCGAACTAAAATAAAAGTTAAATATAGAGATTCCATGAAGTTTCTAATTTTGTACCATCAAAAGCCAATAAACGAAATGTTTTCCGGATAGTTTTAAATGGGGAGATACACCTCATCTTTTTGCTTAAAGTTCATAACGCGTTATTTACTGCAATGAAAAATATTGGTTTTGTACTTATTTTAAGTGTTCTGGAAAGCTTTATTTTTTATGGACAAGGCAAGGATTTAGGGAAGCGCGCAGCCTATACACAATATGCCACTTCTGGTGCTGAGGCGGCCTTATCCGAACTACTTGTAAAAAATTTGGGAAAGCCAGTGGGTGTAGGTGCCGAAGCCCACATCAAGGGTTCGCCTTATTTTAATGAAATATTTGTGTTGGGTCAGGTTCTTTACGAGGATTTCCCGGTTGACACATTGTATATGAGATATAATGCCTATCAAGACGAAATACAGATTAAAAAGACCCAAAATGAGCGTGAACCATTTCAAGCCTTAATAAAAAGTAGCAGTGTCTCCTGTAATTTGAACCATGTTGATATTGTGTTTAGGGATTTTCGTATCGGGAGGAACGAATTTCAAAAAGGCTATTTATTCAAGCTGGTACAAGGGAAGGAATATTCGCTTTATGCGAGAAAATTTAAAAGACTCAGGCCTGGGAAGAAGGCGTCGAATTCCTTGGCCAAAAGTATCGATCCCAGGTTTATCGAGGAAATCGATTATTATATGGTGGCCCCTGAAAGTACTGTAATAGTTCGTATTCCAAATCCGAAGCGAAAATTTTTGAAATTATTTAGGACTCGTGACAGGGAACTAGTTAATAGTGCAATCCAGAAATTTAAGTACGGCACTGCTTATGAAAATGAACTGCTCCAGCTTTTCAGATCGTTAAACGACCAGTAACCCATTATAGGTGTCATCATTTTACTCATCCCTATAAAATGTGTTTTCGCATCATTTATAGATTCGTTCATATCATTTCTCTTTTAATAAAAACGGTTGGCCCTATATTAGTAGTTCAAATAGTAAAATGGTTCTCATTTTTGATTATTTGAATTAGCTATTAAGGGGTCGCATAATATGCCGACCCCTTTTTTTGGCCCGTTTTTATTTGGCATCTAATACGATCTATATTAAAACCTTTAATTGAAAGACGGTTTTTGCTCTTCGAGATTATTTGTCCTCTTGTTTTTTATAAAGGTGCTTACCTCCTGAAATTATTCTCGTATGGGAAATACTTTACGAAGTTTTATTTTTTTGTGGGTATTGCGCATCGCTGATTGGGAAATCCACGACCGTGATGCTCGCGCTAGCTGCGGGAAATGCACGAGCGTGATGCTCGCGCTAGCTGGGCAATGCGGGTTGCCCGGTCGTTCCTACGAACCTTGATGTTTTACAAGTAAGGAAGCCTAAAGCCGTATTGTTACATCTTCTCAAATGATAATGAGATAAAAATTCCTTCTCAAATACCCAATCATGGTAAAATCGTTTCTTAAAATGTACTGATAGATCCGTACTTTTGTAGTGTTAACGTAAAGGCATTTAGCCAAGAAGTATGAAAAAAGGATTTTTAATAGATATGGATGGGGTCATCTACAGTGGGGATACCATGATCGATGGGGCAGATGCATTTATTGCAGCCTTGCAAAAGGCAAAAATCCCCTTTTTGTTCATGACGAACAATAGTCAGCGCACCCCTTTGGATACGGTAAACAAGGTGGCTAAAATGGGGATCAAGATCAAGGAGGAAAATGTATACTCCAGTGCAATGGCAACAGCCTGGTTCCTGTCTTTTATGAAGCCACAAGGTACGGCATATGTCTTGGGAGAAGGCGGTTTGATTACCAGCTTGCACCAACAGGGGTATACCTTGGTCAACCAAGACCCTGATTTCGTCGTCGTTGGGGAAGGCCGAAATTTTACGTTGGAAATGGTCAACAATGCGGTCGATATGATTCTTTCAGGTTCAAAGCTCATCGCCACCAACCTCGATCCTTCGCCGAAGAAGAAAGGATGGACCAATCTTGGCATCAAGGCCATCGTAGCCATGCTCGAGGAGGCTACGGGCAAAAAGGCGTTTTCGGTGGGTAAACCAAGTCCTGTGATGATGCGTGCCGCCCGGAAAACACTCGGTTTGGAGGCCAGGGAGACCATCATTATCGGCGACACTATGGATACCGATATTCTTGGAGGGGTCCAACTGGGATATACCACAATATTGACACTTTCCGGAGTATCCAAAAAACATACCTTAGACGATTTTCCGTTCAAACCTGATTTGGTCA
>JBBQAM010000056.1:0-24721 GCA_038316335.1 Flavobacteriales bacterium
AATCCTGAAATCGATTATAACCTGGCCATCAAAACACGCAAAGACATCATTATGGCCACGGGAAGGTCTGACCATCCGAATCAGGTAAACAATGTTTTAGGTTTTCCATTTATTTTCAGGGGGGCCCTTGATGTGCGTGCGACGAAGATCAATGAAGCCATGAAAATGGCGGCCGTAATGGCCTTGTCCGAATTAACAAAAGAATCAGTGCCTGAACAAGTGAATATTGCTTACGGCAAGACCCGCTTGACCTTCGGAAAGGAATATATAATTCCGAAACCATTCGATCCCCGCCTTATTACAACGGTACCTCCGGCGGTAGCGAAGGCGGCCATGGAAAGTGGTGTCGCTAAAATGCCCATTGAGGACTGGGAAAAATACAAGGAAGAATTGTTACTTCGATCTGGTAATGATAACAAGATCGTACGTCAACTGCACGAACGGGCCAGGATGGATATTAAGCGCATCGTTTTTGCCGAAGCCGATCAGTTAGATGTCATGAAAGCTGCCCAAATCGCGTATGAGGAAGGCATCGCCATCCCTATTTTATTGGGTAAGAAACAGGTTATCAAGGCCCTTAAAAAGGAGCTCGATTTTGATGCCGATCTATTGGTAATCGATTCCCATTCCGAAGAGGCCGATAAAAAACGGGAGCAATATGCTCAAAAATATTTTGAGGATCGGCAACGAAGTGGCGTGACGTTATACGGAGCACTTCAAAAAATGCGTGAGCGTACCTATTATGGTTCGATGATGGTAATGCAAGGTGATGCCGACGGAATGATATCGGGGTATTCAAGGGCGTATCCGACCTTGGTGAAGCCGATTTTTGAGGTTATCGGGCGGGCGACCGGGGTGCGAAGAGTTTCAACCGTACATATAATGACGACCGATAGAGGGCCGATATTCTTGGCCGATACATCGATAAACATAAATCCGACAGCCGAGGAATTGGCTGAAATCACCCAAATGACGGCCAATGTAGCAATGACCTTTGGCTTCAATCCGGTTATCGCCTTGTTGTCATATGCGAATTTCGGTTCTTCAACTCATGAATCTGCGACAAAAGTCCGTGAAGCGGTTAAACTATTGCATAAAAGTAACCCGAATCTACAAGTGGATGGCGAGATCCAAACCGATTTTGCCTTGAACCAACATCTCAGCCAAAGCAAATTTCCGTTTTCGAAAATTTCAGGAAAGAAGGTCAATACCCTTATTTTTCCCAATTTAGAATCGGCGAACATCACCTATAAACTCCTAAAGGAGCTTAATAAGGCAGACAGCATCGGTCCGATTATGGTCGGACTTAGAAAATCGGTGCACATTATTCCCTTAGGCGCCAGTGTCGATGAAATCGTCAACATGAGTGCCGTTGCCGCTATCGACGCCCAGGAACGCGAAAAACGAAAAATAGCCAAAAAAGGAAATTAAAGGAATAAAGAATAAATAGGAAAGAATAAAGAAAGGCAAAGGAAATCCATAGCCAGTTATCTAATAACCAAATACCCACTGACCCTTAGGCAGTAGCAATTTAGTCAGTTGCTGATGAGAAAAAAGAATAGAAGACTTGGGAAATGTGATTTGGGCATTTTAAAATATACCTCGTGCTTCCTACTTCGCACTTTGAACCTTAAACCTAGAACCTTAAAACCTAGAAATGATCCATCATCTAAAAGGAAGACTCATTGAAAAAAATCCGACCTATGTTATCATTGAATGTGGTGGGGTGGGGTATTTTGTGAATATTTCGTTACATACCTATTCTAAAATACCGGATTCCGAGAGCCTACAACTTTTTACCCATTTGCAGATCAAAGAAGACTCCCACACTCTTTTTGGTTTTGTAGAGAAATCGGAACGTGAGATCTTTCGATTGCTGCTGTCGGTTTCGGGAATAGGTTCAAGCATTGCACGTACCATGTTATCCTCAATTTCCCCAGGCCAGATCCGGGATGCAATTGCAAATGGTGATGTCGCGACGATACAGGGCATTAAAGGAATCGGTGCGAAAACTGCACAAAGGGCCATTTTAGATCTACGAGACAAGATTTTGAAAGTCTACGATATTGATGAAGTTTACACAAGTTCAAACAATACAAATAAGGATGAAGCGTTATCTGCTTTAGAGGTTCTGGGGTTTGTCAGAAAACAGGCCGAAAAGGTCGTCGACAGAGTCTTAAGCCAGGATCCTACGCTAAGCGTTGAGAACATCATTAAACAGGCGCTTAAAAATTTGTAAAGAGTTTGAAAAAAGGGGCAAAAAAAAATCTTAAATCCGTATTTAAGCTTATTTTTCTGTGTATACTATTCACTGTGGCAACCGAAACTTCGTGGGCCCAGGATACAGGGGAAGAAGAAGGCAGCGAGCAAGTGACCGATTCGGTCAAGACGGGATTTTCCCTCGGAAGAATCGAACTTGAGAACCCCAAGAGCATCGTCTCAAAGTACATTTACGATCCCAAACTCGACCGGTACATCTACAATGAAAGTATTGGTGATTTTGACATTGGATACCCAATAATCCTTACCCCGGAACAATATATGGAATTGGTGCGCAAAGAAGGCATCAAAGCATATTTTAAGGAGAAGTCAGATGCCTATTCCGGAAAAAAAGAGGGGAGCGAGGAAGCCCGAAAGAACCTATTGCCGAATTTTTACGTCAACAACGATTTTTTTCAGACCATTTTTGGGGGAAATACCATTGAAGTAATCCCGCAGGGTTCGGTGGCCATGGACCTCGGTATCATCTGGCAAAAAAATGATAATCCGTCTTTGTCCCCGAGAAATCGAACCAACCTTTCTTTTGATTTCGATCAAAGAATTAGCCTAAGTATGTTGGGCAAGGTAGGGGAACGGTTGCAAGTGACCGCCAATTACGACACCGAAGCGACGTTCGATTTTCAAAATATCGTAAAATTAGATTATACGCCTACCGAGGATGATATTTTACAATCGATCGAAGTGGGAAATGTAAACATGCCCTTGAACAGCTCTTTGATTACCGGCGCCCAAAGTTTGTTCGGGGTTAAGACACAACTGCAATTCGGAAAGACAAAGGTGACCGCCGTATTTTCAGAGCAGCGATCCCAAAACAATACCGTAGTGGCGCAGGGCGGTGGTACGCTCAATGAATTTACATTGACCGCCTTGGATTATGATGAGGACAAACACTTTTTTTTATCGCATTATTTTAGGGACAACTACGATGCGGCCCTCGAAAACTACCCTTACATCAGAAGTCAAATTCAAATAACGCGTTTGGAAGTTTGGGTAACAAACCGAAACCAGCAGACCCTAAATGTGCGAAACGTGGTAGCCTTGCAGGATTTGGGCGAATTCAATGCCCAGGATACGCGAATCGGGCAAG
Source organism: Flavobacteriales bacterium (assembly GCA_038316335.1). Classification (GTDB taxonomy): domain Bacteria; phylum Bacteroidota; class Bacteroidia; order Flavobacteriales; family Flavobacteriaceae; genus JALHST01. The sequence goes on from JBBQAM010000056.1 coordinate 3,368, forward strand.
CCAATGGGGATCCTGCCGGCTTTTTCAATATCTCAGGTCCGAACAACAATCTTCCCAGAAACAATGCAAATGACTACGATCCTGCCATGATCGGTGCTGGGGGTGCCCTTACTACGAGCATCCGTGATATCGCCACCATCGAAAATGGGTTCAATGTACCAGGATATTCGGTAAACCAAGGTTTTGATTATGCGATTTTAGAAAATGCCCGTAAACTAGAACAAGGAAGGGACTATGATTTTAATTCCCAGCTGGGATATGTATCCTTGAACCAGCGGCTGAGCAATGATGAAGTATTAGGGGTGGCATTTCAGTACACCTATAATGGGGAGGTCTTTCAAGTCGGTGAATTCGCGAATGGCGGTCTTGATGCCACCACGGTTTCAGGAGGCATTAATCCGATCATCAACAACAATACGCTTATCCTTAAATTATTAAAGAGCAACATCACTTCGGTATCCGATCCGATCTGGGACCTGATGATGAAGAATATCTATGCCACGGGTGCCTTTCGGTTGAGTCAGGAGGATTTTAAAATGAACATACTGTATTCGGATCCGACCCCTAGAAATTATATTACAGCGGTTGATCCGGCGACCTGGCCTGCCGAACTCGATGACAAGATCCTTTTAAACGTATTTAATTTCGATCGTCTCAATGTATACAACGACGTGCAAAGCGGAGGGGACGGCTTCTTTGATTTTGTTCCGGGCATAACGGTCGATATGCAGGGCGGGCGGATCATCTTCACCAAAGTCGAGCCTTTCGGTGAATATTTATTCAATAGATTGGGCGGTGGCACTTATGATGTTGCCAATGATCAGGGCTATAATTCGAACCAAAAGCAGTATGTTTTTAGAAACCTATACGCTTCTACCAAAGCGGCCTCCCGGGAAGATGCCGAAAAAAACAGGTTTATTTTAAAGGGACGCTACAAATCGGAAGGAAGTAATGGTATTCCTATTGGGGCCTTTAATGTCCCGCGGGGCTCGGTACGGGTCACAGCGGGTGGGCGACAATTGCAGGAAGGAATCGATTATACCGTAAATTATCAGGCTGGAACAGTACAGATCTTAGATCCCAGTTTGGAGGCTTCAAATACACCTATCAATATCTCTGTAGAGAATACAGCCGTTTTTGGCCAACAGACGCGTCGATTTACGGGTATAAATGTCGAGCACCAATTTAATAAGAACTTTGTGCTGGGGACGACCCTCTTAAACCTCAATGAACGCCCGTTGACACAGAAATCAAATTATGGGGTAGAACCCGTGAACAATACCATTTTTGGTTTAAACGGAAATTACTCCACTGAAATTCCGTTTTTAACGCGGATGGTCAATAAATTGCCCAATATCGATACCGATGTGCCTTCGAATCTGTCATTACGTGCTGAAATAGCCTGGCTGAAACCGAATTCCCCGAAGAATGCTGATTTTCAAGGAGAAACGACCACCTATCTCGATGACTTCGAAGGGGCGCAGGCCTTAATCGACATTCGTTCTTCCCTAGGATGGACCATGGCCAGTACGCCCTTGGAATTTGGGGAGGTGCCCGATGAAAAGCTCTATGGGGGTTCGCCCGATGATGCCAATAATTTATTGAACGGTTATGGTAGGGCGAAAATGGCCTGGTATACCATCGATCCTATTTTTTATACCAATCAACGCCCGACCGGGATTAGTGATAGTGATATTTCGACCAACCCGACACGACGAATCTATATCGACGAGGTATTCCCACAGACCGACGTGGCACAGGGGCAGACGACCGTTCAGGGAACCCTTGATTTGGCATACTACCCAAATCAAAAAGGCCCATACAATAATAATGACAATTTTAATGGCCTTGCCCCACAAAACAAATGGGCCGGGATGATGCGTTCCTTAAGCAGTACCAATTTTGAACAGTCGAATGTTGAATTCATCCAATTCTGGGTACTAGACCCCTATGTCGATGGTATCGCTACCAGCCCTGGGGAACTGGTCATTAACCTGGGGAACATCTCTGAGGATATATTAAAGGATGGCCGGAAACAATATGAAAACGGATTACCCGATGTAGATAGTACCGAAGCTACAGCTTCGACTTCATGGGGAGAAGTACCACAGACTCAAGCGCTTGTGTATGCTTTTGATGCCAGTGAGACCAACCGGGGCCTTCAGGATATCGGCTATGATGGCCTGAACGATGCACAGGAAGCTGCGGTTTATACCTCCAATCAAGGTGCCGACCCGGCTGGGGACAACTATACTTATTATCTCAATAAAGATGGGGGAATCCTCGATCGGTATGTAGACTTTAACAATCCCGAAGGTAATTCCCCAGTTCAGGTAACGAACACCAATCGGGGCTCCACGACCTTGCCCGATGTTGAGGATATTGACCGTGACCTCACCATGAACACGGTGAATAGTTACTATGAATATCGCATCCCCATAAAGCCGAATACCATTAAAGATGACAAATATGTTACCGATATTAAGGAAGACCCTACACCGACTTTGCCAGACGGTAGCCAGTTGAACAGCCGATGGATCCAGTACAAGATCCCTTTAAGCGATTTTACCAAGGCGCTCGGAGGTATAAATGATTTTCGGTCGATTAGTTTTATGCGGATGTACCTCACCGGATTTAGTAGTGATGTCGTCTTGCGATTTGCAACCTTGGACCTTGTTAGGGGCGATTGGCGCACCTATACGAAGTCATTGCAGCCCGAAGTAGATCCGGATCCGTCAGACGATGGTACCCTTGTAGATGTGAATACGGTGAACATTGAAGAGAATTCCGTGCGTACGCCCATTCCTTATATATTACCACCGGGGGTCGTTCGCGAACGCCTGAACAACAACAATACGATCATACGCCAAAATGAACAATCGCTTTCGTTCGTAGTTAATAATTTGATGCCCGAAGATTCCCGAGGCGTTTTTAAAAATGTGGATATCGATGTACGACAGTACAAAAAAATAAGGATGTTCATTCATGCTGAAGAAATCTCGGAAACCGACTATCCGAACGGCGCAGAACCCCTGGTCGGATTTTTGAGGATAGGCACTGATTTTTCACAAAATTTCTATCAAATAGAATTGCCTTTGCAATTTACCCCCTTTGGTTCAACTTCTGAAAGCGATATATGGCCGGAAGCGAATAATATTGACATCGATCTTTCCGATTTGAACAAGATCAAATCGATACGTATTAATAATAGGAGCACCATCCCTTTAAATCAACTTCAATTTTTTGATATCGAAAACGGGGCCATCACCCCGGTCGCCGAATTTGCCCCTAGGAACCCTGGCAGTTTGCGGGTCGGGATTCAGGGAAATCCCTCTTTGGGTAGTATCAGAGGTATGATGGTGGGCGTTAAAAATACCGATGCTCTAGCGGCCAGGGGCGAAATCTGGTTCGATGAGCTTCGTTTGAGTGGGTTGGACAATAATGGTGGTTGGGCAGCCGTGGCAGCATTGGATGCCAATATAGCCGATTTCGCGAATGTCTCGGCAACAGGGGGCAAAAGTACCTCTGGGTTTGGGGCCATCGATCAAATGCCCAATGAGCGCGCCCGCGAAGATGCCATCTCCTATGATGTGGTCACTAATGTGAACCTCGGTCAAATGTTGCCCAAGAAATGGGGCATCCAAGTGCCCTTTAATTATGGCGTTTCCGAAGAAAAGATAACCCCTGAATTCGATCCTGTTTACGACGATCTTAAACTCGATGATCTGATTGCCTCGGCACCTGATCAACAAACAGCCGATGCAATCAAAGAACAGGCAGAGGAATATACCAAGCGTACTAGCATCAATTTTATCGGGGTTCAAAAAAATAGGAGTGAAGAGGCGGAGGCAAATTTTTATGATATCGAGAATTTCACCTTCAATTATTCGTATAATGAAACAGATCATCGCGATTTTGAGATTGCCAGCTTGCGAGATCAAAATGTAGTTACGGGCTTGGTATACAATCATAATTTCAAACCTTTGGAAGTGGCCCCTTTTGCCAAAAAAGATTCTTTGTTTACTGGGAACTATTGGAAATGGCTCAAAGAACTGAACCTCAACCTGCTGCCGGCGAGTATTTCGGTAAATTCGAATATCAACCGCCAATTTAACCAGCAACGCTTTCGGGATGTTGTTGAAGATGGCGTAGATCGCCTGCAATTACCTTTATTACAACAGCGTAATTATCAGTTCAACTGGCAATATGCCATTAACTATAGCCTGACAAAATCACTGCGCCTTAACCTTACGGCCTCCAATAATAGCATTGTCAGAAATTATTTGGGCGATACCCGCGACCCGGAGGGAAACCTTGAAGTCTTTAATGAGCTCAATCTTTGGGACGGATTTTTCAATATCGGGGTACCCAATCGACATTCCCAACAAATGCAATTGAATTATGAATTGCCCTTCGCAAAGATCCCGGCACTCGACTTTATTAATGCACAGTATAGTTATACCAGTAATTTTGAATGGCAACGAGGCGGTGACGCCTTAAGCCAGGCAGTTGCCATAGCACAGAATCCGTTAACGCCCTTGAGTGAACTGGATCCCATTTCAATCAATACCGTTCAAAATGCCAATACCCATAATCTTACTGCATCGATGAGCCTGCAGAAATTTTATGACCTTTTGGGCCTAAAGAAGGCCGATGGCAAGACAATGGCGAATGCAAGCACCCCAGTACGTCTTGATAAGGCAGGGAATCCGGCCAAGAACACTGAGCCTCCCGCAAAGAAGAGTAGTGGTCTGTTTAACACCGCGGTCGATGTTTTGACCATGGTCAAAAGGCTCAACGTAAATTATAATGAGAGCAATGGTACCGTGCTTCCTGGCTACACACAATCAATCGGTTTTATTGGAACCACAAAACCTTCGTTGGGCTTTGTCTTTGGGAGTCAGGCCGATGTGCGATTTGAGGCTGCCAAGAATGGTTGGTTGACGACCTATCCTGATTTCAATGATCAGTTCTTACAACGTACCAACCGGCAATTGAACCTAACAGCCACCGCCCAGCCGTCACAGGATCTCACCATTGATTTGTTGGCCGACCGACAATATTCGAATAGTTTTCAGGAAAACTATGATTATGATTCATGGCGACAAGAAAGGAATTCCTTGATCAATGAGTATGGTAACTTTAGTATTTCGACCATGATGATCGGTACGGTCTTTCGAAAAAGCGACGAATTCAATTCGGCTAATTTCGAAAAATTCAAGGAAAACAGAATTATTATTGCCAATAGGTTGGCGGCCAACAATGGCCAGACTGGCACGGTCGATGCCGAAGGTTTCCCCGAATTATTTGGTAAAACACAACAAGATGTGCTATTGCCTGCTTTTTTTGCCGCATATACCGGTCAGGATCCCAATAACGTAAAATTAGACGTGTTCCGAAAGATACCGATACCCAATTGGAATATCAAGTATACCGGGTTAATGCGTAACAAATGGTTCAAAAAGAAATTCAAAAGGTTCTCGTTGAGCCATGGGTATCGCGCTGCCTATAGTATCAACTCCTTCCAGACCAATTTAGAACGTACCCAACTCATAACCGACGGGGCGGCTCCTATTGATAGTGAGACTGGAGACCTGCTCCCAGAGTATATCTTGAACAATGTTACCCTTACCGATCAGTTCAATCCCTTGATGCGGGTCGATTTTGAAATGCAGAATTCGGTAAGCGTCCTTGCCGAAGTGCGTACCGATCGGGCCATGTCCTTGAGCTTTGACAACAACCTGATGACCGAAATCGATGGCAAGGAATATACGGTTGGTCTAGGATATCGTATTAAGGATGTTCAATTCGTGACCAATATCGGAGGAAATAAAACCCGCTTAAAAGGGGATTTAAATTTGAAGGCAGATGTCACGCTACGGGATAATATTACGATCATCCGAAATCTTGATATAGACAACAATCAGATCACTTCAGGTCAAAATTTGATGTCGATTAAATTTACAGCCGATTATGCTTTGAGTAAAAATCTGAATGCACTTTTTTTCTACGACCATTCTTTCTCCAAATTTGCGGTTTCTACCGCTTTTCCGCAAACGACGATCAATACCGGGTTTACCTTACGGTATAATTTCGGGAATTAAAACACATAAAGTGTAACGGTCTTCAAAGGCAATACTAGCAGTTGCGATATGCTTGCTAGAGGGTTGATCTGCCAAGTGAATTCTGATAACAAACCGATATTTCAGCTGCTTTTTTTGGAAAGAAGGGTAAAAAAATAAATAGTTGCGGTAAAACACCCGCCTACTGATGGGTGTTTTTGGGGATTCTTGAACTTACATTTTTTCTTGAATACCTTTGGGGAATCAGTTACATTTGTTTCGCAAAAATAAAAAAGTACAATGAATATACCCTCAGAATTAAAGTACACTAAGGACCACGAATGGATCAAAATAAATGGTGACATCGCCACTGTAGGCATTACCGATTTTGCGCAAGGGGAATTAGGTGATATCGTATACGTAGAGGTTGAAACCTTGAACGAGACCTTGGGGCGTGAAGAGGTTTTTGGTACAGTTGAAGCGGTAAAAACAGTATCTGACCTGTTTTTGCCCTTAAGCGGGGAAATCATCGAGTTTAACGCGCTGCTGGAAGATGAACCTGAAAAGGTAAACTCTGACCCCTATGGTGACGGTTGGATGGTGAAGATCCAGCTAAGTGATCCCTCTGAGATCGAAACCCTCCTAAGTGCGGGAGACTACAAAGAACTTATTGGTGCTTAAAAAGCACGGCTTCACACTTCTTTTTTTAGGATGGATGGTGTTCGTGACCTGGTCGAGTCTGGTTTCCCTATCAGGCACCGACTTGCCAGATTTCGATATTCCCTATTTTGACAAAGTGGTTCATTTCACCTTCTATTTTGTGGCCGTAATCCTAGGAATTTTAAGTTTGAACCAAAATGGTGCCTTTCATTGGCGCTTTAATAAAGCGGCCGTTTTTTTTCTTGTCACAATGGTTCTTTTTGGTATAATTATTGAGATTATACAATATAAGTTCACTTCTGATAGAATGGGTGATCCATTCGATGCGCTCGCAAATAGTTTTGGCGCGCTTTGTGGTGTACTGGTCATGAAATTCGCAGTTCAAAAGAAGAAAGGATTAAAATGGAGGCAATAATTGCTTTTTATATAATTATTTAATTAAATTAGCGAACCTTTAAATAGTAAGATATGGAACCAAAAAAGAATCCCAAAGCGGATGTAGGACGCAACAGTAGCCTTTATTTTGTAATAGGGCTGGCGGCAGTTATGCTTTTGACCTATGTAGCATTCGAATGGAAAACCTATGACAAGGCCAATAATTATGATATTTCAATGAATGTTGAGGACAATCTTGACGAGGAGGTGCCAATGACAGAACAGATTAAAACGCCACCGCCACCACCGCCACCAGCTGCACCTGAAATTATCGAGGTCGTGGAAGATGAGCAGGATGTCGAGGAAACGGTTATAGAGTCTACCGAGACCAGTCAGGAAGAAGAGATTGTAGAAGTGGCCGATGTTGAGGTTGAGGATGTTGAGGAAGATGTCGATGTACCTTTTGCCGTTATTGAAGATGTGCCTATTTTTCCGGGTTGTGAAGGCGCCAAGGATAAAAGGGCCTGTTTTAATGAAATGATCCAAAAGCATGTTGGTAAGAACTTCCGATATCCAGAAATATCCCAGGAAATGGGTGTCCAAGGTAAGGTATATGTCAATTTCGTTATCCAAAAAGACGGTAGTATCGGCAATGTTAGGATGCGAGGTCCGGACAAAAATCTAGAGGATGAGGCAGCAAGGATTATTAGCAAACTGCCCAAAATGACTCCAGGAAAACAAAGGGGTCGTGCGGTAAGGGTTCCTTTCAGCCTTCCAATTACGTTTAAATTGCAATAGTCAATTTCGAATATATTAAAAAGCCCTGGCACATTCGTCAGGGCTTTTTTTATTTGTCAAATTTCCTAGTGAGGTTAATTCCCTTTTAAACTTACATAGAAGGTTTCGCGCAATGCTTCCGGTTTTATAAAACCATTCCCATGTACGTCATCATAGGCTTCGGTTATGCTAGTGTCTTTGATGACATCCTCAAGTGAAGCATTCGCCTCGATCGCCGCTTCGACTTTCGATTTAATGATTTCCAACATCACCACATAATTCTGAAGTGCTGCCTTATTAGAAGGTCTTCCATGGCCTGGGATTATTTTGGTAGCATCATTGATCAGGAGTAGGGCTTTTTTATGTGCATTAATATACCCAGCGACACTGCCCCCACTTTTAAGGTCGATAAAGGGATAACGTTCTGCAAAATAGGTGTCGCCCATATGCAGTACATTATTTTTAGTGAAATAGACCATGGCATCCCCATCGGTATGGGCATTGTGTACATGAAATGCCATGATGGTCTCCTCCCCATCGTGAAAGGTGATATCGTCTGAAAAAGTTATTTCGGGCAACATCTTTTCGTCGAAGGCCGTATTTTCAGATTGTTGGGCACTCAGTGTTTTTCTGACATTATCATGAGCCACGAGGGTCGTTGCCTTTGAATTGAATTTTGCATTACCACCGGTATGGTCGCCATGCATATGTGTATTGAACAAGATGGCAATCGGTTTATCGGTTAAGGTCGCAATGGCCGATTTGATTTTTTCGCTCAAACGATCAAATTGATCATCGATCATAAACACATTTTCTTCTCCTACGAAGATTCCGATGTTGCCGCCTTGCCCAGTAAGCATATATACATTCCTGGAAAGGGTGTCGATGCCAATGGTAACTTCATCATCTTGTGCGAGCACATAGGTTAAATTAAGAATGCATGCCAAAAGAAATAAAAGGGGGCTGTTTTTCATCATTGTATCCTATTTAAGGTTATTATTTTGCTTTTTTCCAAAGATAAGAGAAACATGCACAATTGATTGGATAAAAATCATCGAGGGGTTATCTTTGCGCCCTTATTCGAGTTGGAAAATGAAAACTGCGATCGGAACGGCAAAAAGTACCTCATGGGTCCAGATTTATGCTGATTTTAAGGAGATAACCAAGGCAAGGTTGGCAATTAGCGTGGTTTTCTCGTCCATCGCCGGCTATTTACTCGGTGCCGACACCGTCGAAACCACATCGCTTTTACTTCTTTTTTTTGGGGGATATTGTATGGTAGGGGCCTCAAATGCCTACAATCAAATTCTTGAAAAGGATTTGGATGCCCTTATGAACCGTACCATGAACCGGCCCATCCCCTCTGGGAGAATGTCGGTGAATACGGCATTGACCATTGCGGTCGTATTGACGGTATTGGGGGTGGGTCTCCTGTATATCCTGAATCCCAAAACAGCCATGTTTGGGGCCATATCTATTTTTTTATATACCAGTATCTATACCCCGCTCAAGACCAAGACACCACTTTCGGTTTTTGTGGGAGCTTTTCCGGGGGCGATTCCATTTATGCTTGGGTGGGTAGCCGCAACCAATGATTTTGGCATCGAACCCGGGACCTTGTTTATGATACAATTTTTTTGGCAGTTTCCCCATTTTTGGGCCTTGGCATGGATGCTCGATGCCGATTATAAAAAAGGGGGATTCAAAATGTTGCCTACCGGAAAAAAGGATAAAGGTACTGCCCTACAAATCATTATGTATACTATTTGGATGATAGTCGCTTCGATCATGCCGGTATTCGGTATTACAGGAAGATTACATCTATCTTTGGTCGCTGCAATCGTGGTCTTTATGTTAGGCCTGATCATGCTGATCTTTGCCTTCCGGCTTTATGAGAAACAAGACAATGTCTCAGCAAGAAAATTAATGTTGGCCAGTGTAAGCTATATTACATTGATGCAAATCGTTTATGTCATCGACAAATTTATTTAATACGCTATGGATTTAACGCAAGGTACTGACCAGGAAAAAAATAACAGGGCGAAAAAAATGATGCTCTGGTTTGGTATTGCAAGCCTGCTCATGGCATTTGCCGGGTGGACGAGCGCATATATCGTTAGCAGTACCCGTGAAGATTGGATACACGAATTTACCTTGCCCACTTCATTTTATATTAGTAGCCTGTTTATCATCGCAAGTAGCATCACCTATATTTTGGCGAAAAAGGCGGTCAAGGAAAGCAAAACAAAGGGTGCGACTAACTGGTTATGGGCAACCTTGGTCCTAGGGATCGCATTCATTATATTGCAAATCAATGGTTTTTCGCAAATGGTTGCCATAGGATACTATTTTACAGGACCGACCAGCAATATTAAAATGTCCTATATCTTTTTAATAGCCATGGTACATATCGTGCACGTACTTGCCGGTATTATTTCATTGCTCGTGGTAATCCGAAATGAAATTAAAGGAAATTATACCCCGAACGAAATGCTAGGGCTCTCTTTGGGGGCAACTTTCTGGCATTTTTTAGATTTCCTTTGGCTCTATTTGATGATTTTTATGATGTTGGTAAAGTAATATTTTTGAATAATTTAGGTTTTGATGATTTATCCCTTTTGAATAGTCGAAAAAAATGTAAATTTGTGCAACTTATAATCAACCTTTAGACTTTATATGGATTCTACGGTAACAACAGCTACAAATGAAAGCGTTTGGGGAGGTGGCAACCAACCCTTGGGAGCGAGTTATGGTAAGTTGATGATGTGGTTCTTCCTCGTATCCGATGCGCTTACTTTTTCAGGTTTTTTAGCTTCCTATGGTTTTTCCAGGTTCAAATTCATCGAAATATGGCCCATTGCCGAGCTGGTATTTACCCACGTACCCTTTTTTCATGGTAACTACCCCTTGTATTATGTTGCTTTCATGACCTTTATTTTGATCATGTCTTCAGTAACCATGGTATTGGCCGTTGATGCCGGACATAAAATGCAACAGACCCGTGTTATTTGGTATATGTTCCTAACTATTATAGGTGGTGCCATTTTCGTCGGTTCCCAAGCCTGGGAATGGTCGACCTTTATTCGGGGCGACTACGGTGCCCTAGAGACCAAGGGCGGAAGGATTCTGCAATTTGTCAAAGCCGATACAGGAGAACGAGTGGCCTTGGCCGATTTTGCTAAAAACATACCCAGTGAACGCGAAGACCTTAAAAGGGATAAGGGACTTTGGTTTCAATCCGAAGGCTACCTTCCTTCCCGTTCCGTTGAAGAAGTGGTTGAAGGCTTTACGGCGAATCCGAATATTTTGATACGCACCGAGACCATCAATGAAGATAATCATAAGGTCGTATTGACCCGAGAAGAATCACTGAATAAAATCAAGGATGCCGCCCAAGTCGTTGAAGGCGCCAATTTGATTCACAATGAATATGGCAGCCGGTTGTTCGCCGATTTCTTCTTCTTTATTACAGGATTCCATGGTTTTCACGTATTCTCAGGGGTCTTGATCAATATTATCATTTTCTTCAATGCGATCCTGGGTACCTATGAGCGCCGTGGACATTATGAAATGGTTGAGAAAGTTGGGCTGTATTGGCACTTTGTAGATTTAGTATGGGTATTCGTATTTACCTTCTTTTATCTGGTATAGACCTTTTAAAGGCAAGTTCAAACCCTACACGGATCTTTTGAATTATGACATTAAGAATTATTTAGCATGGCACACGCACACAAACTGGAAATCTTTAGGGGATTATTGAAATTCAAGACCAATGTCCAAAAAATCTGGGCAGTATTGATTTTTTTGACCGTTGTTACAACCATAGAAGTAGCCTTGGGTATTATTAAACCACATGCTTTGACCCATTCCCATTTTTTGGGTATGAAGGTATTGAACTGGATCTTCATTACGTTGACTTTGGTAAAGGCCTATTATATTGCTTGGGACTTTATGCACCTTAGGGACGAAAAGAGTTCGTTGCGCCGGGCCATCGTTTGGACCCCGATATTTTTGGTGCTCTATCTGATTTTTATTTTACTTTTTGAAGCCGACTATATTTACAATGTCTTTAAGTATGGTTTTGTAAAATGGAATTTCTAGGGGCAACAAATCATTTAAAATTAACAGCAATATAAGACGGTAAAAGTGCCGTCTTTTTTATTTTTGCCTGTGCCATCGATTCGGTGTTTATAAATCCCATGAAGAAAATCTTTGTCTTGGTTGTATTATTTGTTTTGCCGATCGTAGCATATCTGTTCTTTGCTTCGGGGGTCACTAATTTTGGTAGACTTCCCATACTGACCCAAAAAGTGGCAGGCATACCGAACAGCGACACCTCGACAAGTTTTAATGATAAAATAACCGTATTGGGTTTTTTGGGGAAGGAAGTGGCCCAGAAAAAAGGGAATGCCTTTAACCTCAATGAAAAAATATACAAACGTTTTCAGGACTTTGATGATTTTCAGTTTATCATGGTGATGCCCGAAGGGACCGAAGTAGCGGTCGAGGCCCTGAAAAAAGAATTAGGCACGTTGTCGACGATTGATAAGTGGCATTTTGTTTTTCTGCCCGATTCGAGCATCCGCGATTTATTTCAATCGTTAGGAACCAATCTGGCCCTTGACGAGAATCTGGCGACGTCTTATGTATTTTTAATTGACAAGGACCAGGCACTACGTGGAAGGACCGATGACGAGGATGTAGGTACGAAATATGGTTTCGATACCAATTCGGTTGCTGACCTGCATAATAAGATGATTGATGATGTAAAAATCATATTGGCCGAATATCGATTGGCTTTGAAAAGAAATAATTCAAAATTAAAAACGAAGGTATGAGGAACAAGTACTCCTATATTTGGATCTCATTGATAGTGCTGATATTCGGGATTATTTTTATTCCCAGGATCATCGAAAGACTGCAGAACGGTACCGTAGTACAAAATGACCGAATGAGCGTAAAAGACAAAAACCAGGTTCTGGCGTATGTGCTTTTAAACGGGGAGAAGAAAAAAGTACCCTCCTTCGAATTTACCGATCAGGACAGTCTATTGATTACCGATAACGATTATAAGGGCAAAGTATTTGTAGTTGAATTTTTCTTCACTTCCTGTCCATCGATATGTCCTTTAATGACCGATAATTTGGTATCGGTTCAAAACGAATTCGCGCAACGGGATGATTTCGGGATTGCTTCTTTTTCAATTACCCCTGAATTTGATACCCCTGCGGTTTTAAAGGAATATGCCGAAGAACATGGTATTACTGATATCGATTGGCATTTGATGACCGGCGATCCTGCGAAAATATTTGAACTGGCGAATGCCGGTTTCAATATCTATGCCGCGCAAGCATCCGATGTGCCGGGCGGCTTTGAACATTCCGGATTATTTGCCTTGGTCGATAAAAATGGGTACCTACGGTCTCGTGTTGATGACTATGGCAATCCCATTGTATATTATAGAGGGTCGATACCCGAGGCACAGGGCAAAAACGATATCGGGGAGCGGGAGCAAATTGGTGAATTAAAGGAAGACATTAAAAAATTATTGCAGGAATAAGATGGATGTAATAACCCTGAAGGAAAAAAAATTCAATCGCTTGATTACGGTAATTTCAATTATAGTTCCCGTTGCGGTTGCCGTACTCTTTGGCGTAAAGATTCCCAATGTAGAACGATTAGGGTTTCTACCACCTATTTATGCTGCCATCAATGGCGTGACGGCGCTACTTTTGCTCATTGCGCTGTGGGCTATAAAAAACGGTAAACGAACATTGCATCAAAATTTAATGACCACGTGTATCGGGCTGTCCCTATTGTTTTTAGTACTATATATTGCCTATCACAGTACTTCCGAATCAACCACATTCGGGGGGGAGGGCCTCATCAAATATGTATATTATTTTATATTGATTTCGCACATCGCCCTGTCAATCGTCATTATCCCTTTAGTTTTAAAGACCTATGCGAGGGCCTATTTGGGTAAATTTGAAGGTCACAGAAAATTGGCACGAATAACATTTCCAATTTGGCTCTATGTGGCCGTAACCGGCGTAGTGGTTTATTTGATGATTTCACCGTATTATCCGCAGTGATTAATTATAGAATAGGGTCGTCCATTTTGATAGCCCCATTACAAGAAAAATGAAACAAATACAAATCATCTTAGTATTTTCTATTGTGCTTTTGCTACCTCAATGGGGCGAAGCCCAGTGTGCCATGTGCCGTGCCGTCCTTGAAAGTGGGGGAGATGTGAGTGCGGCCGAAGGTATCAATAATGGTATTGTTTATCTTATGGCCATCCCCTACATTTTGGTTGGGGGCTTATTCTATTTCGTCTACCGCAAAATCAGGCAGTAACCCTCCACAAACGTTTTAACATATTTTAAGAAGTTTAAGTGTAACAAATAGGGGATCTATATAGTCTTATGGTTATACGTAGGCACAAGATTCATCAATCAACACCGACCACATGTTCGACATCGAAAGATGGCAGGAAATATTTGACACCATCCGCAAGAACAAATTGCGCACATTCCTTACGGGCCTATCGGTAGCTTCCGGAATTTTTATCCTTGTAATTTTATTGGGTTTTGGTCAAGGCATGCAGAATGGCATTGCACAGGAATTCGAGGAAGATGCGAGCAATCGGATCGGCGTTTGGACCCAAGTGACCACCAAGGAATACAAGGGTCTGAATCCAGGCCGGCCAATACGTCTCCGCAACGATGACTACGCCTATCTTGAAGATAAATATCAAGATCAATTGGAATATAAGTCGCCGAACTTCAGGGTCTTTAATGCCAGTATCAATTATAAGAAAGAATCGGGGGCTTACAGTGTTCAGGGAATTTCTCCCGAATACCAATTCATAGAGAATGAGTTTATTTCACAAGGGCGTTTCTTGAATTATAAAGACCATGAAAGTGTCTCAAAAGTAGCCGTTATCAGTAATAAAATACGCAAAGAACTGCTTCAAAATGAAAAGGAACCCATCGGGAAAGAAGTAAAAATTGCTGATTTGAGTTTCCAGATCATAGGCATCTATGGCGATAAAGGGGGCGATAGGGAAGAAGATCGAATCTATATTCCTTTAAGCACGGCGCAACGCGTATTCAATGGGGGCGATAGTTTGAACATGATATTCTTTACCCTAAAGCCGGCGGCCACCTTCGAACAAACCTTGAAAGAATCAGTGCAGTTTACCGATGAGATGAAAACCTATCTTAAACAAGCGCATACGGTAGCGCCCGATGACGAAAGTGCCATCCACACCTTTAACACCTTAGAGAATGTACAGCGTTTTATGAACCTTATTGGGGGCATAAAATTTTTCTTTTGGTTTGTGGGGGTCTGTACGATTATTGCCGGGATCGTAGGGGTTAGTAATATCATGCTCATTATCGTGAAGGAAAGAACCCGTGAAATCGGTATTCGAAAGGCCCTAGGCGCAAAGCCTTGGTCGATCGTGGGCATGATCCTGCACGAAGCCGTATTTGTAACGGCGGTATCTGGTTTTGGCGGACTTATATTTAGTATGGGACTGCTTGAGCTGGTTGGTCCGAATGTCAAAGTAGACTATGTCGTCAACCCCTCTATTGACTTTAATGTCGCTTTGACCATGGTATTCCTGCTCATTTTTGCAGGCACCCTTGCGGGATTTTTCCCTGCCTGGCGTGCGGCCAAAATTCGTCCCATCGAAGCATTGAAAGAAGAATAAAGTACCAATAATAGCGCAGAGAACAAAATGTTTAGCAGAGACCGTTGGAACGAAATTTTACAGGTACTGACCACAAACTGGTTCAGGACCATCCTTACTGCCTTTGGTGTCTTTTGGGGCATTCTGATTCTGATCATCTTATTGGCGGCTGGCAAGGGCCTTGAAAATGGGATACGTGCCGATTTTGGGGATATTGCTACGAATACCATGTTTATGTGGACCCAGAAAGCAACCAAAGCGTATAAGGGGCTGCCCAAGGACCGGCAATTCAGTTATGACACGGGTGATGTGGCTGATATCTGGGAACAAGTAGATGGGCTACGCTATGTGTCACCAAGAAATCAGCTGGGGAGTTTTAGAGGGGTGAGTAATGTCATCCGAGGTCTTAAAACAGGGGCCTTCACCGTATATGGCGATTATCCCGAGATCATAAAACAACAACCTATGGATATTACTTCGGGACGATTTTTGAACCAGTCTGATATCAATGAGAAACGCAAAGTAGCCGTCATCGGGATCGATGTGAAATCAAACATGTACGATCTTGGTGAGGAGGCGCTGGGTACCTATATAAAGATCAACAATGTCAATTTTATGGTGATCGGCACCTATAAAAAGAAGAACGCAGACGGGG
The DNA here is from genome assembly GCA_038316335.1 of Flavobacteriales bacterium. GTDB lineage: Bacteria > Bacteroidota > Bacteroidia > Flavobacteriales > Flavobacteriaceae > JALHST01. The sequence continues at coordinate 19,596 of JBBQAM010000056.1, forward strand.
ATGGAGAAAATGCACAAAAAGAGATATACGTGCCGTTTACGGCCTTTTCACAGGCATTTAATCGCGGGGATAAAGTAGGTTGGATGGCCATTACTGCGGTTGATGATGTACCGATTACCAGTATCAAACAACAGATTTTCAATATTGTAAAAGAGAACCATAGGATCCATCCCGATGATCAAAGGGCGATAGGGCATTTCGACCTGAACGAGCAGTTTCAGCGTGTCGTAAGCCTTTTTGGGGCACTAGAGCTTATTGCCTATTTTGTTGGCATACTCGTTTTGTTATCGGGCATCATCGGAGTAAGCAATATTATGTTGATCGTTGTAAAGGAACGCACCAAGGAGATTGGAATTCGAAGGGCCCTGGGCGAGAGTCCTTGGTCGATTAAAAAACAAATTTTGATGGAATCTATTTTTCTGACCATCATTTCAGGGATGGCGGGAATCGTTATGGGTGCCTTGGTAATTTATGGCATCAATTATCTTTTGCAGGTTAGCGGGCCGGTGATGATGTTCATCAACCCCAATGTTAATCTAGGAGTTGTGACCATAGCGCTAATGATTTTGATAGTTTCAGGGCTGTTCGCAGGTTTTATTCCGGCGAACAGTGCGATAAAGGTGAGGCCCATTGAGGCCTTGCGAACCGATTGATTTCAAAAGCACAACGTGAATGAACCTATTATAGAAGGCCGAGTGAAAATTTATTCGATAACGATACACAACATAGTATAATCAGAGTGATAAACAGCGCGTAAAGTAAATAGCCAAAACATGAAAAAAAGAGTAACCATCATTATCTTAATTACCATCGTACTGGCCTTTGGAGGTGCCATGTACTACCTATATCAAAAAAATGCGGAGGACCCAATCGTTTATGAAACAGAGAGTGCATCGACCCAGACGATTGTTAAAAAAACAGTAGCAACGGGAAGTATTTTACCCTTGGAGGAAGTACTTATCAAACCGAATATTTCAGGGGTCATCGAGGAGATTTTTGTCGAAGGTGGTGATTTTGTAAAGGCTGGGGATCTCTTGGCCCGTATAAAGATAGTTCCGAACCTGAATGCGCTTAACGAGGCTAGGAATACCATTGAGTCGGCACAGATTGCCTTGGAAGATCAAAAAAGGAACCTAGATCGACAAAAGAACCTTTTCGATAAAGGGGTGGTCTCGAAAGTCGACCTTGAAAGGGCCCAACTTACTTTTGACCAGGCCAAGCAATCCTATGCCGCAGCCAATAAAAGATATGATATCGTAAAAACCGGTACTACTTCAGGATATGGTAATTCGGCAAATACCCAAATTAGGGCAACGGTGAGCGGGATGATCTTGGAAGTACCCGTTGAAGTAGGGAACCAAGTCATCGAGAGTAATAACTTTAACGAAGGTACCACCATTGCGGCGATTGCCGATATCAACAAAATGATCTTTGAGGGCAAGGTCGACGAATCGGAAGTCGGGAAAATAAAAGAGAACCTACCCTTGGAAATAACCGTCGGAGCAATAGAAAACAAAGTCTTTGATGCCGTACTCGATTATATTGCTCCAAAGGGAAATGCCGAAAATGGGGCCATACAGTTTGAGATCAAAGGTACCCTTCAAAAACATGACACGACGTTTATCAGGGCTGGCTTAAGTGCGAATGCCTCGATTATCCTTGGGCGTGCCGACAGCGTGCTGGCAGTGAAGGAAGCATTGGTGCAGTTTGACGGTAAGACGAAAAAGCCCTTCGTTGAAATCGAAGATGGAACGCAAAATTTTAAACGAAAGGATATTGAATTGGGCATCAGCGATGGCATTTATGTTGAGGTCAAGTCGGGCATTACCAAGGACGATAAAATAAAAGTGTGGAACGCCATTAAGCCCGAGGAGTTCGGCGGATAATATACGATTGCGGACAGGCCTTCTAAAACTCCTATCAAAAAATAGACGGCCTAGAGGTCATTTTAGGGGTCAGCTATGCAAAACCGTCTTATAGAGCTGCTAAAATCCAAAGAGGGGCAATCTACCTGATCTTGTTTTGATCCTCCCAATTTTTGGTTATCTTAGAGCCAATATACCGCCGACTCGCATGAAGCCCCTATCGATACTTTTTGCAATTTCCTTCCTGGCCGCCACCTTTGCTACCAAAACGGATGCCCTTGTTGGCCATAGTGTCATTACCAAATGGCAGGGAGACAAAAAAACGGCCATTTCCCTAACCTTTGACGATGGGATCATCAATCAATTTACCGTGGCCAAACCCATTCTCGACAAACTTGGCTTCCCTGCCACGTTCTTTATCATAACCGGAAAAGTCAAGGGTTCTGCGTCCGGAAAATTTGTCGGTCGGCCAGCACAGGAAATCATCAATGAGACTGCCCATAGCAAAACCAACCGAGAAAATTTCTTCGAAAGGGGCTCCTTAATTGGCTTTACGAGCACTACCGAAGCCCTGGATTATCATTCACGGGCAGGTGCACTTTTTGAATCAGGCAAAAAGGAAGAAGCCTATGCCCTCTTGGATGAAGCCTATGCTAAACTTCGGCAGGGCATGCTCAGGAATACCGATGACATTGTCTTTCATAATAATCCTGTCGATACCACGACCTGGCAACAGTACAAAAGCTATGCCCTACAGGGGCATGAAATAGCAAGCCATACGGTTACACATCCTCGGCTGGCTATTTTGGATTCGGTGAACCTCTTGTATGAATTGCAACAAAGCAAGGCCGACATTGAGAAATATTTGGGCAAGGAATATACGTTTTCGGCAGAGTGCCCTTATGGTACCGAGGATGAGCGCGTTATGAATTATGCGCATTCAATCTATCCGGCCTTAAGAAATCGCATGCCCGAAACCTACTTGGAAGAACTCAACCGATCCAGTGATGCGGACCCGGAAGGTTCCCTGAAAGAATATGTACAATGGCAAAGAGGCCCGGTCAATAGCATAAGTCTGGCGAAAATGAAAGGTTGGGTCGATACGTGTCTGGCCCATGACAATATTTGGCTGGTGCTCGTATTTCATGGAATAAATGGCATTGGGTGGGAACCAAGGACCGATACGGAGCTGGAAGCATACTTCGGTTACATGCACGATAAAGTATCCGATATTTGGATCGCAACCTTTGGCGATGTTACTAAATATATACGCGAGCGAAAAAATTCAAAAACCAAGGCGACTTTTGAAGACGATGCCATTACCGTGAACGTATTGTCAGACCTCGATGCAAATATCTACGATGTTCCCCTTACACTAAAAACCTATGTGCCCAGCGCATGGGAAACGGTGCGGCTTCAGCTAAAAAAGGGGTCTGAAAAAGAACGCCGTCTTGAAGCAATTAGTGATGCTAATGGCACCTATGTATTATACCCCTATAGCTTTGGTGATGGCGAAGTTCGACTAACAAAGTTTAAAAAAGGGTAATGTTCGACAGGGAAGTGTCATGTCAAAACCCAGCATGCCGCAACCAAATCTTTAAGAAATCGGATTAATATAAAAGAAACGACCGCTAAAAAACAAGCAAAGCATGACAAATAGATGGCTTTTTATCGCAATTGGTTTGCTCTTGGCTGGAAGGAGTGTAGGTCAGAGTATACCGCCCACCAATGATCCGGAGCGGGCTATTTATAGCTTGATCGATACGTATTCCTCGGCCAGGACCGAAAAAGACTCGATTATGTTAGACGGGATACTAACGGAGGATATCGATCAACTCGTTTCTTCGGGCATTTGGCGAACGGGCAAATCGGCCGCTCTGAACGGCATGCTTCAAAGTTCTGAAACCAACCCAGGGGAAAGAAGCCTTGCAATCGAACACATACGATTTTTAAAGGAGGACTGTGCCATTGTCGACGCCCGCTATAACATTCAAAATACCGATGGCACTGAACGCAAAATGTGGAGTACCTTTATTGTTGTTCAGGATGATTCTATGTGGAAGATTGCCGCAATTCGAAATATGCTGCCGCAGGCGACCACTCGGAAATGACGCTTTGAATTTCATTTTTAGGCTGGCGGCAAAAGAATTAAAAAGGGCGTCATAAGAACTACATGGAAAGATGGAAACCAAAAAAGAGTTGTCAACAGTACAGCAGCAAGAGCTACTCAAGATCTTACAAGATCGTTTCGAGAAAAATAGGCAGCGCCATAAGGGCCTTGAATGGGCCAAAATACTGGATAGACTCGAAGGGAATATGCAGAAACTGTGGTCGCTCAATGAGATGGAACGCACCGGAGGAGCGCCCGATGTGGTCGGCCAGGATAGTATGACCGGCGAATATATTTTTTTTGATTGTTCTGCGGAAAGTCCAAAAGGCCGCAGGAGTTTATGCTACGACCGAGAGGCCCTCGAGTCCCGAAAAGAATTCAAGCCTAAAAATAGCGCAATCGATATGGCCGCGGCCATGGGTATCGAAATTTTGTCGGAAGACCAGTATCGCACCTTGCAGCACTTCGGAAATTTCGATGCAAAAACATCGAGCTGGATCAAAACACCTTCCAGGATTAGAACGCTGGGAGGGGCCCTTTTTACCGATTTTCGATACGACACGGTTTTTGTATATCACAACGGCGCCTCCTCGTATTATGCTGCCCGGGGTTTTCGTGGTTTTCTTAAAGTATAGGGATTTTGTGGATACTTAAAAGTGTAGGGGAATAAAAAAAACCTACATAAATTTGTAATTCGATAGCCTTTTTCGGAATGAGTGAACACTACAATAGGGCATTGGTAGTTGACCTCAAGGGGATGTTTGGGCCGAATCATTAGGTTATCATATCCCTATAAAACAATCCTTGAAAAAGTCTGAATACCGACAATCTTGGCACAGAACGTGCTTTGTATCGCTCGAACGTGCCAAATGATTAAGTACTAAAAGTTTAAAAACATGAAAATGAACAAAATCAATACTATCGTATTCTGCCTATTTACTACAATGCTCTTGGCGCAAAATCAAGATCAAACTAAGGCGCTTGAAGTAATAGGATCTGCAAAGCTTGCAATAACCCCCGACCTCGGCATCTTGAACATTAACATCAGTAATATCGATAGCCTCTTTAGTGAATCGATTTCTGGACTCAATTTCAAATCGGATGCTATTAACAAACAACTTGTTAAAATTGGCTTTCCAAAATCTGCGATT
>JBBQAM010000087.1:0-9902 GCA_038316335.1 Flavobacteriales bacterium
CGCTGGCGCTCGTCTCCGCCAAAGGCAGTCAGGTGTGACACGTGTTGTTTGCCTGTGAGACAAACTTGTGGGGCCAATGGCCTTGGGTTAGCGGATAACCGTAATTTTACGAACAGCAATCACCCTAATTAATTGACATGATAAAATGAAAAATGTATACTGGATTCTATTTCTGCTAACATCTTCGTCTTTTACATCTTTTGGACAAAATATAAGTGTCACAAAATTGGACAGTTTTCTTAACACACTAGCATCAAAAGAGATGGCACTGGGTAGCTTGACCATTTCAAAAAATGGCAGAATTCAATATCAAAAATCAATAGGTTATTCTTTTGTTAGTAGTGACAAAAAAATACCTGCTGACCTACATACAAAATATAGAATTGGTTCGGTAACCAAAATGTTTACGGCCGTTATGATTTTTCAGCTTATCGATGAAGGAAAAATAGACCTTGAGCAAAAGCTAAATGAATATTTTCCCGGCGTACCCAATGCGAACAAAATTACCATCCAAAACATGCTTTATCACAGGAGCGGATTGCACGACTACACCCATAACACTGATTTTCAGGAATGGATGGAACTGCCTAGATCGCATGAAGCGCTATTGAAAATAATACGTGATAAGGGAAGTGACTTTGAGCCAGGCACTCGGGCAGATTATAGCAACAGTAACTACATGCTTTTAGGGTATATTATTGAAAAGATTTGCAAAATGACCTATGCAGAGGCCTTAAAGAAAAGAATAACATCCAAACTAAATTTAAAGAATACGTATTTTGGAAGGAGTATCAATATACAAGATAACGAGAGTACTTCGTATAAATATTCCAATAACAACTGGACCAAGGAAAAGGAAACTGATTTAAGCATACACGGTGGTGCTGGCTCAATGGTCTCCACTCCAACTGATATGGTTAAATTTATTGATGCTTTATTTTCCAACAGACTCATAAACAAATCGAGTTTAGCAAAAATGGAGACAATGATCGATGAGTATGGAATGGGAATGTTTCCTAACAAATATGGTGATAAGGCGAGTTTTGGGCACAATGGAAGAATTGAAGAGTTTTATGCTGCACTCTGGTATTTTCCTACTGAAAAATTGTCATTTGCCTATTGCACGAATGGCATTGAATATCCCCGAACGGATATAATAGAAGGCATTCTGAAAATTTGCTTTAATGAACCATTTTTAATTCCTTTTATGCAAAGCAATACGCTTAAAAGCGCAGACTTGGATAAATATATTGGAACGTATTCCTCGGAACAAATAGCGGTTAATTGTACCAAAGACGGAACTAAATTATTTTTAGAGACAAAAGGAAAATCCTTTGAAGTGGAAAAAATAAATGACCACTATTTTATGAATAAAGCAAGCGGATATTTCTTTGAGTTTTATCCTGACATGGGTGAACTGCAGGTAAAAGAGACCGATAATATTTATTATTTAAAAAGGGCAAACTGATTCGACAAATTTCCCTCGCTGGCGCTCGTCTCCACCCAAGGCTGCCAAGTTCGACGAATGCCGTTAACAGCGTCAACCCGATTGCCATTGGGATGCTATTCGGCAAACAGATGCCATACATCGCAAATAAGTTCGAAGTGTATGGAATGGCGTATGATCAAAGAATTATGGCAACTTGTTCGTATATTAGGTGTTGAAAAGATTAATTACTTGTTCTTATATTTAGGTATTGGCAGGATTAGGGCCCAGACAATGAAATCATCTAACGGGGACACTTTATTTACAAAGATTTTCCATAGGGACAAGTGAATGGTTTCGGGACCATTTGGACTTTGAAAAGATAAACGTAGGACACATCAAAAACAGCGCATCGGCCCAATGAAATTCTTGAATAAACAGCAGCATGAATAAGATTCTTTTTCCAAAACTTCCCTGGTTTCTACTATTACTGATTCCATTGACACTGATCGGATTTTGGCCTACTTATTTTTCAAAGCTTTTTGATTCCCTCCCCTGCTGGCGCTCTTCTCCGTCCAAGGCAGACAGGTGCGACGCGAGCCACTGCCAGCGCGCCAATCTAGCAGGGGATAAAGTGAATTCAATATGAATTAAAATACGGTGTAAACTATGTGCGTCAACGAACATTTTTTATCCTCTCATAACATGCTATGAAAAAAAGAGCTTTGACATTTCTTTTATTATTGCCAACTTTACTTATGGCTCAATCAAACAATAGGGTAACCGAAAATTTTCTCCAATCTTTTGCTGATGCATTTAATGCTCATGATATTAAGGCGATACTATCTCATATGACAGATGATTGTGTATTTGAAGCTTCGTCCGGGCCGGATTTTAACGGAGAAAGATTTACTGGACAAGAAGAAGTTAAAAAAGCATTTGAAAATGTCTTTGCAACATTCCCTGATGCTCATTGGGGTAATCCCAAACATTTCATTTCAGGAAATAGAGGATTATCCGAGTGGATTTTTACAGGAACCAAATTAGATGGCACCAAGGTTGAGGTTTCAGGATGCGATTTATTTACTTTTAAAAAAGGTAAAATAGCAATTAAGAATTCCTATAGAAAGAATCGATTACCAATAAAATAAGAGAAAAAAACCTCGCTGGCCCTCACTAGCGCTCGTCTCCGCCCAAGGTTTATATATGCTACTGGTGCCGTTGCCAAGGCCAAACCTATAGAAATCGCAAACAAGACCGAAGTTTAGTGTATTTCGAATGCTTAAAGAGCTGTTGCAGTCAATTCGTAAATTAGGTGTTAAAAAGAATAGGTACTTGTTACTATATTTACCAGTTGTAGCACATTGAATATAATCTACAAATCTGAGAAAGTTTAAAAATCAGTTAGATCGTATCTATTTATTAAGATGATTAATGATTTTAGATTCAAAAAAACTAAAATCATATCCTCCTGTGAAATAATCAACAATAATTCCTTCTCTATTTATAAGAAATGTCATAGGTCTTTCTGTCTGTATATTAGCCCAATCAAATTCTTTCGAATAGACTGCGGTTACTGCAAAAGGAATTTTTTTAGCAAATTTAATTAATCTTTCTTTATCTTCATCAGATAAGGCAATCACGGTTAATCCTTGATCCTGATATTTACTTTGTAACTTATTAAGTTCTGGCATCTCTTTGATACAGGGAGCACACCAAGTCGCCCAAAAATTTAATACAACAATTTTACCTTTATAATCACTTATATTCTTTTCAGAATCGTCAGCTAACAAATAAAAATTAAATGGCGGTGCAGGTTTATTATGAAGTACTTCCAATGCATTAATTACGTATGAGATTCTTGGTTTCATTCTTGTTACTTTATTAAAAGCCATGGCACTTACAAATATTAAAAATGTTAAGACTGCAGTTATTGAATACCCTAAAAAACCTTTGGGTAGAAAATATTTATTATTTTTTACTAATAGATATAAAAGGAAAACAGCAACAAGAATAATTGTTACGGTTATCAATTGTCCCCATTGAATAATAAATTTGGCATTGTTCCCTATAAAATTTTCCATCTTTTAGTTAGTTTTATTTAAAGACCATTGAAAATTAATTTTGTTACGCTTATTCAAAATTTTGAATAATCGCGCTACAACACCATGTTTAATTAATTGCTAGTCACGTGTTTACTTGGAAAACTTTACAGATTGACCATTGGTTCGTTTTTTTTAATAAACAAGTGCTAACCAACGCAACTAGGCATATTCGAACACGTTAACGAACATCGTGAGTAACAACGGACAGACATCGAATAATTGAATTTTAATAGTGGGAATATGGATTTTGATTTCTATTTGGACAAATTTGAAAATTCGTCAAAAAGACTCGATAAAAACCAGTTGAGCAAAAGGCAACTTGAAGTGAGCGTTGGAATTGTCTTGGATTCGGTCTTTTTAAAATTATACAAACCAGCATGGACAAATGACTTAAATAATCCATTGAATGCAGAGGCGCGAATATTTTTTTCGATTTGGGTAAATGACAAAACTATAAAGGGCAACAAGGTATTCTATAATATTCATGCTTTAAAACTCAGAAAATTGAAGGGATATGCTATTTTAAGCCGGGCGTTTGCAGACAGTTTCAGAAAGCAGTTTATTACCCATCAAAACGAGTGGGAAAATGTGAGCGTGAAATTTGGACCATTGACCTTAATGGAAGGGTGGATAGAATTTGAAGAAGATAATCTAGTTAAAACCGTGTCGACACTGGCTACTAACTTTTTTGAAATCGACGCTTTAATAGACAATTCCCTAAAACCATTTAAAATATAAAATCCAAGCTAGTAATCGAATGAATTAAAAATTTTATAAAAGCCGGATATAACAATGTCTGACGCAAATTCCGAGAGATCCTTCGCTGGCCAACTAGTGCCCCCAAAATACCACACGACTCCTAAGGGTGTCGTTCTTAGGATACATATGATTGTGATTACTCGTCGAAGACGAGCGCCAGGGTGGTAATCAGGACTGTGCGAATACTTTTTCTGAAAAATCCATAACTTTAAGCAATGGCTCGGTATGCTGATTATTAATCCCGACGGATAATCCCGTTAGGAAACCAAGCAGAACCGGTTGCCCGAAATTGGCGGAAAATTCTAATAAAATGAATGCTACCGAAGAATACAAAAAAACAAGGCAGGTACTTTTTGAAAAGGAAGGGATTCAACCGCTTTCAAAAATTGTAGGTACTTCAGGTCCCGTAAAAAAAGTGCATTACCTCGAAATCGGCACAGGAAAACCGCTTATTTTAATTCATGGCGGCGGAAGCCATGCTAGTGAATGGTTCAATATTCTTAAACCGCTTGCGAGGAACTATCATCTATTTGTAGTGGATCGTCCGGGATGTGGCCTAACGGATAGCATGGATTACACAGGGGTTGACGTTCGAAAAAGTGCCGTTGAATTCGTGAACTCGTTCATGAAGGCAGTAGGGCTCGAAAAGGCCCTATTTATGGGGCAATCGATGGGGGGTTATTTTAGTATCCGTTTTGCCATGCACTATCCCGAAAAAGTGGAAAAACTTATTTTAATCGGGGCACCTGCTGGAATGAATTTGTGGATTCCACGAATGTTAAGGGTATTAGGAACAAAAGGATTAAATCGGCTGTTGGTCAAAACGGTTGCAAAACCTAGTATTAAAAACGTACGGAATGTGCATAAACAACTACTGGTAGCCGATGTGGGGAAAATGTCGGATGCCTATTTCGAACATTGTTACTACGGCCAATTAATACCAGGGAACGAAAAGGGATTTCTTACCTTGCTCGAAAATGTCCTCACGTTGGCTGGCTGGAAAAAAGACCTGTATCTCGGGGATAAATTACCACAATTGAAGATTCCTGTCCGGTTTATTTGGGGAGACAAAGATGCCTTCGAAAAGCCAGAAACAGGGAGGCCGAAGACATTAGCAATCGAAGATTGTAAATTTGAAGTAGTTGAAAATGCGGGGCATAGTCCCTGGCTTGATCAACCGGAAGTATGTACTTCCTTGATACAAACGATGCTTATGGCGTGAATATTTGTTCACAATGTTCCTTCACAACAGGGTTGAAGTGCAAAGATCAAAGCACAGATTTGTACTAAATATAAGGGCAGAATAGTACAATGCGTGGGCGCGATGGTATTGTGTGTCATGCATAGGAGTTTCTGGATAACCTGTTGACCGTCGGCACAGGGATTTTGGCTTTGAGAGCTATAATTGGATAAGGCGGTTAAAACGAACTAGTTTAGACAAAAATCAATGATATGAAAATCAAAGCTGCGAACATCACGATCAATGTACAGGATATGGTTCGATCTATTTCCTTTTATGAAGGGCTCGGTTTGTCCCTTACTAATCGTTGGGAGAATTATTACGCATTACTTTCTGCGCCCGGGATTCAAATTGGGCTGCATCCAACGACAAAAAATCATTTAAAGGCCGACTCGGGAAACGTTTCCATAGGATTTACAACCGACAATTTTGAGGAGGTCAAGTCTGAACTACGTAAATTGGCGATCCCAGTGACCGAAAGACTTGAAGAGGGGGGCGCATTTCTTCACTTCAGCGACCCGGATGGCACCGCTCTTTATTTTATCGAGCCTAGGTGGTAAGTTATGGGCAATAACTTAGGAAAAGTCAGCATACGGGATCGCAAAGATCCTGTAGCCAATCGAAAAAAAAGATAGCCGAAAGAATGAAGACCTGGATTGCATTATTACGGGGCATCAATGTTGGTGGGAAACATTCCGTTGCCATGAAGGAATTGGTAGGGTTGTTAGCCACAAATGGTTTTGACAAAGTGCAAACGTATATCCAAAGTGGCAATTTGGTATTTCAAAGACCCACTAAGCCACGTGATGAAATTGGACTGCTAATCGAAAAAAAATTTGGATTCAAACCGGCTGTTTTTATTTTGGGCGCAGGGGATTTTAAAAAGGCCGCAGCCAATAATCCCTATCAAAGTGAACAGGGTAAGACCATCCATTTTTTCTTTTTGGAGGCAGTTCCTGAAACAGTTGATTATGCACTGTTGGATTCCCTTAAAAGTGAATCGGAAGCCTATCAACTGATTGACACCTTGTTTTATCTATATGCACCCGACGGCATCGGGCGCTCCAAATTGGTGGAAAAAATAGGCAAGGCTTTTTCGGGTGTTACGATGACGGCAAGAAACTTAAATACCATTAACAAAATCCTGGAAATGATCCCCTGATTCAATAACAGTGGTGCTTTGTAATCCGTTGTTGTGCGAGACGCATTCGGACTCCCGGGAGATGTTATGGCCCTGATTTCGGAACCAATGTCCCAAAATCGTCCCGGCATGCCAACGTGCTTGGGGCCACTGCCTGCCATTTCCTCAAGCACTTGCGATTCAAGCCGTATCCTTCCTACAATCTCGATAGCTAACGGGACCCAAAGCAATTTGGCAACGTCCCTACTGTCTTTTAAATCTTAGTTGTATCTTCGGTTCACAACAATTTGACGCCCAGGACGTCACTGCGTTTAGCGGGGCGTTGGCGACAAGTTTGATCAACGAAATACGATATTCGATTACCGAATTTAATTGTCTTAAAACACGACATTATGGTAACAGATACAGTAAACAGGTTCGACTTCATTATTATTGGCGCTGGTTCCGCGGGATGCGTTTTAGCTAACCGCCTTTCAGCAAATTCTGCTAACAAAGTTTTGCTGCTTGAAGCAGGCGGCCCCGACAAAAAAATGGAAATTGGTATTCCGGCCGCATACGGAAACCTGCACCGTTCGGAAGTGGACTGGGCGTTTTCAACCGAACCTCAAAAGCATCTTGACGGGCGAAGAATATTTCTTCCGCGCGGAAAAGCTTTAGGTGGCAGCAGTTCAACCAACGCCATGGCGTATGTAAGGGGCAACAGCGCAGATTATGATGAATGGGAATCGCTGGGCAATAAGGGTTGGGCTTATAATGATGTTCTTGCGTATTTTAAAAAGAGCGAGCATAACGAAGATATTACCAACACCTACCATGGGCAAAACGGCTTATTAAATGTAACGCATCCAAAATCTTTCCAAACACCTTTCGCAACGGCTTTTGTAAAAGCCTGTGCTGAAACCGGCATTCCGGAAAATAAAGATTACAACGGCGCAAAGCAGGAAGGTTCCGGTATTTTTCAATTTACCATTAAAGACGGAAAACGCCATAGCGCTGCCACCGCCTTTTTAAAACCTGCTCTCAGCCGCTCTAATCTTACCGTTGTTACCCACGCTATGGCCAAGCAAATTATAGTAGAAGGTAACAAAGCGGTGGGTGTAGCATATATCGTGAACAAAAATAATACTCAAAAAGCGTATGCTTCCAAAGAAATAATTTTATCGGCAGGCGCATTTCAATCACCACAAGTGCTTATGCTTTCAGGCATTGGCGATGGTGAAGAGTTGCAGGTACAGGGCATTGCGGTTAAAAAGGACCTGAAAGGTGTCGGCAAAAACCTCCAAGACCATCTGTTTATTCTCACGTCAAGCCTTGCGCTTCAGCAGGAAGGTTTTAATCATCATTTAAAACCATTGCAACAGCTGATTGATTTATTACAATATCAGATTACGCACAAAGGTCCGCTGAGTTGCAGTGTGTTGGAAGCCGTTGCTTTTTTTGCCGTTAACGGCGCAAAACGTGTAAACTGTCAATTCCACTTTACACTGCTTCATGTTGGCAATGACTACAAGACCGATGTATATAATCCTAAAACATATCCAACCGTAGATGGCTATTCTATAATACCAACGCTTTTAAAACCCAAAAGCAGAGGTTATGTGGCGCTTAGGTCTGCAAATCCTTTCGATGCCCCGGTTATTCAGCCCAACTTTCTTTCGGAAGAAGAAGATTTGCAACTGCTGGTCATGGGAATTAAAAAAGCACTGGAGGTAATGAATGCCGATGCATTTAGGGCTTACCGGAAAGCAATCATTTTTCCCGTTGAGCAATCTGAAGCCGGAATTATAGCACATGTAAAAAGGGCAGTCGAAACGGTTTATCATCCGGTAGGCACTTGTAAGATGGGCAACGATCCAATGGCAGTAGTAAACGACAAACTACAGGTGCATGGAATTGAAAATTTGAGAGTGGTAGATGCCTCTATTATGCCAACTATTGTGGCAGGTAACACCAACGCGCCAACAATCATGATAGCCGAAAAAGCGGCTGATATGATTTTAGGCTAAAAAACTATGAAGAGCTGATAAACCAGCCTCTAACTGCACCTACAAAAAATTAGCGGTTCATTGGTTTAATGAAGCTCTGAGCTTCGTATCAAGTTTTGTGGTGGCAGACAATTTTGTGCTCCGAAATCGCCAACTTCTTGCAGCTGAAAACCGTCAGCGGCAATACTCCCCAAGAATATCACCTTGAATATAACAAACATCAAAGACTCGTCTCACGCCCGACAAAAAATCGTTCGTCCTAACTCATATACGAACATACCAAGCCCACCCGGAATCACCTGTATCCACAACTAGATCTGAAACTTCGATTCGCTCCAAGTATTTCATGCTTTTAAAGCCTATTTGCTTCTCTAATCTCAAGCGCACCGGTGCTCCATGAGGAACAGAAAGATTATTACCGTTCATGCCATATGCCAGGATGGTTTGTGGGCGAAAACATCGAGTAGATCGATACTATCTACCCGCCCATCGTAGGAATAAAAATTCACAAAACGAGCACTTCGTGAAATTCCAGCATGTGTAATCAAGGTACCAAGCGGTAGGCCAGTCCATTCGGCAATAGCCGTCAATCCCTCCTCACAGGTGTGTCGTGTGATTTGTGTTCTGGCAGCAAACTGCTTATGTTGGGGTAGCGTATATTCCATAAAAAAAGGCGTTACACGGCCGAAAAGTTCATCAAGCGGTTTTATAAATACAACATGAATAAAAAGCCATTGAACATATCTGGCGAAGGCTATCACTACTCAGAGGTTAATTACATGCTATTAGGATTTAACATGGAACATATTACGCCCCATTCGATACTACAGAATTGGTCAGGGAAATTTTGAATATAGCGGCCGGATCCGACAAGGAATAGCATAAAAGGAAATTTTCAAGGCACCAAATAGCAATACCCTAGCAATGGTTATGAACTGACACGGCTGTAAATCGAAGGTTCTTCTGAGCCAATATTGACTAACAAGCCAAACGTCACCCCTTTCGAAATTCGCCTGGGGAGACCCCGACTCTTTTTTTAAACAAACGGCCAAAATAGGCCGGGTCATTGAAATTTAGAAAATACGCCACTTCGGAAATGGAATAGGAGGTATTCAGGAGATATTTTTTGGCCTCGTTGATCGTAAACTCCTGAACTACCTTTAAGGCAGAACGGCCCGCGACGTTTTGACAGACCCGGTTGAGGTGCGTTTGGGTAATCCCAAGCTTTTCGGAAAATCCGGCGATC
>JBBQAM010000006.1:0-112949 GCA_038316335.1 Flavobacteriales bacterium
AGGGCGTTTCCTCAAGAGGTCCTGTGATTCCTATACCCGCATTATTTATGAGCACATCGATCGTTTGCTCTTTTTCAAGTAGCTTTTTTATGAGCGCCTCGACCGATTCGGGGTTCCGTACATCGAGCTGCAGGAGTTTAAATTCTTTAAAATCAAGGTGTTGTGATAAATTACGGGTTGTGCCGTATACAGTATATCCCTTTGAAGACAAATACATTCCGATAGACTTTCCGATTCCCGATGAACCACCAGTGATTAGAACGACCTTAGTTTGCATAGTATTTACAAAATAACAAAAAAACCACGAAGAGAGGCCGACCGTCCTAGTTAAACCTGAGGAATACGGGGTATCTCGACCACTACTAACTTATAAACAAAATACCGTATTTATTAGGCACAAAAAAAGGCAAGCTACCTACATCGCACCGCTACGACCATATACCCTTGCTGCGTTCCCACCCTGGGGGATTCTACAGGAGCTGGTCGTGTAGGACTTGCCAATTGCAAATATACAACCTTTTAATTCTTTTGCAATCGTATGATATTCTTTATTTAAAAGTTAGGTAGTTCAGGCATTGGTATTATTTTTGTCATCTGAATGCGCCTGTTGAAGGCTACAATACGGTAGGGAATATCGTAATTTTAATGATTATCGACTTGTTAGATAAAAAATATAATATGGATATTACAAATTTTTTCAAGGCCAGTATACTCTTGTCTTTCTTCTTGTCCTGTGGCGGTGGCAATACTACTGCAACGGCCCTTTTCGAAATTCAGTTAGACGGCAATAAGGCAGAATTTCAACAAAATGAAAACATAGGCATTCATCTTCAGAATAAAAAAAATAAAACAATTGAACAGGTAACCTATACGATTGATGGCAAGATGCTACCGGTAGATAAAGATCAAATAACCCTTGATGTCCCCCACTTGGGAAACAAGATTTTAAAGGCAGTGGTAGATTATGATGGAGGATCGGTCGAGATTTCTAAGAAACTAAAAATTTTGTCTGCGAAGGCCCCGGAAATTTATACGTACGAAATCATAAACGAATATCCCCATGACGCGAAGGCCTACACCCAAGGTCTTGAATTTTATCAAGACACGCTATACGAAAGCACCGGCAAGAATGGAAGATCTTCTTTACGCAAAGTAGATTATAGTACAGGAAAAGTTTTAGAAAAGATTGACCTAGACAAGTCGGTTTTTGGTGAAGGGCTAACGATCTTCAACGGTAAGATTTATCAATTGACGTGGCAGAATGGATTAGGGTACATTTATGATCTTAATAATTTTAAAAAATTGGGTGATTTTCAATATGGTGAAAGTAAGGAGGGTTGGGGATTGGCCCATGACGCCGAAAAAATCATCAAAAGTGACGGTACTGAAAAAATATGGTTCCTGAATCCACAGACATTACTAGAGGAGGGCTATATTGAAACTGTTACCAATAAATCAATTTTTAATAAAACCAATGAACTAGAATATTTAGATGGTAAATTGTATGCTAACGTATATCAAAAACCAAGTATCATGATCATTGATGCCTCAAGTGGCGCGATAGAAGGTGTGATAAATTTAAGTGGACTTGATGCTAAAGTAAGTAAAACCAGTACTTGGAGCGATACCGACAATGTTTTGAACGGGATAGCCTATAATCAGGCTCGAAAAACTTTTTTTATCACTGGGAAAGATTGGGATACCCTTTTTGAAGTTCGATTCCTTAAAAAATAAAGGTTATGGAAGCTTTTGAAAAAAACCAGGTCGTGACACCCGATGACCTGGATGATCTAGATCATGTCAACAACGTTCGGTATGTTCAATGGATCCAGGATATTTCAAAAGAACATTGGCAAGCCTTCGCTCCGAAGGAAATGCAGGCCAATGTAGTTTGGGTGGTCATGAACCATCATATTTCATATAAAGGGGCAGCGAAACTCGACGATATTATACGTATTCGTACCCATATCGAAGGAAGTAAGGGAGCTACTACGGTGCGGGTCGTGGAAATGTTCGATTCTAAAACAAATCGACTCTTACTACGTTCCAATACTGAATGGTGCCTATTAAATGCAAGAACCTTAAAACCGACACGGATTTCAGACGATATCAAGCAGGTTTTTGTGGAAAAGGGATAGAATTGCATCATGCCACCCTACCAACCAAAATTTTACGTCATGCGTGCCTATTTCATGCTACTTCCCCTTCTTGGCTTCTGTTTATTGTGGACGTCATGCCGTAAAGATCTTGCATATGCCCCAAGTGCGGGAAATCTTGAATTTTCAAGGGACACGGTCTACTTGGATACCGTTTTTGGTACAATCGGCAGTAGTACCTATTCTTTAAAAGTTTTCAATCGTACACGTGATGATGTAGAAATACCCTCGATTCGCCTTGGCCAAGGCATGAATAGTTCATATCGACTCAATGTAGATGGAATGGCTGGAAAGGAATTTCATAATATTCCCCTATTTGCCCAGGATAGTCTTTTTATTTTTATTGAAACCACCCATGGGGCATTGGATAATGGGCTAACGTCATTTCTTGATACCGATGTCATTCAATTTGATTCAGGAGACTATTTACAGGAAGTACAGTTGGTTACTTTGATACAGGATGCGATTTTTCTTTTTCCAGGCACCCTTCCCGATGGTTCCAAAGAAATGATCCAATTGGGTTTGGAATGGCAAGGTCAGGAAATTAAGGTGGAAGGTTTTGACCTCGCAAATGATCAGTTGAAGTTTACAAATGAAAAGCCGTATGTAATTTATGGTTATGCCGTAGTGCCGGAAGGACAGCTATTGACAATTGATGCCGGTTGCCGTGTATATTTTCACAAGGATTCGGGAATTTTAGTGCGCCCTAGTGCCTCCATTAAAGTGGTCGGGCAGCTAAGCGAGGATAAAACACGCATGGAAAACGAGGTCATTTTTGAAGGTGATCGTTTGGAACCCCAGTACGATGACATCCCATCCCAATGGGGCGGAATATGGCTTTCCAAGGGTAGCGTCGGGAACTCAATTGATCATGCAACTATAAAAAATGCCACAATCGGTCTTTTAGTAGAAGGCGACCCACTGGCCTCGACCCCTACCCTCGGGATTCAAAATACCAAGATTTACAATAGTGGCGCTATCAACCTATGGGCGCGAACAGCAAAAATTACGGGCGTAAACTGTGTTTTTGGTTCCGCCGGAACCAGTTCACTTTATTGTGACCAAGGTGGGGAGTATTCTTTTCTACAGACTACGATTGCCAATTATTGGCGAAATGGCTTTCGTACAAATGCTGCGGTATCGCTATCCAATTTCAATCGGTACGAAACAAATAGTGCCTTTGATTTGGTACGTGCCGATTTTACAAATTGCATCATTGACGGAAATGCGCCCAATGAATTGTCGCTTCTAACCAATGCTGTAAATCTTTTTGAAGTTAAATTTTCGAATAGTCTGCTAAAATTTCAGGATACGGAAGTTACAGGACAAAATGCCTTATATGATTTTCAAAATATGCTACTGTATGACCATGTTTACTTGAATCAGGATGCCGATTTTTTAGATCCCCAAAATAACTTTTTCGGTATTGGCAGCAATTCGGCCGCCTTTGGCAAGGCAGATCTCTCTGCAGCAGCCTCAGCACCCGAAGATATCCTTGGCAAGGATCGACTCGTTCGATCAGATTGTGGCGCTTATCAGGTTATCTTGGAAAATTAATGTATCTTAAAACATCGATTTGAAAGAAAATACTTTCAAATTACTTCATTATCAGCAAATTAAGTACAAAACCCTAGTAAATATAAGGTTTTCGTGTAAACCAAAATGACGAACTATCCTTAATTTCGTCAATATCTCTGTGGGGCATGGAATATACCTATACTATTATAGACTCCGATGCAACTTCCAATCTGCAATTACAGCACTATCTGGAAGATTATGGGGATTTTATGTGCGCCGGGTTGGCACATAATAGTAACGAAGGTCTGAACAACATCCTAAAATTTTCACCTGACATTGTTTTTATCCATTTGAACGAAATGGCCAACGACTATTTTCAAATGGTATTGGAACTCCATCAATATGTGAACCATATTCCACTTATCATCGCAGTTTCCAAGACCAAGGATTATGCCTATAATGCCATAAAAAATAACTTCTTTGATTATTGGTTGCTCCCTTATAACGAATTTGACATTCGAAAAACCTTATTACGGCTTAAGAAACAGTTGCCCAAGGAGGAAACTAGTCATACCCTTTGTTTAAAATCCTATGGAGATTACCAATATCTGAACACCAATGACATTTTGTATGTACGTGCCGATAATAATGCTACCGAGTTTATTATGAAAGACGGTACGGTGGCGAATGCCTTCAAGACCTTAAAGACATTTGAGAGCAAGCTGCCCAAGAATTTCGTACGCATTCACCAAAGCTACATCGTAAATACCGACTATGTTTCAAGGATCAACTACGGCAAGGCTATTTGTGCCCTAAAATTGGTCAAGCAGCAACTCCCATTTTCCAAAACCTACAAGGACAATGTTGACATCCTGAAAAAGCTGCTTTCAAAAAACACCATTTCGAACCTTAATTAGACCGATACTCACAGAATCGGGTCGTTTACTCTCAAACAAGGCCATATTACTAGCAAACCAATTAAACACTGTCTTTTGGGACAAGGGTGTATTAGTTTAGCAACATAATAAAAATATCAAACCCCTAACTAAAATTAACACATATGAAAAAAGTAGCCAGTATTTTAGCGATCGTTTTAATGAGCGTAGGAATGTTTTCTTACACTGCCGATAGCACTCAAAATGACAATGCCACAATCCATAATGCCAATACGACCGCTTGCGATGGTTGCCACGTACCAAAGGACGGCCCACGAGATAGTTAATTAACATACCATTTCATAATTAGATGCCCTGGACGAGTAGTTCGGGGCATTTTGTTTATCTTGGTAAGTGTGGTCAGCAACAGCAAAAAAAATGAATCAAAAAAAAATCTTCCTCTGCCTTTGTTGGTCGGTATTTATGATTGGTTGCAAAGGAAAAATAAAAAATAGCTCCAACTATACCGTATCAATCGCTATTGATAGTGTACATAAATGGGTGAACGAAAACAGCATTAAAGGGAGTTTTTCATCATCTCAAAAGCAAGGCTTGCTCGAAAAAATCAAGGCACATTCTGAGTCGCTTCCGAATGACTCCCTAAAGACCAAGTATTTTGCCCGACTCTCCTTGGAGTTTGTTAATCAAGATTCTATGATATTTCGCGAGGTCAACCAAAACGCGCTTGAATTCGCCGAAAGCCTAAAAGATACGGTCGTCCTGGCTGAAGCCCAATGGGATCTCGCCTTTTTTTATCAGCAACAGGAGATACCCGATAGTGCTTATTTTTACTATGAGCACGCTTTAAAATTGTTCACCGCCCTGAATGATGAAGTAAAAACGGCTCGCATGCTCTATAGTCTGGCGCGGATTCAAAATACAATCAAGGATTATACAGGGAGCGAACTCACTGCGATTAAGGCCCTAATAATTTTTAAAAAGTTACATGACGATGATTTTTTATATAGGTGTTACAACCTTTTGGGAACGGTGACCATTGGGTTAAAGGAATATGACCGCGCCTTGGAGTATTTTAAAGAAGCCTTGACTTACCTTGGCAAACAAAAGGACACGGGTTATTATTTAGAGACTACACAAAATAATATCGGGATGGTCTATCAGGAAAAAGGGCAATATGAAAAGGCCTTGCCATATTTTAGGGAAGTACTTGCGAGTGATTCCTTATTAAATAAAAATCCGGAACTCTACGCGAAAACGCTTAATAATTATACCATAAGCCGCTATAAAGCGGGGGATTCGAAGGAGGTCAATGGCCAATTAAAATACGCGCTGGATATCTTTGACAGTCTAAACTATGAAATTGGAATTTCGTCCACATATTATAACATGGCAGAATATTATCTAGGTTTAAAGGATAGCACTCAGGCAATATCACAAGCCCGCTTGGCAAAGAAACATGCAGAGAATAGCCATAACAACGAACGCTTATTAGAAACTTTGCAGCTGTTAAGCCATGTAGATCCAAAAAATGCAGCAACCTATACCGAAGAATACATTAACTTGAATGATAGCCTGCAGCAAGAAGAACGGAAAATCCGTGACAAATTTGCAAGGGTACGCTTTGAGACCGACACGTTTATCGCAGAAAACAAAGCGCTGTCACAAGAAAAGAAAATGTGGGCCGGTATAGCCATTGCCCTGTTGACCTTGGGGCTGGCTATTTTCGTTATTACGGACCAACGTATAAAAAATCAAAAATTACGCTTTCAACAACAGCAACAGGCCTCCAACCAGGAAATTTTCGACATGATGATGTCGCAGACCCAAAAAGTGGAGGAAGCCAAGAAAATGGAGCAAAAACGAATCTCAGAAGAACTCCATGATGGGGTGCTGGGCAAAATGCTAGGCGCTCGCATGGTGTTGACCGGACTTAATAAAAAGACAGATCAAGAGGCCCAGGAAGAGCGGTCATCGGCCATTGCCGCCTTAAAGGATGTGGAGGGGGAAGTTCGGGCGATTTCGCACGAATTGAGTCATGCCGCCTATCGCGACATGTCGAATTTTATCACTTCGGTCAATGACTTATTACAGTCGATCGAAAAGGCGACCACGATTCGTATCAAGTTCGAATACGACAAAGAATTGGCCTGGGACCGATTGAACGGGGAAACCAAGATCAATTTGTACCGCATTGTACAGGAGAGTGTTCAAAATGCCGTAAAACATGCTCAATGTAAGCACATTCTTATTAACTTTGCAGCAAAAGAAGACCAACTCAATCTTAAGGTCGAAGACGATGGTCGTGGTTTTGACACCACCAAAAAGAAGAAGGGCATAGGAATGCGCAATATCAGCTCAAGAATAGAAAGTTTGGGCGGTACTTGGAATATTATAAGTGAACCTTCAGCAGGGACAAAAATCGAAATTAGCGTACCTGTTATCTTTTACAAAGATACTTCCCTTACTATTGATTCGAGTACTTTTCAACAGGAAATTGTGAAATAGCATAATTACGAATGAAATACATACGCATATTAGCAGTAGATGATCATGAAATGACAACCCTAGGATATAAATATATTCTTGAAGATGGAGAATTCGATGGGTTTAAGGTACATGTCGATATCGCAAAAAGTTTTGAAGCGGGAAAGGAAAAAATCGAAATTTCAGAGCGCTCCCTAAAATATGACATTATTCTTTTGGACATTCAATTGTTTCCGGCCCATGCACATGAAACACGCAGTGGCGAGGATTTGGGCATCTTGGCGCGAAAGGTGGCTCCAAGTTCAAAAGTGGTCTTTATGTCTTCCTTTGGCGATGCCTACCGCCTCAATAGCATTTTTAAAAATGTGAATCCTGATGGGTACATGGTCAAAGCGGAAATAGACGAAAAGTCCCTCATTGACATGGTAAATACCATAATCAAAGACCCACCCTATTACACGGCAAGTGCCCTAAGCGTTATTCGAAAGGGATTGGCTAATAAATTGGATGTTGATGAACAGGACAAAAAGATACTCTATTATCTTTCTATCGGGACGCGCACGAAAGACATTCCTTCGTTGATTTCAGTCTCTTCTGCAACTGTTGAATCCCGCAAACGGCACTTAAAGAACCTTTTCAGTATTGAGGATGGCAATGACTTGGCACTGATCGAAGAAGCCCGAAGTAGAGGCTTTATCTAATTTTATTTTTTGATGATAAGTAGCTGATAGCTAGCGATCTATTCCATTAAGGGTGATTTTTAACGAAAACCATAATATTTATAAGGTTTTCGTGTAAACATTATTGCCACATTACTTCTAATTTTGGAACAAGTTAATCTTGGTTGAACCATGCCGCTAGATTTAGATAGTTTCAAAAATAATCCTCCTATAGAATTCACCCAGAATATTACAATTCCAGGACTGGATTGCTTTACGAATATTCTAGAGAAGGATTTTTTTTCAAAAACTACGGTATACCGGCAGAAAGCGGGTCATCAAAAGATACGTCTGGTGATCGAATTAAAATGTGATTTAAGCCTAGCAGAAGTACTATATCATTTTATCAAAGGCGACTGGGGTTCATTTAAATCGGAAAATTCTTCATTGACAAATGCACTTAATCTCCTTCAGGAAGCCAATTCGGAACCGATAGAGATTTATGAATTATCTCTTATCCTAAAGGATACCACCATAATAATCGATAGGATATTTGAAGATAGTATTCGGAATCAATTAAAGCGTATCCTTACAGAAATTGGTAATCATTATGTTCATATTACGAAGGGATTGCATGAAATTCCGTATGAAATATACTTACCTGTCTTCGAGGAAAAACGAAATGAAATCGACTTGCCATACCCAGTTTCGGGAAATCCGGTTACCAATTATTTTGGATTCTGGGGCCTATATTTTGAATCCGAGGATGATGCAGTGGTCTACGACTTAACAAATCTTGTCATTATACCAGGAGATCTTTATATGCTCAACCACTAAGACAACTGCTCTTTAGGCATTGAAAAGTGGCCTCCCTTTCATCATTGCATGTACCTTTTTCCTTACTTCCTGCAGCACATTATCGTCTTCTGGATTCGTTAAAACGCGATCTATAAGATCTACAATTGGTGCCATATCTTCTTCTTGCAGTCCTCTGGTCGTAATTGCGGCAGTACCGAACCGGACTCCAGAAGTAACAAACGGTGATTTGTCATCAAAGGGAACCATATTCTTATTGGCCGTGATATCAGCCTTTACAAGGGCATTCTCTGCATCTTTACCAGTAATATCCTTATTTCTTAAATCTATTAACATCATGTGGTTATCGGTACCGCCCGATATGATATGATAGTCTCTTTCAACAAATGCGGCGGCCATTGCGGCTGCATTCTTTTTCACCCGCAACATGTAATGCAGAAAATCATCTGATAAGGCCTCCCCAAAAGCAATGGCCTTAGCGGCAATAATATGTTCCAATGGTCCACCCTGATTACCAGGAAAGACGGCCAAATCGAGTAAGGCCGACATTTTGCGCAGTTGGCCATTTTTTAGTGCAATACCAAAAGGGTTATCAAAATCTTTCCCCATCATAATGAGCCCTCCTCTTGGGCCTCTCAAAGTTTTATGGGTAGTAGTAGTAACGATGTGACAATGTGGTAGGGGATCATTCATGATTCCTTTGGCGATTAAACCGGCAGGATGGGCAATATCTGCCATTAATATCGCATTGACACTATCCGCTATTTCGCGAAATCGCTTAAAGTCCATATCCCTAGAATAGGCCGAGGCGCCGGCAATAATCAATTTCGGTTTTTCTTTCTCGGCAATTTCCTGGATCTTATCATAATCAAGTTCGCCGGTAACCTTATCGACTCCATAGAATACGGGCTTATATAATCTTCCTGAAAAATTTACGGGCGATCCGTGTGTCAAATGTCCACCATGTGATAGATCGAAACCCAAAATAGTATCCCCTGGTTGTAGACAGGCATGATATACCGATGCATTGGCCTGGGAACCTGAATGTGGCTGCACATTCGCATAAGCAGCACCAAAAAGTTCCTTGGCCCGGTCGATGGCCAATTGTTCAATTTCATCAACCACTTCACAACCTCCATAATAGCGTTTTCCGGGATACCCTTCGGCATATTTATTGGTCAAAACCGAGCCAGCGGCTTCCATGACCTGGGGGCTTACAAAATTTTCCGAAGCAATCAGCTCCAGACCATTGATTTGACGTTCTTTTTCGGCAGCTATAAGTTCAAAAATCCGTTTATCGCGTTGCATATAGGACTTATCTGTTAAATGAGGCGTAAAAATACAAATTGCATGCCTTTAATAAGAAGAAAATAATATATTTGATCAAGTATTTATTAAATATAAATCAACAATTTACCTATGTCCATCGAAGCCAATAATCCCAACAAAAAAACCTGGATATCAGTACCCGAGAATTCCGATTTTCCCATCCAGAATATTCCTTTTGGGGTCTTTTTGACACGCGATGACATCATTACCATAGGCACTCGAATCGGTGATCAGGCCATTGATTTGGGGGCCCTGCACCAATTGGGCTATTTTGATGGGATACCATTGACCGATGATATTTTTCTTCAGGATACATTGAATGATTTCATCAGTGATGGTCAAAAAACATGGCGATTGGTGCGTAACAGAATTAGTGAGTTATTCGATATAAACTATAAAAGGCTACAGCACAACTCAGCGCATAAGAAAATCGTTCTGTTTTCAATGGATGAAATCGAAATGCAACTTCCTGTACAAATTGGCGACTATACCGATTTCTATTCGAGCAAAGAGCACGCTACGAATGTTGGTAGTATGTTTCGTGATCCCAGCTCGGCATTAATGCCCAATTGGTTGCATCTCCCCGTAGCCTATCATGGCAGAAGCTCTACTATTGTGCCTAGTGGGGTTCCGGTGCGTAGACCCATCGGGCAAACGATGCCAAAGGATTCCGAAAGACCCGACTTTGGACCTTCCAAGTTGGTCGATTTTGAACTCGAAATGGCATTTATTACCACCGATGCCAACCTTATGGGAGAACCTATTCCCATTAATGAGACCGAGGATTATATTTTTGGAATGGTCTTATTCAATGATTGGAGCGCCAGGGATATACAAAAATGGGAATATCAGCCATTGGGGCCTTTTTTAGCCAAGAATTTTGCCTCCTCGATTTCTCCATGGATCGTTACCTTAGATGCGTTGGAGCCTTTTAGGACCGAGAGTCCCGTGCAAAATCCTGAGCCATTGCCCTATCTTCAATTGAAAGGAAACCACAGTTTTGATATTCAATTAGAAGTAGACATTACGCCCGAAAATGGAAGTCCAACTACGGTCACTTGTTCTAACTTCAAATATATGTACTGGACCATGGCACAGCAATTGGCCCATCATACCGTCAATGGCTGTAAAATAAATAGTGGTGACATCATGGGAAGTGGCACACTCTCTGGTCCTACCCCTGATTCCTATGGTTCGATGTTAGAACTTGCTTGGCAAGGTACTAAACCTGTTCATCTAGATAATGGCGAAACCCGGACGTTTATTCAAGATGGTGACACAGTTACTTTGCGCGGTTTTTGTTCAAAAAATGGGGTACGAATAGGATTTGGTGAATTATCGACCAAACTACTCCCCGTATTTAAATCAAAGGGCAAGAAATAAACTTTTCCAGACCCATTCATCGAATTCATACGATATTTTATCGTTTGGCGTTATCAATAGACCCTTTTTTGGCACGGCTGTTGAGATTGGCATCAAAACATAAAATAATTTCGTTATGAAAAAATACCTACTTTTCATATGTGCTTCGATAGTATTCGCATGTAGTGGGGTCAAGAAGACCCAGCGTTCTATTAATACTGGCAATTATTCTGTTGCCATTGAAACCGCATTGGCGAATTTGGCCGATAACAAGACTAAAAAGTCGAACCAACCTTTTATTGTGCTTTTAGAAGAGGTATTTCAGAAGAATACTTCGCGTGAATTACAGCATATTGATTTCTTAAAAAAAGAAGGCAATGGGGCCAATTATGAAATCATTTTTAAATCATATGCGAATTTGAAACAAATACAAGAACGCATCAAGCCACTGTTGCCTTTACAGATTTATGAGGAAAACAGGCCGGCTAAATTTCGTTTTCAGAATTATGATACCGAAATTCTAGCCGTAAAAGAGAAACTTTCTGATTATCTATATACGAATGCCCTGGGCCTTTTAAATTCGGCTTCGAGTAAAGTAGATTATAGAAAGGCCTATGATGACTTTGCCTATCTGGAAGAGATAAATCCAGGATATGGCGATAGTAAAAAGAAAAAGGAAGAAGCATATTTAAAAGGACTCGATTTTGTAAAAGTGGTAATGACCAATGAAACGGATCAGATAATCCCTGAAAAACTTGAGGCTGATTTACTGAATTTCAATACCTACGGACTTAATAACTTTTGGACCGAATATCATACCAATCCCCTCCCGAACATAGCCTATGATTATACTATGGAAGTAGCCCTTAAAGGTATAGCCATATCTCCCGAAAAGGTAAGTGAAAAGCAAGTCATTAAAGAAAAGCAGATCAAGGACGGGTATCAATATGCCACAGATTCTAATGGCAATATACTTTCGGACAGTTTGGGAAATAAGATTAAAATCGACAAATTTAAAACCATCAAATGTAATTTTTACCAGTTTACACAATTCAAGTCAACGCAAGTATCGGGGGAAGTGAGTTTCACGGATTTGGCAAAGCGGCAAGTGATCAATTCGTATCCATTGTCTAGCGAGTTCGTTTTTGAGCACAGTTATGCGAGTTACGATGGGGATAAAAGAGCATTGGAGAATGACATGGTCCGATTATTGAATTTGGCTGCAGTCCCTTTTCCATCGAATGAACAAATGGTTTACGATACCGGGGAGGATCTCAAACTAAAGTTGAAAACCATTTTGACACGACAACAATTTTAAGTAAAAACGACCCCGAAACCAATCGGGGTTCTTTATAAAAATTTGTTTAACGCGATATCCATAATACCTCCGTGAGAATCGTGAGCGACCACTGCGCCATTACGCATGATCAATAATTGTGGCGATTGGTGCAAGACGTTGAATCTTTTGCCTACGGCATCCGATAAATCCCTATAACGATGTAGGTCTAGATAGTAAAAATCAGCCTTTTCAAGTACATCGTTTATTTGGTTTTCAAACATATTTAGCACCATACGACTGGTTCCACAGGTCGTCGAATGCTTGAATATCATTTGTGTCTTAAAGAAAGATTTTTCGGTAATTTCCTCAAGTTGATCGAAGGTGGTCAAATCAATCCAAAGCACTTTGCCTTTTGCTGTTTCTTCGTTCTTTTTTTTATTCCCAAATAAACTATTGAACATACCTATTTTGTAATTAAATATCCTTAGTCGAAGAAATCCTAAAACCTATCGAACTGACGATATGTCCTATTATTATTGACTATATCAGCCATTTTGTCCGCGAATCGGCATTGGTAAGGTTGTTGACTTCCTTAAATTCAAAAATAGGTATTAACAATCTAACACAAGAACGATATGAACTTTAATAACTTCACTATAAAAGCCCAGGAGGCCGTGCAAAGAGCACAACAGCTCGCACAGGAGATGGGGCATCAACAAATTGAAAATGAACATTTATTTAAGGCCATTTCAGAGGTAGAAGAAAATGTACTCCCGTTCATCCTTAAAAAACTAAATGTAAACCTGCCCTTGCTACAGCAGATTTTGGACAAGGAAATGGCAACATTCCCAAAGGTTTCCGGTGGTGAAATCATGGTTTCACGTGAGGCTGGAAAGACATTGAACGAAGCAAGCATCATCGCTAAAAATATGAGCGATGAATATGTTTCCGTGGAGCATTTGATCATGGCGATATTTAAATCCAAAAGTAAGGTTGCCCAAATATTAAAAGACCAAGGCGTCACTGAAAAAGACTTGAAATCAGCCATAGACGAACTACGGGGGGGCGGCAGGGTTACGTCACAAAGTGCCGAAGAAACCTATAATTCTTTGGAGAAATATGCAAGAAATTTAAACCAATTGGCCGATAGCGGTAAATTAGATCCCGTTATTGGGCGCGACGAGGAAATTCGACGGGTATTACAGATACTGTCAAGGCGCACTAAAAACAACCCTATGCTCGTTGGTGAACCCGGGGTTGGAAAGACCGCTATTGCCGAAGGTTTGGCGCATCGAATTATTCAAGGTGATATTCCAGAAAATCTCAAGGACAAGATTATTTACTCTTTAGATATGGGCGCCTTGATCGCGGGCGCCAAATACAAAGGCGAATTTGAGGAACGCCTTAAAGCTGTCATTAAGGAGGTTACTTCTTCCGATGGCAATATCGTTCTCTTCATTGACGAAATTCATACACTTATTGGTGCAGGGGGCGGCCAAGGGGCTATGGATGCCGCGAACATCTTGAAACCTGCTTTGGCACGTGGTGAATTGCGGGCAATTGGGGCTACTACCCTCGATGAGTATCAGAAGTATTTTGAAAAAGACAAAGCATTAGAGCGCAGATTCCAAAAAGTAATGGTCAATGAACCAGATACTGAAAGCGCCATTTCAATTCTTCGAGGCATCAAGGAAAAATATGAAGCCCATCACAAGGTCAGGATCAAGGATGAGGCCGTAATTGCAGCGGTCGAACTTTCACAGCGCTATATCACCAACCGGTTTTTACCCGATAAAGCCATCGACCTTATGGATGAGGCAGCAGCCAAGTTACGAATGGAAATCAATTCAAAACCAGAGGAACTTGATGTGCTTGATCGAAAAATCATGCAACTTGAAATTGAAATTGAGGCCATTAAACGCGAGGATGACAAAGCCAAACTAAAATCGCTCAATGCAGATCTTGCTAACATAAAGGAAGAACGAAATGAGTTATTTGCACAATGGGAAAGTGAAAAGAGCGTTGTCGATACGATTCAGAAGACCAAACAGGACATTGAAAATTTCAAGGTAGAGGCCGATCGGGCCGAGCGCAATGGTGATTATGGGCAAGTAGCAGAACTTCGCTACGGTAAAATCAAAGATGCTCAAGAAAAACTTGAAAAGCTTCAGGTCGAATTGCGGGAACAACAGCATGCAGGCACCCTCATAAAAGAGGAGGTAACAAGCGAGGATATTGCGGAGGTGGTCGCAAAATGGACTGGTATTCCGGTAACCAAAATGTTACAGTCGGAACGTGAAAAACTTTTGAAACTCGAAGAAGTACTACATAAGCGGGTCGTTGGGCAAGAAGAAGCCATACAAGCGGTTTCCGATGCTATTCGAAGAAGCCGTGCAGGACTTCAGGATGCAAAGAAACCGATAGGCTCCTTTCTTTTCCTTGGACCGACCGGTGTTGGTAAAACCGAACTCGCCAAAACGCTGGCGGCGTATCTTTTCGATGATGAAAATGCTATGACACGCATTGATATGAGCGAATATCAGGAGAGCCATTCAGTAAGTCGATTGGTCGGAGCACCTCCAGGATATGTAGGATATGATGAAGGTGGACAACTTACTGAGGCGGTGCGTAACAGACCCTATTCCGTAGTTCTTCTGGATGAGATAGAGAAAGCCCACCCAGACACCTTTAACATTCTATTGCAAGTATTAGATGAGGGAAGATTGACCGATAATAAAGGGAGGATGGCCGATTTCAAGAATACGATCATTATCATGACCAGTAATTTGGGCGGTCACATTATTCAGGAAGCCTTCGAGAATACCAAAAACGTACACAGTGCTGCAGAGGCGGCACGGGTAGAAGTTCTTGGGCTGCTACGAAGAACGATTCGCCCCGAATTCTTGAATAGAATCGATGACATCATCATGTTCACGCCATTGAACAAAGCTAATATCCTTGAAATCATAAAACTTCAACTCGACCATTTGAAAAAAATGGTGGCGAAACAAAACATAGTTATCGATGCTACTGATGAGGCGATAAAGTATTTAGCCGACAAGGGGTATGATCCGCAATATGGTGCGAGACCGATCAAAAGGATGATCCAAAAAGAGGTCCTAAATAATCTTTCTAAAGAATTATTGAGCGGTACTATAAAATCTGACAGCGTCGTACTTATTGATTCGTTCGATGACGGCCTGGTCTTTAGAAACCAAAGTGAACTTGTAGAGTAAATTTATATTTGATTGCTTAGACATCCACTCAAGAAAAAACCTTGTGTGGATGTCTTTTTTTATCAACATTATATACCATACAGTATATAGATTTTTTATATTCGTAAAAAATAGCCCGCTATGACCTCAAAAGCCGAAAAAACGACTAAATATATTATCGAGACCGTTGCGCCTGTTTTTAACAAACAGGGGTTTGCGGGAACGAGCATGAGTGATCTTACCGAAGCGACCGGTCTCACAAAAGGAGCCCTCTATGGCAATTTTGAGAATAAGGAGGCCTTGGCATTTGCTGCCTTTGAGTACAATAGCAACCTTTTATTGTCAGCAATCGATGAGCAACTTAATCATGATGGTTCCTCCCTTGAAAAACTCTTTGTGCTTACTCGATTTTATCGCAATTACGACATTTTCTCAAAAGAGATGGGTGGTTGCCCAATTTTAAAGGTGGGCACCGACGCCCAATACAATAATGGCCTATTGGCCGCCGCTGTCAGGGAAACCCTTAAAACCGTGGAGGGTAAAATAGCCGTTGTTCTTGAAAATGGTGTCAATAAAGGGGAACTCAAACTTCCGGTTACACCATTGCAATTCGCCAAGCAGCTTTTTACGATGCTAATGGGAGCTGTAACAATGGCAACCATTACCGAAGATCGAAAATACTTAGTAAATACGGTTGCCTATATCGATGTGCTTATCAATCGGGAAATCAAAAAATAGTTCGATTCCCAGTACCCCCTGAAAGCGATTCATATTTAACTTGACTGTCAGAATTCTTTAGTCTATAAAGGGTAGTTCGTAATTTGAAGAGGGCACCTCCTAATTACCAATGACTCTGAAAATCCAAGTTTTATCGGGATATTTGCCGCCTAATTTAGAATCCCTGGCCAATCGGGCCTCACTCATTGTAGCATACTTTCCTAAATAGACGTAATTATAATTTTTAGGACCGGTGACAAATGATTTTGGTTGTAGCCCTTTCGCAGTAAGGTCTTTCATAAAGGCCTCATAATATTTCTTGGTACCGAATACATTCGCTATCAAATAGTAGCCAGGTTCGAGACCGGTCGCCGATTTGACCTCTTCATATTTTTCTCCGGTCTTCGGCTTGTCACCTTCCTGCTGCGCCAAACTATCTAATTCTGCTTTTTTCTTGATCGCTTCCGCCTCAGCAATCTTGATCTGATCCAACGAATCTTGTTGGCGCTGTTGCTCAAGCCTTTGGGCTTCCACTAAAGCATCGGCCTGCATTTTACGGTTAATTGAATCTTGCATGCGTTCGTGCTCAAGCTTTTGATTTTGGGCCAATTCTAATGAGTCTCTTTTTTGTTTACGCTCTTTTCTGCTAAGGACTACTACCTCCGTATCTTTCAAATTAGCAAGCGAATCTTTACGCATTTTCGCATTTTCCTTTTCCTGTTGCTCGATTTCCTTGGCTTCTTTCTTGGTAGCAAGGGCTTGTTCTTTTTCGAGATTTTCCTTTAATTTTTCATCTTGCAGTTCTTTTTCAGTTAAAATCGGTGTATCAGCCAATTCCAAATTGAAGTCGGTTACCGTAAATCGCTCCTCAGGAGTGCCTAAAAAATACGCCGCCATGATTTCAAAAGAAGGTTTTTTCGTATTGACCGAAGCACTCGTTCCGAACTCGGCAAGAGCCCCAAGTGATAGTTTTTCGAACAAAGTAGCCCCACCCCCGATACCTACACCATAAAAATTGTTATAGCCCAGCTGTGCCCAATATTTCGGAGTATTGAATAACGTATTTATACCGATTTGGTTTGCCTCTCCGGGGAGTGTCCTCAAATACAATGATGGCCTAAAGTAGGCATTGGGTTGTTGCAGGGTAATGGGAAAATCATAGGACAGCATCCCCATAAAAATTTTATCAGCCCTATCGGTATTGCTTTCATTCAAAGCGAAATTATAATCAAAAAGGTTTTCGGAAGCAACACTAAAAGACAACCCCATCACAGATAATCGTATCCCTGGTGCCATCTGTAATATAAAATCATCCGATACCCTTAATTGCGGCAAAGGTATATTGGGGTCAATGACGAAGCGGTCATCGGCCAATTTTTGCTTAAAGCCAAATAAGTTGATTCCAAATGCCAATTGGGTTGTGGCATTAAAGTTTATTGCATACGCGTAGTTGATGACGCCCCCTGTGTTGAAATATACTCCGGTATTCTGCTGAAAAAAAGCAGCTCCGGCGGCAGAACGATTGTCAATTCTTCGCGTATAATTTAAAAAAAGAGTCGTCGGATCAGAGTCGATACTCTGCCATTGCCAACGCGTCCAAAAAGCGATTGATTCGGGCTCATTGCGATCCAACGAAAAAGCCGGATTAAACAAACTGGCGTTGTAAGTAACCAAATTGTGTTGCCTAAGGTCTGCAGGAAGTCGCACTTCCTGTCCAAAAACCCCTGTAGAAAACAAAATAAGTAGGAAAAGTAGTAGCGTTCTCTGCATATGCAAAAAAACAAAAATCATACGGTTTAAATACTATTTTTAACTTATTTTAGTTCGTAAAGAATGATAATTTTTAGGAAAATCAGATTGGCAGAGGCCTTTTTTTCCAAAAGCCATAAAACCCTTGCCAATTGTTTGGAAGTCCTATGAACGATTCTTAGCCCACAGAATGATTTTCAATCGAAGTAATTGCCGATCAATTAGGTGCATAGCATTAAAAAGAGAATACACGCCGAGGCATTTTCGTAAGATTTAAATTTTGTTGGGCGACTCAATGCACTTTTTAAAATTTATTTAATTCCATACATACTTTAAAAGATACCTTAAATGATGAAATCAAGAATAAAAGTTCTTTCACTTATTTTTATAATGAGTTTTTTCGGGTGTAAGAATGATCAAAATAAAATGGAAGAGGTCATGGTAGGATCATCCGTTACTACCTTTTATCTAATAAGGCATGCCGAAAAAGATCGTTCGGATCCTGAAAATGTTGATCCTGTACTCTCCCAAAACGGACTGGGAAGAGCGATGCATTGGGCAGAGATCCTTAACGACGTAAAATTGGATGAAATCTATACTACCGATTTTGAACGCACGAAAATGACTGCTGCGCCTACCTCGGTAAAAAAAGATATCACCGTAACATATTACGACCCTAAAAACATTGATATTGAGCAATTTAAATCAGATAATCTAAACAAAAATGTTCTGGTTGTCGGTCATAGCAATACAATTCCCGAAATGGTCAATAAAATAATCGGAGAGGACAAATATCCCGATATGGAGGATTCTGATAATGGCAGTCTATTCATTGTACAAATTGTTAATGGAATACCTACCGACACGCATTTGATCTTCAATTGTAATTGTCCGGCTGGACGATAATGTTTTCCAGCTCGATTTTCGAAAGTGGCACTAATTGATCCGCCTCGAAAAGACTGTCGATCTTTAAGATGGAAGTGTTCATATCCTTGGTTTGATAATTTTTATAATCTACGAATCGAATTCCTTTGACGTAACGTTCGTTGTATGCCTCCCTCATTCGCATTCCACCCCCATCGGTGTGAAACTCATAGGCAAAGTAATCTGGCTTCATGGTTTTCTTATTAAACCAATATATATAGATATCATCATGGTCATCACCGCCACCTTCTTTATCAAAAGTTATTTGAATTTTATAATATTCAGTTCCTTTGATACGTGTACTGCCTAATAATTGCTTGTTCACGGCCCTATCATTCAATCCGTATGGTAAATAGGCAAAGTAATGCACCGAATTCACCGAGTTCGCGTACTTGGTGGCCATGGTATCGTTCAACACGACCAAACTGTCATTTATATAGCGTCGAAATTCACCTGGGGCCTTTATATCGACAGTTGTAGTAGTGTCGGTTTTAAAGATACGTCGCAGTATTCGCTTACCATCCTCTTGCTCCAAAAAATAAGAACGATCTCTGAAATCAAACGAAATTTGGCTATTCACGTAGCGTTCGCCGCCACATATTGAGATACTCTGGTCTATTATTTGCTGGGCCGTTTTGCCTTGTGGTTTCTTTCCAGTGCAAGAAACCAATACGACAGAAACGAGAAGAATAAAGATTTTTTGCATACCCTTGTTTTATTAATAGTACGTAAGTTAGAAACAATCTTACCAATTTTTTGACAAAATTTAAATTGCCTAAAATCAAAAGTTCGATTTGTTCCCTATTTTTGTGGTCCTATGCAGCAAAAAATCAATATCAAGAATAAGAGGGCCCGGTTCGAATACGAACTTAGGGATAGCTTCACTGCAGGTTTGGTTTTGTCGGGTACTGAAATAAAGTCGATTCGTCTTAGTAAGGCGTCAATTGCAGAAAGTTTCTGTGAATTCAATGATCAAGGCGAACTTTTTATCATTAACATGCAGATCGACGAATATTCCCATGGTTCCCATTACAACCATAAGCCGAAGGCAGAGCGTAAACTTTTGTTAAACCGTCAGGAGCTTAAAAAATTGGAAAAAGAGGTAAAGACTTCCGGAAGTACTATTATTCCCTTGAATTTATTCTTAAATGATCGTGGTCTAGCCAAAATCAATATTGCCTTGGCCAAGGGTAAAAAATTGTACGATAAGAGGGATACCATAAAAGATCGCGATAATAAGCGTCAATTAGATCGTATAAAAAAGAAATTTAATAGCTAGGAGTGCATCTCTAATTCTTATTTTCTAAAAGCGGTACGAATCGAAAGGTCCCCAATTCCTTTTTTTCAAATTCCTGTATAGATTTGCGAAGGTAAAGTGTCATGATTTGATCTTCGTCACCAACGGGTATTACCAACCTCCCGCCTACCTTGAGTTGCGCCATTAATGCCTTAGGAACATCGCGAGCTCCTGCCGTAACAATAATACCATCGAAGGGTGCTTCTTCAGGGAGTCCTTTGTACCCATCGCCAAAAATTACTTTTTTCGGTCGATAGCCCATTTTTTTGAAAAAGATATTCGTTTTCTTGAAAAGTTCTAGTTGCCGTTCGATTGTATATACTTTGGCCTTCAGCTGCAACAAAACAGCCGTTTGATACCCACTTCCTGTCCCAATTTCCAAAATACGATCATTGGGTTTGATTTCTAAAAGCTCCGTTTGAAAGGCTACGGTATAAGGTTGTGAAATGGTTTGGTCTGCAGCAATGGGAAACGCCTTATCCTGATAAGCGTGCCCCTCAAAACTACTATCCATGAACAAGTGTCTCGGAATCGTGCGAATGGCTGCCAATACTTTTTGATCGCTAATACCTTTGGCGCTCAGAATATCGGCAAGCTGGTTACGCATACCACGATGTTTTAAGGTATCAATCATAAATAAGTCACTTGTTTTCAAGAGGGATTGGACCTTTTTTTCAAAAAAACGATGCCTTGAGGCCCAAATTATAAGGCCATCCCTTTTGTATAATTGGTTTTGGAATTCAAATTTAGAACGGAATAATGCAAATAGCAAATTGCGCCTTGGTGAATCTTCCATTATTCACCAGAATACCCCAAAATTCAATAGGGTGACACATTGGTATAAATCCCAAAACAAGCACTAGAAACCCTTAAACTCCAAAACTATCCTTATTTTTGAACAAAACATACAAGAATGCTTAAAGTTGGCGTATTAGGGGCGGGCCATTTGGGGAAAATTCATCTTCGTCTTCTCAATGAGTCAAAAAAATATCATTTGGTCGGATTCTACGATCGCGATGAATTAATCGGCAAAAAAGTA
This sequence comes from Flavobacteriales bacterium, assembly GCA_038316335.1. Classification (GTDB taxonomy): domain Bacteria; phylum Bacteroidota; class Bacteroidia; order Flavobacteriales; family Flavobacteriaceae; genus JALHST01. The sequence goes on from JBBQAM010000006.1 coordinate 21,441, forward strand.
GCTGCCGAATATGGGTATACCTATTTTGAAAATATGAATACCTTAATAGACTCTGTGGATGTGGTCGACATTGTAACCCCTACCCTTTCCCATTTTGAATGTGCCAAAAAGGCCATTGAAAACAGAAAACATGTTTTCTTGGAAAAACCGATTACTTCTACCTTGGCGGAAGCCGAAGAATTGCTCTTGCTTGAAAAGAACTATAAAATAAAGGGGCAAGTAGGACATGTTGAACGATTTAATCCCGCCTTCATTGCCGTTAAGGATAGTATCAGAAACCCCATGTTCATTGAAGCCCATAGATTGGCCGAATTTAATCCCCGTGGTACAGACGTACCTGTTGTCTTAGATCTCATGATCCATGACATCGATGCCATTTTGAGTGTTGTCAAATCGGAGGTAAAGCAAATCAATGCCAGTGGGGTATCGGTGATTAGTAAATCACCCGATATCGCGAATGCGCGCATCGAATTTCAAAATGGTTGTGTCGCCAATCTGACCGCTAGTCGTATCTCACTTAAGAATATGCGTAAGTCTCGATTCTTTCAACGGGATGCATATATTTCTGTTGATTTCCTTGAAAAGAAGGTCGAGGTAGTCAAAATGAAGGATGCCCCGGCAACACTTGGCGATTTCGATATGGTACTTCAAAATGCGGAAGGCGAAAAAAAGCAGATTTATTTCGAGAATCCCGAAATTTATGCCAACAATGCCATCAAAGACGAACTAGAAACGTTTGCGGATGCTATTATAAATGATACTGTGCCGGTGGTTACCCTAGCACAAGGCGCAGCCGCCTTAAAAGTTGCGTTAGCGATTATTGCATCATTTAATGCGGAATAAAAAAATCCTTTTAATCTCCTCGCATTAAATGAGATTCAGGGCAGCTGGTAAATTAATGAATCACAACATCTAGGTCCTGAAAATCATAAAAGATTTTAAATTCCCTTTCAATTATTGGTACCCAAATTAATAGATCCTATAAATACACCGTAGATTACAAAAATATGTCAATTACAAAGAATCTTATCACCATTAAAGAAACGATTCCAGAAGGAGTAACCTTGGTCGTCGTAAGTAAAACCAAAACCGTCGACGCCATAATGGAGGCCTATGCCACTGGCCAAAGAATATTTGGGGAGAACAAGATTCAGGAGATGACCGAAAAGATGGAGAAATTGCCAAAAGACATCCTGTGGCATATGATCGGTCATGTTCAACGGAATAAGGTAAAATATATGGCATCTTATGTGCACTTGATACACGGGGTCGATACGTTGAAATTACTACAGGAAATCGATAAACAAGCCAAAAAACAGCAACGAATAATTAATTGCTTATTGCAGGTTCACATTGCCGAAGAAGCAACAAAATTCGGAATGGATGAGGAAGAATTACGTACCCTGGCAACTTCAGGCGTATTAGATGAATTGACTAATATAAAGGTGCTTGGTCTTATGGGCATGGCCACTTACACTGAAAACGAGGAACAGATACGGCGTGAGTTTAAACACCTAAAGCGACTCTTTGAAACAATAAGGGGCAGACTTCCTGGAATCTCGGAACTTTCAATGGGAATGAGTGCCGATTACACAATTGCCATTGAAGAAGGCAGTACGATGGTTCGCATAGGAAGTGCTATCTTTGGTGCAAGGAATTAGCCGCATCCCTATCTATCCTTGAGGCAATCAAAAGTTATATTCGGTTCTTCCTTTAAAATAAATGCACTCGATTGAAGATGTACGTAATACTTGATATAGAAACCACCGGTGGGAAATATAATGAAGAGGGCATTACCGAAATTGCCATATATAAATTTGATGGCCATGAAGTGATCGATCAATTTATAAGCCTTATCAACCCTGAAAAAGAAATTCAACCCTTTGTAGTAAACCTTACAGGTATCAACAATAAAATGCTGCGAAGTGCGCCGAAATTTCATGAAGTTGCCAAGCGTATTGTTGAGATTACCCAAGATGCCGTCATTGTGGCCCATAACGCTCAGTTCGATTATCGAATCCTACGCACTGAATTTAGGAGATTAGGATATAACTACGAACGAAAAACACTTTGTACGGTCGACCTTTCAAAAACCTTGTTGCCTGATGCCGAATCATATAGCTTGGGAAAATTGGTGCGCTCCTTAGGGATACCGGTTAGCGAACGTCACCGGGCAAACGGGGATGCACTGGCTACTTTAAAACTTTTTAAGTTACTGCTTACGAAAGATAGCGATAAATCGATTCTCAGAAAGGTGGTACGTAATGAGGCACATGGCGAACTTTCTGAACGACAATTAGATATTGTTCAGCAAATGCCATCGGAAACTGGTATGTATTACATGCATAATAAAGAGGGTGAAATTATCTTCCTTGATAAGAGTACAGATATCAAAAAACGGGTTAATCAACATTTTACAAAGAATGGCGATCAGGCGCGACGGTTGCAAAAGGAAACCAAAAAAGTAACTTTTGAAAGAACAGGAAACGAACTTGTGGCCATGCTGAAGGAATATGAAGAACTACGTAGAAATAAACCTAAATTCAACAATAAACCTCGGTCAGTGCTGTTTACGCACGCACTTTACGAGTCAGTTGATAACGATGGATATATCAACCTGGCCATTGCAAATTCAAATGGCAAAATAAATTATGTTACCACCTTTAATGGCATACACAGTGCAACAAACTTTTTAGACCAAATCAATTCAGAATTTCATCTTTGTGAAAACCTGAACGGCCGCTCCAAAGCAATTGGCCAATGCTCAAAATACAAAGCAAACGCATGTAATGGCGCTTGCCAACACATAGAAGATCCTCTCGTGTATAATGCCAGGGTGCATACTGCGTTGGGCAAGTATCATCTCAATGGAAAAAACATGGTTATTATCGATAAGGGTCGCGAGATTGGCGAATTTAGTGCAGTGTTGATTAAAAATGGCATCTTCCAGGGTCTTGGGTATTATGAACTGAATCATCAATTAAATAATATTCATATCTTAGAATCAATAATTACCCCTATGAAAGGAGATGCCAATACGAAGCATTTGATTGAATCGTATCTTAGAAAGAAAAAGGTTCTCAAGATTCTGGAGCTAAATCATTGACCTTGGAAGACGATAGACCGAATAAAGGCTGGAAGCGGAAACTGCATATTATTATCTACGGAACGCATACCCCTGCGGGTAAATTGTTCGACATACTGCTGCTTCTATTAATCCTTTACAGTATTATCATCGTCATGTTGGAGAGCGTTCCGCGTTTCGATATAAAGTACCATGGGTTTTTCAATTTGTCGGAATGGATAGTCACTATATTATTTTCGATTGAATATCTGTTGCGGATAATTTGTATTAAACGCCCGAGCAAATATATCCTTAGTTTTTTTGGTATCGTAGACCTTCTTTCGACCCTGCCGAAATATTTATCTTATTTATTTATTGGTTCTCAATATTTCACTGCATTCAGGGCCTTAAGGTTACTGCGTGTATTTAGGATTCTCAAACTGGTGCGGTTCGTCGGGGAATCGAATAATTTGATTCGAGCATTAAAAAGCAGTCGTACAAAAATTTTTGTATTTGTATTTTTTGTCCTTGTTGTATCGGTGCTATTAGGTACGCTTATGTATATTATCGAAGGGCCCGAACATGGTTTCAACAGCATACCCCATAGTGTGTATTGGACAATTGTTACCCTTACCACGGTAGGATATGGTGATATCTCTCCAGAAACACCATTGGGCCAGTTCTTGGCTACTTTGATCATGATCATTGGTTATGGTATCATCGCGGTCCCAACCGGAATTGTTTCAGCAAATTATGCATCCTCGTTGTTAAAGGAAAAAGATGCAGACCAAGGTCGTTCTTGTGCGAACTGCAGTGCCGAAATATATCGCGCTGATGCCTTATATTGTAGGAAATGCGGTTATGATTTAAATGATGAAGCGTAAAAAAAAAACACTCATTTCGATAGTTGGTCCTACAGGTATCGGAAAGACTGCATTGTCAATAGCCATTGCCAAACACTATAAAACCGAAATCATATCGGCTGATTCTAGACAGTTCTATAAGGAAATGTATATTGGTACTGCCGTGCCATCACAGCAGGAGTTAACGACCGTTACCCATCATTTCGTTCAACATAAAAGCATTTTCGAAGCCTATTCGGTAGGTGATTTTGAGCGTGAGGCGATAGACAAACTGATGGCGCTTTTCACCGAAAACGATCTGGTCGTAATGGTCGGAGGAAGCGGACTCTACGTAGATGCGATTTTAAAAGGTTTGGATGGATTTCCTGAAATCGATCCAGGGATACGGCGTAATTTAAATGAGTTAGTTAGTACTAAAGGTATCGAGGTCTTGCAGGATAAATTAAGAGAATTGGATTCAGACTATTATAAAAAAGTAGATATACAAAATCCCCATCGTTTAATACGGGCTTTGGAAATCTGTCTCGGGACTGGGAGACCCTACTCCAGTTTCCTTGGTAAGGCGCATCGCAAAAGGCCTTTTCAACTGATCACATTAGGTCTGACGGCGGATCGAAAGGTAATCTATAATCGTATTGATAAGCGGGTAGATGCTATGATGCAACAAGGATTGCTTGAGGAGGCTAAGGCCCTAGTTCCGCATAGCACTTTGAATGCATTACAGACCGTGGGTTACAAAGAACTCTTTTACCATTTAAATGGGGATTGGGATTTAGAAACCGCGGTTTCCGAAATTAAAAAAAACACACGAAGGTATGCCAAACGCCAATTGACCTGGTTCAAAAGAGATCCTGAGATCATTTGGATCGAAATTGAAACAAACATCACAGAAATAATAACGAAAATCGAATTGCGCCTTGAAAATCCAAAAAGTATCTAAACCCTTACTATTCATTATGGGAGTATCCGGTTCGGGAAAAACTACCGTGGGTACGTTACTGGCACAAAAACTGGGCATCCGGTTCTTTGATGGGGATGATTATCATACGAAAACAAATATTCAAAAAATGGCCTCTGGTCATGCCTTGACTGATGCCGACCGTAAGGATTGGTTGCAAGGTTTAAATGCGCTGGCATGTTCAAAACAAAAAGAAGGTGCCGTAATCGTCTGTTCTGCCTTGAAGCAAAGTTATCGCGAACTCCTTCAGAAAGATATTGAAGGGAAGTGTCGATTTGTGCTCCTATTGGGCACTTTTGAGGAGATTATGGCAAGAATGCAAAAAAGGGTGGGACACTTTATGCCGACCGCTTTATTAGAATCACAATTCGCGACCTTAGAACCCCCTAAAGGAGCGATTGTGGTGTCTATAACGAAAACACCCGAGGAAATCGTTTCCACAATTCTGGACGAACTGCACAAAAAATAACGTTTTTAGACGTCTGTTTTGACAACTAAACGGAAACCTTCCCCATGGATATTTAAAATCTCGACCGAATCATCTACTTTTAAATACTTTCGCAATTTGGCAATATATACGTCCATACTGCGGGAAGTGAAATAATTGTCGTCTCTCCAAATCTTGGTCAAGGCCAATTCCCGAGGCATCAAATCATTCTCATGCAAGGCCAATAAACGTAGTAGTTCATTTTCCTTAGGTGAAAGTTTAATAGCCTCATTGTCTTTAAATTTTAAGAAACGTAATTTTGAATTTAAATGGAAGTTACCAATTTTAAATTCAAATTTTTTACTGTCTACCAAAGTGTTCGATGCCTTTCGTTGAAGTATAGCTTTAAGTTTCATAAGAAGTACCTCAGAATCAAACGGCTTATTCAAATAATCGTCAGCGCCTGCTTTATACCCTTTGAGGACATCTTCCTTCATTGTTTTGGCAGTCAAAAAAACAATAGGTACATTCTCGTTTTTTTCCCGTATTTCCTTCGCAAGGGTAAAACCATCCTTATAGGGCATCATGACATCTAAAATACAAATGTCAAAATTGTCCTTCTTGAATTTTTCAAAACCCTCCATTCCGTTTTTGGCTAGGGTAACATCAAAATCATTCATTGACAAATAGTCCTTTAGTACGATTCCGAAGTTTGGGTCGTCTTCTACTAAAAGAATTTTTTTATTAATTGTTTCCATAATTTTAAATTAAAGGCAGTTTAATATAGAAAGTGCTTCCTTTACCTTTTTCACTTTCCGCATAAACCTCACCTTGATGATCATCTACTATTTTTTTTACATATGCCAGGCCTAAACCATGCCCTTTGACATTATGAATATCGCCCGTATGCTCTCGATAGAACTTTTCAAAAACTTTTTTCAATACGGCTTTGCTCATGCCAGCACCTTGATCTTGTATTTTGATAACGATAAAATTCTTTGCCACTTCAGTAAACACGTCAATTTTTGGGGCCTCTGGCGAATATTTTATTGCATTGTCCAAGATATTTACAAAGACATTGGTAAAATGCATCTCATTGGCAAGCACCTCTGATCTTTCAGCCTCCAAATGGGTTTCTATGTAGCCCCCACTATCTGCTACGATCAGCTCGACATGGGCAATCGCGTCATGAATAATGTCATGAATGTCTACGCGATCCTTGCTGATGTCTAATTGATTCTTCTCTAACTTTGAAATGCGCAACACGTTTTCGACCTGGGCATGCATGCGTTTGTTTTCGTCGCGTATCATCGTCAGGTAGCGCAAAACTTTTTCCTTATCATCGATAATCTTCGGATTCCGTATTGCCTCAACCGCCAAATTGATGGTGGCGATCGGCGTCTTAAATTCATGCGTCATATTGTTGATAAAGTCCGACTTAATTTCCGAAATCTGTTTTTGTTTTATCAACTGATAAATAGCACCAGCGTAAGCAATTACGATTATCAACGTAAACAGCAGGGATAGGATGGCCATTTTCAAAATAGACCCTATCAAAAAACGCTTCTTTGTAGGAAACGAGATCAACAAGGAAAAATCAGAAGCTCCGTCGCTGTCCTTAAAGATGGGCGCCTTGTAAATTGTAGTGCCTCCCAATTTGAATTTTCTTGATTTAATCTTTGTTGGTAACCCATCGCTATATACCCCGTATTCAAAATCAATGTCAATATCCCTATTCTTCAGTTCCCGTGCCAACAAGAGTTCAATTTCCTGCTTAGATACCCTTTTATGAATAGGTACTCTTTTAGCATAAACACTGAAAACATCCTCAAAAGCAGCTTTTTCCGTCGAAGAAAGACCACCGATCTTTTCTAATTTCTGGATAGGGTCTAAGCGATACGATTTTCCATCGAGGCCAAATTCTTCCTTAAAAGTAGCTGTTGTGCGCTTACTCGTAATATTTTTAATGGTGGTAGTATCACTGCCACTACCGTTATCAAAGAACGTGGAGGATAAATTATAATCCTCCTCAAGAATACCATGGGAATAGAACTTAATTTCATCAGAATTCAAATCCCTATCGATAAAAAAGATGTTTTTAAAATGGGTCTCTACAGGCTCCCCTCCTGCACTGTCCTTTTCAGTTATGAACCGATCAAAATAATCCCTACGTTCCCGTGCTTCGATTTTATCGGTTACCTTTAATAATGCCTCTGAAACAATACTTGAAAAGCGTTCTTCTTTATCTTCGACCGATTGTTTGATCCAAAAACCTTGTACGAAAATTATTCCAATAAGTGAGAGGCTCATTAGTATCACCAATAGAACAAACAACCTCTTATTCATCTCCAAACAAAATTAAAGATTAAACCTCTAGGAAATCGTACGTTTAACCTAACCTTAACAAAAATGTTAAAATTCTACAAACTCAACTATATGCAAGCAGACGCTGATGTATTTCCTGAATTTTTGATTTGGTTTCATGCAAATTTCTATTCTCGACCACAAAATCGGAAAGGGGTATTTTTAAGGAATCATTCCATTGGTTTTCAATTCGGGATAAAACATTCTTTTCTGAAATTCCGTCACGATGCTTGACCCTTTGGATACGTTCTTTTTTCGGGGCCGTTATCAAGATAATTTTATCATAAAAATTTTGCGATGCATTTTCAAAAATGAGGGCGGTTTCTTGTATGACATACGGGGCCTGCTGCTTTTTCATCCATGCCAAAAAATGCTTTCGAACCTCTGGGTGCACAATGGCATTCAATTTTAAGAGAATTTCAGTATTGCGGAACACCTGATCTGCAACATAGACGCTATTGAGTTTTGAATTGCTGTAGGCCTCTGGCCCTAGGAGCCGGGTAATGGCTTGAACGACTTTCTTAGAGGTATTCATAAGGTGCCTGGCCTCTTTATCAGAATTATATACTGGCACCCCAAGTTCTTTGAACATTGCCGCTACGGTTGTTTTGCCGCTGCCAATTCCCCCTGTTAAACCTACGACGGTCATTCTTTTTTCAAAATAAATTCAATTTGTGTCTCGCTCAAGGACACGCTATGTAAACCTTCCGGTTTTTTTTGAAGACGCACTAATAGGAGGTTCGAATTTTCATCCGTTCTTTCACGGTAATCAGCTACTACTTGAAAATCGGAAGGACCAATTTTTTTTAAATCATCTATTTTGGCTTGGCAAACGACCGTTACCTTGTCAGGAAAGGTCCTGATCTGGAGTCCTTCAGGCAAATTTATAACCTGTATGGGCACAATGACCAACTTTTCGGAGAACCTGGCCACCTGACCTGCAATATGCACAAAACTCGAAGAAAATTTGGTATGCTTTGCTTCTGCTGGAAGCACTAAAGGTACCCGAATATTAAAATCGGCATGTATATCATCTACATTGATTTTTTGAGTCATCACTGTCGTAATCGTATCGATTTCATTATTCGGACCTTTTATGACTATGGTCTCAGGCTCAATGTGTAATTTCCCATCTATCAGATAATCCTGGGCCATATTTAAACGTACCCTTGAAGTGACTGGGACTTCCTTATGCTCCACCTTGAAAAGATCAAGTGCAATTTCTTCTCCATTAATCTCCAAAAGGGATATTGCCGATGGCAATTGATTCTCAATTTGAGTTTTGTAATACGCTTTGGGGATATAATAGGAGCCATTCTTGGATTGAATTTGAGAGAGATTTATTTTTACTCGCTTTTTCTTAAGATTGTAGCCTAGGAATTGAAACCCGGTTCCACGGAGCGTGCCAATGATCTTGGTTTGTGGATTTTCACCTAATAGCATGCTATCCGGGGCATTTTCAAAATACAATTCAAATTCAGTGCTATTGGTGTAGGTCTCGGATAATTTACTAATAAACCAAGCAAAAGCAGAACATAGCAAGAATATCAAAAATAATTTGAATTTGCGATTTTTTAATTGGTTCGTTACTTTTCCTATCACGATGTGAGTTCGGTTTTATAAAACAATTTGGGAAACCTAAGCTCAGGCTCTTTTTTACTAAAAGCCAGCCAGAAGTTCGATTTTAAGAACCCCTCACCATAACCAATAAATTGGATCGTTACGGCCATTAGGGATAAGATCGCTATTTCGACATTTTTGGTCTTGATCAGGGCATCAAAAAACAACAAGCTAAAATAAAGTGCATAAAGTCCTATAGGCCATAGGATGCCATAGATGAGTGCTGTCAATGCCACAATCGCTCCTAGACAGAATAGGGTTGGAAACCAGTATGTTAGTTTTGCAGTTCTGGGATGCCATCGATTTAAAATTGGTCGTACCATCCCGAATTTATTAACCTGTACCAAAAATTTTCTCCAATCAATCCGGCGTTTGTGATACACGAACGCCTCAGGAATCAACTTGGTTTCAAAGCCCGCTCCCCAGATACGAAAGGTCAGATCGGGATCCTCTCCAGGATGGATATTTCCAAAACCTCCAACCTTTTCGAAAGCGGTTTTTGAAATGCCCATATTGAAACTCCTTGGCTGGAATTTTCCGATAGAACGAGCGTTTCCGCGAATACCTCCAGTGGTCATAAAAGATGTCATCGCATAATTGATGGCCTTTTGCACTTTCGTAAATGAAGGATGGGCAGCATCGGGACCCCCATAGCAATGCACATAGGATTGTTCTAAAGCATCAGCCACTACCTGCAAATACTGTGGTGGAAGCACACAATCGGAATCTAAAACAATAAAATAAGATCCCTGTGCCAATCGCATTCCAAAATTTCGGGAATCACCAGGTCCCGAATTCGGTTTCTTGTAATATGAAATGTGCAGCCTATCCTGAAAATATCGAATGACGTTTTCAGAATCAATACTAGAGCCATCCTCAATGATTACGATTTCGAAGGATTCTTCATAGGTTTGTTCCTCTAGACTTTGCAGCAGTTCCCGAATCTCCTCAGGTCTATTAAATACGGGTATTATAAAAGAGAACGCTATATGCATTGAATGAAAATGATAACCAATGGGAATCCAAGATAAAACCTATCCGCCTATTATTGGCGGAGTAAGCGACGAAAGCTTCCTAAAAATTAGCGCTATACTTAATCCCGGATTATTTGACAAAATGATCCATAACCTCCTTACTGACCCCGGTATTTGAAAAACCACCGTCATGAAAAAGATTTTGCATGGTGACTTTTTTTGTAAGGTCGGAAAATAGGGACACGGTATAATCCGCACATTCCAAGGCCGTTGCATTGCCCAAGGGAGACATTTTGTCGGCATAACTTATAAAACCATCGAAGCCCTTGACCCCTTGACCGGCCGTAGTCGGTGTGGGGGATTGGGAAATCGTATTCACGCGTACTTTCTTTTCCTTGCCAAAGAAATATCCAAAACTTCGAGCTACCGACTCCAAATATGCCTTATTATCGGCCATGTCATTGTAGTCGGGAAAGGTTCGCTGGGCCGCCATATAGGTCAAGGCTACAATACTTCCCCATTTGTTCATAGCATCAGCTTTGTAAAGGCTCTGCATCACTTTATGAAAAGATAGCGCCGATACGTCCCAACCCTTTGTTGAAAAGTCATAGTTCTGATCGGTATAATGTCTTCCTTTCCGAACATTGACCGACATTCCGATGGAATGTAAAACAAAATCAAGTTTCCCGCCAAGAATTTCGACCGCCTTTGCAACCAAAGCATTCAGATCTTCCTCGCTAGTAGCATCAGCGGCTATGATTTCAGATCCGGTTTTTTTTGCTAGTTCACTTATTGTTCCCATTCGCATTGCGATCGGGGCGTTGCTTAAAACAAATTTTCCGCCTTCTTCATGAACACGTTCCGCTGTTTTCCATGCAATTGAATTTGAATCCAAAGCTCCGAAAATAATTCCTCTTTTCCCTTTAAGTAAGTTATATGACATGTATTGGCATTGTTAGTTGATACGATTTCAAAGATATTAAAATTTGTTGGAAAGTGTTAAAATCACGTGGCCATTTGGCCGCGATATGTCGGTAATCAGATATTTAATCGAGGAGTTGACGCGCATGTGCCATGGCAGAATCCGAAAGGGTCTTACCCCCAAGCATCTCGGCCAACTCAACAACTCTTTCATCCTGATTCAACTTCCTCATTTTAGTACTTGTCACATCGGCCCTTTCATCCTTAAAAACCTTATAATGATGATCACCTTTTGAGGCAACCTGCGGTAAATGGGTAATACTAAAGACCTGCATGGTACTACTCATCTCGTGCATTATGGTTCCCATACGATTCGAAATCTCACCTGAAACCCCGGTATCGATTTCATCGAACATCATTGTAGGAAGATTTTCATAGGTACCTAAAATGGCTTTGATGGTCAGCATTATCCGCGATAGTTCACCCCCTGATGCTACTTTTTTCAACTCCCCGAATGCCGTGCCTTTATTGGCCGAGAATATGAAAAGAAGCTCATCCTTACCACTACTTTTAAATATTTTGGAAGGTTGTAGTTCAATTTTAAACCGGGCATTGGGCATTCCTAAAGAGTCAAGACTATTTTCCAATTGCATTTTTAATTCGGGAATAACCTTGTTACGTTCGCTTCGCAATCGCATAGCCTGTTCCTCCAATTCATTTTCCAACATCACAAGCTCTTGTTGTTTTTTATGAATGGCTGCTTCTAAATCAAGGGTTGCCCCAATTTTTTCAGAGAGGTCTGCCTTGATGACCAATAAATCAGCCACTGAATTGACACCGTGCTTCTTCTGCAAACCGTATAGCAGTTGTAACTTATCATTGACCTCTTCAAGTACTTTGGGATCTGTCTCGATATTTTCCTGCAGTGATTGCCATTCGGCAGTGACATCGTCAATTTCGATAAAGGCAGATAAAATACGCGTGTTCAATTCATTGTATTGGGTTCCAAAATTGGCTAGTTTGTTCGCAATTTGCTTTAATTCAGTCAGGTGGCTTAAAATACCAACTTGGTCATCGTTTAATAATTGCAGCCCTTTGGACATTTCTTCGACAATCGTTTCCGCATTGCTCATTTGCTCGTATTGTGATTCCAATTCCTCCTGTACGCCCAAAGTCAAGGGGGCTTTCTCAAGCTCTTCCAACAGAAAGGAATTATAATCAAGCTCCTTGACCGAATTTTTTTGCAAGGCCTCAAGTTCACGAAGTGTATTCCCCACCCCATTATATTTTTTTAAGATATCTGTGTAGACACTCATGACTTTTTGATTTCCAGCCAAGGCATCGATTAATTTCAGCTGAAAATCATTTTCGGCCAATTGCAATGACTGGTGTTGGGAATGCACATCGATCAATTGGTTTCCCAATTCAGATAGCACATCCAAAGTAACCGGACTATCATTGATAAAGGCTCTCGATTTGCCACTGGGAAGTATCTCACGTCGAATAATGGTGGTGTCTTCGTATTCAAGATCCTTTTCGGCAAAAAAGGTATTCAAATTATATTTTTCGATATTAAACTCGGCCTCTACCAGACATTTTTGCGACTTGTCCCGCAAGGAAGACATGTCTGCGCGCTTTCCTAAAACCAAGGAAAGGGCACCCAGAAGAATTGATTTTCCCGCACCTGTTTCACCCGTTATTACCGTAAAACCATGGGTAAAATTCACCCTTAGGTCATCGATTAATGCGTAGTTTTTTATTGTGAGGTTTGCTAACAAAGTATCCCGGGCCTTTAGGCAGCAAAGATAATTTATATATTAACGGAAAAAAATGGAGGTCAATATTTAATTTCGTTCCAGGTACTTGAATATAAAGGTGCAATACTGTTTAGGGTTTCCTTTAATTGAACGATATCCACTTTTGGGCCATCTGAAAAGATATTGCGTATCTCATCAGACTTTGCGTCAAAAAAAGTTGTCACCAAAAAGGCATTGGGTCTTCTTTTGATCATTGTCTCGAACAATTTCATGGTACCGGCAATAACCTGTTTTCCAGTACTGTTATTATCCCCTAGGATATCAAGACCCTTACGATGATAATTGTACATGGCTACACGATATTCCCGATAGGTATTCGACAATAAATTGTCTACAAGTTCAAATCGGCTTCTATCACTGCTTTGGCTCCAACCCGGCAAATTGCTTCCTTGCGCCTGGGTCACGATTTTCTGTGCGGTGCGAAAGTATTCGGTTCCTCCTTCCAAGGCAAAGGTATCGGCATCCAGTCCCAGAATAATGTATACATAATATGCTACTACACTCACCAAATTCGATTCGAAGACGTTCTCGTTGAAAATCAACGGCTGAAATTCAAGGTATTCAAAACTCAGATTATTATCCTTGTAGTTGAATATGGGGGTCTCATAAGATGAATTGAAGACCGGTCGGGACGATTGTATTTGCAAGGTGCCTTTGAAGCGGTTTGACTCGTATTCGGTAATGGTTATGAACATCTGGGCGTTGACCCTTTCATTTATTTTATATACGCGGTTTGTCCATTTGTTTTTGTTCACAAAGTCATTCAAAGATTGCTCTAAGGTTTTGAAAATCTGTTGATTGGTTTGGGAAACCTGATCAGAATTCACTGTCACGGTACAGTTGAGCTCCTGAGTATGTACACCCAACGCATACATAAAAAACAAAAGGGAAAGATAAATATTACGCATTGAGTTTTTCGATGATTTCGTTCAATATATCATAAGCTACCTCGGCCTTACTCTTTAGATGAAACGGTTTTATCGTCAAATTCTTATCGATTAACGTTATTTTATTCGTATTGGTTCCAAACCCGGCCCCCTCATCGTTCAATGAATTCAATACAATGGCATCTAAATTCTTCTTTTTGAGTTTGTTTATGGCATTTTCAACCTCATTTTCGGTTTCAAGCGCAAACCCCACCAAATATTGATTTTTCTTCATTTCCCCAAGAGCACTTAAAATATCCTTGGTCTTTACCAGCTCGATGGTCATCCTGCCTGAATTCTTTTTAATCTTCTGGCTTGCAACCGTTGCGGGTCGATAATCTGCCACAGCAGCTGCACAAATTGCAATATCCACAGAATTGTACTGGGCTTGGGCCGCCAGATACATTTCCTCAGCCGAGACCACCTTGATTAATTTGATGCGGTCATTTGCTACATTAAGGTGCGAAGGACCTGAAATCAAAACCACTTCGGCCCCTAAATTATCGGCCGCCGTTGCTAGTTCATATCCCATAGCCCCCGACGAATAATTTCCGATGAATCGAACCGGATCGATACCTTCATAGGTCGGCCCTGCGGTAATCAGTATTTTTTTTCCATTCAGCGGTTTCCCTTTTTGGAAATACTCCTCCATTAATCGTTCGATTTCCTCTGGTTCGGCCATTCTTCCTTCCCCATTTAACCCGCTGGCCAATTCGCCCGAACCAGCTGGTATCAATATATTTCCGAACGATTGCAGTTTTTCAAGGGAAATTATAGTAGTTGGATGTTGATACATATCAAGGTCCATCGCAGGAGCAAAAAATACGGGACATTTGGCAGACAGATAGACCGCAAGCAATAGGTTATCGCAGCTGCCATTGGCCATTTTAGAGAGGGTATTGGCCGTCGCAGGCGCGATTACCATAAGATCTGCCCAGCCCCCTAAAGCCACGTGGTTGTTCCATTCAACACTGTGTTCTTCTTCCTTGACAAAGGAGGTGAGTACTTGATTTTTGGAAAGGGCCGCTAGGGTTAGGGCCGAAACGAAAGAACCGGCGCTCGGCGTTAAAATGATTTTAACGTTCGCACCGGCTTTTACCAATAAGCGAACCAGAAAGGTCGTCTTGTAGGCGGCAATCCCTCCGGTAATGCCTAAGAGGATATTTTTACCGCCTAACATACCTACTGTACGTCTTTCTCGGTATTCCGGTAATAAATCTTATCCTTAAGCCATTCCTCTGCGGCCATGGCATGCGGTTTTGGTAATTTTTCGTAAAACTTAGATACCTCGATCTGCTCTTTGTTCTCGAACACTTCCTCTAGGCTGTCGCTATAGGTTGCAAATTCTTCCAATTTTTCCAAAAGCTCCTTTTTGATTTCCGAATTGATCTGAATAGCGCGTTTTGCAGTGATAGAGATCGCTTCATAGATATTACCAGTCTTGGCATCAAATTCATTTTTGTTGATGGTAATTGTAGAAACAGGGGCTTTAGAACTTTTTAAATCGGTCATATGTAAAATGTATTAGGATTATTTTGATTCTTTAGTATAGGTAACCAATTCTCGGTCTATTTTTTTTAGCAGGTTCTCTACCTCCTTAGAATAGGCCGTTTCAGGAAATTGTTTTTTTAAGGCTGCATAAGCGACTTTCGCTTCCTGCAAACGCTCAGACTTTAAGCTTTCATAACTGTTAAGCGCCAATTTAGTGGCCGAATCGAACTTATAAAATAAGGCGGCCTCCCTGTAAACCGATCCAGGGAAATCTGAAATAAAGTTGTCGAACGCGGCGAGTGCAGGCGTTAAAAACGTAAAGTCAAATTGTCCGATCTTGTTAAACTGCCTTGCAATTTCAAAGGCTTTTTTCTCTTTTTTAGTTGTTAGCTCCTTGGCCATAGCGTTGGCCTCTTCAAAATATTCCGATTCAGGGTACGTATTGACAAAGGTCTGAAGCTTGGCCAGGGCTTTGTCGGTATCGGTCTGGTCAAGCGAATATTTCGGGGAAAGCTCATAATAGCTTTTTGCTCCCATAAAAGCGGCTTCTATAATTTTATCGCTTTTTGGATAGGATTTCATAAAACGTTCGAACTGATAGCCGGCCATGTTATATTCCTTCCTTTGAAAATAGGTGTCAGCGAAAAAAAACATCACCCTTTCCCCTTGGGGCTTACCTACATATTTCGGCGCAATCTGTTCGAATAACCGGTTCGCACGTCTGTAATCACCCGCTTCATACAATTTTCCGGCCAACTCGTACTTCGCACTTACGTCTTCGTTCTTGAGTGCTTTTTGATACTCACTACACGACAATAGCATCGCTGTGAGCACTAAAACTGAAAAAAATCTCCTCATCTTTAAAAACATTTTGCAAAATTACGCATTCCCAATGGATTAAAAAAACATATTTGAATTGCTAAAATAGCCTGTTTAATGACGGGTGCAAGGCATTTGGCGAAGTTTTAACGAATGTGTTTTATTACGAATTGACTTTCATAAATGGTAGCACGAATTCGGCCAACTTTTGTTTCAACGTGTCGGAAGCCTCGACGAGCGGCAATCGTACAAGGGCATTCGATATGCCAAGGGTTTCAAAAATACATTTGATTCCTGCAGGATTCCCTTCCTGAAAAATTAACCCGATTCCTTCAAGCAGGGCATAATGCAAGTCATAGGCATCTTCCAATCTTCCTTGCAACGCAAATCGTATCATCGACGAAACTTCAAACGGTAGGCCTTGTCCCAAGACCGATATCACACCTACTCCACCAGCCAATACCGTAGGCAATGCCGTACTATCATCTCCAGCGATAACATCAAAGTCATTCGGCTTGTCTTTTATGAGTTTCATAATCTGTAATAGATCTCCCGATGCTTCCTTAACCGCAACAATATTCTTAAAATCCCGTGCCAACCGCAACACAGTCTCTGGGACTACATTGCTACCGGTCCTACCAGGGACATTATACAAAATAACCGGAACCGGAGATGCCAGTGAAATGGCCTTATAATGTTGATATATACCCTCTTGGGTGGGCCGGTTATAGTAAGGGGAAACAGAGAGTATGGCATCGAATCGTGTGAGGTCGCGTCTTCCGAGTTCTTCAACAACGGCTTGGGTGTAGTTTCCCCCGACTCCCAATACCAAAGGCAGGCGATCGGCATTGGCCGTGACCACCGTATCGATTATCAATTGCTTTTCACTTTCCTTCAAGGTTACCGATTCGCCCGTTGTACCTAGGACCACCAAATAATCTACCTTCCCTTCGATACAATGCGCAACAATTCGTGTCAATGCATTTACATCTACCGAAAGATCGTTCTTAAACGGAGTGACCAATGCGACCCCGGTACCTAGTAGTTCTTTCATTTTTCAATTTCATTAAAAACCCGTAAATATTTCTTCAACTCCTGTTTGAATATTTTGAATTCCTTTAGGGGTGTATGCAATATTAAATCATTCAATTTGGGGTCAATTTCTTTGAAACCGACTCGCACACGGGCTTTACTTTTGATGCTCATCAGCTGAAGCAATAAATTCTCTTGCGTAAAGTAGTTGACCAAAAGGTCATAATCCCTACTCAAGAACTCCAATGCATAGCTATTTTCTATATTTCCATGCCAACCTAAGTCCTTGTCGGAGAAAACAGGTGTGGAATATGGGGAATTCTTGTCATAATAATTTTTATACCCTATTATCTTTACCGCATTCGGGCGCAAGGAAAAATCTTCTACAAATTCATAAAATAAATTGGTGTTTTCAAACGCATCCATATCAACAATGCAGCCTATCGAAGTAATACCTTTTTCACGAATAATCGCTTGTTGGGGTTTGTTTAACGCCTCCTTCAGAAATTTAACGCCTGATTTGTATTTAAATTTATCTTTTATTGCCTTAAACATGTACTTTTACATTTCTACAAATGTAAAGAATATCCGGGCATTATCCGGGGCCAAGATAGAAAGGAAAATGGATTTAAATATAAAACATTTTGTTATATTTATAACAATCGTATCCGTTTTATCCTGCAAACAGGGAATCCCGGAGCTTTCGAAAATTGAAGGAAAACAAATTGCCATTGATAGTACGTTCGCGGCCGTTGATTCAATAGACGCCTTTATCGCTCCCTTTCGGGCCCATATCAATAGCGTTCTAGATAGCGCATTGGCGTACGCCCCACGGCCCATTACGAAAGATGATGGTCGTTTCAACACAACCGCTGGGAACCTTATGGCCGATATCGTAATGGTGCAGGCCTCCCCGATTTTTAAATCCCGCACTGGTCGCACCATTGATTTAGTCCTCCTTAACCATGGTGGCATCCGCTCTATAATTTCCAAGGGAATCGTCACTGCTCGTACTGCCTATGAAGTCATGCCCTTTGAAAATTCGATCGTTGTGGCCGAATTAAGTGGTAAATCGGTATTAGCGCTTATTGCCTTTTTGGTGGCTTCCAAAAGACCGCAACCGATTTCAGGCTTACAAATCATCCTCAACAAAGACAATAGTCTTAAGTCATTTACCATTCAAGGTAAGCCCTTTGATGAAACACGAACCTATAATGTTGCCACTTCCGATTATTTAATCAATGGTGGGGATCATATGGACTTTTTCAAGGATGCAGTACAAACAACTGATATTGATTATTTTATACGCAATGCCATGATCGATTACTTTGGAAAGGTCGACACCCTCGCCCCGGTAGTAGACAAACGATTTTTTAAACTCGAGCAGCCATGAAGAGAAGGGATTTTTTGGAAAACTCGTTACTTTCCACGGCCTACTTCAGCATCGGTGGGGCATCACTTAATGCCTGCTCCCGAGAGACCCAAAAGAAAATTACGATTCTACATACCAACGATGTACATAGCCATATCGACCCATTTCCAAAAGACCATTCCGAATTTGCCAATTTTGGAGGGGTTGCAAGAAGGGCTACGCTTGTGGACGCCATTCGCAAAGAGAATCCGAATACCTTGCTATTTGATGCCGGTGATATTTTTCAAGGTACCCCATATTTTAATTTTTATGGAGGTGAACTCGAATTCAAACTAATGAGCATGTTGCGGTATGATGCAGCAACCATTGGAAATCATGATTTCGATAATGGCATCGAAGGTCTATATGCCCAATTACCCCATGCTACATTTAAGTTTGTTTCAGCGAACTACAATTTCAGGAATACCCTAATGGACGGGCATGTAAAACCCTATATGATTTATTATATAGACGGTATAAAAATAGGTGTGTATGGCCTAGGCATCGACCTTGATGGCCTGGTAACCAAAAAACTTTATAAGGAAACCGAATATTTAGATCCTTATGAAATAGCCCTTGACACCGAACGTATCTTATATGAAGATCAAAAATGCGACTTGGTAATATGTCTTTCGCACTTGGGATATCGCTATGAAATCGATACCAAGCCCAGTGATGTTAGATTGGCGGCAAAAACCCGACATACTGATCTTATCATCGGGGGCCATACCCATACATTTTTAGAAAAGCCAACCCTAGTAGAAAACAATGCAGGTCGCCAAGTACTTGTAAACCAGGTGGGATGTTTTGGGGTAAACCTAGGACGAATCGACTTCTATTTAGAAAACAACAAGAATACCAGGACAGATAGTATAAACATCGTAATTTAATTAACTCTTTACCAAAAACAACTATGAAAACCAGCTTCTTTACATGCCTATTACTAATCACCCTTTCATTGGGATTTTCACAAGGGTCTTCAAACACCAAAAATAGGGAGTATTACCAATTAAAAGTATATTCTTTCTCAACCGATAGCCAAATTGCCACAACCGATTCCTATTTAAAAAACGCCTTTCTTCCGGCCTTAAAACGAAGTGGAATAGCCCATGTAGGTGTTTTCAAACCAAGGCCCTTGGATTCATTGACGTCTAAAAAGACCTATGTGTTGATTCCGTTTGTGAATTTTGAGCAATTTGAGTCCTTAGACGCTATGTTGGCCAAGGACAGCGCTTATTTGGAAGCCGGGAAAGCCTATTTGACGGCAGCCCATGATCAGCCACCTTATGAACGAATCTCATCTACCCTATTAAAGGCTTTTCCCGAAATGCCCCAAATGATACCTTCGGCCCTGAATGGAAATCGTGCTGATCGGGTCTATGAATTACGTAGCTATGAATCTGCTACCGAAGCCCTAAATTTGAAAAAGGTCGATATGTTCAATGCTGGTGGTGAGGTACCTCTTTTTGCCAGGTTAGGTTTCAATACCGTTTTTTGTGCCGAAGTATTGTCGGGTGCCCAAATGCCAAATCTCATGTATTTGACGACTTTTAAAGATCAGGAAAGCCGTGATGAACATTGGAAAGCTTTCTTCGATTCCCCGGAATGGACCATACTCAAGGACATACCCAAATATCAGAATACGGTTTCCCACAATGAGCAACTCTTTTTATACCCAACTGACTATTCAGATTACTAGTATTACAGGTGTTTTTAACCTATAAAAATAGATTTCAAGTGCCAAAAAAGGCACTAAAATAGCGATTGATCATTATGGTTCATGATTAAGGCGTTAATAAATGTCACCAATTTTTGGACCAACCAATAAGAATTTAAAGTACTTTAGTCTTACCAACTAACAACCTAATTAATGGATGCATCACCTAAGTACCAGCGACTTTATTCGTTAGATGCCCTCCGTGGCTTTGATATGTTTTGGATCATTGGGGGAGAGGATATTTTCCACAAGCTTGCCGAAATTACTAAATCACCTTTCTGGGAAGGTATATCTAAGCAATTGAACCACCCTGCTTGGCATGGTTTTGCTGCCTATGACCTCATATTTCCATTGTTCCTTTTCCTTGCGGGCGTATCGACACCTTTCAGTATCGGAAAACAAATGGAAAAAGGTGTTCCACGCAACAAAATACTACTTCGGGTCATCAAACGGGGGTTGATTTTAGTACTTCTCGGAATCATTTACAATAACGGCCTTGAATTAAGGCCTTTGGCAGAAATACGTTTCGGTAGTGTACTAGGTCGCATAGGATTGGCGTATATGTTTGCGAATATTATTTATTTATATACCAAGCAACGGGGACAGATTATTTGGTTTGTCTGCATCTTACTAGGTTATTGGTTGCTAACGTTGGTGGGTTCGGCACCAGGCTTTCCAGCCGGTGATTTGTCGATGGAAGGGAATGTTGTTTCGTACATAGATCGCCTTATTATGCCAGGGAAGCTCTATCTTGGGATTCACGACCCGGAAGGATTGATGAGTACGCTACCTGCCATAGGTACCGGACTTTTAGGTATCTATATTGGCAGCCTGCTAAGAGGTACCTCTTCAGAAAACAAGAGAAAAACCGTGCTTCAGATGGTGATTATGGGAATTGGTTTTCTCATCCTCGCACAACTCTGGAACCTTATCTTCCCGATAAACAAAAATCTGTGGACAAGTTCATTTGTATTACAATGTGGAGGAATCAGTATTTTATTAATGGCACTATTTTATTTTATAATCGATGTTCTGAACTATAAAAAATGGGCCTTCTTTTTCAAGGTAATCGGGATGAACTCGATTTTAATTTATATGTCAGGCCAATTTATTGATTGGGAATATACGACGAACGGTCTTTTCAAATGGTTGGGACAGCTTATTTCAGACCCTTGGAATGCCGTCTTCCTCGCTATTGCCTTTGTATTTACCAAATGGTTGTTCTTATACTTTTTGTATCGTCAAAAAGTCTTTTTACGTGTTTGATTTCAGGCGTGTTCAATTAAATATCGGATAATTTGGCGTTGTTCCTCTTTTAGATCGATTTTCGGGAAGTTCTTATGTGCCTTGGTATACCAATAACGCGCGTTGAAATCATCTCCTTCCTTGCGATGTAAATAAGCATGCAGCCAACTTCCGATTTCAGTATGCATATCCTGGGCGATATCATGGGAGGCATCCCAGTCGTCCTTGGCATCATGCCAGAGTGCCTTGATCGCTTCAGGCCAATTTAAGGGAGGCGCTTCGGCTTTAAGGCTTTTCATAAAATCTTCATAGCTGTTGGGCTTGGCCATGCAGTGTCTTTTTGGTTTGCTAATGAACTATAAGTTCAAAAATAACTATTTTCACCCAACTAAAATTCATTCAAAGTGACCACCAAAGACAGACTTCCAAAATGGGCATTAAAAATCCTCCCCTTTTTGATAAGTCTTCTATGCTGCTTTTTCATTTTTAAGTTGCACATGCTCAAAAGTATGGATAGCATGCTAAATGAAAACAATTCAAGAATTTCCAATGGATTTTTGACCTCACAGATCAAATATCATGAAGAATTTGCACCCTTTGCAAGAAGGCCCTTGACATCTTGGTTCATTGAAGGAACATCAAAATCATTCGACCTAAAATTGGGATATTCATTTATACTAGTGAATTTCTTTTTTTTATTCCTAAGTGGTGTCTTCGTATTCATGGTGTCGCGCAAAATTGGTGCGAGTCAATTACAGGCCTATGGCAACCTATTCGCGTATTTTTTATCGTATTCCATATTATTTTCATTCTTTCCCCCCGTATTTAGTTATGATGAACCCATACAATATTGTTGTATTTTATTGGCATTCTTAGCATTACTAGAGCGAAAATGGCTTCTTTATATCGTGCTTTTTACCTTGGCATTGATTGCCCGTGAAACCTCCGTTCTGCTGCTTCCAGGGCTCATTTATATTTTCGGAAGAACTCAGAATAACAATGCTATAAGGACTTTTAGCCTGGATATCAAAAACAGTGGCTTGATCGTATTGCCGGTGCTCTTTTATGGCGCCTTCCTTGCCTTCTATCTAAGCTCCACCAATTCATGGAGCGTTACACAAGGGGAATTGTCACAAAGGTTTTCGTGTTTTTTAGCAAATTTTGAAAGTGAAAAGAATTCCGTTGAATCGATTACTTCATTTTTTTTGGCCATCGGGACCTTCTTCTATTTGGCCATTTTTGCCTTGAAGAGCATAGCACTTACAATAACACATAAAAAATACCTCCATGCATTTTTATTGACCTTGGCCTTGAATTCCCCCATCGTTTTTTTAACGGCTTTTGCCAGGGAATCAAGACTGTTTGCATTGCCCCTATTTTTTATTTGGCCGCTGGTGGCACAACTTATCGAAGGCCATTTTTCAAGAAGTTCATCTATCAGCTTCTATCAGCAACTTCGTAATAACAAGGTTTTTATCGTTTTATTTATCTCATTTAACATCCTTAATTATCTGTATTGCTTTGAGTATTACAAAAAATTGGGACTTGGGGACAATACCTATTTTGCAGAATATCTCTTCTGTATGCTATTGATACTATCCCTTCATTTTATGACACATTGTTTCACAAAGCGTAGTGCGGGTTCAGGCCATCGTTCCTAATGAAAATAGGATGTGCACGTTGATCTTGAATCGGCCAACTTCCTAGTGCAATAAATTAAAAAAATCTACTTCCGAAATAATCGGAATTCCCAGATTTTCGGCTTTTGTCTTTTTGCTGGGGCCCATACTGTCGCCTGCCACAACATAATTGGTCTTAGATGTAATCGAAGACCCTACCTTGCCTCCGTTGTCTTCGATCATCTTTTTAAGTTCATCCCGGCCAACGTTTTCAAAGACTCCCGAAACGACGAAAATTTGCCCTTTTAAAATATCCGTCTGACTGGCCAATTGCGATTCGGAAAGCGAAAATTGAAGTCCGTAAGATTTTAGGCGGTCGACCATGGCACTATTTGCCTCATTTTTAAAGAAGGAAACCACGCTCTCTGCGATACGGTCCCCAATTTCATCTACAGCGGTCAATGCTTCTTCATTGGCTGTTCTAATGGCATCTATATTTTTAAAGGCCTTAGCCAATTTTTTCGCGACGGTTTCACCCACATAGCGGATTCCTAACGCAAATAAAACCCTTTCGAACGCAATCGATTTAGAGGCTGCTACCCCCTTGATCAGATTTTCGGCCGATTTTTCGGCCATTCGTTCCAAAGGCATGATTTGTTCTTTGGTCAAAATGTACAAGTCGGCATAATTCTCGATAAGGCCTTCCTTAAAGAGAAGTTCGACCGTTTCATTACCCATACCTTCAATATCCATGGCTTTCCTGGAAATAAAATGCTGTATACGACCTGTAATCTGTGGTGGGCATCCCAGTTCGTTGGGACAGAAATGCTGAGCCTCCCCTTCTTGGCGCAATAATTCTGTGCCGCATTCAGGACACTTTGAAATGTAAGCAGTTGGGATTGATGAAGGTGGTCGTTCACCGAGGTTTACGCCCACGATCTTCGGAATAATTTCACCTCCTTTTTCAACAAAAACGGTATCCCCTTCGCGAATGTCCAATTTTGCAATTTGATCGGCATTGTGAAGTGATGCCCTTTTTACAGTAGTTCCGGCGAGCAGTACTGGTCGTAGATTGGCGACTGGTGTAATGGCACCTGTGCGACCCACCTGGTAGGTAATCTTCTCAAGCACCGTCGAAACCTGTTCTGCCTTGAATTTAAAAGCCATTGCCCATCGGGGGGATTTTGCAGTATAGCCCAATTCCTCTTGTTGTTGCAGACTGTTTACCTTTATGACCACCCCGTCGGTCTCGTAAGGCAATTGATGGCGATGCACGTCCCAATAATCAACATACTGCATCACTTCGTCTGTAGACTTGCAAAGCTTTGCCGTCGTTGGCACTTTGAATCCCCAGGTGCGGGCTTTCGCCAACATTTCAAATTGGGTAGCATTATTGGGAATGTTACCAACAATACTGTACAGCAAACAGTCTAAAGGCCGCTGCGCGACCAATGCACTATCTTGTAACTTTAAACTTCCCGAAGCGGTATTCCGAGGATTCATATAGGGCTCCTCGCCTATGTCGATACGTTCTTGGTTCATTTTATTAAAACCTTCAAAGGGTAGGATGATTTCGCCACGAATATCGAATTTCGGTAGATAATCCCCTTTTAATTGCAACGGAATTGAACGAATGGTCTTAATATTCGTCGTAACGTCATCCCCTTGAAAACCATCCCCACGAGTAACTGCGCGAAGTAGTTTACCTCCCTCGTAGGTTAAACTAATACTTGCTCCGTCATATTTTAGTTCACATGTAAATTCTACAGGGGCATCGCCCAGCCCCTTCTGAATGCGCTTTTCCCATTCAAGTAGATCTTCCTTGGAATACGAATTATCTAAAGAATACATTCGGTACTCGTGAATAACCGTTTCAAAATTTTTGGTGACGGTGCCACCTACGCGGACTGTCGGAGACGTGGCATCCTGGAATTCTGGATATTGTTCCTCCAAAGTCTGTAATTCGCCCAATTTGCGATCAAATTCAAAATCTGATATAACCGGGGCATCGAGCACATAATAGTTGTAATTATGTGCAGTAAGCTCTTGGCGAAGGGCATTTATTTTTTCCTTAACATTCATTTATAGCTGATCTTTATGTATCCATTTTGGCAAAGGCCGAGGTTGATAGTTTTGCATCCTATCAAGCAACGAATCGATAGCTTCATCGACTAAAAGCATTTCGTAATTTTCTTGTTTCAAAAATTGGCGATCTACCATTTTTCGAAGCATTTTTAGCAGCTCGTCATAAAATCCATTTATGTTTAGGATGCCTATCGGTTTTTGATGCAGTCCCAATTGGCCCCACGTTATCATCTCGAACAATTCTTCTAAGGTACCATAACCCCCGGGAAGGGCGATGATACCATCAGACAGTTCATGCATTCTTAATTTTCGCTGCTGCATATTCTGGGTCACGATTAGTTCGGTCAATCCTTGGTGAACTACTTCCTTTCTCCGTAAAAAATCGGGAATTACGCCGATGACGGTTCCCCCGGAGGTCAACGCTCCCTGCGCAAGCTCGCCCATAACCCCTATTTTAGCACCTCCATAGACCAATTTAATGGTTCGCTCGGCCAAGGTCCTGCCAAGCAAATTAGCCGCTACCAATATTTCAGGGTCATTTCCTTCACTACTTCCACAAAATACTACGATACCACGCATCCTCATTTGTGACCACTTTTAACAATCCGACTTTTGGTTAACAACTTCCAATTGTTTTTGAATTAATTCAGTAATCCACGAAAAATTTAGCCACACTTTCTTATCCTGTTTATCTTGTAATTCAGTGAACAGGTATGATTCTACTTCTAAGCCCTATGCATCTTAGCTTTTAACATACGATCATTCCCAAAAAGATCTTTTTTGAGTTCAATGTCTAGAAACCTTGCCTTTTGCAGAAGTTCCCTTGTTTCATACGCTAAATATTGATTTACTTCCAAGAATACTGCCCCGTCGGCCTTCAAATTTTGCAATGCAAAATCGGCAATGGCTTCATAAAACAGCAACGGATTGTCATTGGGCACAAACAGTGCTACCGCAGGCTCATGGTCCTTAACATTTTTTGCCATCGCGCTCCGCTCACATTCCCTGACATAGGGCGGATTGGATACGATTATATCGAAATGCGTCCTATGTTTGCCCGGCATACGTATATCGGCGAAAATTGGTTCGATTTCTACCCCATTCAGCAGCGCGTTCTGTTCGGCAATCAGCAAAGCATCCTTTGATATATCCATCGCATAGACTTTAGACCTTGGTACGTTTTTTGCAAGGGCTACGGCAATACAGCCGCTACCCGTGCCAATATCTAAAATACGTACTCTTGAATTTTCCTTATAGTGAAGATGTCCCAAGCTTTGCGTTTTATCAATATCTTCAAGTATCCATCGCACTAATTCTTCGGTTTCAGGTCTTGGAATGAGCACTTTTTCATTGACTATAAAGTCCATTTCCATAAAATGCTCCTTTCCAATAATGTACTGTATGGGCCGATGCGATTTTAAGCTTTGCAAAGCTTCAAACAAGGGCTGCTCCTGTTCCTTTGAAATTATCGAATCAGGGTTAATCGCGAGCACAAAACGTTCGAGGCCAAGATAGTGCCCTATGAGCAAATAGAAAAAACTATCGATTTCTTCGCTCGGATACTGGTCGCCCAAATCATTATGGAATATTTTTTTGATTTCTTTTAAAAACATGAATTCACATGTGCTTATTTTAAGGTAGTTTCATTTACGAACCGGTTTCAATTCCATATCCAAACTGCTTTGTTCAATTTTTTCTAGTAGGCAACAAGAAGCACAACATGCCCGTATTTAACCCAAAAACCGATGTAAACAAGTAAGCCTTCTTTTTTTTAAGTAATTGAATACAACCACCTTTGCCTTCCGGTCGCCAAAATGCATTTTATTAATTCGCATCTACCGCTACCAAATTTATGCATTGCCAGCCTATTTGCATATATGCGTGTACTTCCTTTTACTCGTATTGCCGTCGATACTGGCTTCAAAATCAAACGAGTCTTCACCAATGACTAGATACCCTAATTACAGCGTTATAACCACTCCCTGGAATTATTGTCGAACCAAAAATTTTCGTGGGATTTCCTGAGTTGTCTAAATTTTCCGGCGTATTTAATCTAGAATGACCGTCTTATCCATAAAATTAAAATCGGTCTGCTATAAAATTCTATTTTTGCGATGTGAATATACACACAAAATACATTTCGAGGTGTATCCAGATTGCCAAAAATGGTCTTGGTACAACGTTTCCCAACCCGATGGTGGGCAGTCTATTGGTACATAATGACACCATTTTGGGGGAAGGTTTCACAAGTGCTTATGGTGGACCACATGCCGAGGTAAATGCTATTCGATCAGTTCAGGACAAAACACTTTTAAAAGACGCCACCTTATATGTCACGTTGGAACCCTGCTCCCATTATGGCAAAACACCTCCATGCTGCGATTTGATCATTGCAAGCAAAATACCGCGAGTGGTTATCGGAACCATAGATCCCAACGAAAAGGTAGCCGGAAAAGGAATTGAAAAATTGAGGGCTGCGGGTTGTCATGTTCAAGTGGGCCTATTAGAAAAGGAATGCCGTGAGCATCATAAGCGATTTTTAACCTTTCATGAAAAAAAGCGCCCCTATATCGTCTTAAAATGGGCTGAAAGTGCTGATGGTTTCATCGCACCTACTGCCGATAATAGGAAAAACGCTAGGAGCCCACATTGGATATCAAGTCTAGCTTCGCGCCAATTGACGCACAAATGGAGAAGCGAGGAACAAGCTATCCTAGTAGGTTCTAATACGGTTCTCGAAGACAATCCCCAATTGAATGTACGCGTATGGTCTGGGAACTCACCCGTGCGGGTCGTTTTAGATAGGGAACTGAAAATCAATGATGATTTTCATGTTTTGGATGGCAGCAGTAACACGATGGTCCTTACCGAATCGTCAGATATTAACAAGTTCATAAACGAAATACAATACGAAACCGTGCCTTTTTCAAAGGACCTTGCCCCTCAGATCTGCACTGTACTCCATAAAAACAATATTATCAGTGTTTTAATTGAAGGTGGGGCCAGAACTTTGCAGACGTTCATCGATGCCAATATTTGGGATGAAGCTAGGGTATTTATTGGTAAACACGATTTGAGAAATGGCCTAAAGGCCCCTACTTTGAAAAACGGTTTCATAAGCAGTAAAAAAATAGGTCCCGACCTCCTAAAATACTATACCAATGATTAAGAACATTATATTTGATTTTGGGGATGTCTTTATTAACCTTGACAAACAAATAGTTTTAAGGGAAATGATAAAAATGGGCGGTAAGGATCTTACGCCTTTGTTAAGCGAGATCAATACTATTTATGAAATAGGCGCTATATCCTCAGATGAATTTATTGATCGTCTAAGGGCCATGTATCCTATGGCTACTCCAAATGAAATTATTGATATATGGAATTCCATGCTGCTCGATTTTCCGGAATACAGGCTTGAATTTATTGAAAACTTGGCCAAAGAAAATAGGCATAGGCTGTTTTTACTAAGCAATACAAACGCACTGCATATTCCCCATGTCGAAACAAAAATGGGTGCAAAAAGATTTAACCGTTTCAAAAACAGTTTTGAAAAGTTCTATCTTTCCCATGAAATTAGACTCCGAAAACCGAACCGTGATATTTTCCAATTCGTACTAGATGACAATGGCATAATCGCTGAAGAAACATTATTTATCGATGATTCCCAGGAGAACACCAATGCTGCGAGCTCCCTCGGATTGCATACATGGAACTTACTCGTAGGACAGGAGGATATTACGGAACTTAAATCGAAGCTTTAGATGATCTATTTGGTGCTGTGTGTACTGTTCTCTAGTTCCCTTTTTGTCATTTTCAAACTCTTTGCCCGTTTCAAAGTTCAAACGTCCTATGCCATAATAGCAAACTATTTTACGGCAAGTTTTATCGGTTTTCTTTTTTTCGAAGGTAAGATCCCTGTTCATGAACTTCCTCAAAAGCCCTGGTTTTTAGGTACCTTGGCCTTAGGAGCACTCTTTATCGTCGTTTTTAACATTACTGCAAAAACCTCTCAGGATCTAGGGGTTTCAGTAGCATCGGTTGCCGCTAAAATGTCATTGGTCATTCCTGTATTAGTTGGGTTTTTACTATACAAGGAGGAGGCCAGCACCCTTAAGATCGTGGGTATCATATTGGCCTTGGCCGCCGTATATTTTGCGTCAATTAAAAATCGCACCATAACTGTTAAAGTCGAGACCTTGTTATTGCCGATCCTATTGTTTATTGGATCTGGTTTTGTGGATACGGGTATTAATTTTTTGCAGACCCAACAAATGGAGGTCAATGATTATCCACTATTTTCCATGCTGGTATTTGGGTCTGCGGGCACTGTTGGACTACTGTTTATTGTCATAAACACATTTCGGAAGCCATTAAAACTGAATTTAAAAAATTTGATCGGGGGTATTATACTCGGTTCATTTAACTATTTTACTATTCATTTTTTATTAAAAGCACTGAAACACGAAGGCCTGAATAGTTCGACCGTATTCACGATCAGCAATGTGGCTACGGTTTTATTATCGACCCTCCTTGGGATATTTATTTTTAAGGAGCAATTAAGTCGAAAAAATTGGCTGGGGATCGGCCTTGCCGTAATTAGTATTGTTTTGGTAGTCTTGTTTTAATGGAGTTTTCAGTAGATACATACAAAACCATTGCCAAACCAACCCTCGAAACAATCTACAAGGATAAAAAAAGCAAATTTTATGGTTATGCTTTTCCGATTGTCAGTGCTTCAGAGGTGAATGATATCATCGAACAACTTAAAAGAAAATATCCTACGGCCAATCATGTTTGTTATGCGTGGCAGCTTGGAGTGGAAGAGAAAGCCTTTAGGGTAAATGACGATGGGGAGCCTAACAATTCGGCCGGGATACCGATATTCGGACAGATCCAGGCATTCGAAATCACCAACGTTTTAGTTACGGTAGTTCGTATATTCGGGGGTAAAAAGCTAGGCGTAGGCGGCTTGATGACTGCCTATAAAATGGCGGCCAAAAACGCTTTGCAATCTGCAGAACTGGTTGAACGGACACTCCAAGAACGCATCACGATTTTTTTTGAATACCCCGACATGGGCAAAGTCATGCGAATCATAAAACAGCGGCAATTGACGATTATTACACAGCACGTACATCTGAGCTGCTCGTATACCCTCACAGTGCGTAAAAGGGACGTATCAAAAATCAGGAAGCAGTTCGAAGGAATTCCTGGTGTGCGCTTGGAAAATTAAGCTAGGCCCTAAGTTTTTGCAAAATATATTCCGGGCACTTCATTGGGCGTTTGGTTTGCTTATTCATAAAGGCAAGAACCGTGTGTGCCTCGACCAAAAGATCCCCAACTTCATTGTATATTTTATAATCGAATTTTATCTTGACGGAGGGGGTTTTCAGGAGCTTGGTTTCGACGGTAATCAGGTCATCGTACAGCGCCGATTTTTTGAAATTTAAGATCAAGGAAATGACGGGTAGGATGATACCGTTTTCTTCCATCGTTTTGTAGGAAATTCCTAGGCCCCTTAACCACTCGACTCGGCCAATCTCTAAGTATTGCGCATAATTCCCGTGATAGACTACGCCCATTTGATCGGTTTCGCCATATCGAACCCTGAAAGAAACTCTGTTAAAATCCATAGATTATCAAGTAAAAACGATATATTTAAAAGATTTCTTTTGGGATTCGCGAACATGCGAAAAAAAAAGGGTAAATTCAATGCAAATTGATTTTTTTTTTATCTTTTTTGTTCACATATTTGCCCAGCTACGAAAACGGTTTATGCTCCGATCGGTTTTCGACCACTGTTGAAATCACTAACCAACAAATAAGAGAAGAATTTATAATGGGTGTTACTGCTAATTCCGTATGGAAAAATTGTTTGGGCTTTATCCAAGATAATATCCAACCGCAGGCATTCAAAACATGGTTTGAGCCTATTAAACCTGTTAAACTTTCAGAGAATTCTTTAAGTATTCAAGTTCCCAGCAAATTTTTCTACGAATGGCTTGAGGAACATTATGTCAAAATATTAAAAGTAGCACTAACACGTGAATTAGGCGAAACGGCCAAACTTGTGTACATCATTCGAATGGAAAATACCTACGGGAATCGGGAACCTTTTACCGAAAAAATCCCGAGCTCCAATCGTGGCACTATGGTACCTCAGGAAATGGACGTACCTATCAAATCAAAAAACCCAGAGCTGCGAAATCCATTCGTTATACCTGGTATCCGCAATATTAAAATCGAATCCCAATTAAATCCGAATTATAATTTTGATAATTTCTTGGAAGGGGATTCGAACCGTTTGGCAAGGTCTGCTGGAATGGCAGTGGCCAATAAACCAGGGGGAACCTCATTTAATCCGCTTTTGGTCTTTGGCGGAGTTGGTCTCGGTAAAACGCATTTAGCGCATGCCATCGGAGTAGAAATCAAGGACAAATACCCTGAACGGACGGTGCTTTACATTTCGGCCGAAAAGTTTACACAGCAATATATTGAAAGTGTCAAGAAAAATACACGGAACGACTTTATTCACTTTTATCAATTAATCGATGTCCTGATTATTGATGATGTGCAATTTTTATCAGGAAAATCAGGCACACAAGATGTTTTCTTCCATATTTTCAATCATTTACATCAGAACGGAAAACAGGTTATCCTAACTTCTGACAAGGCCCCGGTCGATATGCAGGACATTGAACAACGCTTATTGTCCCGTTTTAAATGGGGTCTTTCTGCCGAACTTCAAAATCCGGATTATGAAACCCGTATTTCGATCCTTAAGAACAAATTATATCGGGATGGCGTTGAAATGCCCGATGATATCGTAGATTATGTGGCCAAGCACATCAAGACCAATATACGGGAATTGGAAGGTGCCATTATATCGCTTATTGCCCAATCGTCATTTAACAAAAAAGAGGTGACTTTGGAACTTGCCCAGCACGTGGTTGAAAAATTCGTAAAAAACACCAAAAGAGAGGTATCTATCGATTATATTCAAAAAGTAGTGTCTGATTATTTTGAAATGGACGTTGCCACATTACAATCGAAAACCCGCAAAAGACATATCGTACAGGCGCGCCAATTGGCTATGTTCTTTGCCAAAAAATTCACTAAAGCTTCCTTGGCCAGTATTGGATCACAGATAGGCAAAAGAGACCATGCGACTGTGCTTCATGCCTGTAAAACGGTTGACAATCTGGCAGAGACCGATAAACAGTTTAGAAAATACATTGACGATCTTACAAAAAAATTCTCCTGATCGTACCATTGTGACCAGGATATTAATGGTTTGTCTTGGAAATATCTGTAGGTCTCCCCTGGCGCAAGGCATATTGGAAAAAAAAGTAGATCCCAAAAAAATAGTGGTCGACTCGGCAGGCACAGGAAGATATCATCTTGGCAAACCGCCCGACCCCAGAAGTATTTCAATAGCATTAAAATATGGTATCGATATTTCTGGTCAACGATGCGGAAAGTTTTCCCCAAATGATTTTGACAGGTTCGATTTTATATATGCTATGGATTTGAGCAACTATAGGAATATAATCGCGCTCGCAAAAGATAAATCCGAAAGTGACAAGGTACGTCTTTTGTTGGACGTTATGGGACCTGAAAATCGGGAAGTACCCGACCCGTATTATGATGGTGAGAGCGGATTTGAAAAGGTATTCACACTAATCGATGCAGCCTGTGACGCCCTCGTTGCCAAGTTGTAAGTCAATGATAACAAGTGGCCAATGTCCAAAAATGAACAAGGTAAACTATTTTTAATTCCAACAACGCTTGGAGACAATGAACCCCTTGAAGTACTTCCCATTTCAATAAAGAGGGTCATCGAGGGTACCGATCATTATATTGCGGAAAATGAAAAATCGGCTCGAAGGTTCATCAAAAAAATAAGTCCACGAAAATCCCAACCGACTCTCCATTTCGAGATATTGAACAAATATACCGAAGCCGAGGCATTACCGGCCTTTTTAACCCCATGTTTGGAAGGAAATAATGTAGGAATCCTATCCGAAGCAGGTTGTCCGGGTATCGCCGATCCTGGGTCCGAAGTCGTTCAACTTGCCCATTCGAAGGGTATTCAAGTGGTACCCTTGGTAGGGCCTTCCTCGATTATTATGGCCCTTATGGCAAGCGGACTCAACGGACAGAATTTTGCTTTTAATGGGTATTTGCCCATTGATAGTGCTGAGCGTCGGAAGACGATTAAAAAACTCGAAAAAACATCGATTGAATTGCAGCAGTCGCAACTATGTATAGAAACACCCTATAGGAACGACAAGTTGTTGGCAGATATGTTGGCCTCACTTGCAGCCACAACAAAATTATGCATCGCCTGTGACATCACCATGCCCTCTGAGTTCATTGGCACCAAGACCGTTGCTGAATGGAAAAAAACTCCCGTCACCCTACATAAAAGGCCCACAATTTTCATACTTCAGGGATAAAAATAAGCCCCGATACGTATATCAGGGCCTATCCATCTTCATATGTACAAAATTCGTTATACCTTGGGATTTCGCTTTGGGATTACATGTGATAAGTCATAGCCCGAAAACTTCTTAATATACCGGGCGATGGTAGTACCATATGCATCCATCGTATCTATTTGCCCATAGGACCTTAAATACTTTTTAACATTGCCCGCACCTGCTAAGTGAGCAGCAGCCAAAATACCAGATTCGGTAATTTCCACACCATTGATATATTTACCCACAAATCGGGCGATATCCCGTCTTAAAATCCATTTATTTCTGGAAACATTCGTGTGAAAAGCCTTTTCCTGCATTATGGGGTCTTTTAAAAAGCTAGCAGAATTATAAACCCCCATTAATTGTAGTGTACCGATTCCAAATTGATATTTTCCCAAATACCCTAAGGTATTCGTCGTAAAATAATTACCCTGTGACTCCTTGAAGGCCAGAGCTTCCTTGAAACCGATATAGGAACTTCCTAAAAAAGGAGGTGCCACCATCGTCGTAGTAAAAAGGGTCTTGTTTTTGGGATACAAGACCTGAGTAGGTTCAGTGACCTTCAGTGATTCCGGTACCGTAACTTTCGTCACCTGTAGCCTGAATCCCATCAAGATCAAAAGCATGATAAGAGAACAAAAAAAGATTATACATCTTCTCATATCTCAGATTTCTTAAGACTTATGGCCAAAAATGACCTGCTTAAATTTCATGCGACAAAGATAATTGCCATTTCACGGTTCTTCTCCAAGGCTTTGTTAAAAAAATACAATTTTAGTTAACAAGTCTTAAAAAAGGGATAAGATACCTATCTATTGATTTTTTGGGAATTGATCCAGCGGATATATTGCTCTTTATTTCGGTTGTGTTGTACTAAGTCTTTGGCAAATTTGTGATATCCAAAATTTTCAACATTGGCTACGAAATAATAATAATCGTGCTTTTCAGGATTAAGAACCGCCTCTATGGCCGTAATATCGGGCATTGTAATAGGCCCAGGGGGTAGTCCCGCATATTTATAGGTGTTGTAAGGAGAATCGAGTTCTAAATCCTTATAAAGCACCCGCTTGATAATCGTATCAAAATTTCCTGATAGCTTCTTAATCGCATAGATAACCGTCGGGTCTGCTTGCAATGACATGCCCTTTTTCAATCGATTGAGATACACCCCGGCCACCCTTGGCCGTTCATCTACTTTGGCAGTTTCCTTTTGAACCACCGACGCGAGCGTTATGACCTCAATAGGGAGCAACCCTAATTCCGTTGCTTTTTTCATACGCGATTCATTCCAAAACTTTTTATACTCAGTGAGCATCCGCTGTCTAAAACCTTCAGCCGAAGTATTCCAAAAGAATTCATAGCTATTTGGGAGGTACATGGCCAATTTGGTATCCTCATTAAAACCATTGACCTTCAAAAACGAACGATCCTCGAAAGCAGTTAAAAGACCGAGGCTGTCTGCTTCAATTTGACTGGAAATTCGACCGGCCAAATCGGCCAAATTTTCCTGATTGTTAAAGGCAACCTTGACCGGAATGTTCCCACTTCTGAGCGAATTGACTATTTCGTTGTTGTTCATTCCTTTTTTGATCCTGTATTTTCCCGGTCTGATATTCGCGGGATATCCCTTTCTATTGGCAACCTGAACAAAAGTATTGCTATGTTCCAATAAGGGGTTCAAAGTTTGGATTACATCCTCGAAATCGGCATCGGAAGGCACAAATACATAGGCTTCCTCATTATTGAATTTTGTATTCGGGGCAAAAATGGCACGATACACCAGATAGGTCAATATTCCACCGACAACAAGGCCCAACACTACAATTAGCTTTAACAGCTTTCTTATATACATTACTTTTTGATCTTTTGAAAGAGTATTTCGTTTTTAAACAGGCCCCTCCACAAAATCCAATCCTTTTTGACGCCCACAGTCTCAAAACCCAATTTTTTAAAAAGGTGGATACTGGCCTTATTATCCTCAATAACATTTGCATACAGTTGCCTAAGGCCCAAGATTGAAAACGCGTATTCAATCATGAGTTCTATCGCCTCTGAACCGACACCCTTGTTGCGTTCGTCTTCGGACAATACAACAAGGCCGATACCCGCCCTTAGGTTTTTTGGGTCAAAATCAAAGAGGTCGATAAGGCCGATTACCTTTTTTTTTGAATTGCAGATACTAAGCCGTAATTGCTTTACTTCATAAATATCCCGATAGGCGTTATCAAGATACAAGTTGAGCACATGTTTTGAATACGGAGTGATTGTATTACTTATTTCCCATATCGCCGGATTATTCTCCAATTCATAAAGGAAGTTAACATCTTCGGGTTCCAATGCCCTTAGAAAAATACTTTTTCCTTGTAAATTTACCATTCAATTTCCCCTTCAAAGACCATTTTCGCGGGCCCAATTAAATAAACATCTTCGTACCTATTTTCCTTGGGAACGAATGTAACCTGTAACGGGCCCCCTTGCGTTTGAATGTTTATATGCGTCCCATTTGTTTTTCCAGAGCTATGCATGGCGATGGCCACGGCGGTCACGCCGGTGCCACATGAAAGTGTTTCATCTTCTACTCCCCTTTCATAGGTCCGTACCGCAAACGAAATGGGGTCAATTTGTTCCACAAAATTAATATTGCTCCCGGTTTCCCCATACATCCCATATCGTATTTTCCGGCCCTCCTTGGCTACTTTGAAAGCTGCAAGCTTTTCTACCATTTGAACATGATGCGGTGATCCCGTATCCAAAAAAATGGCATGTTGCCTCATTTTAATTGTGTCAACATCCTTCATTTGAAGGCTAATTTCAGTTTCCTTAATGGTCGCTTGGTGCATTCCGTCGACCGCCGAAAAGCGGGCAGTATCTTGAATTATGCCCAAACGCCTTGCAAATGACACAATGCATCTGCCGCCATTGCCACACATACTGCTTTCCTTGCCATCCGAATTGTAGTAGCCCATTTTAAAGTCGCTTTCCGCATGATCCTCTAGCAGAATCAAGCCATCTGCACCAATACCAAATTTACGATCGCATAGAAACGAAATTACGTCAAGGTCCTCTTTTGGGAATTTTCCCTGACGATTATCTATCATTATAAAATCGTTTCCAGTTCCCTGATATTTAAAAAAAGTTTGGGCCATAGCAATGATTGAAATACAAAGATAGGACTTTATTTAAGTAAATTTTAGCAGTTAAAAAGGCGTTAAACTCTAAAATAATGCTGCTTTAATGCCATAATTTTACGTTAATAATGAATTAATAATTTAATTTAAACAATACATGAAAAAGATAGGAAGTTTATTTTTGGTGGCCATTTTTGCCGGGGCTATAACCTTAGGGTCCTACAAACTCTTTTTTGAAAATGGCAATTTTGCGTATATTACTCAAAATGATGGGGCATCGGTTATCAATACGAGTTTAACACCCACTTCGGCGAAAGGTGCGGGTATCAACGAAGTAGACTTTACGACGGCCGCGGAAAACACCGTTAATGCCGTTGTTCACGTTAAAAATGTTTCGCTGGGCGGCAGTTCTAATAACCCATGGGATTTTATTTTTGGTTCAGGTCAAAATGCGCAACCACAAGTAGGGGTAGGTTCAGGGGTTATTATATCTTCTGACGGCTATATAGTTACCAATAATCATGTAGTCGCCAATGCAAATCAACTTCAAGTTACATTAAACAATAATAAGTCATACGAGGCCGAATTTATAGGATCAGATCCAAACTCGGATATTGCTTTATTAAAAATCAAAGTAGAGGGCAAGTTACCCTATTTGGCCTTTGCCGATTCCGATAACACAAAAATCGGGGAATGGGTATTGGCTGTTGGCAATCCCTTTAATCTCACATCTACGGTAACTGCCGGAATTATAAGTGCGAAGGCCCGAAATCTTGGAAGGGCTGATCAATCATTCATACAGACCGATGCCGCTGTAAACCCAGGTAATAGTGGGGGCGCCTTGGTCAATACCAATGGCGATTTAGTTGGGATCAATACAGCCATTACTTCACAAACCGGTTCATATGTTGGCTATTCGTTTGCAGTTCCCAGCAATATTGCTAAGAAAGTCGTGGACGATATTATGGAATATGGAAATGTGCAAAAAGGTATTCTTGGCATAAAAACACCTCCAATAAATTCACAATATGCTATTGAAAAAGGATATAATGAAATCGACGGGGTATACATCGAAGATGTTGAAGAAGGAACAGGTGCTTCTGAAGCCAAATTACAAAGTGGGGACATCATTAAAAAAATAGATCATGTCATGGTTCACAAATTTTCAGATCTTTCTGGATATTTGGCATCGAAAAGGCCGGGGGACGAAGTAGAAGTGACTATTAATCGGGAAGAAGACGAACTGATCGTACCCGTCAAATTAATGGAAAGGCAAACCTTGGTGGTTCCTGAATTGGGGCTTGAGGTCAAAAATCTTACGGAGAAGGACAAAAAGGATTTTAAAACGAATAAAGGAGTAAAAATTGTTGGGGTACCAGAAACGTATCGCGGTTATGGTCTAGAAGGAAAGGTTTTATTATCGATTGATGATGAAGAAATCAATGACATTCAAGAGGCCAGGGATCTTTTTGGACAAATTTCGAAATATGAAAGGACCGTAATTACCATGTTGAACGAAAAAGGTGAAAGAGAGCGGCTTATCTTTCAATAATTTCAATAGTGCTTGATTCAAGGCCCCTACTTCGGTCGGGGCTTTTTTATGCGATTTCCCTTCACGAAAACATTTGAAAATTTTACTTTTGTAGTGCCGAATATTAAAAATTCATGTCGCAAAGTAAATCGTATGAAAAGGAATTGGCCTTCCAGGCCGATCGAAGAAAAGCCACCACCGAATTTATTAAAATCACGAGTGATCTTTGGTACGACAAATCGATTGAAGTAGTCCTTTTTAAGAACCAAATAATCGATAAAAATGTCAGTGACATCATAAATCTGCATGAATATGCTGGCGAATTTGTGCAAAAACCCATTTCGATATTCGATTCGGTTGAATTATTACGGGCCATCAACGATCTGAAATTGCCGCCTGCCAAATTGGATATTGGCAAACTTACCTACGAATATCATTCGGATGAAACCAATTTCAACAACGCCAAGGCCTTTGTCATCGACAAATTAAAAGATGCGAGTACCACCAGCGAAATAATGCCAAAAGACGTTGTTTTATATGGTTTTGGGCGTATCGGAAGGCTATTGGCCCGCGAACTTATGGCCAAGACGGGAAAGGGAAATCAGTTGCGCCTACGGGCAGTGGTCACTAGAGGGCCCGCCGATCCAGAAACTTTAGAAAAACGTGCCAGTCTGCTGCGAATTGATTCGGTGCATGGCCCTTTTCATGGCACCGTGGAGACCGATTTAAAAAATAGTGCGCTCATCATTAATGGCACCACGGTACATTTCATCACTGCCGACTATCCAAAAAATATCGATTATACAAAATATGGCATTCACAATGCGCTCATCATTGATAATTCAGGTGCCTATCGAAATAAGGAAAAACTAGCCGAACATTTGCTTTCAAAAGGAGCTGGCCAAGTCCTACTTACCGCACCTGGTAAGGATGTACCCAATATTGTGCATGGCGTCAACCACAAAAGCTTTGATCCCGATGTGGTGAAAATATTTTCAGCGGCCTCCTGCACCACCAATGCAATAACGCCCATCCTGAAGGTAATCGAAGATTCCTTGGGAATTATCAAGGGTCATATTGAAACGATACACGCGTATACGAATGACCAAAATCTAGTAGATAATCTCCATGGAAAATTTCGTCGCGGAAGGGCGGCCGCACTGAATATGGTGATTACCGAGACGGGTGCCGGGGAAGCCGTAGCGAAGGCCTTGCCAACCCTGAAAGGGAAATTAACTTCAAATGCCATCAGGGTCCCTGTTCCTAATGGATCACTGGCCATTCTCAATCTCGATTTAAATAACAAAACGTCGTTAGATGGATTAAATACCATACTAAAAAAATATGCATTGGAAGGTGAATTGGTCGAACAGATCAAATATTCCTTAAGTAAGGAACTGGTGTCCTCTGATATTATCGGTACGTCAGCCCCTTCCGTTTATGACAGTATGGCAACGATTATAGCCCCCAATGGTAAAAATATCGTGCTATATATTTGGTATGACAATGAATTTGGGTATGCCCACCAGGTTATCAGGTTGGCAAAATATATCGCCAAAGTAAGAAGGTTTACGTACTATTAAACTTTTTTTAATATCTCTTAATTTAGTTAATTTTCTACGCTGTTAGTAGAAAATGAAAACCTACCTTAACATCGATTTTTTTTCTTAATTGACAATAATTGAATTACTTTAGTCATCTCTAAATCATTGTTAACAATAAGATTTACATAAATGAAAATTTTGAGGTTAGTATTTATTGTAATATCCCTATTGACGTTTAACCTACAATTTGCGCAAGAAGAGGGAGAAACTGATGAGCTGTCGTTAGATAACGGCCCAATAAGTAGTCAATTCGATTATGTTGCCAAAAAATCGGGCAACTACCGGGCAGACGGCGTGCATTACGAGGTAGTAAAGGAAAGCAATCTGTACAAGTTGCGTAAAAACGTACTCGATACCTTAACTGCCGTGAACAAAAAAACGAGCGAGCTAAAGGCCACTATTGCCGAACACGAGACGACCATAAGTTCCTTAAACAAGAAATTAGGTGAAACCACCAACAATCTTACTGCGGTTACCGAAGAAAAGGATAGCATGTCCTTTTTGGGCATCGCTGTTTCCAAGGGTACCTATAATACGATCCTTTGGTCAATTATCTTCGGATTGCTGGGGCTCATGCTGTTTTTTATGTACAAATTCAGGAGGAGTAATGTGCTTACCCAAGAAGCAAAAACAGCCCTTTCAGAGGTTGAGGAAGAATTTGAGGAACATCGCAGAAGGGCCTTGGAACGAGAACAGAAAATTAGTAGGGAATTACAAGACGAAATCAATAAATACAAAAAGCAAAAATAGAAAAAAGCCCCAAACGGGGCTTTTTTCAACGTAACAAATGTTTTCGATTCTAAGGGCACAGCAAGAACACATAGGTACAATTGTACCTCTTTTTGATGCATATCGGATTTTTTATGGACAGCCATCAGATTTGGAATTAGCGGCCAAGTTTCTGACAAACCGAATTACAAAAAATGAATCTATTGTCCTTTTAGCGAAATATAAGAACCAAGCCGTCGGATTTTTGCAGCTCTACCCTACCTTTTCTTCGGTAACCTTACAGCCTTCCTATATTTTGAACGATTTATACGTTGCGTCAGACCATCGTAAAAAGGGCATCGGCGAGGCGCTTCTAAGCTCGGCGAAAGACTTTTGCATTGACCAAGGTTATAAAGGTCTGGCCTTGGAAACTGCCATTGACAATCGAGCACAACTTTTATATGAACGATTGGGTTGGATTAAGGATACCCATTGTTTTCACTACTTTTGGGCTGCCAATAAGGCGAAGTAATAAAACTTCACATGCGAATCGATATCATAACCGTATTACCAGAGCTATTAAGGAGTCCGTTCGAAGCGTCAATTCTAAAAAGGGCCATCGATAAAGGCCTGGTTGAAGTGCATACCCATAATCTTAGGGACTATTCAGATAAAAGCTATAATCAAGTCGATGATTACCAGTTCGGCGGTGGGGCTGGTATGGTACTGATGATCGAGCCTATTGACAAGTGTATTTCTGCATTAAAGAAAGCAAGGGACTATGATGAAATTATTTATATGACTCCAGATGGGGAAACCCTGCACCAGAAAATGGCCAATCGCATATCGATGTTAAATAACATTATCATACTCTGTGGTCACTACAAAGGGGTTGATCAAAGGGTTCGGGATACCTTGATTACCCGTGAGATTTCTATCGGGGATTACGTACTATCAGGTGGTGAATTAGGCGCAGCCGTACTTTGTGATGCCGTGATACGATTAATTCCTGGCGTTCTCAACAATGAGACTTCTGCATTGACCGATACGTTTCAGGATAATCTATTGGCCCCACCGGTGTACACCAGGCCCGCTACCTACAAAGGACTAAACGTACCAGGGATTCTACTGAGCGGCAATTTTCCCGAAATAGAAAATTGGCGAGAGGACCAAGCGCAGAAAAGGACTGAAGACTTGCGTCCCGACCTATTGGAATAGGTTGTGCTGGGCAATTCATGATAAAAAAATCATGTCAAATAGCTTGTGGGTTTTAATATATAGATTATTTTTGCACACTGTTAAATCAACCTCTGACGAAAATCGTGCATGTTGGCTTACGAATAACGATAAAACAATACCATGGAATCATTAATTAAGTTCGTTGAAAACGAGTTTGTTCCAAAAAAAGATTTTCCGGATTTTTCAGCGGGCGATACTATTACCGTCTATTATGAGATAAAGGAAGGCGAAAAAACGAGGACACAGTTTTTCAAGGGAGTCGTAATACAACGAAGGGGAACCGGAATGACGGAAACGTTTACCATCCGAAAAATGTCAGGGACTGTCGGAGTGGAGCGAATTTTTCCAATCAACATGCCGGCATTGCAAAAGGTAGAAGTGAACAAAAAAGGGAAAGTGCGTAGGGCACGTATCTTCTACTTCAGAGGACTTACCGGTAAAAAAGCACGTATTAAGGAAATTCGTTCGTAATATTTTTTACGATTTGATATAGAAACCCGTCTAGAACTGAATTTCCGGACGGGTTTCTCTTTATAAACAATTGTTCATAATTGCAGTTGATACGCTGTTGATTATTAATTCATTATAAAATTTCACGGTTCGAAATAAATAGCGTATATTTAAGGATGGTTTTAAGGAAATATCGGTTAGATATAAATTAAAGCCTTTATAAAGTTTACGTTCTTTATATTGTTGTTCAATCGCATTTAAAAAAGGAGGTTTGTTCATTCAGGCCTACTTATTATGATGAGATGAGTATGAAAACAAGGGGCTGTCGTTCCTTGGCCTTTTCATATGGATGCTTTGACTGGAATAATGGGGCTTCGGTTTCATTAAGAAAGTTGAAAGTATTAAGGCAATGAGAAGAAATACAAAGTAGGACTTAAGTGTAATGCTCTAGTAGGAACGTATTTCAAACGTTGAAACAGTGAAGCGAACGCAATCAATGGTTGCCGTTTTGTTGAAAAACAAAACAAAAAGTTTGTTAATTGTTTCTAAAAAGCCATATCAATGTACTTGTACAATGATATGGCTTTTGTTATCTTACACCTCATAGAAAGCAATTCAAGCCAATTCGGTCAAATAAGAGTTTGCACCTTTTTGCACTATGTACCATATCTATTACCGCACATGGTATTGTATATTCCTCCACAAGTACACAAACTATCGATCTTTGAGTTTTTAGTAAGTTGGGCAATAATCCCGATTTGCTGCGCTTTTACACATTTATAAAATTGTATATTTGCTCCGCTTAAACAAACTCGAACATACAAATGCCAAGAATTTTCTATACAAACACAGACGAAGCGCCAGCCTTGGCCACAGAATCTTTCCTGCCCATAATTAAGGCCTTTGCAAAATCGTCTGGAATACGCATTGAAACTAAGGATATATCGTTATCAGGAAGGATCATTGCCAATTTTTCCGACTTTCTCGATGCCTCGCAAAGGATGGATAATGATCTTGAGGAATTGGGTAAAATGGCAACGGACCCCGAAGCCAATATTATCAAGTTACCGAACATAAGTGCTTCATTACCTCAACTAAAGGAAGCCATTGCCGAATTACAAGGAAAAGGATACGCACTTCCAAAGTATCCTGATGAACCTGCCGACGCCAAGGAAAAAGAAATCAGATCGCGATACGACAAAATAAAGGGAAGTGCCGTCAATCCGGTGCTTCGTGAAGGCAATTCAGACCGAAGAGCCCCTAGGGCAGTGAAGAATTATGCCAAAAAGAACCCCCATTCTATGGGCGCATGGAACGCCGCGTCTAAAACGCATGTGGCTACCATGTCACATGGGGATTTCAAAGCCAATGAAAAATCGATAACCCTTACCAAGGGGACCGATATTCGCGTCGACTTGCTAAAAGC
Organism: Flavobacteriales bacterium; assembly: GCA_038316335.1. GTDB lineage: Bacteria > Bacteroidota > Bacteroidia > Flavobacteriales > Flavobacteriaceae > JALHST01. The sequence continues at coordinate 65,366 of JBBQAM010000006.1, forward strand.
GGATGGTTCAACGACCGTGCTTAAAGACAAAATAAAATTGCTTGATGGCGAAATCATTGATGCCACCGTAATGAGCAAGAATGACCTGATTCAATTTTTGAAAAATGCCGTAGAATCGGCCAAAAAAGAAGGGGTACTCTTCTCAATCCATTTGAAGGCCACCATGATGAAGGTATCCGATCCGATTATTTTTGGACATGCGTTGCTCGTCTATTTTGCCGATGTTTTTAAGAAGCATCAGGCCATCTTTGATTCAATTGGCGTAAATGCCCGTGATGGCCTCGAAAATTTATTAAGGAAGGTTACCGAATTACCTTCGGATATAAGAACGGAAATTGAAAACGACATTAAGACGGCTATTAAGAACGGTCCTGAATTGGCCATGGTAAATTCAGAAAGGGGAATTACCAATCTGCATGTTCCTAGTGACATCATCATTGATGCTTCAATGCCCGCAATGATCCGCAATTCGGGAAAAATGTATAATACCGAAGGTAAATTACAGGACATAATCGCTGTGATTCCTGATAGCAGTTATGCTGGAATTTATTCAGCGACCATAGATTTCTGCAAGAAATATGGCGCTTTCGATCCTAGGACTATGGGGACCGTCCCCAATGTAGGTTTGATGGCACAAAAAGCGGAAGAATATGGCTCTCATGATAAGACCTTTGAAATTGCAGCCTCCGGAAAGGTTTTGGTAATCGATACCCATTCAGGGGAAATCCTTTTAGAACACAACGTTGAAGAAGGCGATATTTGGAGAATGTGCCAGACAAAGGATGCCCCTATCCAGGATTGGGTCAGATTGGCGGTTTCTAGGGCACAGGCAACCCATGTTCCCACGATTTTTTGGTTAGAAGCCTCAAGGGCACACGACCGGGAATTGATAAAAAAGGTAAAACTATACCTTAAAGACCATGATACAACGGGCTTGGATATTCGAATTTGTGACCCAATCGAGGCAACCGAATTTACATTACGCCGCCTAAAGGATGGTAAGGATACTATTTCGGTCTCCGGCAATGTCTTGCGCGACTATCTTACGGATCTTTTTCCGATTCTCGAGGTCGGTACTAGTGCCAAAATGTTATCAATTGTTCCATTAATGAATGGTGGCGGACTATTTGAGACCGGTGCCGGTGGTTGTGCACCAAAACATGTTGAGCAATTTTTGGAAGAAGGCCATTTACGATGGGATTCTCTTGGTGAATTTTTAGCACTCGGGGTTTCCTTGGAATTTTATGGTGAAAAAAACAACAATGAAAAAGCACGCATTTTAGCTGATGCGCTTGATAACGCCACTGAAAAGTTTTTGGACAACGACAAATCCCCCTCACGAAAAGTAAAAGAACTTGACACCCGAGGAAGCCATTTCTACCTTGCCTTATATTGGGCACAGGCTTTGGCAAAACAAAACAACGACCTTGAACTAAAATCCCTTTTCGTAAAAATTGCCAATGAGCTGGAAACCAACGAATCGAGGATTATCGATGAACTGACCACTGCTCAAGGTTCCCCACAGGAAATTGGCGGTTATTACAGACCTGATGAACTGCTTATGGCCAAGGCCATGCGACCTAGTGCTAAATTCAATGAGATTCTCCAACATATTTAAAAGGATAGGTACGTTTTCAAATAATGGCCCTTGCAGCAAGGCATGGGCCTTTTATTTTAAATAATTGTTAACACGGGCAACACACTTTTATTTCTTACTACATTTATAAAAAATTGCAATTGAAGGACCCACGTACTATTGCTTTCCTATTTTTTATCTTAAGCTGCTTTAAAGCATTCCCGCAACAAAAATTCACACTGAGTGGCACCGTCTACGAAGCAGCAAGTAATGAAACGTTAATTGGTGTTACCGTTGCGGTACCAGCCCTGAGAACCGGTGTAACTACCAACGAATATGGTTTTTATTCACTAACGCTTCCGGAAGGGGAATATGCAATCCAAATAAGTTATTTAGGGTTTAGTGATGTTATTCAAACAGTTTCCCTGACGAAAAATATTGCGCTTAATTTTCATCTGTTGGAAGAGGCAGAACAATTGGATGAAGTAGTCATTACCGAGGATGTGGAGAAAGTCGATATTCGAAAGCCCCAGATGAGCGTCAATGTTATGTCGGCTGCGACTATTAAAAAAATCCCCGTGATTTTAGGGGAAGCTGATGTTATAAAATCGATTCTTCTATTGCCAGGAGTAACCAATGCCGGAGAAGGTGCATCTGGTTTTAATGTCCGAGGCGGTTCAGTCGATCAAAATCTCATTCTTCTCGATGAAGCTACGATCTTTAACTCCTCTCATTTGTTTGGCTTTTTCTCTGTGTTTAATCCAGATGCCATCAAGGACATAAAATTGTACAAAGGGGGCATTCCCGCACGGTATGGCGGACGGGTATCCTCAGTCTTGGATATTTTTCAAAAAGAGGGCAATAGTAAGGAGTTGAAAATAAACGGAGGTATTGGCGCAGTGGCAAGTCGCCTGTTGGTAGAGGGACCTATCATAAAAGATAAAGCTGCATTTCTAATAGGTGGAAGAGCCTCATATGCGCATTTGTTTTTACCTCTTTTTCAAGTTGACAATACCGCCTATTTCTATGATTTGAATACCAAAATCAATTTCAATGTCGATACGCGCAATAGCCTATTTTTGTCAGGGTATTTTGGCCGGGACGTTTTTGGTATTAGTGATAGCTTTGTAAACACCTACGGCAACGCAGTAGGTAATTTTAGATGGAATCATCTGTTCTCCGATAAACTATTTTCGAATCTTTCCCTGATATATTCTGATTACTACTATGGATTGAAATTAGATTTTGTAGGCTTTAATTGGAATTCAGGTATCAGAAATTTCAATGTCAAGTACGATTTGAAGGATTATATCAGTGACAAACTTCAAGTCAATTATGGCCTAAATAATATTTACTATCAATTCAATCCCGGCAAAATTGAACCTAGTAACGCCAATTCTGGTATTTTAGAGGAGCAGTTGATTCAAAAGTATGCGAATGAGTTTGCGGCATACGTGGATATAGAGCACCGGATTACAGAAAATTTGAGTGTTGGGTATGGCATTCGATTTAGCAATTTTGTCCGTTTAGGGCAGGATGAATTGAATCTATATGCCGATGGTAAGGCCGTTGAATACAACCGTACCTTACAAATTTATCAGGAGGGTAAGCCATATGAAACCGTCGATCCAGGGCATGGGAGTTTAGCAACCTTCAATAATTTTGAGCCCAGGCTTTCCGTTTCATATACCTTGGACGAAGCAACCTCGTTGAAGGCCAGTTATACACGTTTGACCCAATACCTGCATTTATTATCGAATACCAGTTCCCCTACCCCGCTTGATGTTTGGACGCCTAGTGGCTCCTTTATAAAGCCACAGCTTCTTGATCAATATGCTTTCGGATATTTTAAAAACCTGGATCGAAGCAACTATTCGGTCGAATCGGAAGTGTTCTATAAAACGGTTCAGAACCGAATCGATTATATTGACGGTGCCAACCTGATTGCTAACAAGGCCATAGAACAGGTGATTTTAAATGGTCAGGCTCGGGCGTACGGACTTGAACTGCTTTTACGTAAAAACGAGGGGCAATTTCAAGGTTGGCTGGCGTATACACTTTCAAAGTCTGAGCAGCGTACTCCCGGAAGAAACGCCAGCGAACCTGGGCTCAATAATGGGGAATGGTATAACACACCGTATGATAAAACACATGATGTTTCATTCTATGGAAGTTATGAGCTTAATGAAAAGTGGAGTTTTAATACCAATTTCGTATTCCAGACAGGGCAACCAACCAATTATCCGATTGGCCAGTTTGAATTTCAGGGCTTGACGATTCCGTATTACGGGCAGCGCAATCAGGCAAGACTACCGGCGTACCATCGCCTAGATCTATCGGCCACGATGGTTCCTAGGAAAAATAGAGGCAGAAAGTGGCAGGCCGAATGGGTTTTTAGTATTTATAATGTATACAATAGAAAAAATTCAGCCTCCATTAATTTTAGTCGCAATCAGGATACTGGGGTCAATGAAGCCGTGCGTACTTCCATATTTGGAATTGTACCTGCAGTAACGTATAACTTTAAGTTTTAGCATATGCGAAAAAACATTTTCCCTTTAATTCTCTTGATCATTATGGTGGGATGTCAGGACGTAATCGAAGTCGAAGTACCCATTGATAAACCAAGACTTGTCATTGATGCTGTGATACGCTTATATGACGTATCACAACCAACCATAGTGGTTCAAGTAACTGCGAGTAAAACAAGTCCGTTTTTTGAAGAGATACAAGCCGCTAACTTGACACATATCACACTCACCAATAGTGCGGATAAAACGAGCGTTGCCCTTAATGAACTGGCGCCCAATACAGGTATTTATACCAGGGAAGTTGATCAAACCATGCTGACCGACGGACCGCTTGAATTGGCCATTGATTATGAAGGGCAGCAGTACCTTGCGAGTGCCCGGTTTGTCCCTAGCGTTCCAATCGATAGTTTAGTTCAAGGAGAAGGAACTTTGTTTACCGGTAAAGAAACCGAAGTACAATTATCATTTACAGATGCCAAGGACAGAACCGATTTTTATCTTTTTGATTTTCATTTCGATCAGTATTTGGTTTCCGAGGACACCTTCTATCCCGGTCAATCATTTCAATTCTCCTATTTCTACGATGAGGGTTTAGACCCAGGAACGGAACTCGAAATTAGCCTTCTCGGAGTTGATGAGCCATTTTTTAATTATATGAGCCAATTGATCATACAAAGTGGCGGAGACCAAGGTCCGTTTCAATCACAAGCGGCTACAGTCAAAGGGAATATTATCAACACCACTGAACCAGATAATTTTGCCTTGGGCTACTTTGCTGTTTGTCAAGCCTTTTCCGATTCATTGTTGATAAAAGAAAAATAGGCTACTCCTGTTCTAGGGCTTGTTAAATTTCGTAAGCTAGGTAGCAACGCGTTCTAATTCGCTTATCCCGCTTTTTTTTGGCGAAACCTAAATTTCAAGAATCACTTCAAGCCGTACTTCAACCCCATTTTTTGAATTTATAGATACTATATCCTTGCCACATCGCAAAAAATCCTAAATAATATTGCGTCGATTCGCTCGCTAGGTTTGGGCGATAATTGGTATTTTTGGTAAAACGCGACGCCACTTTCCTATGAAAACTGATAAAGACTTACTCGTCAAGGGATTGAAATATGTAGCCTATACGATAGCCATCATGTTCATAGCACCAGTAGTTCTTTATGAAGCATTCAAAAATCAGGGGCATCCTTGGTTTTGGCCCGTTCTTATAACTGGGGGCCTCTTGGCAATCGCTGCCATCGCTTTAGGCTTTTATAGCATGAAAGTGATAATGGATGCCTTTTTCGGAACAAAAAAAAACTAATGCCTCATGGCATTTAATGATTTGGGCAAAACTTTCGTTCTTAGTGCGGCAAGTAATAATGCCTTAAAATCTGTTATTACCTATTCCTTTACGCCTTTTTTTTGGGTATTCCATTTATTGGTTAGCTCTGAAAAATCGTAATTCAAAGCCGACTTCTGCCGCACCAAGAGGCCTGAAGTAAATGCTCTTTGAAGTATGTCCTCAATAAGATAATCCTCTTGGATCAAATCTGGGGTATATTCTTCTTTGATACTGATCTTAAAAAATTTTGCAGTCGTGTTGTACCAAAAGGCCCGCCAGCCATTTCTGAGTTCCTTTACCAAATCAAAAGCCGTCTTCCCCGTCTGTCTATAAATGAGCTTGACCAAGATTTGTCCTTCGGTTCTCGTCATCTTTTTAAGTTCATCCGAGAATTCTCCCTCAATGTACTTTTGCACCTCTCTTGTATATCTTTTACGAAGCCTGGGCTTCGTTATTTTTGCAAGGCTATCGTTTAGTTCGACCAAGCGTTCGGCTGCCAATTTTGCATACGGGTATACTTTAATGGTTTTTCGCCTTAAAATATAATACCGTAACTTCTCTTCATAATTCGAAAAATCAAGTTTCCCGAAAACATATACTTCGTCAAGGTCGATCGAGCTCCGAAATATCGAATCCCCTTCTATAATGATAAGGCTCTCCTGTAAAGAGTCTATTGGGTGGTCTGGGATTTGGGATATCCCTAGAAAACAGACGGAGTTAAAAAAAAATAAAGCGAATCGTTTTTTCATTTTGCTAGTAGGCACCATAGGCGAATCAAAATTAATGATAAAGATGTGATGTTATTATTAATTAAAAGTGAATATTGCTAAGTTTGCATCTAAATTGAAGCCTAAATGAGCACGAGCAAGATACTTACGAAAAAATCACTTGATTTCTTTGAAAAATACCTCAACAATGCAGCCCCAACGGGATATGAATGGGAAGGTCAAAAACTATGGATGAATTATCTCAAGCCATACGTCGATACGTTCATTACCGATACCTACGGAACCGCGGTCGGGGTAATCAATCCAGATGAACCATACAAAGTGGTCATTGAAGGTCATTCTGATGAAATTTCTTGGTATGTAAACTATATTACTGATAACGGACTTATCTACGTGATTCGAAATGGAGGGAGCGATCATCAAATTGCGGCCTCGAAATGGGTCAATATTCATACTAAAAAAGGAATCGTAAAGGGAGTCTTTGGATGGCCTGCGATTCATACCAGAAAAGCCGACAAGGAAGAAGCCCCAAAACTGGATAATATTTTTATAGACATCGGTGCGAAAGACAAGGCAGAGGTTGAAAAATTAGGCGTTCATGTAGGTTGCGTTATAACCTACCCCGATACCTTTCATATCTTGAACAAAAACAAATTCGTCTGTAGGGCCATAGACAATCGTGCAGGCGGTTTTATGATCGCGGAGGTCGCAAGACTACTTCATGAGAACAAGAAAAAGTTGCCTTTTGGGTTATATGTTACCAATTCTGTTCAAGAAGAAATCGGTCTTCGTGGCGCAGAAATGATAACGAATACCATTAAGCCGAATGTCGCCATCATTACAGATGTCTGCCATGATACTACGACCCCCATGATTGAGAAAAAAACTCAGGGACATACAGAAATCGGCGCAGGCCCAGTCATTTCATATGCCCCGGCAGTTCAGAATAAATTACGGGAAAGAATAATCGAAACGGCAGAAAAGAAAAAAATACCGTTTCAGCGTATGGCAGCTTCCCGATCAACTGGTACAGACACAGATGCATTTGCCTATAGCAATGGTGGTGTGGCCTCGGCCTTGATTTCATTACCCTTGCGATATATGCATACCACCGTGGAAACAGTGCATCAAGACGATGTCGAGAATGTGATTCGATTGATTTATGAAACCTTGCTTACCATTAAGCCTGGAGAGACCTTTAGCTATTTTGAGTAGACACTATTGAAATTTCTAGCCTTTTAAAAGGAGGATGAAGGTATATAAACACGCATATTCCCATGGATGAATTAGTTGACATCCTCGATGCACATGGAAATAGCACCGGGAAAATCCTCCTTAAATCAGAGGCACATTACTTAGGGCTGTTCCATCCAACAGTGCATATATGGTTCTACACAAAAAATGGAAAGATACTACTACAGCAAAGGGCCAAGAACAAGGATACCCATCCCCTTTTATGGGACGTTTCGGTAGCAGGTCATATCGGGGCCGGAGAGGAAATCGAAGTTTCAGCCCTACGTGAGGTTTCTGAGGAAATCGGGCTTAAGATAATGGCAAGGGACCTCCAAAAAATTGGAGTTTTCAAAGGGATCCATCTCCACGCGAATGGGTTGAACGACTGCGAATTTCATCATACATTCATCTCCGAACTAAAAGTACCATTACAAGATCTTCAAAAGCAGGATAGTGAGGTGGCTGCATTGAAACTAATTCCGATTACACAATTTGCTGAGGAAACATGGGGCTTGGCCAATCCTAAAAAATATGTACCACATGGTACCCCGTATTACAAAACAATTATCAAGGCGATAAAAGCCTGTTTATAAGTCTTTTTCAAAATCGGCCGGAGCATCCAAACTATACGTTTTTTGGCTTCCTTGAGCCATATTCTTCACAACGAATTTATTTTCATTCACCTCTTTTTCCCCAATAAAGATTACATAGGGTACGCAACGGTTATTTGCATATTTAAGTTGCTTTTGAATCTTCGCTTCTGTCGGATAAACATCGGTTTTTATTCCTAATCTTCTGAGTTTGGTAGCCAATTTTAAGGAGGTCAACGCCTCCTGCTCTCCAAAATTCAAGCAAAGTACCTGTAGATATTGATCGATCGTCTTAGGGAAAAGCGCTAATTCTTCCAAAACCAGATATATGCGATCCAATCCGAATGAGATGCCAACCCCACTAACATCGTTAAGCCCAAAAATACCAGTGAGGTCGTCATACCTTCCTCCACCTCCTATTGATCCCATGTCTACTTCCTTGGGGGCTGCTACCTCGAAGATGGTCCCTGTATAGTAGTTGAGTCCGCGTGCCAAAGTAACATCAATAGCAAGGCTGGCCGACCGAAGGCCTACTTCCTGGATACGATTTAGAATAAATGAAAGTTCTTCGACCCCTTGTGTTCCTTCCGGTGAATCGATCAGAAGTTCCTTAAGGGTATTTAGTTGCTCAAAATTGTTGCCTGACAATGAGAAAAGCGGTGCCGCCTTTTGAATTGCGGCCTCCGAAATTCCTTTTCCCAACATTTCTGCTTTTACACCTTCCTTCCCGATTTTATCTAATTTATCCAAGGCTACGGTAAAATCGACCAAATGCTGTTTTGCACCTATGACCTCAGCGATTCCGGCCAGAACTTTACGATTGTTCACCTTTATGGTTATCCCAGGTAAGGAAAGTGCTTCAAAAACAGCATCGTATAGTTGGATGAATTCTACTTCTTGTAAAAGTGAATTGGCCCCGACTACATCTGCATCGCATTGAAAAAACTCACGAAAACGACCTTTTTGTGGTCGGTCTGCCCTCCAAACTGGCTGAATCTGATAGCGTTTGAATGGAAAATCCAGTTCGTTTTGATGCATGACCACATAGCGCGCAAAAGGGACCGTCAAATCATATCTTAGGGCCTTTTCAGAAATCTTTGGAGTAAGTGTTGCACTATTTTTAGAAGTGTAGGTAATACCATCTACCTTCGATAAATAATCCCCTGAATTCAGTATCTTAAAAATTAACCGATCACCCTCGTCGCCATATTTCCCCATAAGGGTCTCAGAATTCTCGAAAGACGGTGTTTCAATCGGCTGAAAACCAAATAATTCAAAATTCTTCCTAACAATGTCCTGAATATAGGTGCGCTTAGCGATTTCAGAAGGGGAAAAATCCCTTGTCCCCTTTGGTATGCTTGGTTTTTGTGCCATTGGTCTTTTTCTAATGCAAATATAGGCCTCCCCCCTATCCCTTCCAAAGGAGGGCAGACAACATTTGCCTTCATTTGAACTATTGTGATAAATTTAGTGCCTTAGAAAACTAAAATTAAAGCCTGAAATACATAGTTGTTATGTTTTCTGATCATCGATCATCATTTCGAACCATCGGTATAGATCACCTTTGGTTATCAAGGCACCTTGTTGTATTAGTCCGAACTTATCTAGGTTCGGATCAACAGAATAGGCTTTTGATGCAGTGAGGTACTCGATGTAGTCAGATTGCCAATTTTTTTTGAACCATTTAAAACCTGATTTTGTGGTCAAATCAATATTGGGGTTCATTACCTTCACCGAAAAAAGTTTCATTTCCTTCTTTGTCAAATAGAACAAGTGCATATGCTGGGATGAAATGTTTTCCAAGTAGGCCACCTTAGACAATACACCTTCCCAAACCAGATCACTAAAAACATCAAGTTCTTCCTCGGCGATTTGCGGTTTGTTCCTTTTTAAAGAACTCCATTCTTTGTGGGTAATCGATTGCGTGGCCAAAAAGTTGATGAATTCTTGATGAAGTTCCTCAAATTGTTGCTTGGTAAGTCGGGTATATTTCAATTTTTCTGAACGTTATTAACGAATTTTGGAGAATCGGAAGATTCAAAAGAGTTTATTATTAATGCGCATCTTGAATAATCTTTGGCAGCAAAAAACCGCCCTCTTTTAAAAGTAAAAAGATGAGCGGTTCTATATTGAACTAGAAAAACTATTTTGGTTCAGCTACAACTTCAAAGCCAAAGTCGACCAAAACATCCCTATGCAATCGTATCTGTGCATTGTAAGGACCGGTTCTTTTAACCGCACCTCCTTGAATGCTAATGAATTTTTTATCAATGGCATGTCCTTCCTTCTCTAAAGCGGCGGCTAAGTCAATCGTTGTCACAGATCCGAAAAGTTTATCACCCGCACCTGTTTTAGCAGCTATTTTCAATTCAAGCGCTTTCAAAGCCTCAGCAGTTTTCTTGGCGGCATCTACGATTTTCTTCTCCTTGTGGGCTCTTTGCTTAAGATTCTCTGCCAACACCTTTTTGGCTGATGGAGTTGCCAACGAAGCCAAGCCTTGAGGAATCAGGAAATTTCTTCCGTATCCGTTCTTCACATTTACTAAATCGTCCTTAAAACCTAGGTTTTGAACGTCTTCCTTTAATATAAGTTCCATGGTCCGTTTCTTTTATTTTAATAAATCCCCTACGTAGGGCATTAAAGCCAAGTGTCTTGCCCGTTTAACCGCTTGGGCAACTTTGCGCTGAAATTTCAAGGAAGTACCAGTGAGTCTTCGCGGCAAAAGTTTACCTTGTTCATTCACCAACTTCATCAAGAAATCGGGATCCTTATAATCTACGTACTTAATACCTGATTTTTTGAAACGGCAATATTTTTTTTTCGTATTGGTCTCAATATTCAAAGGGGTTAGATATCTGACATCCCCATCCTTTTTACCTTTTGCTTGTTGTTCTATCGTTGCCATACTATCTATGCTTTAGCGGTTTTTGATCGGTTTCTTCTTTTTTCAGCCCAAGCCACGGCGTGCTTATCAAGTTTTACGGTCAAAAAACGCATGATGCGCTCATCCCTTTTGAACTCTTGTTCATAAGGACCGACCGTTTCCCCTGGAGAGGCAAATTCGAACAAATGGTAAAAACCACTTTTTTTATGTTGAATGGGATACGCCAATTTTTTTAGGCCCCAATTCTCTTTGGCAACCATCTTGGCGCCATTGTTAATTAAGAAATCCTCGAATTTCTTAACTGTTTCCTCTATCTGTACATCAGATAGAACGGGATTCAAAATGAAAACAGTTTCGTAATGGTTCATATTAATCTATCTTTTTAGGATCGCAAAAGTAATAATATTTACGACTATTTACAAGAAAACGGAAATTTCTTCGTTATAGCTAAAACATTCATAAAAAATGAACTTAACCAAATCTTAACTAATGATCATTTACCAATTACACAGGATACCTTGCAATGTTTACAACTTTTATTGTAGTTCAATGCAAATTTTCGGTAATTTGTCGATGATTTAACCCCACAAATCAACCCATTTATGAAATTAAGAAGTATTATTGTTGACGATTCGTCTATGCAACGTATGGCGGTTGCGAAACTGGTCAACAACCACCCGAACCTAGCAATGGTGGCCGAATACAGTAACGCTATCGAGGCAAAAAATGGCATTAAAAATAATGAGATCGATCTTATTTTTCTTGACGTCGAAATGCCTATTATCAATGGATTCGACCTACTCGAATCACTTGAAAACAGTCCGCAAGTAATCTTGATAACCGGAAAACCCGATTATGCCCTTAAAGCTTTCGACTATGATGTAACAGACTATTTGCACAAGCCTATTACCATGGCCCGTTTTGATGCTTCTGTCAAAAGGGCGGTTGCCAAATTTGAGCAAATGCATAGGGTTGATGAGGATGAAGAGCATATCTTCGTAAAAAGTAATCTTAAAAAGCGAAAAGTGATCCTTAATGATATTAAGTGGATCGAAGCCCTAGGAGATTACATCAAGTTGGTAACCGATGAAGCGAATATCGTTATTTTATCAACAATGAAATCGTTTGAAAAACAATTGCCAGAGGAAAAGTTCTTGCGCATTCACAAATCGTATATTATCAATTTGGAGAAAGTCGAGAAATTCAACAGTAAGAATGTCGAAGTGAGCGGAAGGTCTATTCCTTTGAGCCGCAATAAGAAGACTGAACTGGCTGAAGCATTGAGCAACGTATAGTGTTTATTTATATGTGATCTACATTGTAGATTACGCGTACACTTTTAAAGTGGGAAATAGCATTGAAGGATTTTTCGATCCTTTTAATGCTATTTTTAGTTTTATGCAATGACCCACTCATGGGGATCTTTATAAGGATGTTTTTTAAAAATTGATTTCGAATGCGCGCGACAGCGGGAAATTCAGGCCCAAGAACGTCTCCTTTCCATACATTTCGCAACGACTTGGCAAACCAATCGGTGGCTTCGTTCAGTTTATTATAATCCTTGTGCTTAAAGGTGATTTTAATTATTCTGTTGATCGGAGGGTACTTAAACTGTTCCCGTTCATATACCTGTTCTTTATACATATTTGCAAAATCGCCTCCAGCCACCTGTATCAATATCTTATGCTGTGGATTATATGTTTGGATGATTACCCTGCCTCTTTTTTTGGTACGCCCTGCTCTACCGGCGACCTGGGTCAATAGTTGAAAACTTCTTTCATATGCCCTGTAGTCTGGAAAATTCAAAAGAGCGTCTGCATTCATGATTCCAACAAGATTCACGTTCCTGAAATCAAGCCCTTTGCTTAACATTTGAGTGCCTACCAGCACATCTAATTCCTGTTGTTCAAAAGCCGTAATAATTTTCTCATAGGCAAATTTTCCGCGTGTTGTGTCCAAATCCATTCTACCTACCCTGGCTTCCGGAAAAAGCTCCCGTAATTCCTGCTCTACTTGCTCGGTTCCAAAGCCCTTGGTATCCAAGGTCGCACTACCACAAGCCAAACAACGTTCTTGTAAAGCCATATGGTATCCACAATAATGGCAGCGAAGTTGTTTGTTGTTTTGGTGATAGGTCAAGCTAACATCGCAATTCGGACACTGGGGCGCATGCCCACACGTAGTACATTCGACAACGGGCGCATATCCCCGGCGGTTTTGAAATAGGATAACCTGTTCCCCAAGGTCTAAGGTATTCCTAATTTCAGCTTGCAAGCGCTCCGAAAAATGTCCGTTCATTTTATGTTTGCGTCTTTGATCTTTTAGATCAACGAGCTCCATATCGGGCATTAGGACATTGCCATAGCGACGGTCAATTTGGGCGTAGCCATATTTTCCGAGCTGAACATTGTAAAAGCTTTCTATGCTAGGAGTCGCCGAACCCAATAAAATATTGCATTCATGTAGTTTTGAAAGCACAATGGCTGCATCCCGTGCATGATATCTAGGCGCAGGATCAAACTGTTTGAAAGACCCCTCGTGCTCCTCATCGACAATGATCAAACCAAGCTTAGAAAATGGCAGGAACAAAGCAGATCTGGCCCCAATCACTATTTGTGCCTTGGCCCTTTTTGTAAGCACATTATTCCACACCTCAATGCGCTCATGCACAGAATATCTGGAATGATACACTGCAACCTTCTCCCCAAAATACTCCTGTAATCTCGTAATCAGTTGGGTTGTCAATGCAATTTCCGGCAATAAATAGAGCACCTGATTTCCTGAATTGATACACTTTTCAATCAAATCAACATACACTTCGGTCTTCCCGGATGAAGTTACACCATGAAGTAACGTTACCTTATTTTTTTCAAAACTGCCCGAAATTACTTCCAAGGCATTCTGTTGATAGGCATTCAATGCCTTGAGGGATTCATTTTCAGCATTGCCCTCATAGGTCACTCGATCCGTCTTAACCTGATACTCCTCTAGAATACCCTTATCAATCAGGGATTTGATGACGGCTTTTGAACCTCCACTTGAAAGTTCCAGGTCAGTGATTGTTATTGGCTTTCTTGTGGCCGCCTGTAGTTGGAACAATGCCAGAACGACCTGACTTTGTTTGGGTGCGCGGGACATGGAGCCAAGTAGGGCTTCTAGTTTGTCCTCTTCAAAATAGGCCTGTCCCAGTTTTACATGACGTACTAATTTAGGTTTGTACTGTTCATAGATTTCTTCCTTTAAAACGATTACATTCTTTAGAAGGAGCCGATTGAGCACGGGAAGGACATTTTTGCGATCTATTATCGCACTTACCTCATGCACTTTCAATGACGATTGATGGCAAAGCGCCTCATAGACTAAAAATTCATCATCCTGGAGGGCTGCTTCATCGATTGTAATCCTTTCATTCTTAAGAATCAGTGTTTCGCTTTCGAGCAAAAAGGCACTTGGGACGGCACTTCTGAAAACTTCGCCAAGGGTACACATATAGTATTCTGCTATCCAGTGCCAATGTTCTAATTGAACTTGGTTGACAATCGGATAGTCGTCTAAAATTTGATGTATTTCCTTGGCTTCATACGCGGTGGGAGCTTCTGTATGTACGGCATAAACAAGGCCGGTATAGATTTTGGATTTCCCGAAAGGGACCGCCACGCGCATTCCAGGAAGCAGAAAATGTGCCTCGGCATCCGAAATACGATAGGTAAAAAGCTTTTCGAGTGGTATTGGTAGAATTACATGAATAAAGTATTGCATAGTGCCTTTGCCTTCTATCCTTGCACACGAATCCAGGTCTGCGTTCGATATATAAATGCAAGATATCCCCGTACTCTAAGCTCATCGGCATTATCAGGGTTCAACCAAATTTTACATCGAAAGGTCATGGCCTGCTCCGGATCAAAAAGCGTATCACCCTTATATATCCCCTTTCCATGGTGTTCGGCACCGTCGATAATGGTCATCCCTAAAATTGGTTCGTTTTTCATTTCCCCATCACATTTGGAGCATACCATATTTTCTTTCCCTTCTTCCAAAATCTTAACGACATGACCATACATGAGTCCATCTTTTTCATAAATGGAGATAACGGCCTTTGGCTTTCCAGTTCGGTCATCGATGGTTTTCCATTCCCCGAAAATACTTTGGGCGGAAACCATACCTGTTGTTACCATAAACAGGCAAAAAATCAATATACTACCCTTCATCCTCATTTTTTAAGTAGGTTTTTCGCAGTGAATTCAAGGTGGCATTCAACTCAAATCCAAGTAGCAATATATTGGAATTTAACCAAATGAACACTAATAAAATCAACAATCCGCCCAAGGCCCCGTATAATTCGTTATAGGTAGCAATTTTATCAACATAGATACCAAAAAGGTACGAAGTGAGCGTAAACAGAATGGTCGTCATAAGCGCCCCTATTGAAAAGAACTTTGAGTGGCTTCGTGCAGTTCCAAAATAATACAATATAGCTGTTGTTAGATAGGAAAGAAGTAGAAAAAAGAGCACTTTTATTATCTTTAATAAATAAATATCGTCTTTTTCCAAAACGATGCCATAGGCTTTCAGGAAAAAATCACTGTACACTTTTTGGGTATAGAATTCTAAATAGACGAATACTACTGCACCAATAATAAGTAGTATCGATAATATCAGTCCGATTCCCATCGCATAAGCATATTGTCTAAAAAAATTACGGTTTAAATTAACGTGGTACGAATTTTCAAAACCACCGAAAATGGCATTAACCCCATTAGTCATTAAAAAAATAGACGTAATGAATGCCAAGATGGAAGACCAAAGGTCTCCCCGTTCCTGCGCTTGGATCTGTTGATAGATTTCACCAAAGTAATCGCCGGTCGCGGTCGGTAAAAATGATTCCAGGAACATCAAAAATTGTGAGTCAAAATTGGCATTCCCAACTTTAACATATGGAATTATAAATGGCACGAGGGTCAATAAGAAAATCAATAAGGGGAACAATGCCAAAAAAATACTAAAGGAAATGGCACTTGCCCGTATGGAAAGTGTGCCTTGTACGATTCCAAAAAAATACATTTCAATTAGATCGTAAAGCGAAAGCCCCTCAAATGCGCGCAACTTTATCTTTTTTAAAAGTCTTGCCACCCAATTTATTACTGGTATTTTATCGACTTTCTTCTCGATTTCTGCTGACATCTATACCGCTTTAAGACTCAGGTCCATACTAGAAATTGAATGTGTCAAGGCCCCTGATGAAATATAATCGACCCCACATTCGGCATATTTTCGGAGTGTGGTTTCATTGATGCCCCCTGATGATTCGGTCAGACATTGATTCCCAATCATTGCAACAGCCGCACGCGTGTCGTCATAGTTGAAGTTATCCAAAAGAATTCGATAGATTCCTTTAGATCTGAGTATTTCTCGAACTTCGTCAAGATTGCGCGCCTCTACGATTATTTTTAAGTCTTTATGATTATTTTTTAAATAGTGCTGTGTGTTCACAATGGCCTGAGTAATGCCTCCGGAAAAATCAATATGGTTGTCTTTTAACATAATCATATCGTATAAAGCAAATCGATGATTTTCCCCACCACCAATTTTTACAGCCCATTTCTCCAAGGCACGAATTCCCGGTGTAGTCTTTCGAGTATCCAGGATTTTTGTCCCTGTACCCTCCAAAAGCTTAACGTAGCCGTTGGTTTTGGTGGCTATGGCACTCATTCGCTGCATTGCATTCAATACCACACGCTCCCCTTTTAAGATACTCTGGGAGCTTCCTTTTATATAGAACGCAATATCCCCATATTTTATTGAACACCCGTCCGCGATTAAAATTTCCATTTCCAGATGCGGGTCGATATAGGTAAAAACCTGCTTTGCGAAATCGACTCCTGCCAATATTCCATTGTCTTTTACCAAAAGTTTTGCCCGCCCAGTCGCCGATAACGGAATGCAAGCCAATGAACTATGATCCCCATCGCCAACATCCTCTCGAATGGCATTCTTAATGATACGTTCAATCTCCTCCTGAAACTGTTCTTTCGAAATCATGAATAAAACGTTTAATGCGAATTTACTAAATAGTTGCCGGGTTATCTGGTAGTTTAAGATTTGTGCCGAAGTATTTACGATTATGTATTTGGCTTTTGAACATTGAAAACTACATTTGCCCTATGACGATTAAACTGATAGCTGTTGGTAAAACCGATGGAAAGGCACTTCAAGAGCTGCTTCATTCGTACGAAAGTCGCTTGAAGTTCTATGTCAAGTATGAACTCGAAATCATTCCTGACCTTAAAAACACCAAGAATATTTCAGAAGACCAACAACGGGAAAAAGAGGGAATACTCATTTTAAAGAAATTAGATCCAGCGGATGTGTTGGTACTATTCGATGAAAGGGGTAAATCGTATTCTTCTATCGATTTTGCACACTATCTTCAGAAAAAAATGAATTCAGGCATCAAACGTTTAGTATTGGTTATCGGAGGCCCGTATGGCTTTAGTACTAGTGTACATGAAGTGGCACAAGCAAAAATAAGCTTATCTAAAATGACCTTTTCACACCAAATGGTGCGTCTCTTCGCTGTAGAACAGCTTTATCGGGCATTTACGATATTGCGGAATGAGCCCTACCATCACGAATGATGGGCCAAAACCAATGGAGGCTTGCCATCCAGTTAGTTCAATTATTCGCTAAAAATTTTTAAGGGTAGAGACGACGCACTATTGGTGTCTGTCTAAATTATCAAAATTAATACAGCACCCTGAATTTTATCGTATTCTCGACATTTTTAAGTGCTTTAATAACTTCTTTGTTATACTCCTTATCCAAATCGGTTATCACATAACCAACTTCATTATCGGTCGAAAGAAATTGTCCCGAGATATTCATTTCGTATTTGGCCAATACTTCATTTATTTTGGCCATGATGCCTGGTACGTTTTTATGAATGTGCAGAAACCGATGGGCATTTTTTTGTTTTGGCAAACGAATATTCGGAAAGTTAACAGCATCGACCGTGCTACCCGAATTTATATAGTCCATAATTTTATGCGGGACGAAATCGGCAATGTTGCGTTGTGCCTCTTCGGTACTCCCCCCGACATGCGGAGTCAAAATAACATTGTCAAGGCCTTGAAGTTCGGTGCTAAATTCTCCGTTGGCACTAGGTTCTTCGGGATAAACATCTATGGCCGCACCTACCAATTTTCCGTTTTTTAGGGCCTTGACCAAAGCTTCGATATCAACCACAAATCCCCTCGACAGATTAATAAGGATGGCGCCGTTCTTCATTTGGTTAATTTCTCGGGCGCCAATAAAATTCCTGTTGGCTTTATTGTCATCAATGTGCAAGGTGACCACATCGGAAACATTCAATAAATCTTCCAGTGAATTGCACTTGATCGCATTCCCAATGGCTAGCTGATCATTGATGTCGTAATAATAAACTCGCATACCAATGGCTTCCGCTAAAACCGATAATTGCTTTCCGATGTTGCCATAGCCCACTATTCCGAGATTTTTACCACGTACTTCCCTTGAATTAGATGCGGTTTTATTCCATTGCCCGCTGTGTATCTCGGTACTTCTTGGGAAAACACTGCGCATTAGCATAATGATCTCACCGATCGCGAGTTCGACCACCGAGCGGGTATTGCTGTATGGTGCATTGAATGCGACCACGCCACGTGATCTACAATAGTCTAAATCAATTTGGGTAGTGCCGATACAAAAAGCACCCACGACCAACAATTTATTAGCGGCATCCAAAACTTTTTGGGTAACCTGCGTCTTTGATCGGATTCCCAAGACGTGGACTCCTTTGATCTTTTGAATCAATTCGTCCTCGGACAAACTGGTTTTAATCAGTTCAACCGAAAAACCATCTTCAGAAAGATTATGAAAAGCGGCTGGATGTACATTTTCGAGAAGTAAAATCTTAATCCTGTTTTTTGGATAAGAAATATTTCTTGGCAAATCATTTACAAATAGAAACTCGTCCAGATTGGGTGCCACATGATCCGCCTTATTGGCTGCCTTTTCACGATGTACATTCTCGGTATAGGCAAAGAATTTATGGGCTATTCCCGCTTCTCGCATGACATAATCACTATAGCCATCCCCGATGACCTGAACTTCACCTTCTAAATCGAGCCGTTTTAAACATTCGATTTTGCCATTGTGCGAAGAAAGTACATTGGTTTCATCAAATCCGATAATATTTCCAGCTTCGTCAAATTTAAAGGTATTGGCATACACGCGCTCTGAAGGGATATTGTATTCTTTGACTATTGGATCAATAAATTCCTTAAAACCACATGAAATAACATAAATGTCATCTGAAAACATCTCAAAAAATTCCTTATTCGCTTCGATCGACTTCGAAATCTTCTGTTTCAATTCGCTCACGAGTCTAGTCAAATCAGACTTATTGGCTTTCAATAATTTTATACGTCGTTCCAATGATTCAGTAAAAGAGATATCCCCGTCGATTCCCAAATTCGTGATCTTCTGTATTTCCTTGATTATCTCATCCTTATTAGGTTTTCCCTCCAAGGTCATTTCCGCTAAGACATCCAAAGCCTCTACCCGGGTCAAGGTACTATCAAAATCAAATACATACTTCCTGCCCACTTCCACCATTTTTTAAAAAAATTAAGCTGTAAAAGTAAAAATTTAATCGGTCGGTTTTGGTGTTATTTTCCCAAAAGTTATCCCTGTCACCAATCAAACCTATTTTGATAGAAAATTAAGGAACCAATACTCAAAAATTATGGAGATCGGGCAATTCCTCGCTGAATAAAGACAAAGGAGCCTATTTCAAAAATGAAATGATGGCATCTGCAAAGGCCCCTGTTTTATAGGTTCCGTTATGTTCCCCCGGCACTATCTTCAATTGGCTTTTTGGAATTGCGCCCTGTAGTTCAGATGGCTTCCCATTGTCAACATCCTTATCGCCGGCAACCACCAATACTTTTGCCCTAATTTTGGAAAGAGCCGCTACCGATGTAACCGGCTGATATTTTTGTTGTAGGTGAAGACATCTCAAATCTGCCCCAATTGATTTGGCATAATTTACCGCCCCTTCGGTCTCTGGGGTGATATTCCCATCAAATGCCTCGGCAAACATGATTCTTCTACTCCAATTCGGATTCGTAAAATCAAGTCCCATACCACCAAGGGCTGCCTTGCGAATGCGCCGGTCACGCGTCAATAATTTAGCAAGTACAATACTACCCCGAGAATAACCGACCGCGCTGTATTTTTTAATTTTCAAGAAATCCATCAGGAGCAGCATGTCACGTACTTCCGCATCATCAGCAAAGGCATCGTCTTCGTGCGGCTTATCCGATTCACCATTGCCACGCTGATCAGGAATGATCAGACGATAGCCATTCTTTAGTAATTCCTTTTTGAGTGCTGTACTTTCCCAAGAATTACGCGTACCTATAAATCCATGCAATAGCAAAATCGGCATACCTTCACCTTCATCTGTAAATGCGATCCGTGTTCCGTCGAACGATTTAAAAAAATGAGCCTGTGCAGTAATAAAATTGCATGCAAAGGTCAAAAGTAGCAGTTGGATCATTTTAAGTTTCATTCACCTATAATTTAAATTGAAGGCCGAGTAGACGACGTGTTTTGCTCAAAACCATCTTCGTACCTGAATGCAATATTGCGCATAATTCTTTTTGAATTTTTGTGATAATATACGCTCTTCTGCCTGAATTTGAAAACGATTCATATAGGATACAAATCCCGCCGCCAAAAGCACATTGAAAGCATTTCCCAAGTAAAGCCCCCATGCCAGCAAGACTAAGAGAAGGGCCAAATACATCGGATTTCTTGAATAGGCATATAATCCGGAAGTCACTAATTTAGAGACCTTTTCGGATTGCATGGGATGAATCGTGGTCTTCGCCTTATAAAATTGAACTAAGGAAATTATACTTATGACCAGCGAGAACAGCACTAAAAACAGCAGTAGGTAGGAACGTCCGAAAAATTCAAATTGTCCGAATGGCAAAAATTTGGAAAGCCCGTACATCAATGTCCCAAAAACCAGAAAGACTACCCCAGGCAGTATTTTTAATTCCATTGTATAAAATTAGTATTTTTAGCGCTTTTCCGAACATTTTATCGCCTCTTTATGAAACTCGTTTTTGCTACCCATAACCAAAATAAATTGAAGGAAGTACAAAAACTGCTGCCCAGGCAAATAACCCTGCTTTCATTAGACGATATTGGTTGTCTGAAGGAAATACCGGAAAATGGCGCCACCTTGGAAGAAAATGCCCTAGCCAAAGCAAAATACGTGTCTAAAAGATATGCACTTCCTTGTTTTGCAGATGATACCGGCCTACTTGTCGAAGCGCTTGGAGGAGCGCCGGGTGTTTATTCTGCACGATACGCAGGAGTTCATAAAAATACCGATGACAATTTGAGAAAGTTGCTTGTTGAACTTGAAAATAAGACCGATCGAACCGCCCAATTCAAAACGGTTATCGCATTAATCATGGATAATCAGACAACATTATTCACAGGGAGCGTAACGGGATCTATCATAGGTGAAAAGAGAGGAAACGCAGGTTTTGGATATGATCCGGTTTTCAGACCAACCGGTTTTGATAAAACATTTGCAGAACTGCCATTGGAGGTAAAGAACGAAATTGGCCATCGTGGCAAGGCAATGCGAGCATTAATTTCGTTTTTAAGTATGCGTCACGATGTGGATGCCGTATAAAACTATCTTCCTTTAGCAATGTCGTAATTAACTGATACGACTGAGGAGTAGGACAATTATTTGTGAACTTAGGATTGCATCCTGGGCGTGACAGAGCGGGCCAGATAACAAAAGACGTTTCTCTTCGGTCAAGTGAAAAATTAACAGTATCTTTGCCGCTTAATTTTAACGCCGCCAGTATGGCAGGTGTTGCGCCGAGTCCAATGGGTTATATACGATAATCGCTCTATGCAACACACCTATTAGCGATTAAGTAAAACACATTATGACTAAATTTGAAGCACTGGGACTGCAAAAGTCCCTATTAGATGCTGTTGCCGATATGGGATTCGAAACCCCTTCGGAAGTACAGGAAAAAACTATCCCGATTTTATTGGAAGGTGAGACCGATCTGGTCGCCCTTGCCCAAACAGGTACCGGAAAGACCGCGGCTTTCGGGTTTCCATTAATACAAAAAATCGATAGTGATAGTAGAACGACCCAAGGATTAATACTTTCCCCGACACGCGAACTGTGTTTACAGATTACGAACGAACTACAATTATACGCCAAGTATGAGCGCAATATAAATGTTGTAGCCATTTACGGCGGCGCTAGCATTACGGATCAAGCGAGGCAGATAAAGCGTGGAGCCCAGATCATTGTTGCCACTCCGGGCCGAATGAAGGACATGATCGGACGCCGATTAGTCGATATTTCAAAAATCGATTACTGTATTTTAGATGAAGCAGATGAAATGCTCAATATGGGCTTTTTTGAGGATATACAGGATATTCTTTCAAATACCCCGAAAGAAAAATCAACCTGGTTGTTTTCAGCGACCATGCCTAAGGAAGTTTCGATTATCGCCAAAAAATTCATGCACAATCCTAAGGAAGTAACCATTGGGACCAAAAATTCAGGTGTCGATACCGTGCAGCATGAATATTACGTGGTTGGGGGTGGAGACCGTTATTCAGCTTTAAAAAGATTGGCAGACACCAACCCCGACATTTTCTCAGTGGTCTTCTGCCGAACAAAAAGGGACACTCAAAAAGTTGCCGAAAAATTGATCGAGGATGGCTATAATGCCGGAGCCCTTCATGGGGATCTTAGCCAGAATCAGCGGGATCTCGTTATGAACGCTTTCCGTAAGAAGCAAGTACAAATGTTGGTAGCCACAGATGTTGCCGCAAGGGGCATTGATGTAGATGACATAACCCATGTCATCAATTACCAACTTCCCGATGAAATAGAAACCTATACACACAGGAGTGGTCGTACTGGTCGTGCCGGGAAATCAGGGATTTCTATGGTGATAATTACGCGAAGTGAACTGCGTAAGATCAAGGCTATTGAAACTAAGATAAAGCAACAATTTATTGCCAAAAAAATTCCGACAGGAATGGAAATCTGTGAAATACAGTTGTACCACCTGGCGAATAAAATCAAGGATACAAAAATAAACGAGGAAGTTGAGGATTATTTGCCGGCCATTAATGATGTATTTCAAGGTATTGATCGGGATGAATTGATCAAAAAAATTATCTCGGTCGAATTTACCCGGTTTTACAATTATTACAATAAGACACAGGATTTAAATACAATCGATGTCAGGGACCGGGGAGAAGGAAGAGGCGATCGTAATAACGCGGGCGAAATGGCCGCTGATGGTTCGGTTAGATACTTTATCAATGTTGGTGAAAAAGATGGATATGATTGGATGTCCCTGAAAGATTTCTTGAAAGATACCCTCGATTTTGGCCGGGATGCCATTTCAAAGGTAGATGTCAAGGAAAGTTTTTCATTCTTTAACACGGATGCCTCCGATACGGCCCAAGTGCTTGAAAAATTTACCGAATTCAAGGTTGATGGTAGGTTTGTGAATGTCGAAGTGTCAAAGAGTCCCGGGGGATCAAGTGGCGGCGGCAACCGACGTGGTCGGGATAGGGCCCAAAATCGTGGCGGTAAAGATCGTGAACGGAGTCGTGGTAAAGGACGAGAGCGAAATGGTTCTAAGGCCAGTGCAAGTAATTCAGGGAATCGACGTAGTAAACGGAGAAGTGATTTCTTTTAGTTATCTTTAGTTAATTGTATACTAAAAATACGCTTCGGCGTATTTTTTTTGCGCTGTTTGTACGGTTTATACCTATTTTTA
Organism: Flavobacteriales bacterium; assembly: GCA_038316335.1. GTDB lineage: Bacteria > Bacteroidota > Bacteroidia > Flavobacteriales > Flavobacteriaceae > JALHST01. The sequence goes on from JBBQAM010000006.1 coordinate 89,107, forward strand.
TCGCCAGTCAAGCACACAGATTCCGAGAATAATAAGGTCGGAAGTGTTTCAGAAAGAAAATACATACAAATATTTATGTGTAACCCCCGTTTCTTCAAATATGAATAAATTAGTAGTCCTTTTATGCGCCTTGTTCAGCATTCTTGGTTTTTCCCAAGATGATCAAAACACCGCAGATAAGAAAATCAAGGCTGTGGTAATCAATTCCCAAACAAGTGAACCCATGGAAAGTGTTCACGTATTGAACCTAAACAAGGTTTTGGGGACCATTACGAATGAACGGGGGGAATTCGAAATTACAGCATCGGTCAATGATACCCTCTATTTTTCCTTTCTTGGATTTAAATCACAAAAAATTAGAGTGACCAATGACATGTTCAAGTTCAAGGATACCCAAATTGGGTTAACCGAATTGGCTTATGCCCTTGAGGAAGTTATCGTAAGGCCATATCAACTTACGGGGTATTTGGAAATAGATTTGAAAAATCTTCCCATGAACACGGCCTATCAGTATAGTATTTCAGGACTCAATGTTGGCTATGAGGCGGGTAATAAAAATCCAAGTGCGGTAACGAAGGTTCTGGGCGCCATCCTGAATCCTGCAGACCTTTTGCGTAATCTCTTTGGAAAGAAACCGAATCAAATGCGAAAGTTAAGGCAAATGAAGGAGGATGATGAGATACGGAATCTTTTGGCTTCAAAATTTGATCGGGAAACGCTTATAGAGCTGCTTCAGGTAGAAAAGGTCGATATCGAGGATATACTTAACAACTGCAATTATTCAAAATCGTTTATCACAACTGCGAACGATCTGCAAATATTAGATGCTATCAGTAGTTGTTATGAGGAGTTTAAGGTATTGAATCGCAATAAATAAATTTTCTATTTCCATCTGCATTTTATAGCTTTAACCAAAATAGATGGAGATGAAAAAACTGCTTTTTGTAGTAACAATTTTCTTATTTCTTTTTTCCTGCAAGGAAACTATCAAGGAACCTGAATTAGAACTGGCAAAAACAGAAGAGGCATCATCAAAGCCTGCTCTGAATGTGCCTTTTGTATGGGAAGGGGCCAACATCTATTTCCTGCTGACCGATCGATTTAATAACGGGAATCCCGACAATGACATAAATTTCGAACGAACCGATTCTACCGGTATCCTGAGAGGTTTTAAGGGTGGAGACCTTGAAGGAATCACCAAAAAAATAGATGATGGTTACTTTACCGATCTGGGAGTGAACGCCATTTGGTTCACCCCTGTGGTAGAACAGATCCATGGGGATACTGATGAAGGTTCAGGACGTACGTACGGCTATCACGGGTATTGGGCCAAGGACTGGACGGCCATGGATCCTAATTTTGGAACTCGGAAAGATTTGGAAAATTTAGTAAAAGCGGCCCATAAGCATGGTATTCGCGTGATTATGGATGTTGTCTTGAATCATACGGGCCCGGTCACCCCAATCGATCCGGTTTGGCCTGAAGATTGGGTTCGCACCGCTCCGGTTTGCGATTTTACAAGTTATCAGAACACCACCAGTTGTTGTCTGGTCAAAAATCTTCCGGATATTTTGACCGAATCTACCGAAAGTGTTGAATTACCAGATCCGTTATTGGCAAAATGGAAGGCCGAGGGCAGGCTCAGCAATGAACTTGATGAGCTACAATTGTTTTTTGATCGCACCGGATATCCACGAGCCCCGAAATTTTATATTATCAAATGGCTGACCGATTATATTAACAATTATGGAATCGATGGGTTTCGAGTAGACACTGCAAAACATGCTGATGAATTGGCATGGACCGAATTAGCTAAAGAAGCAACTTATGCATTCGAGACATGGAAGAAAAAACATCAAGATGAAATTTTAGATGAAAATCCGTTCTATATGGTTGGCGAAGTATATAATTACGCTATCTCAAACGGTACAGAATTTGATTTTGGTGATAAGAAAGTCGACTATTTTGACCATGGGTTTAAAAGCCTTATCAATTTCCAATTAAAAACTGACGCCCAAAAAGAAGACTATGAAACAATATTCAGTTCATATAGTGAGCTTCTTCATACGAAACTTTCTGGGAAAACCGTCCTTAATTATTTGACTTCACACGATGATTCACAGCCCTATGATACGGAAAGAAAACACGCTTATAAAGCGGCTAATATCTTGTTGTTAACCCCAGGGGAATCCCAAATATATTATGGCGATGAAACTTCAAGAAGTCTGATTGTGAAAGATGCCATAGGCGATGCTACCCTTCGGTCATTTATGAATTGGCACGAACTTGATAGTGTGCCCGAAATTCAAAAAGTGCATGCCCATTGGCAAAAATTGGGGAAATTTAGAAGGGACCATCCAGCCATTGGGGCCGGGAAACATCTAAGACTAGCCAAAAGTCCGTATGTTTTCAGTAGAACCTATAGCGAAGGGGAATATAAGGATAAGGTGGTAGTTGGCCTCGACTTACCTATTGGAAAGAAGTCGCTTTGGGTAAAAGGATTTTTCGGAGACGGCACGAAACTCTTTGATACCTACTCACAAACCCCGGTAGAAGTCATGAACGGAAAAGTATTCCTAGATAACGACTTCGATATCGCGTTGTTAGAATTGGCGAACTAAATTCATGATCTAACTCGAATGCCAAAATCAGTACTTCTGATAATTTCTATGTGTATAATTTCCCCAAAATATGAACAAGATTATAATAATTCCTAGTTTCAATTTTGGAAACCTACAATGAAGTTAAATAGAAGATCCTTCATTAGTACCTTGATTTTAGGAATGATCGGTCTAATCATCCTAGATGGTTTTTGGTTTGAGAAATATGTCATTGATTGGAAAGAATTTGACATTGCCGATGGACCTTCCCCAAAAATTAAGATAATACAAATCAGTGATCTGCATTTACGGTCGATCAAATCATGTCATGCTTCAATTGCAACACGAATCAATCAGGAAGTACCTGATGTTCTTTTTATCACAGGCGATGCCATTACGCGTACCAAACAACTGGGGCTCTTGACATCTTTTTTAGAATTGATAGATCCGAATATTCTAAAAATTGGCATCCTAGGCAATAAGGAAAATTCAGGGAGGGTAGATTTAAACCTGCTTCAGAAATGCTATGAAGCCCAGAACGGTATGCTGTTAATCAATCAATCATTTGAACTTACCGTAAAGAAGAGAAAAATAAATATTCTTGGCCTTGATGATTATGTATGGGGCGCCCCAGATATTGTAAAAGCTTCGGCAGGCATTGATACATCGCTAGATACCGTACTATTAAACCATTGTCCCGCATATCGGGATGATATCGACCGCTTGATACCCTCGATACAATTGCAATCGGTGCTCATCTTGTCAGGTCATACCCATGGAGGTCAAATAACCTTTTTTGGATTCCCGTTCTACACCCCCTATGGCAGCGGAAAATATCTTAAAGGATGGTATTCAAATGCCTTATCGAAAATGTATGTTTCAAAGGGAATTGGCACCACGGTATTGCCCATTCGATTTGGAGCAAGGGCAGAAGCCACTACCTTTTATGTTTAGACAACTATTTTTGCGAGTGCAAGGCGATCCTATTTCCTTCAGAGTCTTTTATCAAGGCCATAAACCCATGGCCGCCGCCTATTTCCTTTTTAGGCTGTAGTATTTCACCTTCTGATGCCTTGACCCTCCCCTCCTCATTGGCAACATCTTCACAAGAGAAATAGATAAGAACTCCTTGTGTGTCACTTGGTGAATACATGGCATGCTGTACCAGTGAACCCGCCGCCCCCTTCTTATCAGGAGCACTGGGAAACCATCCCATAATCAATCCGCCAAGATCATGTACTGTAATTGAAATCGCAAATACGGTTTCATAGAATTTTTTGGCTCGATCCATATTGGTTACAGGAATTTCGAACCATCCAATCAAGTTGTGTTCCATAGTCATTCCTTTTCTAGTGCTGTTTTAAGTGTCGAAAGACCTTCCTCGAAGTCTTTGCCAACCATTTTGTCCATACTTATAAAAAACGACATGATACTCATGGGAAATTTATTCTTACCTGTAAATCCCCAAATAACCCGTGTTCCTTCCTTCCCTGCACTTTCGATCTTCGTATAACAATCCGAGGTCGATTTGAACGGTTTGAAAAAGCGCAGTTCGGTATCAATGCGTTGCCCCTCGATGATATTTTTGATTTCCTGCTCCCCTTCCCCGACATCTTTATTGCCCTTCCAGTAAGAAATAGCCCCGATTTTACCATCTGTTCCTGTAAACTTTTTCTCCATATTGGGGTCTTTTTTAGACCATGGAGACCAATTATCCATGTTTTTCAAGTATTTCAAATATTCAAACACGTCGGTCTGAGGTTTCGAAATTACAATCGAGCGCGATACGTCATACGATTTTGGCGCCACCATCGCCAAAATAACCACGAGTAAAACGATTCCTATAAGTATGGAAAGTGCGATAGCCATTTTCTTTTCAATTTGATAGTTACTATAAATATATTAAAAAAATCATCGGCACGATGTGCTTCCTGAAATTGTGGGCATTTTTTAATAGATCCCAGTTCGCAGAATTAGCGCTTCACATTTATTTTATATCAAACACACGAATATTTTATGTAATGGCCTGAAGATGTGTCTTCTATAAGAATAGTCCACTGAGATAGCATCTTTCAAAAAAGCTAAAAATTGTTCGCATGCGATAAATCGAACCTACTAAAAAGTCTATTTTTATACCTATGAAAAAAATCGTCGTCTTAACGGGTGCCGGAGTTAGCGCAGAAAGTGGACTTAAAACCTTTCGGGATGCCGATGGTCTCTGGGAGGGGCATGATATATACGAAGTAGCATCCCCTGAAGGATTTATAAAAAACCCTGCCTTCGTTCTTGATTTTTATAATCAGAGACGTCGTCAATTGTTGAAGGTCGATCCGAATAAGGCGCATTTTGCTTTGGTCGATTTAGAAAAATATTTTGAGGTGCACGTCATTACACAAAATGTCGATGACTTGCATGAACGTGCCGGTAGCACAAATGTACTTCATCTACACGGTGAATTATTAAAAGTCAGATGTACAAAGCAGCAAGATTTCGTATTGGATTGGCAGCATGACCTGCAATTGGGGGATATGAGTGAATTAGGGCATCAGTTACGGCCGCATATCGTTTGGTTTGGAGAGCAAGTGCCCATGTTGGAGGAGGCCGTGCATCGTATTTCAGCGGCCGATATCGTGCTAATTATCGGAACTTCGATGCAGGTATATCCCGCAGCAAGTCTTATCAATTATGCCAGTAGGGCGACCGCCATCTATTTTATCGACCCCAAACCCAGCATAGCCGCCAAAAAATTTGAAAAATTACAAGTAATTCCCGAAACTGCGGTTAAAGGCGTTCCTACTTTGGTCGCAGATTTAATTGATAAAATGCGCTAGTTTGCGCCGCCCAAGCCATGATTGCCTCTCTTTCCCCTTGGGTAAGCTTAAGCCTCTTGTGTGCCCATAAGTACCGTTTTAACGGCATTTTTTGGGAGTCTACGGTTTGTTTTATTTCGCCCAACTTCCTGACCTTTATGATTGGGGAATACCCCTCCCATTCCGAAAAATTCAATGCGGCCTTGCCATTCTTGATATCGCGCGCCAACCAATAGGATATCGGGGCAATATTATTATACCAAGGATAATTCGTGTTATTACTATGACAGTTATAACAGGTCTGGGTCAAGACCCTTGCAACCTCCTGGGGTGGATTGGTTTCGGCTAGAAAAACAGCAGTATGCTCGCCTTGGGAACTATTTGTTTTAGGTCTGTAAAACTGCATCAATACCAGCAATGCCAATAGCATTGGCGCTAATTTTTTTGCTAATTTCATTCTATAGAATTTGAGGCTTGCCTAAAGTACGATTTTATGGATAAAATCGAAATTTACGACCTGCTAAATTATGTTGATGCTTCAAGGAGGAGACGCGAAGCAGCATGCAACAAGGTCCTAGAAAACCCCGGTTTTCTAGGACCTCTATTGGCCATCGGCTATCAAGATGTACATCCTATTTCGAGTAGGGCCTTTTGGGTATTGGAATGTGTCACAAAAGAGCATCTTTTCTTGTTGCTTCCCTATCTAGATGAGTTTACCGAAAAGCTTGGGGAAATCAGGTTGAATGCTTCTGTGCGTCCTGCGGCAAAGATCTGTGAAAGTCTTTTAAATGCCTATTTTGCAACTACCATTAATTCGGTTCAAAAAGTGATTACCCAACAACATTTGGAGAAAATGACCATTTGTTTTTTTGACTGGCTTATTGGGGACCAAAAAGTTGCTGTGAAAGCATATTCTATGACCGGTTTGTTGTTTTTGGGTAGAATATTCGATTGGATCCATCCAGAACTTAAACAAATAGTGACCGAAAATTACGCGAAGGGAAGTGCGGCATACCAAGCCAGAGCACGCATGACCCTCAAGGAATTGCGCAAAGTCGGACCTTAGCAATGGTGCGATTCGCGAAGAATGGCCGTGGCTGTCTGCCGTGTATCGAAACTTCAAACCTTAAACTTTTAAACTCCCTTACTTATAAGTATATTTACGGCTTGTTATTCTAAACAATTCCGAAGCCGATGTCATTAAATCCATTAAGTGCTATTTCCCCTATTGATGGACGTTACAGAAATAAAACTGCGAGTCTGGCCCCCTTTTTTTCCGAAGAAGCATTGATCAAATATCGCGTACGTATAGAAATCGAATATTTCATTGCCCTGTGTAAGATTCCATTGCCGCAACTAGCCATTTTCGATGCTTCTAAATTCAAGCATCTTCGTGCCATTTATCAGAATTTTACGGTTGACGATGCCTTGGCAATCAAAGCAATTGAAAAAACGACGAACCATGATGTAAAAGCGGTCGAATATTTTGTGAAGAAGGCATTTGAGAAATTGGGGATCCCCGAATTCAAGGAATTCATTCATTTTGGTCTGACATCGCAGGATATAAACAATACGGCCATTCCGCTTTCTATAAAGGAGGCCATGAACAAAGTGTATGTTCCGCATTATTTTGAGCTCCTGAATAAATTGAAACAACTCGTAGCAGACTGGGCCGATATCCCTATGTTGGCACGTACCCATGGGCAACCTGCCTCACCTACCAGACTGGGCAAGGAAGTTGATGTCTTCGTGCATCGCCTTGAGGAGCAGTTTACGCTATTGAACGACATTCCAAGTGCAGCTAAATTCGGTGGTGCCACAGGAAATTACAATGCTCACAAAGTAGCCTATCCAGAATTGGATTGGCGAGAATTTGGAAAAAAATTCGTCCACGGTCTCGGGCTTTATCACTCCTTCCCAACAACACAAATCGAACATTATGATCATATGGCGGCACTTTTTGATGCCTTAAAAAGAATCAATACCATCCTTATCGATTTAAATAGGGATTTTTGGACGTACGTCTCGATGGATTATTTTAAGCAGCAAATAAAAGAAGGTGAAGTAGGCTCTTCGGCCATGCCCCATAAGGTAAACCCAATTGATTTTGAAAACTCAGAAGGAAATCTAGGGATGGCAAATGCGCTATTCGAGCATTTGTCGGCCAAGTTGCCCATATCACGTTTACAACGTGATTTGACCGATAGTACGGTATTACGAAATGTAGGAGTGCCTTTTGCCCATACAATTTTGGCTATGCAGTCAACACTTAAAGGACTTAGCAAATTGTTGTTGAACAAAGTAAAATTCGAACAAGATCTTGAAAATAACTGGGTGGTCGTGGCCGAGGCGATACAGACCATCTTGAGGCGTGAGGGTTATCCGAATCCGTATGAAGCCTTGAAAGGGCTGACCCGGACCAACGAAAGAATAAACCAGCAAACAATTGCTGGCTTTATAGATACATTGAGCGTTTCAGATGCAATTAAGACTGAATTAAAGGCCATATCACCCAGTAATTATACGGGGATTTAAGTTAGTGCCCTATGCGCTTTAGCACCTCCCTATAAATCATGCGAATACCCTAATTATGTAAGATGCTAGCCCTTGAAAAGTTCCCCGAGCTCTTTTAGACCATCCCCTTTATAATCAGATTTTTGAATTGCCTGAAGTAGTTGAATCATTTGGGCCGGATTCATTTTTTTTCCCAAAACCCGTATCAATGCAAAGCCCTTATCGTCGCTATTTCCATAGATAATTACTTCATCGATGGCGTCTTCGGTTCCCAAATATTTTACAGTAGCCTTCCCGTAGCTAGTGTTCATTTTCATAAGCTCGGTAAACTTCTTGTCATTTAGAATGGCATTTACATTGGTTTTTTCGGTTTTATAGGCGGCCTCATTTTCCACAGTCTTTTTAAATGCCAGAATATTCAGCTTTCGCAAGGAGCCCAATGCTTCACGCTGTGCTTCCGATAGGTCGGCTTTATCAAGATTGAGTATACTTGTCGGGACATCTATCGACAGGAAGTTGGGATTTTCGGCATTATCAACATAATACTCTTGCAAACTTTGTGTCGACGAGCATGCCGTCAAAGCCACCAATACGACAAGATAATAGATCGATTTAATACTTTTCATGGTCTGTTTATTTGAATTCGTTTATTTCCTTGATCAGTGCTTCCTAGAATGACCAGCCTCGTTCAATTCTTTCGGCAAGTTCATCTGCTTGGTCAAGGCACCGATTTTATTAAGATCGATGTCACCGCTAAGGGATACAAGTACGCTTTCAAATTTTCGTCCGTTGATCCCAAAATCTTCATTGTCGATACCGGATATGAACATCAATAGCTCGGCAACATGGTTTTCATCTTTTCCATTTCTAATATAAAACTTTATATTGGCATCCTCATCCTTAACGCGCATAAGTTCTTCCATGGAAGATGATTTAAGATACGTGGTCACAGTATGGCCCATATCGGCAGATACCTCCTTATCCTCAGTTATAAAAACACGAATACCGCTGATACCTTGCGCCATATCACTAAAATTTTGGGCATCTTCATCGTCTTTGTCGAGCGCTGCTAAATTTCCGGCCAATCGGATCAACCCTTTATTGACAATTATTGAACCCACATGGTCCATATCTTCATATTTGTCGAAAATCGATTGAGAAAATACAAAAACGGGCAATAGGGCAAATACGAATACTACACTAATTTTTTTCATGATTGTTGATTTTTTTACCTACCCTTCGGCAAGCAGATTGATGAATATTTATTGATAGTAAATAGCGAGGTCCGTTGGTTTGGCTTTAAGACAATTGCCAACGGACATCGCATACAGTTACTATTTATTTTTCTTCCCTGCTTCGTTCAATTCTTCAGGAAGGTTCATTTTTTTTGTCAAGGAGCCAATTTTATTCAAATCGATATCTCCAGTAAGGGAAAGCAAAACAGTCTCGAACTTTCTTCCATTTACCGATACGTCAGCCCCTGAATTATTAATCCCAGTTACGAACATTAGCAATTCACTTACGTGATCTGAATCTTTTCCTTGCCGAATGTAGAATTTAACATTGGCATCCTTGTCCTTCACACGCATCAACTCCTCTAATTTTGCAGAGCTGAGATATTTTTCGACATTCGATTTCATGTCGGCGGAAACCGACTTATCCTCTGTAATAAATACCTTCAGATTGTTCAAGCTTTTTGCAATATCCATAAAATCCTTGGCCTCTGGGTCATCGACTTCCACGTCGATCTTGCTCAACAAATTAAACATACTTTTGTTGACCACAACGGCGCTAACATTATCCAAATCTTCATACTTGTCAAACAAAGACTGTGAAAACCCGAGCATAGGGACTACGGCCATAACGGTTATTAATACGAACTTTTTCATTGTTTCTTTTTTTTAATTGTTATTGTAAATTTTTTCTTTCGTTGCTTCAAATTCCTTTAAGTAGGCTAACTTTTCGGTACCTCGGCCAAAATTTTCGGCCAAAAGATCTAACGCTTTTTTTGTTTGTTCATAGGCATATTGCGCCTCCTTTTGCTCCTGATAGCTTTTGCCAAAATAGACGCCAACGATCAGAACTACCATAGCGGCCACCGCAGCCCATCTAAAGTATCTTTTTCTAATGCCAATCGTTTTCGGTAGCGGTAGCGATCTTGTAAAACGCTCTTCCTTGGCCTTAACAACATAACGGAATATTGGTATATATTGCTCCAGATGTGCTGCGACCGCTGGCTGCGAGAAATAGGCCCGAAGGGATTCCTCTTCCGCCAAAGTCGTAGTGGCCTCAAAATACTTTTCCAATAAACCTTCTATTTTATCCGATTCCATAATTGTGTTTTTGCATTAATTTTTCCCTTACCGTTTTTCGGGCCCTGGATAAAGTGACACGTATTGCTGTGGGCTGCATATCCAAAAGGGCACCAATTTCATCAAAATCATATTCTTCAACATCCCGTAATTGCAACACCATCTTTTGTTGTTCTGGCAGTTCATCCAATATTTTTTCCACCCATTCCAGACTATCTTGGGCCTCGACCTGACTTTGTAAGGAACGATGATCGCTATAATTGCTATGAACCAACGTCAAATTTCCGGCCTGTTTTGATTTTAATCGATCCAAACAAAAATTTTTGGTCATGGTCATGGCAAAGGCCTCAACATTCTTGTAACTATCCATTACCTGGTTCTTTGACCATAACTTGAGTAAAACCTCCTGAGTGGCATCCTCTGCCTCCTCCGTTGAGACCAACAAACGTTTTGCAAGTCTAAACAGCTTATCTTTAAAAGGCATTACTACGTCTAGGAATTCCGCCTGTTTCATTTTTGGTTGTGTTGTTACGAAACGCTACTTAGTGTTTCATATTGGGAAGACGACATACAACGAATTTTGTTACAATTAATTTTTTTTTGTTTTTAATGTCTGTAATTTAGACCCCTGTAAACTGAAGGTAGTATGAAGGTACTACTTGTTAATAAATTAAAGCCCCCCATCTTTTGTCTTTGTTGTTGGAATGATAATTGATATGTAGGTGTTTTAATGTATTTCCAAATTAAAAAAACAGCTATGAAAAAGTATGTATTATTATTCCTTTCGATAGGGCTTTTCATTACCTCGTGTAAAAAAAATAACGATGATAATGTACTAGTTCCCAATGCCGACGTAACCGTACAGGATTTCATGTGGAAGGCCATGAATATCTGGTATTTTTGGCAATCGGATGTAGCCAACCTATCGGATACGAAATTCCCGAATACCCCTGAAGGTAAAACGGCCTACAATGATTTTTTGGCGACGGAAAGTGACCCTGCTCAATTTTTTGATAATCAATTGCTTTTTAGTGAAGATAGGTTTAGTTTTTATGCAGCGGATTATAAAGAACTTACCCAATCCTTGGCAGGAATTTCAAAAAGTAATGGCCTCGAATTCGGGCTTGTTCGCTTTTCGGGAAGTGATGATGTTTTTGGGTATGCACAATATATTATACCCAACTCGGATGCTGCTAGCACAACAATCGCAAGGGGTGATATTTTTACTGGGGTCGATGGCACCACCTTGACGGTCGCAAACTATCGTGATCTTCTTTTCGGCGATAATGATACGTATACCTTGAACATGGCCACTATTGCCAACGGTACCATAACACCGAACGGTGTTGAGGTAGTACTAACGAAACAGGAGGCACTTGCCGAAGACCCTATTTTTATTGATAAGATTTTTGAGATCAGTGGTCAGAAAATAGGGTATTTGATGTATAATCAATTCACCAATGAATATGACGAAGCGTTAAATGATGTTTTTGGAGCCTTTAAAGCCGGTGGGGTAACCAGCTTGGTACTTGATCTGCGATATAACCCAGGAGGGTCGGTAAATACGGCCCGTTTACTTTCAAGTATGATTTATGGCACCAAAACACAGGATGTGTTTTTAAAAGCCCGCTACAATCTAAAATATCAGACGTACTTAGAAGACAATAATGTAGAATTACGTGACTTTTTTGCCGATAAAACGGGAGCAGGTACAGCGATAAATACACTTGAATTGAGCAAAATATATGTTTTGGCGACTAGTGGGACCGCCTCTGCAAGTGAGTTAGTAATCAATGGGCTTGCGCCTTACGTGGATATCGTTCAAATTGGCGAAAATACTGTGGGCAAGAATGAATTTTCAGTGACCATGGTCGATGATAAAGGCAATGATTACATCTATAATCCACAGAGAGTAACAAATATCAATCCCGATAATATTTGGGCCATCCAACCGCTAATCGGCCGTAACGAGAACGCTGCTGGCTTTTCGGATTATACGAATGGTCTGGTTCCCGATATTGCATTGTCTGAAGATCTAGAAAATCTTGGTATCCTGGGTGATCAAAATGAACCGCTTTTGGCAAGGGCCCTTCAAGAAATTACAGGTACTACGGGCAAACGGGATTATACGGTCGGTATGCCTGCAAAGACATTTACGAGTACCAAAATGTTTACTCCTATCAAGGATAATATGTTTATAGATACCCCAGCAACCGTAAATTTTAAATAAGAAGATAAAATAGAGTTCAAAGCCGTATAAATGAATTTTTGTGCGGCTTTTTCTATAAGCGAAGGTTTATACCCGCGCGTACATTCCTACCTTTTGAGGTATACCCTATTATCTCAGTATATTCGTTATTCAGTAAATTTGATATTGCCATAAATAGTTTGAACTTTCCGGGCAAGAGGTCATAGCTTGCGAAAAGATCTACCAAGGAATACGTGGGTAGTTCAACATTTTCAAAAGTGCTAAAATCAGTATCAAGTCTGCTGCCTGTAAGTGCATAATTACACGATGCATAGATCCGTTCTGAAAATTCATATCCTAGTGATGCGTTTACCTTGTGTTTAGGAATGCGTATGGCTGAATCGCCCTTGCGTTGCGTGAAGGCGTAATTTCCTGAAAATTGTGTTTTTTCGAAAAGCCGCCATTGAACCTCGACCTCAACTCCTTGCACATGAATAGATGAAGCTGCGTTCATGTAATTTTGGGTCAAGTTGTTATAGACTACTGCATTTTCTTCCCGTCTATCAAAATAGACCATGTTCAAGCGAAAATGGCGGGTGCTTTCATATTCAAAACCGCTCTCAAGGGTCGTATTCCCCTCAGGTCCCAATTCAGGATTGGCACCGAACTGTCCGAACAACTGATTCAACGTCGGGGTTATATAGGAGGTGGCGTAAGAGCCAAGTATTTTAAGGGAACCCTCTGAGGTATTAATCCTAAAAGACGGATTCAAATTGAACACAAAATGCTCCCCATATTCTGAATGATTGCTCAAACGTGTGCCAAGATTTATATTCAGTCCAAAATGGGACACATAGACCAAATTCGCATAAGGATCCAATAATGTAAAATCTTCCGAAGCGGCAAGTGCAGCTTGATCTTTCGTATAGTTCAAACCTATAATGGTATAAAATTGATTCAGTATGGTTAGTTTGTTATACAGGTCGATCGAATAATTAGTACCCTTGAAGCTGCCCGGATAGTTGCTGATATCATTGGAAATATAATCGGCGTACCCCATATTACAATGTATTTCACCCATGGCATAGTCAAATTCAGAAGAAATGCCTAGCCGTTTTTGTTCACTACTATATTCATACGGTGCATCGATCATGCCATATGACTCATCATAGTCTGTTCGTAATTTAGTCTGGTTTCCTAAGATATGTATTCTAAAAGATTCTGAAAGCTGGTAGCCCAAATTGATATCAGTCCCAAAAACCGAAAATTTATCCTGTTCATTGTTGGGCGTTACCAGCGCTGACAGACCTTCAGAATATCGATTTGAGAAGCCCACACGATAGGTGAATTTATTAAGGGTACCACTTAGATCAAGACCATTATACACACTTGCCAGTTTATAATTCTGATCATCAACCGTTTGGTTTGTGCCCCGACTTGTCTGCACATGCAATGACGACCGCTTGCGAGACGCCTTTTTAGTAGTAATACTGATTACAGCGGTTGCCGCATTAGCGCCATAGAGCGTACTGGCAGCTCCTTTGATTATTTCGATTGATTCGATATTCGACAAAGCAAGTTGCCGCAGATCATACTCTTGTGAAAAAGAAGAAGGGTCCGTAACCCGAATTCCATCTATAAGTACAAGAACCTGCCTTCCTCTTCCTCCACGTACGTACGTCCCAAGTATAGCTCCTTCCCTGCCCCTACTTCCGGCAATCTCAATACCACTTTTATCATTGATGATTTCAGCGACAGTTTTTCCCTGTTCGCGCTCGATGTCATCTGAGGTGATGCTAATGATGGTTTTACCAGAGTTCTCGCGTTTTAGTTCAAAGCGGGAATCACTTACCACAACTTCATCCAATCTTTGAATATTAATGGTGTCATTTTGCTTTTCCTGTGCATTACAATAGAGACTTGCAAAAATGGCAAGAGCACGATACATACTACTTTTATTCATTTTAAATCAAAGAATACTCGGACGTGTGGTATGTCTAAACCCAAACATGAAATACATTCATAGCCATTCCAAACCTTTATCCCGAAAGTTTAACAATTTTAGTTTGAAAAATGGCAGGTCTCCTGACTTGCGTCCTAGCATCAACCTTCCCATCTAAACTTAACCAAGAATCAGAATCTGTCACTAATTGACAGTTACTACATCGAATCAAGCCTACACAGTGGCATATTGTAGAAGATGCTAGTCGTCTTCCCGAATAGAATCCGGGATGGTTGACTAAGCTTACAGTTGCGGGAACAGTCCCAGACTAGTTGATATGGCTATTTCGATTTCTGTGACGGGAGAAAAATACCCGTCAATGCATTGTCCTAAATCAGAAATAGCACATCAAATCACTGGATTCCCTTTTAATCTTATCACTTATGATGTGATAAAAACCAAAATTCTGGACCAAAGTAAACATTTTGTTTAAACTTTCTGGCCAAAGATTAAATAATACTATTTTTGACATAATTCAAAAAACTGCAATTTGAAAAGTATTGTTTTCTGTGTTCTCTTTGTAACCATCTATGGATGCAAGCAAAAAAAAGCAACGGAATTATCGATTGACAGAGCCTCGCAAAAGACCTCCATTACCTATGCCAAAGGATTTTCAATCGAGAAATCGTCCACTGGAGTTACCATCTTAAAGATTAGTTCGCCATGGCCCAGCTCGAAAACCGCCTTTACCTATGCCTTGGTGCCAAAAGATAAAATGGCTACGTTGGCAATTAACAAGGACGCCTATGATGCCATTGTAGCAGTCCCTGTAAAAACGATTGTGGTCACTTCAACTACCCATATTCCCGCATTGGAATCGCTCGGCGTACTTGACCGTCTAATAGGTTTCCCTGATACCGAATATATTTCCTCGATAAATGCGCGTCGTCGTATCGCCGAAGGCAAGATCATGGAACTTGGCAACAAGGAGTCCTTGAATTCCGAAATGGTCATTGCATTACAGCCTGATGTGGTTATTGGTTATGGTGTTGACGGTCAGGACAAAGCCTATAACACCATACGACTTTCGAATATTCCCGTGCTCTATAATGGGGACTGGACCGAGGAAACCCCATTGGGAAAAGCAGAATGGATAAAATTTTTTGCCCCTTTTTTCCAATTGGAAAATAAGGGGGATGCGTTATTCAAAGAAATAGAGACCGCCTACTCGAGCGCCAAAACATTGGCCCAAAAGGCAATTACCAAACCTACGGTCTTAAGCGGGGCATTGTACAAGGATGTCTGGTATTTGCCCGGTGGAAAGAGTTGGGCAGCCACATTTTTGAATGATGCCAACGCATCCTATTTATGGAGCGGTACACAAGAAACCGGAAGCCTTTCGCTGAGTATCGAAAGCGTATTGGACATTGGGCAGCAGGCTGATTTTTGGGTTTCACCCTCACAATTCACCTCCTATCGCCAAATGGAAGCAGCAAATCGTCATTACGTACGGTTTAAGGCTTTCAAAAAAAAGGAAATTTATACTTTCGCCCGCACCCAAGGGGAAACAGGTGGCCTTTTGTACTATGAATTGGCACCACAACGACCTGATTTGGTATTAAAAGACCTTATCTTCATTTTTCACCCTGAACTCTTGCCAGACCATCACCTTTTCTTTTTTAAGCCCCTGGAATAATTGTATAGCATTAAATCATATCGCTGGCCCTTTCTCATACTCCTCCTGGTACTGGTGGTAAGTTTTACATTGAACATCAGCCTAGGATCAGTATCAATACCTTTAAAAGATACGCTCAATATCATTTTTGGTGGTCTAAGCGATCATAATGCCTGGCATTATATAATTTGGAATTATAGGATACCGAAAGCCTTGACGGCCTTGTTAGCCGGCAGTGGCCTTGCGCTGAGTGGCCTATTGATGCAAACGCTGTTCCGCAATCCTTTGGCAGGACCCTTTGTACTCGGCATAAGTTCAGGGGCCAGTTTGGGGGCGGCCCTGCTAATTATGGGCTCGTCTTTATTTTCAGGGCTGTTCACTTATGGTGTCGCAAATGATATTACCCTTGCCATTGCTGCCAGTTTGGGAAGTATTATGGTGTTGTTGGTAGTCCTTGCGATGGCATCTCGGGTAAAAGATACCATGGCATTACTAATTATTGGTCTCATGTTTGGAAGTATTACTGCGGCTATTGTCAGTATATTAGCCTATTTTACGAATGCCGAAAAATTGCAACAATACATTTATTGGTCGTTCGGAAGTGTAGGGAATCTTACATGGGAGCAAGTACTTTTATTGTTTTTCTTTGTTTCGTTGGGGCTATTGCTAAGTATTTTTTCGATGAAATCATTAAATGCCTTGTTATTAGGTGAAAATTATGCACGAAGTCTTGGCATACATATTAAAAAATCACGTTACCTGATTATCTTCATAACGGGCCTATTGGCTGGAAGTATCACTGCTTTCGCTGGTCCTATTGCTTTTATCGGTCTGGCCGTTCCCCATTTAACGCGACAGATTATAAAGGCGACCGACCATAAAATTTTAATACCGGCCGTTGTACTTTATGGGGCCATCATAATGCTCCTCTGTGATACCATTGCACAATGGCCAGCATCGGCCAGTGTACTTCCGATAAATGCCATTACAAGCATCATTGGAGCGCCCCTTGTTATTTGGTTGTTGGTTCGACAGCGAAAAATGATATTTTAATGTCAGAATTTAAAGAACAAATCCCGGTCCTTGAGACCATTCAATTAAACATCGGCTATACGAAAGGTAGCGAAGATATCGCTATTGTCAAGAATATAGGATTCAAGTTGAGGGAAAACGAGTTGATAGGGATCGTAGGCGCCAATGGCGTTGGAAAATCAACCTTGTTGCGAACATTGGGCAATGTACAGAACGCCTTATCCGGAACAATTAAAATTCATGGCCAGGATTTGGATAAGTACACCTCCTTCGAATTGGCAACTTTGATAAGTGTCGTACTGACAGAACGTATTGCTTCTAAAAATATGAGCATCGAAGAATTGGTGGCTTTGGGCAGGCAACCTTATACCAATTGGATCGGAACCTTGGCAACGACTGATCGATTGAAAATTGAAGAGGCATTGAGCATGGTAGCCCTCGAAAATATGCGGCTTAAAAAATGCTACGAACTAAGTGATGGCCAATTACAACGGGTTATGATTTCTCGTGCCTTGGCACAGGATACTGAAATTATATTGTTGGATGAACCAACTACGCACCTTGATCTTTACCACAAGGTGCAGATATTGAAACTTCTGAAATCAATTACCCAGGCAACCAATAAAACCGTTGTTTTCACCACTCATGAAATTGATATGGCCATACAATTATGTGACAAGATCATCTTATTGGATACTGATAAAAGTCTTTTCGGATCCCCCTGCGAATTAATCGAACAATGCGCCTTCGACAATCTATTTCCTGCTGATGCTGTAACTTTTGACCAAGAAACGGGTACTTTCAGAATTAATAAGTAAGCAACCTGTACGCATCCTATTTTCAAGTTGATCATGTATCTTTACGAAACAAACAAAGTGTGGGCAGTTAAAGCTTTGATTACCAATGAACGATTCTTCGATATACCTTTTAATTGGATTTTTATTTTTGGCCATTGGGTATTTTTTGGGGAATTACATCCAAAATTTAAAGACCAAATCGGCACAAAGCACCCTGGAAGAAGAAAAGCGACAATTACAATTAAATAAAGCCAACCTTGATAGTCGCATTCTCGATTTGGAAGCTGATAAAGAGGGCCTCCGTTCAGAAAAAGAAATATTGGGCAACCAAATAGTACGGTACCAAGCCGAACTAGAGAATCTAGAACTAAAGAACCGCGAGCAAAAGGAAGAAGTAGAAAAGTTACAGGAAAAATTTACAAAGGAATTTGAAAATCTTGCCAATAAGATCCTCGAGGAAAAAAGCCTAAAGTTCACCGAACGCAACGAGAAGAACATAAAGGATATCCTGACCCCGTTGAACGAAAAAATTCAACTGTTCGAGAAAAAGGTCGAAGAAAGTCAAAAAGAAAATATTAGCATCCATTCGGCCCTGAGAGAGCAATTGTTGAATTTGCAGTTACAAAATCTTAAAATTACACAAGAAGCAGAAAATTTGACCAAGGCCTTGAAAGGGGACAGTAAAATGCAAGGCAACTGGGGGGAATTGGTATTAGAACGGGTACTTGAAAAATCGGGTCTCGAAAAAGATAGGGAGTATACGGTACAACAAAGTTTCACGTTGGAAGACGGTACTCGTGTACTTCCTGATGTCATCATACATCTTCCAGACGGCAAAAAGATGATCGTCGATTCGAAGGTATCCTTGACCGACTACGAACGTTTTGTAAATGCAGATGACGAACATCGGGACAAATTCCTAAAAGATCACATAAATTCACTTCGAAAGCATGTTGACCAATTATCGGCGAAAAAATATGAAGACCTTTATGAAATGGAGAGTCCCGACTTCGTTTTGATGTTCATTCCAATCGAACCCGCCTTTGCAATTGCCATTAATCACGACAATTCACTTTACAACAAAGCCTTTGAACAGAATATCGTCATTGTGACACCTTCCACGCTACTGGCAACCTTGCGCACAATTGATAGTATGTGGAACAACGAAAAACAACAGCGAAACGCCCTTGAAATTGCCCGACAGGCAGGAGCCCTATACGATAAGTTCGAAGGATTTGTTTCTGATCTGACCAAGGTGGGCAAAAGAATGGACGAGGCAAAATCAGAATATAAAGGCGCCATGAATAAATTGGTGGAAGGCCGAGGAAATATTGTTTATAGCATCGAAAAATTAAAAAAAATGGGCGCTAAGGCCAAAAAATCGATACCAGACCCAATTTTACAACGCGCCCAAAAAGATGATTATGAGGAAATTGCAAGTGAAAAGTAAGGAAGCCCAGAAGTTCAAAAATGATTGCGAATAAATGATAGGGAAAAGAACAAAGAGAGTTTAAGAATGAGCAATTGCCAAAATACCTAAAAACTAACTGCAGGTAATGAATACATGCCGGCCCTTTTAACGTGTTATTTAAATTATGAAAAAAATCCTCTTTATTGTCATCCTTAGCCTCTTGGCAGTGCTCGCTATCTATTATGCATTTATCTATTTTGTGCCTTATAGTGAGGGGGTGCGCTCGGGAGAATTGATTAAGATCAGCCACAAGGGCGTACTAGTAAAGACCTGGGAGGGTGAGATCAGTCAAGGCATTTCAGGCGCCCAGATTTTTACTTTTTCCGTGTTGGACAAGGATGAAGAGGTTATTGAGAAATTAAAGGAATACCAAGGTCAATATGTAAAATTAAACTACGTTGAACGCTATGCCACCTTCTTTTGGATGGGCGATACAAAATATTTCATTACGAAGGTTGTACAGGAAGATTCACCCCATTTTAGAAATTAAAGGAAATGGAAAAGTTTAAAACCGCGCGCGAGTCAAGGGTATCGATTACAGAGCTAATGCTGCCATCACATTCTAATTTTGGAGGTCAGGTGCATGGCGGACATATCCTAAATTTGATGGATCAGATTGCCTTTGCCTGTGCCTCCAAACATTCCCAGAGTTATTGTGTTACGGCATCGGTGAATCGGGTTGATTTCTTGCAGCCCATAGAGGTCGGGGAATTGGTGACTTTAAAAGCTTCTGTCAATTATACAGGTAAAACATCGATGGTCGTTGGGGTTCGGGTCGAGGCGGAAAATATTACCACGGGCAAAAAAAAGCATTGCAATTCTTCTTATTTTACAATGGTTGCCAAGGATAAGAATGGGGAAAGTGTCTCCGTACCAGGCCTAATCGTGCATGATAAAAGTGGAATCAGAAGATTTGCACGTAGCAAATACAGGAAAGAGGAGGCTTTTCAACGCGATACTAAATTTGATGCGGAAAATTTTAAGCCGGTAGAACATCTTGAATTTCTGGCAACGGAAAATCTTATTATTGACTTGAAATAACCCCTTGGGCGGCAACTTCGTCTAAAAACCACCATAAGTTGCCTGATTTAGGGGCTACATAACTTGCAGGATACGTTGCATATCCATTCAACTTTTTCACTATTTCGGTTACCTTCTGCGCTTTGTCTTTTCCGGTGACTAAAAAGGCAACCATCTTCGCATTGTTGATAACATTTCCTGTGAGGGTAATCCTTTTTTGATTGCTTATAGGATGTATGGCAACTTCACAGCTTCTCATGGAGTTCCATAGGGCCAGGTCTTTTGGGAATATCGATGCGGTATGCCCATCATCTCCCATTCCTAAAATGACGAGATCAAATTGGGGTCGATTTTCAAAGATGGGCACTATTCTTTCCAAAAGTTCGGCATAGCGAAGGGCCTCAAATTCAGGATCATTTTCTCCTATTATGCGATGTATATTTTCTTCCGGAATATTGATCTTTGACAACAAATGGTCGGTGGTCATTTTAAAGTTGCTGTCCACGTCGCTGGGAGGCACACAACGTTCATCTCCCCAATAAAAATGTACCTTCTGCCAAGCGATACGTTGGGCATAGACATCGGCTAATACATCGAAGACGATTTTCGGGGTACTGCCACCTGATAAGGCGATATGAACTATTTCCTGCCCCTTAATAAAATCTGTCAAAAAAATGGCAAATTTTTGGGCCACCTTTAGTTTAGTATCATAAATCGCAAGCTCCATAAAATACTTTTAGTTACTAAATATTTCGAGAATTAACGGCAAAAATCATCGTAGGAACCTACATCCGGTAACTTTATTGAAGACGCCTAACTTTGTTTCGTTTGAATAAATTTGTTTAGCTATGGCTGCTAATCCAATAATACCACCTCCCTAAAAAAGATGCTGAATTGAGCTATGAACCTCCACTAAAAAACACTCCTACACATTCTTGAATTCGCCAGGTTTAATACCCTAGGGTTAATCGAGAATACAAAAACCGGGATCATCGGCCAAATTCTCCCCCGGGTTACGCCATACTCCAAATCCATCTAAAAGGTCGTCGGCGTTTTGTGGACCCCAGACCCCAGCCGAATACCCATACATTTTAACATCCTTTCCATTGGCCCAATAATCTAATATGGGGTCTACAAATGCCCATGCCGCCTCAACTTCATCGGCACGTGCATACAATGTGGCATCGCCCTGCATGGCATCCAGCAACAATCTTTCATAGGCTTCCATCACGTGGTTTTCGGCCAAACTCGAATAGTAAAAATCCAGATTAGCCCGCTCCACCTTAAATCCTTGGCCAGGTACCTTTACACCAAATTTTATTAGAATGCCTTCATCGGGCTGTATCCGAATAATCAATTTATTGTCTTTATTGTCCATTCCCGAATCCTTAAAAATCAAGTGGTGCGGGGCGGCAAAATGAATGACGATTTCGGTAACCTTCGTGGGCATACGCTTCGCCGTACGCACATAAAAAGGCACATCGGCCCAACGCCAATTATCAACGAAAAATTTAATGCCTGCATAGGTCTCCGTTTTTGATTCAGGGTCTACATCAGGCTCTTCACGATAGCCGGGTATTTTTTTTCCATCGATTACCGAGGCCATGTACTGGGCCCGTATCGTATTTTTTTCCAGTATTTCTGGATCTCGCATGATGCGTAGTGATTTTAGCGCCTTTACTTTTTCATTCCGAATTTCATCGGCATCGGCGCGTATTGGCGGCTCCATGACAACCAAGGCCACAATCTGCAACAGATGGCTTTGAAACATATCACGTAAGGCACCTGACCGATCATAATAGCCTCCCCGCTTTTCGACCCCGACCGTTTCGGCGTTCGTTATTTCTACATGATGTATATAATTGCGGTTCCATAAAGGCTCAAAAATGCTATTTGCAAAGCGGGTAACTAATAAATTCTGTACCGTTTCCTTACCTAAATAATGGTCGATCCGATAGATCTGGGATTCCTTAAAATAGCGATGCAGTGCATTATTAAGGTTTTCGGCCGTATCCAAACTGTATCCAAATGGCTTTTCGACAATGAGGCGTTTCCAACCGTTCACTTCTTTCGAAAGTCCTTGCGCGGCAAGATTTTTGGCCACAATCTCATAGAGATTTGGGGGCGTAGAGAGATAGAATATATAGTTGTTCCCGGTTTTGTATTTCGTATTTAATTCAGAAATCCTTTTGGCAAGTTGTGCATAATCGGTATCGTAGTCCTTTCCCAAATCCTCATAAAATAAGGTATCGGTAAAGGCCTCGATAAAACCAACATCCTGCTTCCCTAGGGTGTCCTTTAAGTAGGGACTTTCTAAAACTACCTTTTTTCTGAATTCGACATCATTGAGATCGCTGCGACTAACTCCAAGTATTACAAAGTTTTTGGGAAGTTGTCCGTCTTTGTATAGGTTAAAAATGGCAGGGATCAGTTTGCGTGCCGTAAGGTCGCCGGATGCCCCGAAGATAACGAGCATCTGATTTTCTGTTTTGTTCATAGATTTTTTACTTGCCCTAAATGTATCGAAAAGATAAAGCAATCGCAACGACTTTATTAGTTCTTAAACGGCGATCTCGATATTTTCCTTTATTTTTGAATGTGTTGTAAACTGGTTTGTTTTTTACGAGCAATTCTAATTTTTAAAGAAAGTACATGGAAGGTAAATACGATTTTGGCCTAATAGGTCTTGGGGTAATGGGACGCAATTTCATATTGAACGTAGCCGATAATGGTTTTACCGCTTTTGGCTATGATCTGGATGCCGAAAAGGTCAATGCCCTCAGGAAAGAAGGAGGCGATACTTCAAAAGTAGATGCATCCGACAACATCAAGGTCTTTGTTCAATCCTTAAAACAGCCCCGTAAAATAATGATGCTCGTGCCTGCCGGTAAAATTGTTGATTCGGTAATAGAAAGCCTAATCCCCTATATCGACCGGGGCGATATTCTGATCGATGGTGGCAATTCATTCTTTACCGACACCGATCGAAGGGAAGCATATCTGCAGCAAAAGGGATTTTATTTCTTCGGGGCCGGAGTATCAGGAGGTGCCAAAGGAGCGCGATTCGGACCAAGTATCATGCCGGGAGGTTCTAAAAGTGCCTATGCCCATGTTAAACCAATCTTTGAAGCGGTTGCCGCAAAATTCGAGGGCGAGCCCTGTGTAGCTTATTTGGGTCCGAAATCTGCAGGGAATTACGTTAAAATGGTGCACAACGGCATTGAGTATGGCATGATGCAATTGATATCAGAGATGTACGACCTCCTTAAAAAAGCAGGTAATTTGGATAATGATGAACTCCACGAGCTTTTTAATAATTGGAACACCGGTAGGTTGCAATCGTTTTTAATTGAAATAACTGCGGATATTTTTGCGAAAAATGACGATTTGGCAGATGGCCGTTTGGTGGATGTTATTCTCGATAAGGCGAAACAAAAAGGAACCGGTAAATGGACTTCCCAGAATGCCATGGATTTGGGAAT
>JBBQAM010000095.1:0-7598 GCA_038316335.1 Flavobacteriales bacterium
TACCCTTATGGTCATGTTTACGACCTATATCTATATCATTCTTAACTTCTCTGACTTCATTCCCTGTTCCTGCGGGGGTGTTTTGGAAAAGCTGAGTTGGACTCAACACTTTATTTTCAATGTTGTTTTCATTATTTTGGCTGGGTTGTCTGTCTTTATTAGCGCGCAGAAATATACCCAAAGGGCACTGTTTCTGCTTTCCACCCTTACAATTTTAGGAATAGGTATTGTGACCATAGTCTTCGCTTTTTCGGAGGAAAAGGTGCACAGGAACAATGCATTTCAGAGAAGATATTTTCCCCATCCAATTGAAAAAACACAAAGTTTCGATCTTAAATATGGTTCCTATTATTTTGCCGGGGTGGGAGGTGGTAAGGTGTATTTGGGAAATACTACAGCCCCTCTACTGATGACTATTCTCGATAGTGGTCTTAGGGATACCACGACCACAATAATAAAACTGGACCAAATGGATCTGGCCTACCGGGGTGTTAGGATTCATGTATTTCCACCCAAATTTTTTGTTACCGATGGTACCGTGCCTATCATTCTCCAAGGGGATATTACGGATTGGAAGGCTTTAACCAAAATGAAAGGAACTTATTATTTTAATCACGCTTATCCAATCAACAGCCATAAACTCGCCGTACAGTCAAGTAGTAGTGAGAACTTAGAGAATATGCTTGGCACCATTGAAATGGATGATTCCGTTCAAGGAAAATTCAGTACTGGAATTTTGGAGAAACAATTTGATGGGATTTTTGATACCGATGGAAGGTTAATCTATAATAAACCCTTAGACAAATTAATTTTCACCTATTACTATAGAAACCAGTATATAGTCACCAATCAAGATTTGGAATTGGAGTTTCGCGGAAAGACCATTGATACCATAAGTCTTGCGCAATTGAATATTAGTAAAAATAAATCCACGAATCAAAGAAAATTGGGTAGTAAAACGGTATTGATAAATAGGAGTATAGCAACGGCAGGTAAGTTTCTGTTTGTTGAATCCCCTCGCCTTGGAAAGCTGGAGCCAGAAAATATGCTTAATGATGCAAATATAATTGACGTATATGATCTACTAAACCACAGTTATAGATTCAGCTTTTATTTATATGGACATAAGGATAAAAAGACCAGAGAGTTTATTATATCGGAGAATACGCTATACGCACTTCAAGGAAACGAAATTGTTGTCTACAAAATGGAAAAAAACATTTTCAAGTAAAGAAAATTCTTTGCAAAGACAGGGATGAGATCGAAAACCTGTACAAAAGAGTAGATCAATATTATTAATTTAAATTTATAAATCATGAAAACTTTAAAATTCAAGTTTTTAATGCCGGTAGTGGCATTTATGATTGCTTTTGCGGCAGCGTTTGCCACGCAAACAGATGGCCAAGAGGATTTTGCCCTCGTGCCAGGCTATATTTATCAAAATGGGGTGTGCGTTCCCCACGGAACCTGCAGTAATACCAAAGCACCCATCTGTACTGATAATGCCGGACGTCAAGTTTTCGGTAAGAGTGGTCAAACTAGTTGTTCCCAACTGTTATATATGGATTGGCAACCCTAATATAGCTTAAAAAGAGATGCCCCGAAAGGGGCATTTTTTATAGATTCTGTTAAACCGTTTTAGGTCTTTAAATATTTATCGAACCAATCTTGTATTCTAAAAGTAAGATCTTTTTGGTTATTAGCCTGGAGCAAAGTATGGGCCTCGTTCTCATAAATTAACAGTTGCACCTCAAACTCAAGTCGGCGTAAAGCAAGAAACATCGCCACGCTTTGATGCCAGTTTACATGATAATCCTGATTACCTGTCCATATCAATGTAGGAGTTTCAATATTTTGTGCGTATTCCAAAGGTGAATTTTTTTTATAGGCATTCCGATCCTCATAAAAGGATTTTCCCATTTGCCATTGTTGATTCTCATATACCCCATATTCTTCGGTTCCAGAATTCTCACTTAGGGAATGGTAGCCTGATATAATGTCAAAAACACCCCCCCCAACAACCGCGGCCGAAAAAAGGTTAGTCTGCGTGATTATAAAGGCGGTTTCATATCCACCAAAAGAGTGGCCAATTATTCCTACCGACTTTTTATTTACCACCCCCTTTTCAAAAACTTTATTTACAGAGGTAACCACACAGTCAGTAGCTGAAATTCCAGGGTTTCCTTCCTGAATAATTACATCTGGTTCCAAAACAAAATACCCTGCGGCAGTAAAGTTTCTATAATTAAATCCCTCCCCATTATAGTAATCGGGATTTTCATAGACCTGATAAAGGTTTGATTTCAATTCGTAAATATTTACTATCATCGGATATTCTTGTCCTTCTTCAAAATTATCGGGATAATGTAGGAGTCCATGTAGACTCTCGCCTTCCTTGTTTTTATAGGAAATCAATTCTGTCTTTCCTGTTGGAAATTTTAAGTATTGCCGATTGGACTGTACCAGCATTTTTGATTTTCTTCTTTCCAAAATATACATTGCGGGTGGACTAGTGTTTTTCTCTTTTAAATAGATATACGAATTTGAAAATTTAGCCTTTCGCAGTTCAGAAATTTTGCCTGTTTCGCTGAAGAAGTGATCTATTTTGCCATCCGGTTTTCTAATTGCATATCCATAATTAAAGACGGAATCCCGCATGATAAAAACATTATCATCTGAAAAATCAAATCCATTTGATTTTGCTGAGTTCCCTAATTGGTAAAAACCGTCATAAAGTCCTTTATAGTACCGAAATACAATTTTATTTGATCTCCCGTTTGTAAGGCATTGGCTGGAAGAACCGTCTGCATCGATAATCCAAATATCAAACTCATCATAGACCAAAAGCTGATTTTTTGTAGTCCAGCCCATTATGCCATATGGAGAAGTCTTTAAGGTGTGCGGTGCATGTTTGTATTTTAAGGGATAAGGAATATCATTCGATACTTTTATGTGCTGATTATTTTTGATATTGAATATCCACCAATTGTTTTCCTTAAAATATGCTATGTATTCTCCATTTGGCGACATGCTATTAGAACTAAAATTGTATTCCAATTTCTTGGCAAACAAACTGGTTTCCGCTGTTTCTAAATTCGTAATATAATAGTCTACAGGGGCAGAGGCCCCAAATTGAGGTTCATAGGTTAAATTATTATAGCTTAAGGCGAATTTTTGATTGCCGGTCAAGATTACCTCAGGTCTTTCCTCATTTCCAATTTGGAAAACCTTTCCTGTCTTTGGCCACCAAACTGCCAATTTATCGTTTAAATTAAATTCGCTTTCCAATTTCCTTTGTGGATAAATCAATTTATCACTTCCCTTCCAGACCTGTACCTTTACAGAATCATCATAATCTTTCATTTTTAAATTTTCGGAATATGAATGGGTCCAAAAAAAAATTCGCTCCCCATCCCCGGAAATGGAGAGGTTGTTTTTGCTAATTTCCATCTTCCCTAAAGGTCTTAGCTCCCCTTGATCTATTTTTTTCAAAATTGGGGATTCGCGATTCTCAAAATAATAGACCTGTTGTTGGGAGGTATTTGTAATTTCAATAAAAGCTAAAGCATTGCCTTTTGCATTCCAAGTAGGAAAGAGAATCTTTGAATTGTTACTACTTAAGATAACGGATCTTTTCATGGTGTCCAAATTGAGCAATTCTAGGTTAGTTTTACTAGAGTCACTCACAGTTACAACAGCGCTGTGCCCATGAGGATCAAAACTGAAATGTTCTATATCATGTATGATGGTTGTTTCATTTTTAATTATATCCAATAATTTCAAGTATCCATTGTGTTCTCTTGGACTGAAAAACGCTAAATATTTTCCATCTCTCGAAAATTCAAAACGATCTGCTTCTTTTACCCATTCAGTTTTCCCAGTTTTTAAATGTAAAATCCCGACACCCTTGTTTTCGTCATTAAAGGCGAAGATGTTAGGCTTCTTACTAGTCTCAAATTGACCATTATATGCAGCGGGGAATTTAAAACTGATTTTGCCCTGCTTGTCCAGAACAACCAAAGTGTCCTGTCCCTGTTTGTAATCAAGGCGATAGGAATTCCAATTGCCGTCCCCCGAAATTTGCGGAACCCTCATGGTGTGCCACATTTCATAATTTTTAGGTTGCACCAACTTTTCATTAGGCCCACTCTGCCCCATAATGGGGCAGTAGGCCAAAACAAAAATGAAAAAAAGTAGGGGAGATTGGCTAATAATCTTCTTTTGTTTAATAGAATTGGGTTTCATTAATATCCAGGATTTTGTGGGTTGAGGTTCGGGTTTAATAAAAGTTCTTTCTGTGGAAGAGGAAAAAGTATATCCGTAGTTTTCCACCCGGGTTTTAGGGGACCTAAAACCTCGGCCGCGAGGCCAGTTCTTTTCAAATCGAACCATCGATTGCCCTGTTCGGTAAAAAGCTCATATCTGCGTTGGTGCATTAATTCTTTCATGATATTCTCTGTAGAATTCGCATTGGTAGGGGCTAACCCTGCCCGTAACCTTATCATATCTATATCCTCTTTCGCTTCCTGTGTCATTCCCAATTTCAATGAAGCCTCAGCCCTAATTAAATATTGCTCGGCCAAACGAAAAAGAATGGAGTACTCGGTACTACTACTGCTATACATATTTTGTTTGTATTTGAAAGGGTGAAACCAACTTTCGGTGCCATCCGATATTTCCCGTGTCCATGAATCCCTTCTTAGATCACCTGCCTCAAAATCCATCATAAATTCACTTGTCAGTGCATAGAGATATGGCGGTCCAAAATCAAAAATTAAGGTTTCTCCCTCTTTGGTAGCGGCCCCTTCAAAATCAGGTTTTAACTGCCAGATGGTGGAAGGGCTTTCTTTTAGAAAAACCAAGTTTAGGTCTGGTTCCCACGAATACACTCCACTGGTTATTATTGTATTACTCTCCGCACGAGCTTTCTCCCATTGTTCTGTGTAGAGGTACAACTTGGCGAGCAAGGCACTAGCAACACCCTTTGAAGCGCGGAGTCTTTCCCCACTGTTGTCCATGTCAGGTAATAAACCCTTCGCCTTTGACAAATCTTCTTCCAATAACCTATATACCTCTCCCAATGGCATTCTCGAAACAGAAGCATTTACTGTATAATTGGTAGTTTTGATATAGGGAATATCCCCAAAGAGCTGTGCCAAGTAAAAATGCAGATATGCCCTAAGAAAATATGCCTCCCCAAGGAAACTCTCCTTATCCTCCATAGGTAAAGAGGAATTTTCTAAGCCCTCTATAATTGCATTGGCATTAAAAATTAGTGCATAGCTATTGTCCCAAAAGGCAGATACGGCGGGGTTATTCGGAAGCACCGTATGATCATAAAATGTATTATCGATTTGTGAGGTGGTACTGTAATAATCCAGTTCATCTGTATAGAGTCCCAAGAGCACAGTCATTCCTCTTGTGCTGCCCGAGAGGGGGCTATTATCCCGAATGCCGGAATAAATATTTGTTATTGCCGCATCTACTGTTGCCGTGTCCTCAAAAATGGCAGCATCGGATAAAAGAAAATCGGGAAATTCAGGTTCAAGTGATTTTTCGCAACCTAATAATAAAACCGTCATCACTGCAAAAACAGTAAACTTCATAATCCATTGACTGGATTGTTGCCTGTAATTATATTTAAATGTATTCATATAGATAAGTTTAAAAGGTTAGCGTTAACCCTGCACCCAACCAACGCAGGGCAGGGATAAAGCCCTGTGTCTGTTCTGGATCCTGCCCTTTAAAATTGGTTAGAGTGTATAGGTTTTGTCCCTGGATAAATATTTTGGCTGTGGAAAACTCCCCAAAAATATTCCTAAGGTTATATGAAAGGGAAATATTCTTGAGACGTAAGTAGGAAGCATCGCTAAAACTCGCATCGCTTTGTCTTAGATTAATAGAGGCAACCGTGCGTTCATAGTTGTCACCGGAAGTAAAAGCCTGCGTATTTGTTTGGTCGCCTGGGTTTGTCCACGCATCCAAAACATCAACGGATTGATTTACAATTGCCCCTGGCGTAGTACCAAAAATGTTTATATTTTCCGCATTCTGTTTACTGAACTGAAAAAACATCTGCAGTTCAAGATTATCATAAACGATTGTGTTGGCAAGTCCACCATAAAATTTTGGTGCCGTGTCCACAATGCTTTGGCCATCCTCCGGTAGGCTTATTTGGCCATCCCCATTATAATCCTCGAAGGTATAGACCCCTGTCTGGGGATCTACTCCCGTAAAGTGCAATACTTTTTGTATGGTGATAGGTTTTCCGATAACATAACTGTTGGAGTAGGTACTGTTCTCGAGGTTTGGAAATTCCAGAAGTTCATTGTGGGGCAAGGTTATATTAAATGAGGTGTTCCATTTCCATTTTCCCGCGTCAACATTTAAAGTTGTAAGTTCAAACTCCCAGCCCCTATTTTCAACTAGAGCGTCCAGATTTGCGAGTATTCCAGCAAACCCAGTTGTTCCCGGAAGTGGGACTTCCACCAATTGATTTGAGGATCGGTTCCTATAATAATTAATATTTGCAATAATTCTGTTGTTAAGTAATCCCAACTCCAGGGCTAATTCTGCTTTACGGTTTACCTCCCATCCAAAATCAGGGTTGTATAATGAAGTTGGATAAAGACCAATGGTGCCATTATATGAAGCTGCGGTACTGCTGTATGAATTTAGATAACGATAGTCTCCAATCTGATCATTTCCTGTTGTGCCATAGCTACCTCTGAGCTTTCCATAGCTAATAAAAGGAATGGTCTGCTTGAAGCCCTTTTCCTCAGAAAATATCCAAGCAGCTCCAAATGCCCCAAAGTTGGCAAAACGTTTGTTGGGGCCAAATCGACTCGAACCATCCCGACGCCCTGTAAGGTTTATGATATACCTATCCAATAAGGTATAGTTGATCCTCCCAAACAGTGCCTGATACTTATAAATTTTCTGTGAATCATCCTTGACCTGATTATAACTGGCGGCTGCCAAATTCATTAACTGGGCATTATTAGAAAAGCCTTCTGCGTATAAGGAAATATTTTCGGATTTTTCATTTTGTGCTGAATACCCTACTAAAATATCCAATTTGTTATTTATCCCTTTCAAGGAATAGTTTAATTGGGGTTCCACTATCCATGAATTTCTCGATCCTACATTGGTGTAAATTGAGGATGCACTGCTCGTAAAACCATATTGTGGGGGAAACCTAGTATGTGGATAAGTATGATATTCATCCAATTTGGTATCCTGATACCCTAAATTCGTTTTTAATGTCAAATTCTTTAAAAGTCGTAATTCCATTAGGCCGTTCACTAACAAACTGTTCCTCTTGGATTGAAGATCACCTTCGAGAGATCCTAGAGGATTGTTGAAAGTACCATCCTCCCAATTTATAGAACCGTCCTCATTATATAGATTGGGAGCATTAGGAGGCAAGGTGAGGGCCTGATAGCTTAAGTCTGCCTCTGGAAGATCATTATTCTCGTGGGAATATGCAGTGGAGAGCGAAAATTTGAATTCATCATCGGCAGAACGGTGGGTTATCTTTGCCAATCCGTTTGCCCTTTTATATTTGGCATCTTCTAGGAATACAGTTGATTCATTAT
>JBBQAM010000072.1:0-15307 GCA_038316335.1 Flavobacteriales bacterium
GCCAATACAGCGGCCAACATCACAAGCCCCATGGTCCCAGTCGCGCCAATTAGAATCGGGTCCAAAGTACACTGTAGCCAGGAATAGTTTTCGGGCAAATCGCGCAAAAAGGTTCCCCAAACGATTATCAGGATACTAAAAGCGACCGAAACGATTCCTTGTGCCTTGCTGATTTTTACCTTGTAAAGTGCCAATATAAATAGCCCCAAGATCCCGCCACCAAATATGCCCGAAATTTGCCACCAAACATCCAGTGCACTTTGTGCACGGATCATCCAAAGTGCAAAACAGATTCCTAAAATACCCCACAATATGGTAGTGGCCCGCAGCATTTGTAGGTCTTTATTTTTTGCCTCTCCCGATTTCCAAAATTTCTTGTAGAAATCAATAAAAACAACGGTGGCCGAACTGTTCAGGGCAGAATCGATGGTACTCATTGAAGCTGCCATGATTGCTGCGATCATGAGTCCTTTTATACCTGTCGGTAGCTCGGTAGCGATAAAATACGGAAACACTTCATCACCTTTGACTATGCCGGGGTCTAAGACGTGAAGGTGACCATCATAGAATGAAAATAGGGTGGTACCTATGTAAAGAAAGATGGCGGTCAGTGGCAAATAGATCAGCATGGCAATCCAAACCGATTTCTTGGCCTCCCGCTCAGTGGCTACCGTACTGTATTTCTGGGTGTAGTTCTGATCGGCGATCAGGTTGCGTACATTTTCTGTAAGACCATACAGGATCATGACCCAAACCGTACGATGACTCAATGAAAAATCGGTGTCTCCCAGTCCGAATTTGTGGTTTTCAAAGGCCGTTTGAATCAAGTTTTCTGGTTGAAAAAAAACTTCAGATGAGAGCACATACACAGCAAATGCGACACCTATGACCATAATGACCGACTGCATGACATCGGTCCATATAACGGCCTCGATCCCTCCCATAAGGGTATACAGGATGGTAATCACCCCTAGGGTGATAATTACCGTGGTGATATCGACGGCAACAAAGGATGTCAATAACAGGGAAGATAAATACAGAATTACGGCCACACGGCCTACCATGAACAAAAGGAAGGAAAAAGCCGCGTACGACCTTCCCCAACCGCCGATGTTTTCTTCCAAATAACTATAAACCGATATGATATTGTGCTTTCGATAATGCGGGATTACATAGCGGGTAACAACCCAGGCAACGGGAATGGCCGATAATGCAAAGATCAAAGGATGCCAATTTTCGTCAAAGGCCTTGCCCGGGACAGCAATGTAGGAGATACTGCTGGTATACGTGCTCATTACCGCAATTCCAGCTGCCCAAGCAGGAATACTCCTGCCTGCGATCATAAATTGTTCCGACGACTTGCTCCTTTTTAGAAAATAGAAACCCATCCCTATGAGAATTAGGATGTAGACCAGTATGATGAACAGATCAATCGCTTCTAGTTCAAAATTCATAGGCGAATGTTGAAATCCCCTTGCTTACTGCATTCAGCGAGAAATGAACGTATTTTGGCATGATCCGATGCTCCATATCGTTGTAATGGCGGTGCAACATAGTCTTGGCAAATTCCTAATTCGGCAAGTATGCCTTTTGTTCCCAAGATATATTTAGAGGCATGTTTTCCGATAGCATACAAGGTGTCATTGATCTTTTGTACCAGATTGTTCAAATGGGCTATTTTTTCAGTATCCTGGATGATACAGGCTTCGTAAAGGGCAACGAACAAGCTAGGAAAAAAATTGGCCCCACCAGGTACTGCCCCGTGCCCACCTAAATGGATGGCATCGACCAACAATCCTTCGATTCCGGTGAAGACGGAGAAATTAGGAGTGTCCTTAAATTTAGCGATAATCGCTTTGAGATATTCCCTATTCCCAGAACTGTCCTTGATTCCGATGGCACCCAATTTCTTGGCAAGTGATACCGTTTGGATCGAAAGATGAAGCTTTGTGCAGCTTGGCATATTATAAAGCATGAAGGGTAGGGGAAGTCTAGGTGCTAAATAAATCAGGTAATTTTGCAATTCGCTTTCAGAAATCGGCAGGTAAAACGGGGGTGCTACTACCACTGCATCTGCACCAGCCTTTTCAGCATATTCGGCCATAGCCAAGGATTCTTGGGCCGAGGTATCGGTTATGCCGACCAAAACGGGAACCCGTTTGTTTACGTGTGAACATACCTCTGAAATTAACTGCTTTCTGATAGCGTAAGAAAGACTAGGGCCTTCCCCGGTGGTGCCCAATAGAAATACCCCATGGATTCCCCCCTGCAGCATATGCGCAAGTAGTTTTTGAAGTCCATGCGAATCTAGATTCCCATTTTCAAGCAATGGGGTCACCATCGGTGGGATAATCCCCCGTAAAGGTCGGTTCATTCTTAAATAAGCTAATTGTTGAAACAAAGTACGAATAATTTTTCCGTCATTGGCATGCCTTAATTACAGTGCGGTAGATTCGGTGATCTCATTTTAAAATCATTATTTTTATAGGGAGTAACTATGTATTTATGATTTGTGTGCGTACTTGGTAGATTTCAAGAATGCCGCAAGGGGTATGCATCAGTCTACTATATTTTTGATTTTCAAACTATGAGATACCTTTTTGTACTTTGCCTCTTTGTCAATTTGCTCCAAGCGCAACAAGCGGTCGATCATAATGCTGCATCCCCAAAAATAAAGCATCAGGCGATACGATCCGAGGAATTCATTTATGACCTTGATAAGGCCATGACCCCAGAATGCCATGCGTCAACAATAGCGATTAGCAATGGCCTGGTTATTGCTGCTTGGTTCGGGGGTACCAAGGAAAAAAACGTGGACGTGGGTATTTGGTTATCCAGAAAACAAGCGGCATCTTGGGAAGTACCTATCGAAGTGGCCAATGGCATTCAGCCAAACGGCGAAAGGTATCCCTGCTGGAACCCCGTCCTTTTTAAACCAAATGATGGGCCTTTGTATTTATTCTATAAGGTAGGGCCTAGTCCACAAGCGTGGTGGGGACTTTTTACGACTTCGCAAGACGATGGTAAAACCTGGTCCCGACCCAAGCGATTGCCAGATGGTATTCTAGGCCCCATTAAAAACCAACCCGTTGAATTGTCGAGCGGGATGATCCTTTCCCCATCAAGTACCGAAAGTACGAACGATGGATGGCAAATACATTTGGAATATAGCGACGACGCATGTCAGACCTGGTCTAAGACGGGACCCTTGAATGATTCAAAAGAAATAGGGGCCATCCAGCCGGTGGTTTTGGACTATGGCCATGGAAAACTACAATTGCTAAGTAGGACAGAAAATGGGTTCATCGCACAGAATTGGTCCCAGGATTATGGTGAGACCTGGAGCGAAATGTCGCGAACCACCTTACCAAATCCGAATTCAGGGATAGATGGTGTTACGCTCAAGGATGGCCGGCAATTGTTGGTCTATAATCCAGTTGCTGAAAACTGGGGAGATAGGGCACCCCTAAGCCTGGCCATATCCATCGACGGAATCCATTGGAAGCAGGTACTTGACTTGGAGACAAAGGCTCCCAATACTGAAAAGGTCGAGTATTCCTATCCTACGATCATCCAGGCCCTTGACGGGTTGGTTCACTTGGTCTATACCTGGAATCGCAAAACGGTAAAATATGTGGTCCTCGACCCAAATAAATTATAAGTAACGAATATTAAATCATTAGAAGCATATGCTCGGATTAAGAACAGTGATTTACCAAGTTGGCGATATTGATAAGGCAAAGTCCTGGTATGGCGAAGCGTTTAAAACGAAGCCCTATTTTGATGAACCTTTTTATGTTGGGTTTACGATTATGGGGTATGAACTCGGGCTGCAGCCAGAAGAAAAGGCGGTATCGGAAAAGCCCGCAAGTGTTTTGGCCTATTGGGGAGTCGACCATATCGATACAGAATACGACCGACTTTTGCAGTTAGGCGCAACGATACATGAAGCGCCGACAAATGTTGGTGGAGAGCTCATGGTCGCCTCGGTTCGAGATCCATGGGGAAACATCATCGGACTTATTTATAATCCGTATTTTAAATTACCATAAGAAATGGCGGGCCTAAATACTTTTTATCTGTAAGTCATGAAAGGCATCGGCCTGCAATTTTAATAGCGCTTCGGCCTTTTGTTTTTTGTAGGCATAAACGGCTTCCTCTTCGGCGATTTCGCTATATATTTTGTCATTCAAGACCCTATCGGTGGCCAGTATTTTTTCACGCTGTTCAACTTTTTGGGTCACCCAGGTCATTACCACACTTTCTTCATCCTCCAACTTAAAGTCGTATTCACCCTTCGGCGCTAAAAGCTTTGCAATAATTGGGGAGGTTTCTATGGCCAGGAACAATAAAAAGATAAAGAACGATGGAAACCATGGCAACTCACCTAAGGCAGTGATCCGTGCCATGAGGCCGTCAAATCCATCTATGATCGGTTGGGAATCTTTCACCCCAGTCGCGTACTCGGTATTGAGCGTGGCAATCTGTGATTCGATGTCACTTATCTTTTGGGAATTTGTCTGCTTAAGTTGTTGCAACTCTGCCAAGGCAGCATCGTGTTTTTCGCGTTTTTCCTTATAAACGGGACCTTTTCCAAGGAGTTTTGTGCCGGCAGTGCCTTCGGCCTCAGAAATGTAGGTATCATATAGGGCATTGGTTTCGGCTTCCTTTGCGGCAATTTCACCTTTTAAACTGGCAATATCCTGGTTTAGTTTATCAACGGAAGGCGTATACTGTAGTGCCAATTGCTCCTTATTGGCCAACGTGAGTTCGTTCTTCTGTTCGAGCAATACTTGATTGATCTCTTTTTCAAATATCTTCATTTCCAAGGGTTTGGAAATGACTACCGCTATGATAACCGCCAAGATGATCCGCGGACTCGCCTGCAACAATTCACTACCGAAGCTATTTCTTTTTTTGATGGTAGAAACGATGAATCGATCTAGGTTAAAAATCAATAGGCCCCAGATGAACCCAAAAAAGATAGCCGTGTATACGGAATCAAAAACCGTATAAAGCGCGTAACTACTTGCGATAAAGGCCATTACTGCGGTAAAGAATACCGTGGCGCCGATGCCGGCATATTTGTTCTGTTCCCCTTGGGAACATGATTTCAGGATACTGGCGTCAGCCCCTGAGCAGAGGATAAAAAAGTTTTGTAACATAGTGTTCGATTTTTGATTTGACCGCCCAAGGGCGGATTGATGTTCATATAGACTTTTAGAACGCAGAAAAATTTGATTTGTTACAGGGGCGCCCTTAAAAATTCGATACTGCTTTATTGGGTAAACAGGTGCGGATTTATAAATAAGGCAATCCTTAGATCAAATCATGTTGCGACGCCATACGTATCAACGTGGCGGTGTTCTTGGCCTCGAATTTGGCCAAAAGGTTTTTCCGATGGGTGTCGACCGTCGTACTGCTTATGAAAAGTTTCGTGGCGATCTTGTTATTCGTCATCCCTTCGGAAATAAGCATTAGCACCTCCTTTTCCCTTCTTGTTAAGATCGGGATTTTTGATCCCTCATTTTTTTTAATGATGCGTGCGGCTTCATCACTTAGGTATGTTTTGCCTTCCATAATCGTTTCTATGGCGTCTACCAGTTCCTCGCGCGTTGCATTTTTAAGTACATATCCCGATGCACCATTTTCGATGATTTTGTTAATATAGCTCTGTTGATTAAAAGAACTAAGTCCGATTATCTGAATTTTTGGGAATTGGGACTTTATTTCCTTGCAAAGGTCGATACCGCTTTGATCGGGTAGATTGATGTCTAAAAAAATGACATCGGGTCTGTGCAGCTGCAAAAAAGCCATACAGGAGGCCGCACTCATGGCATGACCCATCCATTCGATTTCGTGTTCGTTCTGAAGGAGTGATTTTATCCCCTCAATAATCATGTAATGATCATCGACAATAAAGATACGTGTTGCCATTTATACCGTGATTTCAATATGTACCGAAGTTCCCTTGCCATTTTCAGAGTCAACGCTGAAACTTCCCTTTAAAAAATCGATTCGATGCCGTAGGTTCGTCCAGCCTATGCCGTTCGAAGTGTTCAAAATCTGGGTGTCGAAACCGCGACCATCATCTTCTACCGTAACAACAAGCTGCGCCCCTGATTTGGTTACCTGCACGATACTATTTTCCGCTGCCGCATGTTTTAATATATTATTGATGAGCTCCTGTATGATCCGGTATATGGTAATAGCGACGGTTTGATCGATTGCCGCTTGTTCCATCCCAAAAGATAGGTAGTTTATTTTCACTGCCCCGCTCTTACTGATGTGGTTACAAAAATCTTTCAAGGCAGTATCCAACCCAAACTTTAATAGGGATTCGGGCATCATGTTATGGGCCACCCGGCGCATTTCCTTTATTGAACTGTCGAGCATGTCTATACTTCGTTCAAAAACCTGCTGATTTTCATGGGTCATGACCATAGTTCCTTTCATGTTCTGGAATGAATATTTGATTCCCGATAGCATCCCCCCAAGGCCGTCGTGGAGGTCTTTGGCCAAACGGGTCCTTTCCTGTTCCTCCCCTTTTAAAACGGCTTCGGTAGCAGCCAATTGCTTCTCGGTTTCGAGCTCGTTGATCTTGAGGGCCTGGAGTTTCTGTTTATGGCGATAGCCTCTATAAGAAAGAAAGCTTAACAGGAGAATGGTGATGATTACCCCTATAAGCAGATAGTTCAACATCTTTTTTTGTTTGATGGAAAGCGCTTGTATTTTTCTATTGTATTCGAGATTCGAGATAATCGATTCTTTTTTTTCCGATTCGAATTTGGCTTCCAACAGGTTGATATTCGATTTGCTTTTTTCACCTACGATTGAATCATTTAGGATTTCATAGTGCTTGCGTAAGCGCAAAGCCTCACTAAATCGTCCCGTTACCTCGGCCAATTCGGATGCTTTTTGGTACAGGTCCTTTAATTCATAGTTCGAACCTAGCCTTTGGGCCAAATCGATTCCCAGAAGAATATGGTGTTCGGATTTCTCGTATTGTCGACTTTTCATCAGCAAGTCGGCCAAGCCCATGTGGGCGTACATTTCATATTCCGGTGCTTCTTTTGCCTTTGAAAGGTCGAATACTTTGTGATAATATTTCAAGGCTTGTGGTTCATTAATTTGTGCGTTATACACATCGGCCGTGCCCAACCACCCGTCTAAAAGCACAATATAATCATTGGTGTTCTGCCCAATTCGGGTTATTTCGGAATAGTGTTTCAAGGCGTTTTCATACTCCTTTAAGGACAGCTCGGCCGTAGCGATGTTAAAAGTCGATGATGAAATGGCATATGCGTCGTTTAATTCTTTTGCCAAGGCCAACGACTTTTCGGCATAGTCCTTTCCTTTTCCGTACGCCTTAAGATTGATAAAAATGGAAGCGAGATTGTTATTGATAATGCGTTGCAATCGTTTATCGAAGATTGCTTCCGCAATTTTCAAGGCTCGCAGATAAAAGTCAGTTGCCAATTGGAAATCGGAAAGATAATGCCATTCACTACCTACATTGATCAGCGCGGTAGCAATGTCATGCTGATTGCCGATTACTTTATACAACTTCAGGGCTTCTTGACAGAGTTCAAGAGCGTCTCTATAGCGTCCTTGTGCATTTAGGATTTCAATGGCGTGACTTGCATACGCAGCGGATCCTTTCTTAAATTTTAGGGCCTGTGCACGTTCTTTTGCAAGACCGTAATACCAAAGGGCGGAGTCGGGTAAGCTATTGGCCAATTCTTCGCCATAGGCATAGTAAAGTTGTATCTGGAAGGTGTCACGCTTCGATATTTTTAGTTGCCTACGCAGACTATCCAATTTAGTGGCCTGTCCATAGGTATAGGGCATAAAAACAAAGTAGGCAATCCACAAACATGAAAATTTTAAGGGAGTTGTACATCTTGGCATGGCAACTAATTTACTTCCTTAAATGTAAGGATAGCCACTTTCACCGCCATCCCCTTTTTCCATGATTTTTTCACCCTTGATAAAAATCCTGTTTTTAGGGGATTGTGCGGATGTATTTTAAAATCGACTTTTATCACTTAAATGTTGATGGGGGATACAAACATAAATCCTTGAAAGTGGTTCTCATTTTTGGGGATGCCGATTAGCCGCGAATTGATAATAGCTATTGAAAATAAATATTCAACAAATACACGAAGACAATGAAAACACAAAAAATGGTACTGCTAATTGTAATAGGGTTTTTCTTAATATCTGCAGCGAAATTGGCCGATGATATTCTTGAAAGATTGGGAATCGAAGCGCATTCTGCACAATATAGCATATTGTCAAATTTTATCGGAAGATTTGATAATGGACCAATGGATGATGGCGTCGGCGAAAAAACCTTTCAGGTTCCCTATGTCAAATTATTGCCTTCCATTGTTGCTGGGGATAAGACAGGTGCGGCAAAGGACTTGTGCGTTTACATCAAAAATTATATCAACAGTGAAGAATTTATTAAATCATATTATGAATTGAAGGAAGACGCCCTGCCTTTGAGGGATCCACAAGACCTCAATGGTAGAAGCCTCAGTATTTTGAAAAAAGAGGTAAAGGTTTTTGGATTAAATATTAAGAATTATCCGAACGATGTTGCGTATGTTACGGAGCAAAAAAAATTAAAAGATCAAGCCCAGTCCAGTATCGATTATATTATGAGTGCCTCTAAAAATCAATTTCCGAATAAGGAAGTATGGGAAAAGACCTATCCCGAAAATCCTGAAGTCATGGTCAAAAAGAGATTACAGGATTATCTAGCCTTGGTTAAAACCGTCGATTTTAATGCAAAACTCACAGTACCGGATAAATATAAGATTCAACAATTTGTTAATCCTGTTTACGAAAGGAAAAACCACCAATGGAAAGCCTGTTTTCGGGCGGGGAAAGAGGTCAATGACGTCTTCACAAGTTTTGTTCAGGAATGGCTCAAGGGCGAGATCATTGCAACAGTTAAAACTAAAATGCCCGATGCAAGTGTATCATTGACTGAACAAACCAAAGCAAAGGCAACCGCTAACAAGGCCTTGGAGGAAAATACTACTTCACAGGTAAGCGATACTTCCACAGAACCTGAAAAAAAGGATAGCATACCTGTTCAAAATAAGGTAAAAAAATCCTTGTTGGGCAAAATGAAGGCTAAGGCCAAAGCGATTATCAAGGACTAGGCCCTGTTGAAAAATCTTGTGATACTATTTTTTTAAACATAAAGCCCCGAATTTCGGGGCTTTATGTTGAAATTTAATTTTCAATAGGTTTGGTAGACAGTTTTACGATGGGATGTTTTGTATGGGAGCCTCTGGTATCAATAATGATTTGGTCGTTGTTCTTTAGGATTGCAATGGCCTTGTCAGAACTGATTTCCTGGCCTTCATAATAAAAGATCGCTCCTTTTTTGGCCATTTCGATAATATGGTCCAAAGGGGATACAGGAGGTGGGGGTGGGGGTGCCACCGGAGGCACATGGGGATTGATTTCTTCAATCTGATTGATTATAGGGGCATCCATGATATCAACTACTGGGGAAACATCAATTCCTAAAGGATGTGGCGGTGGTGGCGGAGGCATGTGGCCGATTGCCGGGGATACTGCGCTAGAGGTTGCTGGCGCAGGAGGCGGTGGTGGGAAATCTGGGAAGGGTACGGCTTTTTCCCTTTGTGCATCGGTCATCCGGGCAAAGATGCTTTTCAGATGATCTACCTCCGATTTTATGATCCGGATGTTTCCTGATTTGATCATCGCATTGTATTCTTTGGCCAGGGCATTGTATTCCGATACTTGTTTTTTGGTCGGTGGCTCCTGTCTTGGGGGTGGGGGACATTCTGGAAAGGGCTGGGCGTTTTGCTGCTGATCGTCGGTCATCAATTTGTAGATCGACTCAAGCTGCTTTAAATCCTGAAGCGGAATGACCCTTTTTTGGATCGGCACCGCATTGTATTTTTCGGCCATGCTGTTGAACCTTGCCAACTGACTTTTTGAAGCCTCAATTTGTACTTTGGATT
Organism: Flavobacteriales bacterium; assembly: GCA_038316335.1. GTDB lineage: Bacteria > Bacteroidota > Bacteroidia > Flavobacteriales > Flavobacteriaceae > JALHST01. The sequence goes on from JBBQAM010000072.1 coordinate 10,011, forward strand.
TTGCTGGACGAACAAGCTCGACATCGGCTACGCCATAATTCTGCACCATTTTTTCGACCGTTCGAATGATACCTATTGGCGCGTCAACATCTGGTATGATTGATGAATATACCATGGTGGATCGTTGGTCTTTCGTAAGGGTTTTATTGAATTTGTATAAAACCTCGGGCAAATTTTCCAATGCGACGTGATTGTCATTTACCGCGATCAATCCATTTTTATCAATAAGAATATCAATGTCCTCTGTAATAATAAGTGAGTCGACCATATTCAATTTCAGGACATTGATATTTTGTAGTTCTTCCTTTATCGATGCATTTCTATTTGCGTCAATATCCGCATCATAAAGTAGTGAATTTTGATAAATAGGAATTTCCTTAGTTTCACTAAACCCAAATAATAACAGGGCCAACAAGGGCAGAAGTAATAGACTTCGAAGTACTATCGATTTTTTTGTGGTGCTTTTTTTCATGACTGAAATTCGTTTTTTGATGGATGAATAATTGATTGAGTTTGCCATTCCGAAACCGATTGGAAGGGGTGTTCCCGCCTTTGATGAGAAAGCGAGGAGCATAGATTGATAGGCATTGGCCGGCATGCCGGTCGTAACAACAGCTTGGTCTGCCAAGAATTCGTGGTTGAGTTTTATCGCTTTCTTGGCAACATAGAGCAACGGATTGAACCAAAATAGCAGTTGTAGCAGTTCAACAAAGAGGACATCAAGACTATGCATTTGGTTGGCATGGGCCTCTTCATGCAACAATACCGCTTCCGGAATCTCTTTTGCTTCCAATTGCTGTCTGTTCAAAAAGACGTACTTAAAAAAGGTATGGGGAATCACTGGATTGTGTAATAAGACCTGTATGATGTTTCGCCTTTTATTTTTCGGATTGTTATGGATGCGCTTGAAAATCCCCATCAGATTTTTAAGGAATTGTAGACCGAACACGCCTACCCCGAGCAAATAGATGGCCCATAAAATTAGTGGAAGATACGCGGTAGAAGTTTCCATTTGCAGCATTGCAGTGGTCGAAAGTTCCTCGGGAATCGTGGTCGCAACGGAAGTCATTGGGGCTACCTCAACATATTCAACAAAAACTAGGGCGGGGATTACCAAGGCCAATAAAATGGAAGCTAAAAGATAATAACGTTTGAAGACATGCATGCTTTCCGTTTCCAATAAAAGTTTGTAGAACATCAGGAAGATGGTCAAACATGCGCTCGATTTAAGAAGGTATACCAACATGGCCTATTTCTTTTTAAGTTCTTTATCGATCAACTTCTTTAAAGCTTTCAACTCGGCCTTGCTCAGGTTGGTCTCCTGGGTAAAGAAGGAGGCAAATTGTCCGGGACTGTCATTAAAGAAGTTCTTTATAAGGGTGTTGACCTGTTTTGAAAAATACGCCTTCTTTTTTACCACGGGGTAATATTCCCTGGATCGCCCCAAATTCGTATAGGCCACAAAACCTTTATCGGCCATCCGGGTTAGCAATGTCGCAATTGTGGTGGGGGCGGGTTTGGGTTCAGGGTAGGCATCCAACAGGTCTTTCATAAAGGCGGTCTTCTGTTTCCATAGGATTTCCATAAGTGTTTCCTCTGATTTAGACAATTGCATCTTCTACATGTTTAGAATTAACTCTACAAACATAGAATAAAAAATTTAATTCTACAAATGTAGAGATAAATTTTTTGAGAATTGCCACAGGCTTTAGCTATTATTATTTGAATTGCCACAGGCTTTAGCCTGTGGATAAAAATGAATCAATATTTAGGCTTTAGCCAAATCTTTTGCCTCCAGATAAATCTGGAGGCAATTCAACATGGTGCTTTGATATTGCAGGACTATGCATTATACTGCTGATGTTAAATTGTTTTAGGCTTTAGCCTTTATTAATTTGAATTGCCACAGGCTTTAGCCTTTATTAATTTGAATTGCCACAGGCTTTAGCCTGTGGATAAAAATGAATCAATATTTAGGCTTTAGCCAAATCTTTTGCCTCCAGATAAATCTGGAGGCAATTCAATCTGGAGGCAATTCAATAGGGTGCTTTGATATTGCAGGACTATGCATTATTGTAATGCTGATGTTATATTATCAAAGGATTTTACCAGTATAAATCTGGAGGACTAAGGTTTAAAATTTATAGATGCCCTTTATAAAAACATATATTCATTTTGTCTTTAGCACCAAGAATCGAGAACCTTTTCTTAATTCGCGGGCACTAAGAAGCAAGGTCTGGAAGCATATTAGGGAGAATGCTCAAGAGAAAGGTATTTTTATCGACTTCATAAATGGTTATTCGGAGCATTGCCATTGTTTAATTTCATTAAGCGCTGACCAAACTATGAGTAAAGTAATGCAATTGGTTAAGGGAGAATCTTCTTTTTGGATCAATAAAAACAAGCTATGTCAAACAAAGTTTGCATGGCAGGATGAATATTTTGCGGTTTCCGTGTCCGAGTCTGAACTCAATAGGGTGAGGAATTATATCAAAAATCAGGAAGAACATCATGGCAAAATGACTTTTGGCGAGGAATACGAAGCGTTTATTAGGGAAAATAGGTTTGACTAAAGCAGTTTGAAAAGTGGTTTGTGCAAGCAATCCTCGGTTACATCACCGCACATGGCTAGCGGGTTTGGTCGCGGTCGTTTTTTTTCAGTGTTAATATACCGCGTTAGGGATAGCAGCGGAAAGCCCGGATCCGTAGCGCAACGGAACGGACTTGCAGCGGATAGCCCGACCCGCATCGGAGCATGGTGTATTCAATCAGTATGCAGGGAAGGGGAACGCCCTCATGATATAATGGTACTTTAATTATTAACTTTATTATTATATGTTTGCGCTAAACGATAGTGCATATGGAATTATTAAAGCAATTGCTGGAGAGAAGTGGTTCGAAATGTGAGCTGTGCGGTGCCACTGAGACACTACAAGTGTACCATGTGCCACCAATTTCATTTGGGGGTGTTGATGGAAGTCTCTTGGCCTGTGCGACTTGTATTGATCAAATTGAACATCCCGAAGCGACCGATCCGAATCATTGGCGTTGTTTGAATGATAGTATGTGGAGTGAGCATGGTCCGATAAAAGTAGTCGCATGGCGCATGTTATCAAGGCTTAAGACTGAGGGGTGGCCCCAGGATTTGTTGGATATGCTGTATTTGGAGGCTGATACCCTACAATGGGCCAAGGCGACCGGGGAAGGTATGGCGGAAGGCGATAAAATAGTGCATCGGGATGTCAATGGGGTTATTTTGGAGGCGGGCGATTCAGTGGTCCTGATCAAAGATCTAAAAGTCAAAGGATCCAGTATGGTGGCCAAGCAAGGTACATCGGTGCGACGCATTTCCTTGGATCCCGAAAATGCGGAGTATATCGAAGGCAAAGTCGATGGGCAACAGATCGTGCTGATCACGAAATACGTAAAGAAAGTCTAAAAAGGGCCAAATTGCTAAGAGGGGTCTTCCCGATACAGCTTCGTGTAATATGTATAAAAATACGGAATGGTCTCAATGCCTTTTAAAAAGTTCCATACCCCATAATGTTCGTTAGGGGAGTGAATATTGTCGCTGTCTAACCCAAAACCCATCAAAATCGACTTACTACCCAGTTCTTTTTCAAAAAGGGACAAGATGGGGATACTGCCCCCTCTTCGCATGGGAATGGGTGCTTTCCCGAACGTCGTTTCAACTGCTTTGGCGGCAGCGCGATAGCCGATCGTATCGATCGGCGTTACATAGGCTTGCCCCCCATGGTGGGGCGTAACCTTTACATGTACTCCTTTTGGCGCGATTTTTTCAAAATGGACCGTGAAGAGTCGGGTGATTTCCTTCCAATCCTGATTAGGCACTAAGCGCATGGAGATTTTTGCATGGGCCTTTGCACCGATAACGGTTTTCGCCCCTTTTCCGATGTAGCCGCCCCAGATGCCATTGACGTCCAAAGTAGGTCGGATCGAACTACGTTCATGGGTCGTAAAGTTATTTTCCCCATACACCGCGTCAATCCCCAATTCTTTTTGAAAGGCTTTTAGATCAAAGGGTGCTTTAGCCATTTGGCCCCGTTCCTCCTTGGAAATTTCTACAACGTGATCATAGAATCCTGGAATGGTAATATGATTATCCGCATCATGCAGGGAAGCGATCATTTTGGCTAGGATGTTGATGGGATTTGCCACTGCCCCACCATAAAGTCCGGAGTGTAGGTCCCGGTTGGGACCGGTAACCTCGACTTCTACGTAACTTAGTCCGCGCAAGCCGGTAGTTATCGAGGGTATCGTATTGGCGATTAGGCCGGTATCGGAAATAAGGATGATGTCGTTCGCTAATTTATCCTTGTTTTCGGCTACGAAGGCTGCAAGGCTATTGCTGCCTACTTCTTCCTCCCCTTCGATCATGAATTTTACATTGCAGGGTAATTGCTCGGTTTGGATCATAAACTCAACGGCTTTGATATGCATGTACATCTGTCCCTTATCATCGCTTGACCCACGGGCATAAATAGCACCTTCGGGATGCTCTTCGGTGTGCTTGACTACTGGTTCAAAAGGAGGGGAGTCCCACAGTTCAAGCGGATCTGGGGGTTGCACATCGTAATGCCCATATACCAAAACGGTCGGAAGCCCAGAATCTATTATTTTTTCTGCGAAGACAATAGGGTGGCCATCGGTCTCAAAGACTTCCACATGGTCGCAGCCCGCTTCCTCCAACCGTTGTTTTACAACACCGGCCGCGTCAATTACATCTTGTGTAAACGCCGAGTCGGCACTTATCGATGGAATTTTGAGCAGTTCGGTGAGTTCGTTGATAAAGCGATTTTTGTGATGGGCAATGTAATCATTGATATTCTGCATGGATTTAATTTGGTTTGAAAAACTAAATTTACAAAAAGAAGTTTTTAAAGAATGAAAATTTAGAGAATTGAATTTTTGACTTATATTTGCAACCCGTTTGCAATTTTTGGCAAACAAGATTTTGATGCAGGCGTGATGGTCCCGATATCCCGATAGCTATCGGTAGGGAGGTAGACATACAAGACCTTAGGTCTTAATGAAGATTATATTTTAGTGATGCAGGCGTGATGGAATTGGTAGACATGCTAGACTTAGGATCTAGTGCCGCAAGGTGTGAGAGTTCGAGTCTCTCCGCCTGTACAACAAGGGAAAGCCGACTTTTAGGAGTCGGCTTTTTTAATTCTGGTAAAACAATGTCAAAACAAATGGAAGTTTTGCTCTATTTAAAAAAGTAGAACAATAAGTATCAGAAATCATTGAAGGGAATATTTGAGCTGCCTTCT
>JBBQAM010000090.1:0-9467 GCA_038316335.1 Flavobacteriales bacterium
ATTACCAATACTTTTTGCCCGTTTTTGGCGAGTTCAATAGCAGCAGCAAGACCATTTGGTCCCGAACCTATGATAATGGCGTTGTATTCTGACATGAATGGATTTTGATCTTTCCTTAATTTACTTGCTGGAAAATTTCACAATACCGCAGGTGAATTGCATTTGGAGTATGACCCTATACACGTACGATTTTTGCCCCAATGGCCCTTAAGCGCCCATCGATATTCTCATAGCCCCTATCGATTTGTTCGATATTATGTATCGTCGAGGTTCCCTTGGCTGACAAGGCGGCTATTAAAAGTGAAATTCCAGCCCTAATATCGGGTGAAACCATGGTAGTTGCCTTTAAGGTAGACTTAAAATCATGACCGATTACTGTGGCCCTATGTGGGTCACAAAGTATGATTTTGGCGCCCATATCAATCAATTTATCTACAAAGAATAGGCGGCTTTCGAACATTTTCTGATGGATGACCACCTCCCCTCGGGCCTGAGTGGCCATCACAAGGATGATACTTAATAAATCAGGTGTGAATCCGGGCCATGGGGCGTCGGCTATGGTCAAGATGGAGCCATCTATAAAATTTTGGATTTCGTACCCATGTGTATGCTGTGGGATAAAAATATCATCGCCTTTGCGTTTTACGGTAACCCCAAGTTTTTGAAATACGGCCGGAATCTGTCCTAGATTGTCCCAACTGACATTCTTGATGGTCAGTTCGCTCTTCGTCATTGCCGCAAGCCCGATCCAACTTCCGATCTCGATCATATCGGGCAACATCGTATGCTCTGTGCCCTGCAACTTTTGAACGCCTTCAATGACCAATAAGTTTGAACCAATGCCTTTGATCTTGGCTCCCATACGGTTGAGCATTTTGCACAACTGCTGTAAATAGGGTTCGCATGCGGCATTGTAAATGGTGGTTTCGCCATGCGCCAATACGGCGGCCATTACGATATTAGCGGTTCCTGTTACCGAAGCCTCATCGAGCAACATGTAGGTACCCTTTAACTTTTTGGCCTCGACGCCATAAAAATGTTCTTCTTTGTTGTAGCGGAATTTTGCGCCGAGTTTTATAAATCCTTCGAAATGTGTATCCAACCTACGACGGCCGATCTTATCGCCACCCGGCTTTGGGATATATCCCTTTCCGTATCGGGCAAGCAAGGGCCCCACCAACATAATCGATCCGCGAAGGCCTCGCCCATCTTCCTTAAACCGATCCGATTGCAGATAATCAAGATTGACGTCGTCGGCCCTAAAGGTATAGGACCCTTTCTTCTTCTTTTGGATCTTGACTCCCAGATTTTCTAGGAGCGATATCAATTTATTGACATCTACGATATCCGGAATATTATGAATTGTTACTTCTTCGGGAGTGAGGAGCACTGCACAAAGTATCTGTAAGGCCTCATTTTTAGCCCCTTGAGGAATAATCTCGCCTGAAAGTTGGTGCCCACCTTCAATTTTAAATGTACCCATGGAAGATCGGGAATATTAGAAGCGCTTTTTACCGCGATTATTGTTTCTTTGACTTTTTTTAGGGGACGAACTTCTCGGGGTCTTGGCCACCTTATTTTTTAAGAACTGCCCGCTTTCGGTAAGATTTTCACCCGTAAGATCTATTTGGCCATCACTGAGCTCATACAAATGCGTAAAGATCGCCTTGTCATCAACGGTATCCTTGTTCCAGTTCAAATAACATTTTTTCATGTGATTGGCTATGGCGTATTCAAGGCCATCACGCATATCGCCTTTTTCCCATTTTACGGCCACATCGATCATACGTTTGATGTTGTTACCATAAAATCGATATTTCGGATGGTTCTGCGGATATTCCAGCGGTTCCGGGCGCTCCATCAACGCCTCTTTCGAGGTAATCGGAAATGGGGAATCTACCTTCAATTTAAAATCTGACATGATGAACAATTGGTCCCAAAGTTTGTGCTGAAAGTCGGGCACATCCCTTAAATGGGGCTGTAAATTGCCCATGACATCTATTATGGCCTTGGCCACCTTGTTGCGTTCCGCAGTATCTTCTATGGAAACGGCGTGGTCGACCATCTTTTGAAAATGTCTCCCATATTCAGGGATAATTAGATGTGGTCGCTCGGTGTTGTATTCTAGGTTTTCTACTAAATTCAATTTGAAAGATTTTGTGTAAATACTTATTTAGGGAAGTAATTCTATAACGTCTGCAAAGTAACAAAATTATAAATGAATTGCTATATTATAAGGAGATAACTCCTTCGAGCTCCCCTACTTCCTTATATTTTTTGATAACGGCTTCCGAATTTTCGAGGTTCACCGTTATGGATATGCTGGTGTATTTTCCTTTTTTAGACAATTTCGATTCAATGACAGCACCCATATTATCGAAAATGTCATGTATCTTCAAAACTGTATCGGTCTTGCTATGCACAATAAATTTATAGAGATAATCGGAAGGCCAGCTGGTACTGAGATCAAGTTGTTCCTTTAATCGCTTATAAAATTCTTCCGGGTCTTCGGACGACATACCTTTTCTTTACTGCAAATATAGTGCATCGCCTCCAAATCCGGAAACAGAATTCTGAACAGCCCCGGTACCTTTAACGGCAGATGGGTTTCAACGGTCATATGTATATCAGATTCGTTGTGCTTGTCAGATCAAGGTCAGTATTCGCGCGCTATTTGAGCGTCAACTTGTACGCTTAATCGCTATGCGGTTTAGCTCAATTCATTACTTTTGTTTATAAATAGTTGTCATTGATTCCAAAAAAAATTGTGATTACAGGCGGTCCCAGTACTGGAAAGACTTCCGTTATAGTACGATTAGAGCAATTGGGGTATCATTGTATGCATGAAATTTCACGAAGTATCACCCTTGAGGCCAGAAAACAAGGCATTGACCAACTTTTTTTATCAGAACCCCTGCTCTTCAGTGAAAGGATCCTAGAAGGCAGACTGCTGCAGTACGAAGAAGCCACCACCCTTCAAAAAGAAATCGTTTTTATGGACCGTGGAGTGCCAGACGTTGTTGCTTATATGGATTGTTTCGGGCAGCCCTATGGGAATCATTTTAACCAAACCTGTAAGGCGGCCCTATATGATCAAATATTTTTACTTCCGCCATGGTCCGAAATACATACGTCAGATAATGAACGCTATGAAGACTATGAAGAGGCCCTTCGCATACATGATTGCCTGGAAGCCACTTACAAAAGATTTGGGTATCCTGTCTGCGAAGTACCAAAATTAAGCGTAGCTGATAGGGTGCGATTTATACTTCAAAATTTGATACCCCAATCGTGAAAAGGAATCCAAAGGAAATCTTACAGGATGTTTGGGGCTTTCGCGAATTTAAAGGCTCCCAGGAAAAAGTGGTTACGGCCTTGTTGGCTAAAAGGGACGTACTTGCCCTGATGCCCACTGGCGGTGGTAAATCGCTTTGTTTTCAAATCCCGGCTTTGGCCATGGAGGGCATCTGCATCGTTATTTCCCCCTTGGTAGCCTTAATCCAAGATCAAGTAGATGCGCTAAAAAAACACGGCATCAAGGCCATCGCTTTGACAGGAGGTATTTCATATGACGAAGTAAACGATTTGCTGGATAATTGCCTGTATGGAAATTATAAATTTTTATACCTCTCCCCGGAACGGCTTCAACAAGAGCTTATCAAAGAAAGGCTACGACAACTGAAGGTGAACCTGATTGCTGTTGATGAGGCCCACTGTATTTCGCAATGGGGGCACGATTTTAGGCCTGCCTATCTTGATTGTTCTGAACTACGGGAACTATTGCCCGATGTGCCAATGATCGCCTTGACCGCTACTGCGACCGAACAAGTGGCCAACGATATCGTGGCCAATCTCAAATTTAGCGACCCCTTGATCATCAAGGACTCCTACGCAAGAAAAAACATCGCCTTTGAGGTCCTCTGGGAAGAAGACAAGCAATACCGGTTAAAACTTCTTTGTACGGGCCTCAAAAAAAGTGCTATCGTTTATGTCAGAACACGGCGATTGGCCCAGAGTCTGACCCAATTCCTAAATAGCAATGGGTATACGGCCGCGTATTATCATGGCGGACTTTCGACATCGGAAAAGAAAGGGAGACTGAATTTATGGTTGGAAAACAAGGTGCAGATCATGGTCGCCACCAACGCCTTTGGAATGGGAATCGATAAACCCGACGTAGCACTGGTAGTTCATTATCAGATTCCCGAATGTTTGGAGAATTACTTTCAGGAAGCAGGTAGGGCCGGTCGGGACGATGCCCCGGCCAACGCCATCATATTGACTCATAAAAATGATGAGGTACAAGTGAAAAATCAGTTTCTCGGGGTCCTGCCCGACACGGCTTTCTTAAAGTTGGCCTATAACAAACTGAACAATTATTTTCAGATACCGTTTGGGGAAGGCAGCCATGAAACGTTTAATTTGAATTTTAATGAATTTTGCGAGGTCTACAAATTAAATTCTTTTTTAGCCTATAATGCCTTGCTTATCCTCGATCAAAACTCGGTCATCGCGCTCAGTGAATCATTTTCAAGAAAAATTACGGTGCGCTTTACGATACAGAATGAACAACTGTTCACCTATCTGGAAGACCATCCAAAAATTAGAGTCGTTGCCCAGACGCTTTTGCGCACCTATGGTGGTATTTTTGAATATGACACAAAAATCAATTCCTTACTTATTGCCAAGAAGGCCGCTGTCGGGGAACATGAAGTGTTGCATACACTTGAAATCCTACAAAAAGATGGCATAATCGCCTATCAGGCTAAAAATAATGATTTGGAGATTACTTTCTTGGTACCCCGGGAAGATGAACGAACGATCAACGTGTTCGCAAAAGAGGTAAAGGAACGTCACCAGCTTAAAATACAAAAGCTAGATCAAATGATCGCCTATCTTCGCAACGATCGTACATGTCGCAATACACAGATAATGGCTTATTTTGGTGAAAGTATTGGCCAGGATTGTGGTATTTGCGATGTTTGCCGATCAAAAAAAGGTGCCGATACCGACCACTTGAAAGCCGCTCCGAAACGTATCTTAGCAATCTTGCAGGAAAATAATCGCACTTCGAGGCAACTCATCAAAATTTTGCCTTATGGGGAAAAATTGGTTCTAAACGTCTTGCAGGAACTACTTGAGGCAGGAAAAATACATGTTAACACCAAAAATGAATATCAAATTGACTGACAAGAGAGCATTGCGAATTGTTTTTATGGGCACTCCCGAATTTGCGGTGGCGACTTTGGCGGCCCTATTGGAAAATTCGTATGTGGTCGTGGGCGTAATCACTGCCCCGGATCGGCCGGCGGGGCGAGGCCGACAGCTGCAGGAATCGGCCGTGAAACAATTTGCCGTTCAAAAGGGCCTCAAAATATTACAACCCGTAAATCTTAAGGATTCCCATTTTTTGGAGCAATTGAATGCCTTGAACGCGAATCTTCAGATCGTGGTTGCCTTTAGAATGTTGCCGAAAGTAGTTTGGCAAAGCCCCGAATACGGTACTTTTAACCTTCATGCCTCCCTCCTGCCCGATTATCGTGGGGCCGCCCCGATCAACTGGGCCATTATAAACGGGGAGATCACAACGGGCGCTACAACATTTTTTATCGACGAACAGATCGATACCGGGAAGATCATTCTGCAACAAGAATTGGAAATATCGAAAACCGAAACAGCAGGCAGTCTTCATGACCGGCTAATGCTTTTAGGGGCCTTGCTAGTAATTAGGACTGTTAAACAAATCGAGAACGATTCGGTTACAACATCCAAACAGCACGTTATGCCCTCTCTTAAAATAGCGCCAAAGATCAGTAAGGAAACCTGTGAGATCGACTGGCGAAAGTCGGTTGATGCAATCTATGATCACATTAGGGGGCTTAGCCCCTATCCTACAGCCTGGTCTACATTGATGAACGGCAACGATGCCATTTTCATAAAGATCTATTCGGCCGCCAAACAATTCGAGGCACACAATTTCGAGGTCGGTAAGGTCTTGATCGATAAAAAAACAATGAAAGTGGCGGTACATGGCGGTTTTATTCAGCTTATGGAAATACAACTTGCCGGACGGCGCAAAATGGAAATTCAGGATGTACTGAACGGCGTAAATTTTTCCGAAAGTGCACATATGGCCTAAAGCCCCGCAATCATTGGGCTGGGAGAAACGTAAAAAAAGCCCTACTTTATTAACAAACCTCTCGAGTTATCAACAAAAATGCTGATTTCCCCCTATTTTACTTGCTTCGCGCACAAATACCTATAAATTTGTTACACGTTTAAAACTTATTTTTAACAACAATTAATTAATCACATTATGAACAAAACAGAATTAATCGATGCTATGGCAGCAGACGCTGGCATCACAAAAGCAGCGGCAAAGAAGTCTTTGGAATCTTTCTTGGGAAATGTTCAAAAATCCCTTAAAAAAGGTAACAGGGTTTCTTTAGTTGGATTTGGCTCATGGTCCGTTTCCAGAAGAAATGCAAGAGAAGGTAGAAACCCATCAACTGGGAAAACTATTAAAATTGCAGCTAAGAATGTTGTTAAGTTCAAAGCAGGTGCCGATTTGGGCAAAGCCGTAAACTAGTTTATACACAAAGTACGAAGGAAAAGCATTTCGCTAATGGCGGAATGCTTTTTTTGTTAGGGGCTTTTTTTTATAATTATAAATATGTTATTTTAGTTACAAAGTAAACGCCACCATGGTAGATCTAAAACCGCAAAAGGGGAAACTTCTGATCGCTGAACCGGCGTTGACCGGTGATGTGTCTTTCAATCGTTCGGTCGTACTCTTGGCCGAACACAATGAGGAAGGATCTGTCGGCTTTATTTTGAACAAACCCTTAGACTATACGATCAGTGATCTGATCACTGAAATTGAAATCCCCTTACAGGTATACAACGGAGGCCCTGTAGAGCAGGACAATCTTTATTTTATACACAAAGTGCCCCATTTGATCGACAATAGTGTTGAGATTTCCGACGGCATTTATTGGGGCGGCGATTTTGAGAAAACCGTCAGCCTTATCAATCAAAAAATAATCTCGGATGATGATATCCGTTTCTTTTTGGGGTATTCTGGCTGGTCTAGCCTGCAACTTGATGCCGAATTATCTTCCAAATCATGGATTGTGGTCAAGAACGAGTATGAAAGTGCCATCATTCAAAAGTCATCGGTGGCGTTTTGGAAGGAGAAAATGATTGAATTGGGCGGGAGTTATCTGATTTGGTCAAATGCCCCTGAAAATCCGAATCTCAATTAAGTCTGCTGCAACCTGGCAACCGCATTTAGTTTTCCAAGCAAACTTTTGGCAAGCGAACTTTCAAAATGCTTCTTCCTATATTTGGTGATGGAGCGTATCCCAAAGGCCACATTGGTAATAAAAAGTTCATCTGCCTTTTGTAGGTCAAAAGGTGAAATAGCCGCTTCCTGCAGTGAAATTCCCTCTAATTGGTCGATGATACCGATTATCTGATGGCGCAAGACCCCACTCGAACAACCATTCAATATCGGGGGGGTGGTGACCGTTGACCCAGTCACCATGAACAAGTTCCCGTTTAACGCTTCAACGACCTGTTTATCTGTATTCAAGAGCAAACAATCATCGTAGCTATTTTCATTTGCGAAAATGCTCCCGAGCACGTTCAAGATTCGATTGTTGGTGGTCAATGTGGCCAACAGGCCTGTGTTGGAATAGTAGTCCTTGAAAAGTTCGACTTCATAGGGACGATCTTCAAAAACATAAAAACCTGACTGCAATCGTTGGGCCTCGATTATAAAGGAAATGGCATTGCTCTCCGGCAAATAGTCGCCCCCATTGTTCCGAAATACCGTAAAGCGCACGACACTGGCCTGATTTAGATCGCCCTTTGAATAGTTCTCAACCGTCTTTAGGATTTCGCTTTCCAGGTATTCCATGGTGAATTTCATTGGGATTTCCATGCGCAGGATCCGCATGGATGCCATGAGCCTTAAATAATGGTCCTCCCAGAAGCAAATGGCGCCTCCTGTAAGCCGAAGTTGCTCATACAATGCATCCCCATAACGCAGTCCGCGATTTTCAGCGTCTAAAAACCGGGTAGCATCGGTACGCATATCCCCATTAAAATTTACCATAAAAAAAGTCCCGTTTTATTCGGGACCAAAGATACTATTTATATAAGAATGGGCTATCGCGAGCCCAAAACCTGTTTCAGGTCAGAAATCTGGTTGGCCCAGAGCATTTTAGCCTCCTCGACCTCATCGGCTTCGGCAAAGTCGGTGATAAACAAGGAAACATCCTTTGTAATTTCATCGACGATAATCTTCATTTCAAAATAGGTGTCATCATCATTCCCTTCCCAAGCGAATTTGACGAATTCATCGCTTTTTCTTTTGAGCAATTTTGCCTCCTCTTCCGAATCGTCCCAGATAAAACTGAACAACTCACCCCTTGAATTTACATTGTCGGCAAACCATTCTGATAAACCGGACGGAGTGGCCAAATATTGGTAAAGCAATTGCGGGGACGATTGTATTACGAACTCAATTTCAAATTTGACTTTATTGCTCATTTACTTTGTTATTTACTTTGGGCAATATATATATTTATAGATGATAAAAAAATAAAAGCAGTATAATATTTTTTTGGGGTCGTAAGTTTGATGTGCAATAAATTAAACTTTATATTTGCAGCCGTTTTAAAAACCGATGGCGAGGTAGCTCAGCTGGTTAGAGCGTCGGATTCATAACCCGGAGGCCGAGGGTTCAAGTCCCTCTCTCGCTACAAGTATATACGGTAAATCCCAGGATGAAGGTCTTGGGATTTTTTTTGTGCCCCTTTTGAGTTTTACTTCTGGCTTCGTAGTACTTATTTTCGACCATAAATCAGTTTGGAAATCGTAAATCCCCAGTTTTTTTCTTGAAAGCGAAATTTTTTTGATAGTATGAAAAATCAGATTTTCAATTGCATGCTTGTATTGATCAAACTATCGTTTAAGATTGACGACCATTTATTTGTGGAAGATTTATAGCTACAATAGCTAAGGCAAAACGAGCGCGTACAATAAAAAGGGAATTGTCAAGAACATTAAAATGGTCCAAGATCGGCACGCTCGCAGGAATGTTTTAGGCTTTAAAAAATCAACACATACATGGTCATTTTATGTGATATACATTTCATTTGAAAAAATCACAAATTACCTTACACAAAAATACCACTAATCTGAACCTAAATCTAAAAATGATGAACGAGCAAACCGCAATTAAAACAACTTATTTTAGCCTAATCGGAAATTCTGCTTTTAGCCATTATCAAGTGAAGGAAGGTTAAAATTTATTCGATGGGTAACTTTCAAAATCCCAGGACTTCCTTAAATTGGAATAAAATAAAGTCGGTGTATCCCTTTTTATTTCGGTATTTTTAGGACTAACTGTTTAAACTGACGAAATGCTGGCTTTGCTAGGGCTAATTACAATTTTGTTG
>JBBQAM010000111.1:0-3465 GCA_038316335.1 Flavobacteriales bacterium
GAATTTGTTATTCTAAACTTCGTACCTCGCACTTCTGACTTCGTACTTTGCAGTTCGTTCCTCGTGATGACGTCACTGCGCGCTTTAGATTGACACTCGATAATTGTTAATTGTTCATTTATCATTGTTTACGGCCCACTGTTCACTGAATACTGCTTACTATTTACCGTTCACCGATTTCGCCCCTTTGATTACTTTGTCTTTGAGCCCCTCTTTATAAGACACAATTTTATCTAGCACGGCAACATCGGCGCTCCCGATGATCTGTGCGGCAAGAATACCTGCATTTTTAGCACCATTAAGGGCCACGGTGGCCACAGGAACTCCTGCGGGCATTTGTAATATCGATAATATAGAATCCCATCCATCAATGGAATTACTGCTTTTGATAGGTACCCCGATAACGGGCAATGGTGACAAGGAGGCGATCATGCCAGGTAGGTGGGCGGCACCTCCTGCACCAGCTATGATCACCGTGTATCCATTTTTATGGGCATTTTTGCCAAAATCGAATAATTTATCCGGGGTACGATGGGCCGAAACGATGTCGACATCCACCATAATATCAAATTCCCTTAAAATATCAACGGCTTCCTGCATTACGGGCAGGTCACTGGTACTGCCCATTACTACGGCTACTTTACCCATCTTATTCTGTTTTACTTATTACCTGTATTGTTTCCTTCACTATTTGAGCTGCTTCCCGTGCCTTCGCCAAATCCTCATTTACAATGGTGACATGGCCCATTTTTCGAAAAGGCCGGGTTTGTTTTTTGCCATAAATATGGGGGGTTACACCTTCCATAGCCAAAATTCGGTCGATATTATGATAGAGCACGTCTCCTGTATATCCTTCGGCACCCACTAAATTTACCATAACGCCGGCTACTTTGCTGTCGGTGTTGCCCAACGGAAGGTCTAAAATGGCCCTGAGATGCTGTTCAAACTGGTTGGTATAACTAGCCTCAATACTATAATGGCCACTATTATGGGGCCTAGGGGCTACCTCATTGACCAATATCCGATCGTCCTGGGTTAGGAACAATTCGACCGCCAGAAGACCGACATGTCTTAATTTTTCGGAGACCTTTAAGGCGACTTCCTGTGCTTTTTGTGCCACATCTGCGGCAATTCGGGCAGGACAAATAACATATTCAACCTGATTGGCTTCCGGGTGAAACTCCATTTCGACCACCGGATAGTTTCGTACCGCGCCACTTGCTGAACGAGCTATGATAACGGCCAATTCATTTTTAAATGGGATCAAGTCTTCGGCGATACATTCACCAGGCGGAAGCCCTTCAAGGTCTTCTACTTTCCGAACTACCTTTACGCCTTGCCCATCATAGCCAAATTGTGCAATTTTCCATACGAATGGCAGGCTCAGCCCCCCGTTCTCAAGACAATCCTTAATCTCACTTTTATAGGCAAATCGATGAAAATCGGCCGTTGGAATGTCATTGTCTATATAGAATAGTTTTTGTTTGGCCTTGTTCTGTATCGTGCGTAGCGCGTGCGTTGGGGGTAGCACTTTTATTCCTTCACTTTCCAACTTTTCAAGGGCATCTAAATTTACGTTCTCGATTTCAATGGTTAGCACATCGACCCGTTTTCCAAAGTTGTATACGGCATTATAATCCAGGAGATCACCCTTCACGAATGTATTGCAGCCAATGCTGCATGGCGCGTCATCCGAAGGGTCCATGACATTGGTTGCAATATCCCATTTACGGGTTTCGCTCAATAGCATTTTGCCAAGCTGTCCGCCACCAAGGATTCCTAATTTAAAGTCAGAAGAAAAAAATTCCATACGATTTAATAGGCCCAATTTATGGGTTGTACCACAAAAATACGTCTAAATCTTAAATCCCGGCCTATGCGTTAAAAAAGAGAAATCAAAATAGTATATTTGCCATCCCATCAACAAAACTTTTTAGCCTTGATCCAACTTCACGACAAATATTTTAAACGATTCCTGAGTGAAGTGGAAATCCAGGCTGCGGTTAAGTCGGTGGCCAAGCAAGTGGCGGCCGATTACCAACATGAGACCCCTATTTTTGTTGGTGTTCTCAATGGTGCCTTCATGTTCGTAACCGATTTTTTAAAATATTATCAGCACCCCTGTGAGGTGTCATTCGTAAAATTGGGATCGTACCAAGGGCTTACTTCCACGGGAATTGTGGAGACCCTTTTGGATCTCCCTGAAAATATCGAGGGGCGCTCAGTAATTATCCTGGAAGATATTATTGACACGGGGCGCACTTTAAAGGAATTGGTGCACTTACTGTCGAATACCAACGTCAGGGAGTTTAGGATTGCCAGTTTATTTTACAAAGCGGAAGTATATAACGGGGAATATGCCATCGATTATTTTGGTCTTAAGATCCCGGATAAATTTATAGTGGGTTACGGTCTTGATTATATGGAGCTCGGTAGGAACCTAAAAGAAGTATACCAATTAAACCAGAAACATATGATCAATCTTGTACTGTTCGGGAAGCCGGGGGCGGGTAAGGGTACCCAAGCTCAATTTCTGAAGGACAATTACAATCTAAAGCACATTTCAACAGGCGATGTATTTCGCCACAATATGGCCCAAAATACCGAATTGGGAAAATTGGCGCAATCATACATTGACCGTGGCGATTTGGTGCCGGATGAGGTTACTATTAAAATGCTACAGGATGAGGTAGAAAAACATCCAGAGGCAAGTGGTTTTATTTTTGACGGATTCCCGCGAACCGCTGCACAGGCAGAGGCATTAGATACGCTTTTAGACTCAAAGGATATGAAGATCAACGCGACCATTGCCCTCGAGGCCAGTGATGAGGTGCTGATCGAACGCATTTTAGAACGTGGTAAGTTAAGCGGCCGTACCGATGACCAGGATGTGGAGAAAATCCTGAATCGGTTCGAGGAATACAACCAAAAGACTGCACCGTTGAAAAAATACTATGAGGCTCAGAACAAGTTTCACAGTGTAAATGGTATTGGTGCTGTTGATGAGATTACCATGCGGTTGGCAAAGGTCATCGAGGAGCTGTGAAGATGTCCATGATTTGTAAACTATAATTCAGGTTTGCACGAATACCCAATGAAATAGTAGATGCTGAAAGATGCGTGTCTTTAAGGTCCTAAGATTCCCGATTTGAACCAAGGATCATATGGTATTATTTTAATGACATTGATCGTTTCCCATTCCTAAGTGCCTATCGAAGGCAATTAATACTAGAAGCCGATCGAATGGCCAGCTAGTAAGCAACAACTATAAACCCATAGAATGACCGAAGGAAATTTTGTTGATTATGTAAAGGTGTATGCCCAATCGGGTAATGGGGGCAAGGGCTCGGCACATCTTCATCGCGAAAAATACATAACCAAAGGGGGGCCTGATGGAGGTGATGGCGGTCGTGGAGGCCATATAATAGTTCGGGGCAATAAAAATCTTTGGACCCTCATCGGATT
>JBBQAM010000101.1:0-5452 GCA_038316335.1 Flavobacteriales bacterium
AAGAACCGAAAGAAAACAGACTTCGATATCTGGATCAGGATTATGAGGTTCGAGTACAGGACAGCAATGGGCAATGGAGTACGAAGGTAAGAGGAACCATTGTTCGGGTCTAGGTATTTATTCCACTTAGCTTTTTTTGAAGGTAATGGTTACCAGAACATCGGTATCATCAAGATTATCCTCGGTCTCGACAACAAGTTTAATTTTGGTAAACTCCATTATTTTCATTTCATTTCGGGCCTCAAAAACGATACGGTTATTGTTTATAAGTTCATAGGAGTCCGATTCAATTGTTGTAAACGCTTGGTTGCCTTCGCAGGCAAGCCCGTTCTCGTTAATGCTATATGCCCCTTTTTCGCCTTCGCCCCTTTCGGCAAAAAAAGTGAGATTGTCTTTAAAGCACTGCTTGATTTCCTGGGTATTGAACAAATCGATGTTCGAAATGCCATCCCCATTGACATCCACGGCCCTATCGGTCATTATAGCTGTAAATTCCCATTGGCCCAACAAAGCGGCACTCCGATCCGAATCGGGCAATGAACTATCATCACTGCTACAGGAAACAAAAAGAAAAAGAAAAGGAAGTAAAAAAATACAATATTTAATTTGCATGCATAATGGTTTGGAATGGGTGATTACCGCGGATATAATAAACAATCCCATACTTATAAACACAAAATTGCCAAGTTAATTGTGCGTTGGCAAGATAAATGCATAGGGCACTTTTTTGCGCCTCCATGCTTTTATGAGCGGTTTCGAGGGGGTTGAGAAACCTGTAACGGAAAGACCCCGAGTGCGGATCTAGCGGAGCGCGTCCGCTCGGGAAGTCTTGGAGTGAAAGGTTTCTCAACTTCCGCAAGAACATGGGAAACATGAAAATTACCATCTTCAGAGGTAGCATGTCGGGCTTGCAGAAAAAAGGCTATTACTAAAAGAGAGACTAAAGGTGTGCTAAGAGGAAGAGTTTTGGGCTTTAAGAAAATGATTTCGTCAAATACCGTTTTACAGAACTCTTCAGAAATTCTTTTGCAACAGAGTTGCACATGAATTATTGCTATCTTTGCAAAGTGAAATTAATAACGGTCATTTTATCCATCTACTTTTTGGCACTCAATATTGTGCCTTGTAGCGATGCGGAGGATACTAAAGATGATTCCCAAGTCGTTTCGGGAATTGACAACAATGGCGACCACGACCAAACTTGTGATTTATGTTCGCCTTTTTGTCAATGCCATTGCTGTCATTGTCATACGGTTCATATAGAAATTGTTGTGTTTGAACCTTTAGGACCTATTATTTCACGTGAAAATTTTTCTCATTTCGATAGTACAGAAAAAGAATTCCACCTTTCTCTTTTTCAGCCCCCTAGGGCTTAATCCAGTTTTACATTAGGGTAGCTATATCCATTTTTGACCGAGCAAGGTCAAACCTTTCTGCGAATAATTTGCATTTTGACTTTATTCCACAATGTTCAACTGTATTAAATTATTTCTATGCTTAATTACATTATTAGGTATTCCATAACCCATAAACTGGTTATAGGATTACTCACCTTAGCTTTGATTATAACGGGTATGTATTCACTTCGTCAGCTTCCAGTTGATGCAGTTCCGGATATTACCAATAACCAAGTTCAAGTTATTACCACTTCTCCTACGCTTGCCGCCCAAGAGGTCGAAAGGCTTATCACTTTTCCCATAGAAATTACGATGGCAACCATTCCTCAAATCGATGAAATTCGATCGTTTTCACGCTTCGGATTGTCAGTAGTTACCATTGTGTTTGAAGAAGATGTGGATGTATATTGGGCAAGACAGCAGGTCAACGAGCGTCTTGCCGATGCTCAATCCCAAATTCCCGAAGGTATTGGCAAACCTGGAATTGCACCTTTAACTACTGGACTAGGCGAAATTTATCAATATGTCATTACTACAAAACCTGACTATGGACATAAATACACTGCAACAGAATTACGGACGATTCAGGACTGGATCATCAAACGGCAACTTTTGGGAACAAAAGGCGTTGCCGATGTCAGCAGTTTTGGTGGTTATTTGAAACAATATGAAATCGCAATTCGTCCAGAACGATTGAATGCAATGGGTATTTCCATTTCCGAACTTTTCAACGCCCTGGAAAACAACAACCAAAATACAGGTGGTGCTTATATCGAAAAGAACGATAAGGCTTTATTTATTAGAAGTGAAGGTCTGGTCGGCTCGATTGAAGACATTGAAAATATTCTCGTCAAACAGGACGAAAGTGGAAATCCTATTTTAATAAGTGATGTTGCAACTGTCCAAACCGGAAATGCCATCCGTTATGGAGCAACTACTCGCAACGGCGAAGGCGAAGTCGTAAGTGCCATTGTGATGATGTTAAAAGGAGCAAATTCAGCAAAGGTCATTGAAGATGTCAAGGATAAAATAGAAACAATCAAAAAAACCTTGCCCGAAGGCGTGGTAATCGAACCCTTTTTGGATAGGACCAAACTAGTCGATAATGCCATTGGGACCGTTACCAAAAATCTTTTAGAAGGTGCACTGATCGTTATTTTCATCTTGCTCTTACTGTTGGGTAATTGGCGGGCTGGCTTGATAACGGCTTCCGTCATCCCTTTGGCTTTGCTATTTGCTTTCAGTATGATGCGCTTGTTTGGTGTTTCTGCAAATTTGATGAGTTTGGGCGCTATCGATTTCGGATTGATTGTAGATGGAGCAGTTATTATTGTAGAAGCCACCTTGTTTCATTTGGGCACTCTGAATTTAAAACGCAAGCTCACACAAGAAGAAATGGATGAAGAGGTATTTCACTCTGCCAGTAAAATGATGAATTCCGCAGCTTTTGGTCAAATTATTATCCTAATCGTGTATTTACCCATTCTTGCATTGGTAGGGACCGAAGGCAAAATGTTCGGGCCGATGGCACAAACGGTAAGTTTTGCCATCTTGGGGGCGTTCATACTATCATTGACCTATGTACCTATGGTTTCTGCATTGGCACTAGGCAAAAAAACGGAACATAAGCGGAATATTTCAGATAAAATAATGGATTTCTTCTACCGAATTTACAACCCTATTATTCATTGGGCAATGCGGACGAGGGTTTTGGTCGTTGCCATAACCGTTGTATTATTTGTTGTTGCCTTTATGGTGTTCCAAAGTTTGGGTGGTGAATTTATACCTACGCTTGAAGAAGGAGATTTCGCTGTGGAAACACGAGTAATAACGGGAAGTTCGCTGTCAAATACCATAAAAGCCACTACGAAAGCCGAAAAAATAATTCTGGCCAATTTTCCAGAGGTGGAACAGGTGGTTTCCAAAATTGGTTCTGGCGAAATCCCAACCGACCCAATGCCCATTGAAGGTGCCGATTTAATGATTATCCTGAAGAATAAATCACAATGGGTTTCGGCATCCAACAGGGAAGAATTGGCTGATAAAATGGCGAAAGCTTTGGAAGTGATTCCAGGAGTTTCTTTTGGCTTTCAGCAACCTATACAAATGCGCTTTAATGAATTGATGACTGGTGTTCGACAGGATGTGGCCATTAAAATCTATGGCGAGGATTTAAACCAACTCTCAACGTATGCCAACCAAATCGGAAAACTGGCAGGCACTGTGGAAGGCGCGGTAGATGTGTATGTTGAAGAAGTTACGGGCGTACCGCAAATCGTAATCAACTACAATCGCGGGCAGCTCGCCAAATATGGTTTGGATATAAAATCGGTCAATAGCGCCATTCAAGCTGCATTTGCAGGTACATCTACAGGATTGGTTTATGAAGGCGAAAAGCAATTTGATTTGGTGGTTCGATTGGAAAATAACAACAGAACAACCATTAATGATGTCCAAAATTTATATCTCAATGGTTCGAACGGTCAACAGATTCCCTTGCATCAAGTGGCGCAAGTTTCTGTAAAAGATGGCCCTTACCAAATACAACGGGATGATACCCGAAGACGCATTATTGTAGCTTTCAATGTTCGTAATCGTGATGTGGAAAGTGTGGTAGATGAAATTAACACTAAAATCGATTCACAAATCAATTTGGCACCAGGCTATACTATTTCTTATGGTGGTCAATTTGAAAATCTGGTGGAAGCACGACAACGCTTGGCTATTGCGGTACCCTTAGCCCTTTTGCTGATTTTTATTCTGCTTTATTTCACTTTTGGATCCATCAAACAGGGGGTGCTCATTTTTACGGCCATTCCGTTATCCGCTATTGGTGGTGTTTTTGCCCTATGGCTGCGCGATATGCCTTTTAGCATTTCGGCAGGAGTTGGTTTTATTGCACTGTTTGGGGTAGCCGTATTAAATGGCATCGTGTTGATAGCAGAATTTAACCGACTCAAAAAAGAGGGTATGTCCGATATTTTTCAGCGTATCTATCAAGGTACAAAAACACGTTTACGTCCAGTAATTATGACGGCTTCAGTAGCTTCATTGGGTTTTTTGCCGATGGCGATATCACAGACTTCAGGAGCAGAAGTGCAACGACCGTTGGCAACAGTTGTCATTGGCGGTTTGATAACCGCAACGTTTTTGACGCTGGTAGTACTTCCAATTCTCTATTATTATTCAGAGAAAAAATTAAGAATGAAACCTAATAAAACCGCCATGTTGCTATTGCTTGGACTGCTTGGAAGTGTACTTTCCATAAATGCCCAAACTACTTCGGAAACAAAAGTGTATCAAAATCTAAACGAAATACTTGAAGTTGCATTGAAAAACAATCCGAACATCAAAGTGTCCTCTTTACAAACACAACAACAACAAGTTTTAAAAGGAACAAGTTTCGATTTGCCAAAAACCGAATTTGGGTTGGAATATGGCCAAACGAACAGTATCGTTGATAATGATACCCGTTTTAATATAAGTCAAAGGTTTGCTTTTCCAACCATTTATGGAAACCAAAATAGATTGGCAAAAACCAAAATAGAAGTGAGCGAACTCAATGAAGACATCGTAAAAAATGAATTGATTGCCCGCGTAACTTCCACCTATTATCATTTGTGGTATATCAAAAGCAAGCAAAATCTGTTACACCAACAGGATAGTATATATGAACGGTTTGCCTACGCTGCCAATTTGCGCTACAAAACAGGCGAAAGTAACGCCTTGGAACAAGCTACGGCGAATGTGGAACTGGCAGACGTCCAAATACTGATTTCGGATAATAACGCAGACCTGAAAAATTATCGATTACAATTACAAAATTTGATCAATGCTGATAGTTTGGCGGACATCCTTGTGGGTAATTTGGAGATAAAACAAGCACTGCTTGCCGAAAATCAAGATGAAAATACCATTTCAAAAAATCCCATGATCGCCTATTACACTAAACAAATTGAACTTGCCGAAAATGAAAGATCGGTCACTGTTTCCAAAATGTTACCAGACATCACGTTGGGTTATTTTAACCAGTCTTTTAAAGGAAATGGAGAAGC
>JBBQAM010000079.1:0-11853 GCA_038316335.1 Flavobacteriales bacterium
AAAATGTTAAACATTGATTGGACTAAAAAGCAGGTTTATAATAAAATTACTTTTTATACTATTTCTGCAGGTAGAGATTGGATAGTAAAATTAACGAGTTCTTCTCACTATGATGACGACATAACCTTGCATGAAGATCCTAGTAAAAGTCATTCTACTATTTTGAAGCCGGTAGACTTAAATGATTACTCCCTTTGTAAGCTTTACAATACTATAATTGAACGTTTGGAAAAAATCTTAGAGGATGAAACAAATGAAGAAAGCGATTTTGGAGATGATGACCTAGATGATTCTCCAGTATTTTGAATTCAAGTTGCCCAGTTTTAAAGAATTTAGTAGTTAATCATTTAATTGAAATAAAAAGTGCTGTCAAGTTGGCGTCCCAATTTCCCAGCACTTTCTTTGTTAAACCTACGTGTATTTCATGAGGTATCTAAAACTCATGAGGAGTGCGTTTGCATGCATGCCAAAATCACTTTCGCTTAACTTGAAACGGCAAATTAGTAAAAAGTCATTTTAATTTTAAATCATAAGTAGGCTATTTCTTAACCATGTTATCAACACTTTACTATTTTTCTATATATTGTAATAGGTTATTTCTAAAAATACTGAATAAAGGAAATAAGGTTTGAATCGACTGGAAGTTTTCGGCCTAAGAGAATTTTAGTTCATGGTCTGTTATTTTAATAAATCGGATTTCATGAATCTCGCAAGCTCGATTTCGCTAACGCGCCAACTTGCCCGATATATATTTCAGCATATCAAGAAAAAAAGAAAAGGTCATTTGAGCAATATTAAAATCAATTCATTTTATATGACAATGATTTTGGTAATTTGTCGTTACTAATAAGACAAATGTCATTATTTTTTTATATCTTAGATTAATAAAAGTGTAATTATGGCAACTAAGAAAGAGTCAGGGCGGGCAAAACAGGTCAAAGCCGTAAGTCATGGTGTTAGCTCATATAAAAAAGTTCCTGTCCGGAAAACTGTGAATCAGAAAAGGGCAGTAGGGGAGGAAATAGAGGTTGCCAAGAATAGGGTTGAATTTACCTTTAAAGGAAATCCACAAAAAATTCTTGAAACAGTATCCTATGATTGGAATGATGATTCTCGCGGCTTTGAATTGGTAACGGTCATTAGAGATGGTATTGATTATAAAACATTTGAAAGCGTTGCGGTTAAAACACCTCTAAAGGATAAAGACTGGGCTATTGTATTGGACACAACTTTACGCACACTCGTCAGATATAAAAAGGATAACAAAACTTTCGCGCCAAAACAAACAGAAAAGATTGTTGAAATTCAACAGTTAATGCAATACGGGGAAGAAGTTTTTGGAGATATGGATTCCTTTCATTCTTGGCTGATGATAGATAATGTTGCTATGGGCGGTGTAAGCCCTAAAGAATTGCTAGACACTTCTGTTGGCCTAGGTATTGTAAAAGATGCCTTAGGTAGAATAGAGCATGGTATTTTGGCATGATTGTTTATAGAATCGCAAGAGGGAAATACAAAGATGATTTATCAGGGACTGGGGCTGAAATAAATGGGGGCAGATGGAATAACAAAGGAACTCAGGTTTTATATACGGCATCATCGATAGCCCTGGCTATGGCGGAAGTTGCGGTGAATGTTCCTTTTGGTATTTTACCTAAAAGTTATTTTGTAATTTCAATTGAAATACCTGATGTCAATATCTCCGTTGTTCCTGTCAAGAATTTTAAGGGTACAACATGGAATTCCCATCCACCTTCACATATAACACAGAAAATCGGTGATGATTTCATTAAAGCCAACAAAGACCTGATTTTAAAGGTTCCGTCAGTGGTTGCTCCTGGAGATTTTAATTTTTTAATAAATCCCTCACACGTTGAATTTTCAAAGGTCAAAATAATTGAAAAAAGTCCTTTTAGTTTTGATCAACGATTATTTAAAAAGAAATAATCTGTTCGAATAATAAATATTTAGACATTATATCAAAAAGAACTTTAAAAAGATTTCTTTGGGACACGAAGGGGTAGCAAGGGCTTAGAAATTTGCTCGCTTTTCCAACGCTGGATCTCGCTCATATTTTAAAAGGTCTACTAGACCTTCCAAAATACTGCCGTTAGCTGTTACGGCAAACTGACGAGAATATCCTGAAAAATTTACAGAAACTTTCTACTGGAAATGCACTCAACATCAACTCGCTCAAATTTCCAAAGGTTCTCAACCTTTTGAATTTATGTCGTGGTGTTGGCAAGCGGCTGAGAATAGAGTAAAAATGAGGTTGGTGCGCGGCTATTTGGTCCTGAAGCAAGTTCGGGACAGGCGCCACGGCAAATTATGGAACAAATGAAAATATGCGTCGCAGACACCGCTTAAAAAAGTTTAATGACCCTGTTGTATGTTTTAATCGATTCTCAGCGCTTGAGGGATATTTTATATAATATAGAAATGCAAAGCATTCATGAGCACCTTTAAAAAATAAATAAAATATTGAGAATAATTATGGCTTTTGAATTTGAACAAACCTTTCAGTAAAACGGCTTTGACATAATATCGAACGATATAATACGCTTACGCGTAATTATATCTGATATTATATCAAATACAATAGTATGCGCCGTTTTACACATTAACCATATTTGTTCCATAATATATATTATGTAAAATAGATTATTTTGAATCCTACTTCCCAATGGTTCCTTGCATATAAATATTTGTGCAAATAATCCCAGCCGCATCGACCCGCAGCCCCTAAAAATCATCCACCGGATAATTTTATAGGGATCTCGTATGTAAAATAGGATATTTAGAGGAGGATGCTAATATTCCCCCTCCTGGCACAAAGGTTCCTATCAAATAGCCAGTTTTTGTAGCTTTTTAAAACGTGGCCTACCGTACCAACACCTATAATTGTGCCACCACATCCTTAAGGCCGCTAACGGTGCCTTCATAGCGAATAAACGTACGCTCAGAACTCGTTACATTGATCCTACTTGATAAGTTGGCGTACAGCAACACATCGACATCATACAATTCAGAGGCTTTGCGGATATTGAATTTAAGCCGGTAACTTTTATTCTTTGCGTCGTGTGTAATTGTAAGTTCTTTGGCCAGGCCTTTGAATTCAATGGCGCTGCTAGCACCATAACCACCGCCAGAGCGTCGTTCCCCAAAATACGGTAGATATGCCGCGACCGAATCGCCTTGCATTCTTAAATAACTACCATCGCCCATCATGTTGATCCGACCGGCACTATTGCCCGGACCCAACAGACCACTTTGTGAAATAGAGTTCAGCGTCGTAGAAGATTGCGGAAACGCATGGTCTACGATCACCTCAAAAGCCTTTTGTGCGACCATCTCCTTTAATTCCCTGTTATCTATCTGATTGTCAACTGTTTTAGAAGTCGTGCTACAGCCCAGAACCACAAGGGCTATAATCACAATTAGAACATTATTTTTCATCTTTTGTATGTTTATATAGCAAATCGACCCCATACAGGCATTCCCCGAATTTTCAATACCGAGCCAATCTATTGTTGTTTAACGTTTTGAAAACCAACCAATAAGGTACGAAATTTTGGGACATAAAATTAAAAACGGGGGTATTATAGTCGGTCGACCCTAACAAAGGCCGTTTTCACGCTATTGCCCGATTCACTCACGTCCGTCCATGCGAAGAGCACCCTGTCGCCCATCCGGGCCATTTGTGGAAAACCAGTACTTCTAGCCGCATCTAAATATGTAATTGTCAATGGTTTTGATTTTATATGGTCGCGTGTTACTTTAATCACTTTTACAACCGCCCGCTCGTCAAGGGTCTCCATATAGCTGACCAATGCTGCATCGTCATCTAACAGCATGACATCTACACGCCCCATGACATTCGTATCCGAAATGGTGATCGGATCGTCAAAATTGGCGCCTCCATCCTTTGAGAAAATAATTTTCACACTTGGTTTTTCATGGGCCGCGGTAAACCAAGCAATGACTAGATTGTTACCCAGTGCCGCCGCTTTGGGTCCGTTTACCGGACACCCCTTGATCTGCCAATTGTCATCATAAATCGTTTTAGGGGCCGTCCACTCCCCTGCCACGTTTCGTACGATACTGATGTCCCGTATTTCGGCCTCTGATCGATCCCGGTAGATCACCACGGGTCCGTTATCGGTAATCGCCGCCGTGGTCTGGCAACAATCACAGGTTCGGGCGTCTAATTCGGTTTCGTTGGTACGGTTGCCCATAGCGTCGACTTCGGCGGACCGGATGGTCATGGGCCCCCCGGTCTCTCCTTGCGATGCAACCGTATTACGGCCATCGAGCCAGCATACGAAAAAGGTCGTATCGGTATAAGGCAAGATGCTTACAAAGCCATGTTCTGCGGGCTTCCCATCATCATTCAAGGGCAGATTGTTTCGCCATAGCGTCTCCCCTTTCGGCAAGGCACTTAATTTCACGTCATAGGAATAGGTGCCGCTGCTTGATTTCTTCAGCGTATGGGCCAAGAGATTTCCCTTATTTTCTGCAAGTACCGGAAAATCGGCCCAATTCACGAACCAATCGGTACCTCGCACAATTTCCTGGGGATCCTGCCACGCGCTATCACGGATTTCAGCATATTTTAAAATGGCCAAGCTATCACCTTCCCGTTCTACCCAGGACATCAAAACACCCTTGTTCGTCGGAAACAAATAGGGCAACGAACTCGCCGACCCAGCCGGATTTTCAATCGCAATTACCAAGGGAGCCTCTTTTTTTGGGTTGCGCTCGCACGCATGTATAAATATTGTTAAAATACTTATTACAAGATATTTATGATAGTTCATTTAAATAAATAGTTGATTATTTTATTATCGATTGAATATATACCACCTACTGTGTTCCTTGTTCTTTGCACTTCCCACAATTTCATCCTCCGAAGCTTTGGGCGAAGGAGGACTGTTCACTGCCAACTGCCTACTGCTTACTGTTCACTGCCTACTGCTTACTGTTAACTGCCAACTGCCCACTGCCCACTGCTTACTGCCCCTTCGTACATTGAAGCCTTGGCGTAAATGTAACTGCTTACTGCCCCTTCGTACATTGAAGCCTTGGCGTAAATGTAACTGCCCACTGCCAACTGCCTACTGCCCACTGCCTACTGCCTACTGCCCACTGCCCACTGCCCACTGCTTACTGCCCCTTCGTACATTGAAGCCTTGGCGTAAATGTAACTGCTTACTGTTCACTGCCTACTGCTTACTGCTTACTGCCTACTGCCTACTGCCTACTGCTTACTGCTCACTGCCCCTTCGTAAATTGAAGCCTTGGCGTAAATGTAACTGCCTACTGCTTACTGCTTACTGTTCACTGCCAACTGCCCACTGCTTACTGTTCACCGAACCCCCCGCAACCTTTCGATTACCGCCTCGCTGTCCCAGTCCACTCCGCCTTCTATGGTTGCTACCTTCTCCCCTTCCGAATTATAGATAAAGGTGGTCGGCAGCGCACTGATCTGCAAGGCTGCGAGGGTTCCGTTGAGTCGTAGGTAGGTAAAATCAAAATTCTTTTTAGTCTTAAAATCGTTTATGATCTTGGTTGACTGCTCCGAAGCCAATAAAAAAACAAAATCCTCCTTTTCCAAAATCGTCTGGGCCCGGAGCAAGGAAGGCATTTCTTCAAGGCAGGGCCGACACCAGGTGGCCCAAAAATTTACGAGTACCTTTTTGCCCATAAAATTGGCCAGCGCTACCGAATTACCTTCCAAATCCTCAAAAAGGGGGGCTTGTTCAGCAAGTTGACGCTGTTTGACTGACGTTTCGGTGGTCTTCTTGTCCTCCTTGTTGCCGGACCGACACCCGAGGACAAACCCTAAAACCACCAAAACAACGATTCGTACGCGCACAACTTTCTATTTTAAGTTGATCAAAGGTACTAAAAAATCAAAATTTGCCGAGTCATCGCACGAAGACCCTTTTTATGTATTTTTAGTAGGTTTAATGACTGGGCTTGCGTGCTATTAACGGCCGTAATAATTATCGAGACCCGGAAAAAACCTATTATAGGTAAATGCGCTCGACCAATTCCTGAGCGGAAACGCGCCAAATCTGTTTCCGAACCGATTACAGTCCGTTATAAATAATGATATAAAACCAAATGAAGTTTAGATTCCGGAAAATCAACACGATGTACATCAAAAAGGGGTTGCTGAGCGCAACCTTTATTTTATCGATGTTCAACCTCTATTGTCAGGAGTATTTCGACTTGGCCAAGGTATCCTATGCCACCACTCCCAATAATGATTTCGACATGGGTCTCCCCGGAAGCAGCATCCGCGAATGGGGGCTGCAGCTTAATCTTCCTATAGTGCTTACTGAAAAATCTGTGCTACTTACCGGGTTTTCGGGTAACAGTACCTTGGTTGGCCTGGATCCAGCTTTGACGAAAGATACGCAATTGCATGCCTTGGGAATCTCATTCGGACTCAATCGGACCTATTCAGACACCTGGTCGGCCACCTATATGGTGCTTCCAAAAATATCGGCCGATTTTAGCCATGCCTTTTCCAAAGGATTTCAATTGGGACTTTTGACCTTGATCAGCAAGAAAAAATCGCCACAGTTCACAGTTCGCTTTGGCGTCTATACCAATACCGAGGAATATGGCCTTTTGATTGTACCCTTGCTGGGTGGGTATTATCAAAGTCCGGATAGGCGCTTTGAGGCCGATTTACTGTTGCCGGCAACGGTCGACCTGAATTACCGGGTGGGCAGAAAGACCAGGATCGGCATGAATTTCGACGGCTTAGGCACCACCTATGCGATCGATACCCAAAATTATGGGGCTAGTTATGTGCAAAAATCCTCAAACGAACTTTTTGCATATGTCCGATACCCCATAAGTAAATCGCTGCTATTAAATTTCAGGACTGGGTATGCCTTCTTTAGGAAGTATAAAGTGTATAATGCCGATGACAAAGTCGATTTCTCGATAGCCTCCATTTATTTTGGCGACCAGAGAACACCATTGAATACCCCTTTCAAAGACGGATTTATCTTTAAGGTCGATTTTATTTACCGGATTTATTTCGATCAGGTTTCTAAATAAATTTGATTGCAAATACTGGATCCATGTATTTACGACAAGCTACTTAGTGTCATTTTGAAATGTATGTGCCCATCATTTTGTCCCAAAAGGTAAAATAGAGGCCATAATTGCCATGCCCTTTTTTATGGTGGTAATCGTGGTCTTCGGTGGTATTACGTAGGGAAGCCTTTGGCGACTGGCCTAAATGATAACCCAAATGAATATAGGCGTTGTACAGGTTCATGAAGGTAACAAAACATAGCAACGCATACCGGTGGTACGGAATACAGCAAATGATGATGGGGATGATGCCGAACGATAGGATTGATTCGAAAGGATGAAAGGCGAAGGCCGCCCATGGCGTCGGACTGTGGAAGCCATGGTGCACCCGGTGCACGTACGGGAACACCCATTTGTGGTGCATCAGCCTGTGGGTCCAATAAAAATAGGCATCGTGGGCGAGCACCATCAACACGATGCTCAAGACAAAATACGGCATCCCATAGGTAGCTATTGCTTCATAACGCAAGGTAGTCCCTGAATCGCTCCAGCGTACAAAAAGCCATATGGCACTGCCAAAGAGAACAAAGGTCAGCAGGGAATACCCGATCTCTGCCCTGATTTCTGCTTCTTTCGGCCAACGCTTTTGGATTTTTTGATGCACGAAGCGTGTTTTAAAGATCCCATAAAAAATGGCGTACAATATTCCGGCGATCAAAAGATAACGCCCAATGAAGAACAGCGTCGCATATACTGTGGCCTCTATGGCCGACAAATTGTGGAAATCCATGGTCTGCTTATTTTAATGGATAAGGAATACAGCCCGTATCGGCCATCTTTGCCAGGTTTTTTTCAAAATCAGCATCCAAAAGGCTTCCCATTTTGGTCGCACAAAACGGACACGGATTAATGTCCCCATCGGTATCTACATAGATTCCTTTTGCCCCAGCGCTGTAACAACCCAATTTTCTTTGATATTGGCCGTGATAGGTGATAATAGGATAACTGACATAGGCATCTTCAAAATTCATTTGGAGAAAAAACGCTTCGAGGAGCGTCAGTTCCTCCATTCGTAAAATCACATCTTTGCCTTGATAATGGCCCACGGCCTTGGGTTCCAAAAATTGTACAAACGAGACACCCCACTTTTTTGCCAATTCCATATACGCCATTAGGTTTTCCTTGGTGGTGTACTCCCGGGTGGTGCACAAATTCAGGGCGACGACCAAATTATGTGCTTTTGCATTTTGAACTGCCTCCTCCACCCAATAAAAGGAATCCTTGAAGCCGCGAAATGCATTGTGCTGTTCGGGGAGATGGTGGTCTAAACTTACAATTACCCCTGTAAGTCCGGCGCACTTTAAGGCCGAGGCATTTTCAGCCGTAAGTCTATATCCCGAAGTCACTACCCAAAAATCGGTCGTTGTGGCCGCATTTTGTAATACCTCCAAGAGCCAATCTATTTTTAGTAAGGGTTCCCCTCCTGAGAAATGGATTTGGCTTACCCCATTTTGCTGAAGTTTATTGACCATCAGGTTTAATTTTTCTTGGGTAAGTACATCCTTTTTGTTTAGATGTTCCCATTCAAAACAATGCTCGCATTGCAGGGAACACTTCTTCGTAACCGCCATAAATACCGTATTAAAACGATTGGTACTACCACGAACAGCCTTAAAATCATTGAGTTGTGATTTCATAAAGGTCGAATAGACGTCACTGTACCATCCTGGGGTATAAAGGCCCATATAATATTTTCCTCCTGCATAGGCTATTTTTTTTAACTGATGGTCCCCTAAGAAGCGTCTTCGCAAGGCGCTTAAATATCGAAGGGTTCGAAACCAATCGATAGGATTGCGATAACAACTTAAGGCCAGAGCCAGTGAGCCAAGCCGCATCCGCAAATGGATGAACCGCATGCTGTAGCCTGAGAGCATCCTAGGTTCCTTTATCGAGGCTGCCTTTCTATTTACAGGAGCCCAGCTATCAGTATTGAGCAACCGGGCAGTTTCAATTATTTGATTCATAGTGCATCATTTACGGGTTCGGCAAGGGCCATTATCGCTTTGTAGCTATTCTCGGAATAGCGTGTAAAAGTGCTTGGATTCCTAAATGATTTGAGACGATTAAAATCAGGAATGCCTTCATAATTTCGGATGTAGGTGTAATACCCTTTGTTTACAAGAAATACGGATCGTTCCTTGCCGGGATTTCTGTTTGGGACCTTAAAACCGACTGTTACTGCATCGCCAATTTCGGGTTGGCTGAAATAGGCCTCATCCGCAGTTTGTAAAAGCGCAGTAACATCCTCATTATTTTGATCACGTGCAAAATCAGGGGCAATTTTTGTTATTTGGATCGGTGTATTGTCTGAAAAACCAAGACTGGCATAATCGAGGTCCCAGAACATAAAGCCTGACTCTAGGCGAACTTCAAGCCGGTCACCATTGATTTTATCCAAATCGATGGGCACTATAAGATCACGGGTGGCCATGGGCCCCACACTATGTATCCGGTCAGTCAATTCCCAGCCATGCTCAGTTTTAATATACACCGAAAGGGGTATGTGCTGTTCATTGGCCCATTGTTCGCTTTTGGCTGCGGGAATGGCTTGTTGGTCTTTTTGAAATTGGGGATAATATGCCCCGAATTGTGCATTGAACTTACCAAAAACATAGTCCAACCACATTGAATTCTTGGCATTCAATAGCAGATTGGCTTTCCGCTGTCCTTGGGGAATATCAAATTGAAGGTCCACATATCGCGTACTAGTAGTTGAAGGTAGGTCTTCATTAAAACTATAAGATGACCCATCCTTGAACGCAAGTTCGTGCCGAACATCCTTGTAATTGGCATCAAGTGCCTTTGAAGGAGTTACTTCCCTAAAAAAACTTTGTGCCATTCCAAATTTATCCAATAGCACCTGGGTACCTTTTTTGTGTTCCACGACCCAAAGCTGTAAAAAATCGGTATGCTGCACTTCCTTCAGTTCGTTGGTGACCTGTATTTCCCAGTGATCATTAAACGAACTAAAATCAGGAAGCGGAAGGTAGTTTAACCGCTGCATATTCGGGGTGATGATCCCTGGGTACAATTCCCCCATAAAAACATACGAATCGCCGTCTTTGACATATACAAAAGGGCAAGAACTTTTGGTGGCGAGAATAATAAGGATCACAGCAAAAACGATCCCAACGGAAGTACCAACAACGTTCAATACCGTTCGTCCGGTATTCTTGGCATTGATGCTTATCGACCTGATATCGCTAAATGGGATGGTCAATTCTGCGCCCTCAATCGGGTTTTGTGGCAGATCGGCAACAAAATTCAGCTCATTAAAAGGTTGTTGGTGCCTTTGAATCAAATAGGTTTTATTAATTTCCTTTTTTTTAGGGTAGATGTGCTGCACCTTCAAGTATTGTAAGGTGCCTGTAATATTCTGGGCGTCCTCGTCGATCTTTAAGTCTTTCAATTCCCACTTTTGATTGAGTATGACATACTTGTCGGTACTATTAAAAACCTTGATCTGGGGGCTTATGGTTTCTTTGGTAATGGGAACCTCCTTTACTTTAAAGTAAGAACATCCAACTGGGAACTGTAATAGGGCTACCGTTAGCAATAGGGAAAGGCACCTTATTGTTTTAGGATTCCTTCGGAAGAATAAGATGGGACTTCGATACTGGTTGCAATTGGTTTTCATAATAGATCTTTTTAGAAGTTTGTTGGGATCTAATTTCATTTATTAGCGTAAATCATATGTCCAGAAATATCCAAATTGGGGAAATCTGGACTAATACGCCTGAATCTGAGGGGGCTAAAACGCCTATAAAACGAAAGAAAAGCGCGCCCTGGTTGGAGCAAAGTGCCTTTAAACGTCCTTATTAAAGTGTTAATAAGGGATGTAAGGCCATTGATACTGCATTTTGTACGATAAATTCTTACAGTTTATCGAAAAAACCCCACACCGTTACTAGGATACATATTTTGATGTAATTTTGAGGCCAAATACCATTAATATACTATGATTATGAAAAAACGCCCCGTTATTATTACCATTTTTGCCCTGACCCTCTTATTTGGCTGTAGTAAGGATGATGTCAATACCGTAATCCTGCGGCAGGTTGAATATCAATTGACTTCTGTCGATGGATCCGGAGTTACCGGGAAAGCTACCTTTACTGAAGACGCTAATAAGACGACCGAAATTTTAATCGAACTTACCGGGACATCAACCAAGATACATCCGGCCTATCTGCACTATAACACGGCAGCTGAAGGCGGTCCTAAAGCGATGACTCTTAAAGTTTGTGAATGTTCTGTTGGCCATACCGTGGTATCAAAATTAGACGACGGGACGCCCATAACCTATGATGGCTTGTTGAAATTAGATGGCCATATTGGCATTCATAAAAGTCCAAGTGAAATTGGAACTTTAGTTGCTACTGCCAATATCGGAGCAAACGCACAACAGTAGAAAATCGATTTTGTTCGTTTATAATACAACACATAAAAAAAACCTGGACATCAAATGCCCAGGTTTTTTTATATGGTATCCTATTTGATCAACAACTGCGAACACCTCGCACGTAATCGGCTACGCCTTGCTGAAGCTCGTGAAATTCCAGTAGTTGATTTCGAGCACTCTCCACATAATCTTCTACCGATTTCCGTTTCTCCCGCACCATACGAATAATTTCAGAATTCGTACTGCTCAAATTCTCAAGGCGATGTTTTAAGGACTCGATACGTTCATAAAAGCTGTACGTTTTCGGTTCGCACACATACGAATTCAATTTTTTC
>JBBQAM010000094.1:0-8324 GCA_038316335.1 Flavobacteriales bacterium
TTAGTGTAGCATACTATCACCATTTAAAAACAGTATTAATAACAGTGTTTTTAATCAATGGTTCTAAAGTTCATTCACAAGGAATTAACCAAGCAGCAATAGATAGTTTGGAGTCTTTTAACATTCAGTTCGAAACAAAAATATACCTCAATCTAAATTAATAGAACGTAACAACGATTCAAGTAGCAAAAATCAAGGCCGTTATTTTGAAAAGTAGCTTACAAAAAACATCAAGACATTCGATTTGGGTGCTGTTTAATCTTGGAATACGAAAGCCTACAAAAACGTTATAACAATCCTCTTTTCACTTTAGAGCTAGGTAATACCTTGAAAATATTTGCTTACTATTTTTAACGGAAAACTTCATTAGATCAAGTAACTTTGATGCTATAATCAACCTTAAACCAAATTATGAAAACTTTATCCCCAAAACGCTCTTTGATGCTTTTAGCATCTGTTCTATTACTTGGCTCGTCGGTATGGCAATGTAAAAGTGATGTGAAAAAAACGGTCGAAACCAAATCAAATGAGACATTTATACAGACCCCTGAAGGGTTTTCCGTTGAAATAGTAGCGAAAGACCTAGGGGCAATCCGACATTTGACCGTCTTAAAAAATGGTGATATCTATGCGAATAGATCCGTTCTAAAAGATGGAAAGGGGATTATTCTCTTAAAGGATATTGATAAAGACGGAACGATTGACGAACAACGGCAATTTGCCGATGAACCTGGTACAGGAATCTTAAGTAGCCACGGGTATTTATATGCATCCTCCAATTCTGCAATCTATCGCTATGCCCTGAATGAAGATGAAGAAATAATAGATACTGAAAATCCAGAAAAAATAATAGAGGGTCTTATTGATATGGGCCGTGATAATGCAAAGTCATTTGTAATTGATAACAATTCGAATATATATGTTACCATAGGGTCATGGAATGATGCTTGTAGAGATGACGAAACCAAGACGGGTATCATGCCCTGTACCATTCTCGATTCTGCAGGAGGAATTTGGAAATTCAAGACCGATAAACTCAACCAAACCTATGCAGATGGAACCCGATTTGCCACTGGCCTTAAAAATGCCGTAGGTACGGCTTGGAATTTTAAAACGAACTCTTTATTTGCTACGGTTCACGGGCGTGGAGGTCTATCAAATTTTTACCCCGAGCTGTACACCACAAAGCAAAATGGGGAATTACCCGCGGAAACTTTATATGAATTAACCGAGAATTCCGATGCCGGCTGGCCTTATATTTATTATGATCAATTCAAGAAAAAGAAAATTCTTTCACCGGAATATGGCGGTGATGGGGAAAAAACAGCTGGCGAAGATGTCCTGGATCCCATAATGGCCTTCCCCGCGCATTTGGGTCCGAATGACCTGCTTTTCTACACTGGAAAAATGTTTCCTGCAAAATATAGTAATGGGGCATTTATCGCTTTTCACAATCAATCCCCTGAACTAAAAAAAGGCTTTTTTGTAGCATTTGTTCCTTTTGAAAATGGCAAGCCCTCGGGGGAGTGGGAGATTTTTGCAGATAACTTTGCGGGAATCGATTTGGCAAACCCAAGTGGGCCCGTACAGCATCGTCCTTGCGGTTTGGCACAAGGGCCGAATGGAGCGCTCTATGTAAGCGATGATCTTGGCGGGACCATATTCAAGATATCCTATGTAAACTAATTCCGTTAACTCAGCATGTATGTTTTGAAAAGGAGGTGTTGAATCACTTCATTGCACACATAAAAAATTCCCTACACCTTACATGTCAATATATTTTAAGAATACATCCTGGATTCCTTCAATTTCAATTTGACTTGCAATATTCTTATAGAACATTCGCAAGACACCTTCGTTATTTTGTAAAAAAAATACGGCAAGAAAATAGCTCCTTGCCGTATTTTATATTCGGTAGTGGTATTAATACCCCGGATTCTGCTCCAAGAAACCTTCGATACCCGAAGCCCCATCAACCGCGCTTTGCGGTATTGGGAACAATCGATGATTTACATCGGTATCGGTTTTCTCGGTCCATGCATCCTCATATTTTCCAAAACGAATTTGATCGCCGCGTCTGAACCCTTCCCAATACAATTCAAAACCACGTTCGCGGAACATTACTTCCAGATCAATGGCGCTCAAGGCTGCCGGCGTTTGATCTGGGCGTGCGGTTCTCGAGGTTCGAACGGTGTTTACATCTGCTAAAGCACCTGCATTGTCCCCATTTCTTAATTTTGCCTCCGCTCTCATTAAATAGATTTCCGCAAGACGCATCAAAACAAGATCGACACTACTAAAGTTATTCGCGTTTTCCGATGTATGGCTAAATTGATATTTGCCTACACGGTAACCGGTATTATGCAAAGAACCTTCATTCGTAAAATTTACTTCTAAGGTATGGTTTACGTACCCTGTGTCCCGATCGGGTCCATTCCCTTTTATTTGTATCGACGGATAGATTCTAACCCCATCATCGCAGGTAAGGAACGCGCCATCAGGTCCTTTTCTTGGGCCCCATTGTATTCCCCGTAAAATACCTCTATTCATTTCATAGGTATCAATAGCCGCACAATAGTAGTGATCTTCGTCGTTCAATGGCGAGACCCCGGTCAGATCCACCAATTCTGGAGGAATCTGCTGGTTTTGTTGAAAGAATCGAGCATCGGCATCCGCAGGATCAACACTGCCATAGGCATCGACCCAAGTTTGATAAAAATCCGAGGTGATCGCAGGACCATCGGTACCATCAGAACTTGGAAATTCCGGTCTGCCCCAAACAGAACCTGCAATTGACCAATAGGCCCACCTACTATGTTCCAACTTTAAAACGCCGCGTTGATCCAGAGCAAAAATAAGTTCCGGGTTCGTATGGTTATCATCATTGAACAATTCAAAATATTCAGGAGATAACGAGAATGTCCCTGAATTGATAATATTGTCGGTATATTCAATAACCTTATCCATATCTTCCGCCGTAAAGTTCGGCGTACCATAAGGATCACGGTATACGGCGGCATTGAGTTTCAATCGTGCCAAGAGGCCCCAAACGGCCGCTTTTGTCATCCTGCCCGGACCTTTGTCATTGTTGATCAGATCTACGACCGATAACAATTCACTCTCAATATAGTCAATGGCATCTTGGGCTTTAAGTACCTCAGAAAGTTGATCGGAAGATTCTTTTTTGAGTACGATCCCCCAGCTATCCAATAACAACATGTTTAAATAGCCTCGTAGTGCTTTCATTTCATACAACGCGCCTGCAGCTTCAGAATCACCGTTTTCCGCAAGCGGGGTCAATACCTCAATGGCGGACAACGTTCTGGAGATATTTGTGGTAAGTTCATTCCAACCACTAGAGACCAGATCATTGGTCGGTGTAATGGTGTGAGCGTTTGCCGCTAAAAATTTACCCCCATCAAACCAATCCGTACCACCACGATAAGGCAGAATAGCCTCATCAGAGGGTATAAGCTGTAATCCATAATAATTGGTATGCCTCCATGTCCAAGACACATAGCCATAGGCAGGAACGATCGCTCCGCTGATCACTTCGGCTTGAGCACCAGTTAGTGATTCATCAAATAATTCTTCCTTTAAATCCGTGCAGTTCCAATTCAATACAGAACCTAAGAGGATAATGGATGTGATAATTAGTTTATTTTTCATTTTTGCACTTTTTTATTTAAAATGATACGTTAAGGCCGACCAATACTGTTCTCGGAGAAGGATATGTAAAACGATCTATTCCAAATGTCTGGATGCCGTCTATTTGATTCCCGGTATTGACTTCTGGATTATAGCCCGAGTAATCGGTAATCACAAATAAGTTTTGACCGGTCAAGGTAAAGCGTACCTGGCTTACCAAATCTCCAAATCCTATTTTTTGAGGATTTAAATTATAGCCTAAGGTCGCATTGTTCAATCGTAAGAAACTTCCATTCTCCAAATAACGTGTAGATACCTCGTTTGAGTTGCTAGTGTCTTCATTTGGATATTGGATGGCAAAGTCGGTAGTATTTAAATTTCTACTCAATTGTCCCTTGGTGAACAGTGACATGGCCGTATGGTTGTAGATTTTATTCCCGGATACGCCATTAAAATTGAACGCCAGATCAAAGTCTTTATAATTCAACTTGAAATAGAAAGCGTACAGCATATTCGGTAATGCCGTGCCTGCGGCAATTCGGTCATTATCCAAAGATTCACCGTCACCATTGGTGTCCCTGAATTGATTTAGTCCATCGGGTCCGATCCCAATAAACTCTTTCATGTAAAATGTACCTATCGGCTCATTGTTAATATATCCATTAATAGTGGCCCCGGTCTGCCCTGCACCTTGAGCGGCACCTGTGGTAATGATCTCGAACTGGGAATCAGTGACCTTATTGTCGATGTATGAGAAGTTACCGCCAATGTTTAAGAAGAAGTCATCGCCAATTTGGGTTCTATGGTCTAATGCCAATTCTATCCCGTTATTTACAATTTGCAAATTTGGAATGTTGGTCCAAATTTTTTCGGTGGGTTGTATCGGATCGACCCTGTTGGCAAATAAGACCACGTCACTGGTAACCTTGCTAAAATAATCCAAGGTACCCGTAAGTCTATTGTTGAATAAACCAAAATCAAGACCAACGTTTGTTTGTGTTGAAACTTCCCATTTCAGATTCGGGTTGGCCGTTCGAACAGGTACCGTACCAAAGGGGTAACCGTCTAGTGTAGTTGCCCCTGGATCTAACGGATAGGTATCATTATCAGCCTTACTATCGACATAACTCGCTAAGGAAACCTTATTGTCGATTCCTTCTTGATTTCCGGTCTGTCCCCAACTTACCCTTAATTTTAGATTATTGAACACAGTGCTTTGCGCCATGAAATCTTCCTTGCTGATGTTCCAGCCTAAGGCCACCGATGGAAAATAACCATATTTATTGTTCGCACCAAACTTCGACGAACCATCGGCACGCATGGTAGCGGTTAACAGGTATTTATCAGCATAGCTATAATTCAATCTCCCAAAAAATGACTGTAATTCATTTTTTTCAGCGACTGAAAACAGATTCGTAGGAGTTTCTTGACTACTAATCTGGTCTTGAAATCGAGGTTCTATTCCATTATCTGCAAATCCTTGAAGTTCGAACCTTTTTTGCTCAATATATATCTCCTGATATGAATGGCCCGCTAGAAAAATAACATTATGATCGCCTTTGTTAAAGGTATAGGTCAAGGTGTTTTCAACCAACGTATTTCTATTCGTGGTGAACGATGCATTCAAATTACCTCTGTTGAGTCCTTCCAATAAGGCATAGGGCGTCTGTTGTACATCACGATCCGTAGAGGAATAATCAACGCCAAGATTTAATTTATAGGTCAAACCTTTCACAATCTCCACAGAGGGTGAAATATTTGCCAAGATCCTATTGCTATTCGCATCATCGGTATAAATCTGATTGCGAACTATGGGGTTTAATCTATCGTCCAACAACGTGGGTGATCCATTGGTGTAAATTGGGAGGGTCGGATTCAATTGCAACATGTCAACCACCGTGGATCCGATATCAGGCCGTTCATTGATGGTTTTTGAGGCAGTTAGATTGAAATCAACTTTCAGACGCCCGTCAAAGGCTTTTTGCGTTAAATTTACTCGACCAGAATAGCGTTTTAAGGAACTCTTCTCGAAAATACCTTCTTGATCATCATAGCCTGTGGAAACATAGTAGGCAAACTTATCAGCACCGCCGCTCATCGAAAAGTTGACATTTTTAGAGACTCCGGTCCTTGTTAGTTCTTCTTGCCAATCTGTATTGGCTCCGCCGTCTAAGAGGGTACCTCCGGCTGCCGTGACCTGGTTTCTAAATTCACTGGCTTTAAAAACATCCATTTTATTCGCCAAATTGGATATGGCAGTAGATACTGATAAATTCATTTCCGCTTTGCCCGATTTACCTTTTTTGGTCGTTATAACGATTACCCCATTTGCCGCGCGAGCCCCATAAATCGCAGCGGCCGAAGCATCCTTTAATACATCCATCGACTCAATATCCTGGGGGTTGATAAAGTTCAATGGGTTGGAGGCCACGCCTGTAGTCGTATTGTCTATTACAAAACCATCGACTACGAAAAGTGGTGTTGTACCAGACCTAAAACTTCCGATTCCTCGTATCACAATATTTTGTGATGCTCCTGGTTCTCCACTAACTGCGGTAACATTTACACCTGCTATTTTACCTTGCAGGAGTTGTCCAGGATTCGTAACCACTCCCTTATTAAAACTTTCGCTTTTAAGAGAGGCTATAGAACCCGTTACGTCAGATCTTTTTTGGGTTCCATACCCAACCACAACAACATCTTCCAGCTGGGTGGCATCCTCCATAAGCCGCACCTTAACATTCCGTTGTCCGTTGAGGGGAAGTTCACTTGAGGAATATCCCAAATAGGATATTTTCAAAACAGCATTTAAATCGGCAACTTCGATTGAAAAATTACCGTCAAAGTCTGTTGTAACACCATTCAGTGTGCCCGTTTCCAGAACGCTAGCGCCAGGAAGGGGATTGTTTTGGGTATCGGTGACTGTACCAGTGACCGTTGTCTGGGCCCATGTTGCAGACACAAAACCCAACAAACCTACATACATTAATAGTTTAAGTTTTTTCATAGAGTTTGGTTTAATTATTGGTTATTTTGATTTTCTAAAGTATTAAAATCGGGGTAATATAAAGATTTTTCTTTATGTAAGAAAAAGATGTAGTTCAATTTACTACTTAATTTTCGTCAAAAATAACCGAACATAAATCGTGGTTTCATTAGCTAAAGATTATGATTGGTTTAATAAATAGGCCCTGGTTTTCATTAATTGTTAAATTAACATGGTCTTTGTTTTTTAATTTGATTTTAAGGGAAATGGGATTCTAAAATGACAAAAAATCTTGTAGGGCCACATCTAAAAACCGACCAAACCAATTTCCCTATTAACCAGTAAATTGAATAGTAGGTTCAAATCACTACATGGTTTTTTGGGCTGCAAAAGCGAAGGCGGGCTTTTAATAATTATCTAAAACATCCCTATGATCCGCCACCTTTGGTCTTCTGCGGCACAAAAATCTTGCACTTCACGCGTACGCTGGATATAGCTGGTTAATACTGCTTAAATAAAGATCATCCTACCTGCCTAAATAAAAAACCCCTCCACAAAAGTGAAGGGGCAACTTTTGGCTAATCCAAGTTATATTACCATTTTCCTATGCGTACCCGTAAGCTCGAACGTATCAAGTGAGATCCGCCGTCGGTGGCCATAAACTCTTTCCATGCTTTGGTATTTGCCGCCTTCTGGGCATCTGAACGCATGGCCTCGGCACCCCCTAGCGCACTTTTAAAGTCTTTAAACCCATTAAGTACCCAACGGTTTTCTCCCTCAGGGGATACCCCAGCGGTAATATTGCCCATAAGACCGAGCATCCCTGCCGGTGTATTTGCTTCACGATATTTAGCATACGCTTTGTCCCAGGTCGCACCATCCTCTGCGTGCACGACAAATAACTTTTGAATCGGAAAGTCCTCGTTAAGATCACCCCAATGTGAAAGACTTGTACCCGATAATGATCCAGAACCCTCTTTGATATGCTGGTTTAGCTTTACCAAAAACAATCTCCAGGCGTCCCCGCCATCTCTTGCGTACATATTGCCCAAGGCATCTAAAGACCCGGAAAAACCGAGAACATGGGTATAGTTGTTTGCCGCATCGTGAAAGTGGTTTTCAAATAAGGTCACTGTTACGCCTTCCGGCTTGTTGGCCGTGAAGTAGTCGTCGATCAATTTGTAGAACATGTCTTGATTCTGTGTTTCGACCACAACACTGTAATTGCTCCAATAAGACTCTTGTGCGTTGACACTAAAGGTGAGTAAAATGAGTAAACTAAAAATTGCTTTTTTCATTGGTTGTATTATTTAAGGTTAATGATTCTTTTAAAAGTATGGCATATGGGGGCTTCGTATCGGTAATCGGGGACCAAACCCGTAAAATACTGTCCGAAGGATAGTTAAAAGTGTCCGAATGAATTTTTTTGAACGTTTGCAGCTTAGTACTAGGCTCTATAAGGGAATGTGAATTTGAGCTGCGCTACAAGGTAACTCGCCAAGCTTGGGCTCCCCGTTTGACATTGGAAATTTCCTGTCAGGCTATGGTCTTATTGGTTAGTTAACCAAAAAAAATAGAAATTTGTCACTGCCTGATTAAACCACCTAGCATTTTAATAGTCTATATTTCAGTGATACCTTTACGCCAGGAATAAAGCAACCTAAATGAGTTTACCGAACAGTCCGGTAGA
>JBBQAM010000076.1:0-12247 GCA_038316335.1 Flavobacteriales bacterium
ACATTATCCCCGGTCCAAGTGGTGGAGTAACGCTGGGTCCCCGCAAAGGCGGCCCTTGTAATTACAAAAGGCCTCTTGGGATATACATACTTTTTAACCCCTTCATAGGTGGCCCGAACCATCTGCATTCCGTACACATTATGCGCTTTTCTGTGAGAGCAGGGATACCCATCAAAGTTATGTCTTGTATCTAAGGGTGCCGTCTTGGTCGGGACCTCCATCACCGCTGGCTCGTTCATATCGTTCCACACGGCATGTACCCCAATATCAGTCATAAATTCCTTATACAATTCTGCCCACCATTCCCGAACTTTTGGATTGGTAAAATCAGGGAAATTACATTCCCCTGGCCATACTTTACCTCTCATAAACGGGCCATCCCCGCGTTTGCAAAAATAATCGTTCTTCACCGCCTCGTTATAGATCCAATAGTTTCTATCGACCTTAATCCCGGGATCGATCATTACTACCGTCTTAAAGCCAACTTTATACAGTTCGGCGATCATGCGTTTTGGATCCGGAAAATGGTTCTTATCCCAGGTAAAACAACGAAAACCATCCATGTAGTCGATATCTAAATAAATGGCATCGCATGGAATTTTTAATTTTCTGAATTTTGCGGCGATTTCCTGTACATTTTTTTCAGGAAAATAACTCCATTTTGACTGATGATACCCCAAAGCCCAAAGCGGTGGCAGTTCAGGCGTCCCCGTTAAATTGGTATAGGCCTTCACCACTTCCGACATTAAGGGGCCATAAATAAAATAGTAGTTCATTTCCCCGCCTTCTGCCCAAAAACTGGTCACATTGCGGCGTTCATGGGCAAAGTCAAAGTAACTCTTAAAGGTATTATCGAGAAAAATGCCATAGGCGATATTTTTATGGAGCCCGATATAAAACGGAATGGCCTTGTACAAGGG
The DNA here is from genome assembly GCA_038316335.1 of Flavobacteriales bacterium. GTDB lineage: Bacteria > Bacteroidota > Bacteroidia > Flavobacteriales > Flavobacteriaceae > JALHST01. The sequence continues at coordinate 921 of JBBQAM010000076.1, forward strand.
TTCTTGGTCCTTGCCAAAAGCGTATTGGTCGGTACACCAATTGCTGACCTTTTTACCTTTCAAGTTCGAATGGGTAGCTTTATCGCCCATACCGTAAAAGCTTTCCGAACTTTGGGCAATCTTGCTCATTTTTACGGTGTTTCCACCATATTCATAATTTTCCTCCCAATGAAAGCCGAGTTCATCCTCGTTGAGTATCGTACCCTCCAAATCGGAAATCTGCACCCGCAAGGTCTGCTTATCTACGAGCACCTGTATTTTCGAGGTCTCAACAAGATATTCGGTTTTGGTTTCTAACACCTCTAAGCGGTTGTATCCATGCGTGGCCATTTCGCTTACCGCATACGAAAAATCGGGCTGAAATACATGCTCTGTGGCATATCTAAACCGAATAAGGCCATCTTGTAAAATGGTCAATTCAAGGATAACCCCATTTTCGGTAGTAAAATATAATTTATGGGTATCCCGTATATAGTTTACGATCTGGTTCGGATAAAGATTGCCCTTATATTCCAGTTCAGTATTCGTTATCATAGTCGGTTATATTTAAAAGTGCCGTTTAAAACCACATTAACGGCTAATACTAAAAGATATTGAGTTCGCTTTTGAAGATTTACGGATGGGCCCTTCCCATTATTGAAAAATAACAACACCTAAGGGAGGTATGTTTATTTCAATGGATTTCGCATACCCATGCCATTTCTTGTTCGATGGTTTCGCCGGACGATTGGCAACGCCACTGCCACCGTAATTCTCATGGTCACTGTTGAATACTTCCTTGTACGTTTTGCCTTTGGGGACGCCGATCCTATATGCTTCTCGCGGTATCGGCGTGAAATTACAGGCCACAATAAGATCGTTTTTTTCGTCATGACCCTTTCTGATATAGGTAAGCACCGAATTTTCGGCATCCCCATAATCGATCCACTGAAAACCTTCCGGACTGAACTGCTTTTCATAGAGCGCAGGATATGTTTTATACAAGGCGTTTAGGTCTTTTACCAACTGCTGAATGCCCGAATGAAACGTATACTGGGTCAGGTGCCAATCGAGACTATGTTGATAGTTCCATTCAGAGGTTTGTCCGAACTCGGCACCCATAAACATCAATTTGGTTCCAGGATGCGTGAACATGTATCCAAAAAGAAGTCTTAGGTTGGCGAATTGTTGCCATTCATCGCCTGGCATGCGATAAACCAGGGACTGTTTCCCGTACACCACTTCGTCATGGGAAAAGGGCAACATAAAATTTTCGGTAAAGGCATAGGTCATACTAAACGTAAGATCGTTTTGATGATGACGCCGGTAGATGGGCTCTTTTTTAAAATATTCCAAAGTATCGTGCATCCAGCCCATCATCCATTTCATGCCGAAACCGAGGCCCCCTAAATAAACGGGCTTTGAAACACCTGTAAAAGCCGTAGATTCCTCGGCTATGGTCTGTACGCCTTCAAAACTTTTATAGACCTCCTCATTGAGTTCCCGAATGAGTGATATCGCCTCTAGATTTTCATTATTGCCATAGATGTTCGGTTCCCATTCGCCTTCTTCGCGCGAATAATCTAAATATAACATAGACGCTACGGCATCCACACGGAGGCCATCGACATGAAACTGATCTAGCCAGAAAAGCGCGTTGCTTATCAAAAACGCACGCACCTCGTTCCTCCCATAATTAAAGATAAGACTCTTCCAGTCGGGATGATATCCTCTTTTTCGATCCGGATTCTCATAGAGATGGGAGCCGTCAAAATTTCCCAAACCATGGGCATCTTCGGGAAAATGCGAAGGCACCCAATCCAGGATGACCCCAATATCGTTTTGATGGAATTTATCGACTAGAAATTTGAAATCCTCGGGCTTCCCAAAACGGGAGGTCGGTGCAAAATAACCTGTGAGCTGATATCCCCAGGAGGGGTCATACGGGAATTCCATAATGGGCATAAACTCGATATGGGTATAACCCATTTCCTTTACATAAGCGACCAGATCATCTGCCAGGTCAATATAGCTTAGAAATTTATCGTCTTTTTTACGTTTCCAAGAACCCAAATGCACCTCATAGACCGAATAAGGCCTGTCAAGGCCGTTTTTTTCCTTCCGATAGCCCATCCATTGTTTGTCCTTCCATTTATGGTCGGCCTGCCAAACGATCGACGCCGTCTGTGGAGGATGTTCGCACAGACGTGCATAGGGGTCGGCCTTTTCAGTGATGATGTTATTATTGTTCGAGTGTATCTTGTATTTGTACAAGGTACCCTGGTCGATCCCGGGAATAAATCCTTCCCATATTCCGCTTGAATCCCATCGTACATTCAATTTATGATCTCCTTCAAGCCAATAGTTGAAATCACCGATTACCGAAACAGATTTGGCGGTTGGTGCCCAAACTGCAAAATATACTCCTTTTTCCCCATTCACTTCGATAATATGTGATCCGAGTTTATCATATAATCGATAGTGCTTTCCTGCTTTAAAAAGATTAATATCGAAATCCGAAAAAAGACTGTGTACTACTACTTTGCCCATTTTTTGTTAGTTTGTGTCGTTGATAATGCCTAAAATCCCTTCCAGGGGAATGACCGCCCAACTTGGACGTGAATTCATTTCATAACCCAATTCATATACCGCCTTTTCAAGCATACAGTATTTTAAGATAAAAATGCGTTCCTGATGATACCCTATGTTTATATTATTCTCTTGAATTATAGTTACATAAGCTTCCAAAAATACGCCAATAAAAAATCGAAAAAGCGTTTCTCCTGCCTTAAAAAGTTGTTCCTGGGTATAAGGGTATTTGTCTCCATTGTTAAAAATCGTCGCATAGATGGCATAATGGAAAGATCGAAACATGCCAGCCACATCCTTCAAAGGCGGGTGCTTTACCTTACGGTCACGTATGGTGCTTTCAGGTTCCCCTTCGAAGTCCAATAAATAAAAATCATCATCCTTGACCAAAACCTGGCCCAAATGATAATCCCCATGGATCCTGATACGTTCCCCTTTCAATTTCGTCCAATCAAAATTTACGAATCGCCTTCTAATTTCATTTTTACGTTCCAAAAACTCCTTTACGAGTATCGCCGCCCGTCCTTCCAATTTATGCAGGTTGTTCTCAACGCTGTTCAAGCGGTTTTGAAATTGATACAACAACCTGTTTTTCAACCAAACTTCATAATCGCTATTAAAATGTTTTGGTGTAAAGGCCGTATCCTCGAATTCGGAACCCAATGCCACATGCATCTCGGCAGTTCGTCTTGCCAACACTTGAAGTCTTAGGAAGATACGCAGTCCGGCCCAATCGATAATTTCAGGGGGTACGTCGCGAATTTGCAAGCGCTGGAACAATTCGGTCGTTGGCAATCGGGATACTTGGATATGTTTATTCGCCAGATTGCTAAATACCTTATCGACTTCCTTCAACATAAATTCCCAGGCATCCCCCTGATTTGGGACCAGTTCCTGTAGAAGGGCAATCGTTATGTTGTCTTCATCCTTGTCTATAAAACTGACACTTCCTAGATATGCCGGGGTATTCTTATAGCCCTTCTTTTCCGACAAGAACTGGCTCATTTCATAATCCGGATTTTTATCTGCATAAATTCGCCGAAAAAACTTGATTACAGCGCTATCATTATAAATAATCGAGGTGTTGCTTTGTTCCAAGCCCATAAAGCGCGAGGTAAGGTACGCCGTGTCCTTAAAAAGGCTGCTCTTGTGATAGCGCACGGCGCTTTTGTCATTAGGCTCGGAACTCATGATACGTTCGAAAACCAATTTTCGAAAGGCTTCCAAATTTATGGCGTCTATAATAAATCCCTTTTGCCCTTTTATGGTCAAGGGGAGAATCCGGTCTTTCTCGGCAAAGCTTTCATCGGAAACGAACGCAATCGGTAAAAAATAATGTTGGTAAAAGGCCTCCTCGAAATTTACCTCCAACAAGAGCCCATAGTATACTTCCCCGTGTTGTTGGATCTTAAAATATTGATGGAGTTCTATATATTTAAGTTTACTTGATTTACCTCCATACCATCGCTGTCTAACGATATAATCCTCAAGCACATCCGAGATGAAGACTTTGACAAAAGCTTGATGATCGAGCAATTCCTCCCACACTACGTCAAAGACATAAGGGGGTTGTAATAAGGACTCTTGCTTCTTCTTGGCCATGATTATTTCTTAAGATGGAAAATATGAAAGGGCAATGCAGGGTGTAATTCGATAAAGTTCCATTCAGAATGCCAAATGTAGTTATTATTCGTTATAACATCATATACTTCCACAGGGTGGCCATGTTCAACCCCTAGTGCGTCAAGCGGTAATTGAACGCCACCCCTTTGGGTATAGTGATGATCAAGGTTTATGATGGTCAATGTTTCATCGGTCTTTTGATCGTTCCATTTATAAAATGCGATCAAGCGGTCATTGTTTATCTCACAGAACCGTATGTTGTTGGTCTGCTGCAATGATTCGTGGGCACGTCGTTCTGCATTGATTTTCGAAATTACATAGATCAATTTATTTTTATAGCCCCAGTCCCAATGGTGAATTTCATATTTCTCGGAATTGAGGTATTCTTCCTTACCCGGAAAGGCATCACTTATCATAAATTCAAAAACAGGACCATAAATACCCAGGTTTCCGCACAGTGTGGCAGCCAGTGCATAACGCGCAAGATGCATAGCCTCGTTGGCGCCCTGAAGATGGTACGGATTGATATCAGGCGTATTCGGCCAAAAATTGGGTCGATAGTACTCGCGCATTTCCGTTTGCGTAAGCTCGGTCATGTATTCTATAAGTTCATTCTTAAAGACCCTCCATGTGAAATACGTATATGACTGGGAAAATCCTTGCTTGGCAAGTTGTTGCATTACTTTTGGCCTTGAAAATGCTTCCGCTAAAAAAAGCACATCGGGATGCTTCTTTTTTACCTGGGCAATCAACCAATTCCAAAAATAATAGGGTTTAGTATGTGGATTGTCGACCCTAAAAATGGAAATTCCGCAATGTACCCAATGCAACGTCACCCTTAGGAGTTCTTCCCAAAGTTCTTTATGGGCTTTTGATTCAAAATAAAAGTTGACGATATCCTGATACTTTTTAGGAGGATTTTCAGCGTATTGAATGGTACCATCAGGCCTTTTTCGAAACCACTCCGGATGTTCTGAAATATACGGATGGTCAGGAGCCGCCTGAAAAGCAAGGTCCATGGCGATTTCTATTTGGTGTTCCTCGGCTTTACGGATCAATTCCTTAAAATCCTCCTCAGTGCCAAGTTCAGGATGGATGGCCGTGTGGCCTCCAAGTCTTGACCCAATGGCCCAAGGCACCCCTGAATCCCCTTCTTCGGCATGGGTTGCATTGTTCTTCCCTTTTCTATTCTTTTCACCAATGGGATGTATGGGGGGGAAATACAGGACATCGAAACCCATTTCGGCAATCCTTGGCAAAAGGCGTTCACAATCCTTAAAAGTACCATGCTTGTCGACTTCCTGGGCGGCAGATCGTGGGAAAAACTCATACCAAGTACTAAAATTCGCTTTTTTGCGGTCGACATACAGTTGGAGCGAATTGCTGGTATTTGCCAAGAATCGTTGCGGATATTTTATAAATAATTCCTCCAGTTTATGGGAAGATGCAATTTTTACGGCAATATCATACTGGGCTTCGTCTTCAAATTGCTGCATCCATTGGGCCAAGTCGGCCTTCTCCTTGGTGCCCACATTCTTGTCAAGATGCTGCAGGTATTGTAGCCCATCAAGGAGCTCGCTTTTTACATGCTGCCTGTCCTTTAATTTGGCCTGGATGCCATGTTGCCAATTCAGGGCATGATCCACCCAAGCGCGCACATTGTATTCATAAAAGCCTTGTTTATCGACCTGAAAAGTGGCCCCATAGACATCATTCCCTAAATGATGCATGCGAATATGGTTATATTCCTTGGCCTTTTCGTGTTTGAACTGCACTTCGGCCTGGATGACATCATGACCATCGCCCAAGACATCGGCCATAATATTAACTTCTTCCCCAACTACCCTCTTTACAAAAAAGGCTCCACATTCAATTTGCGGCGAAATATTCCCTATAACAACACGTTGTTGTTTCAGCATAATTTTGGTTTGATGGTTTGGCTAAAAATAGGGAATTCTTAGCAAACCAAAATCATCAAAATCATATATTTATGACTTTAAATGACTTCTATCGTTTGCGTTGAATTAACTTTGGAACGCTTTTTGAATACTCCAATGCCTAAGAAGGAAGTAACCCTATTGTTAATCAAATAAATCAAAAATTATGAAAAAAATAGCACAAATTTTGGGTAGTTTTTTAATCGTTTTCCTAATGGCATGCGACGGCCCACAAGGTCCTCCGGGCTATGATGGATTGGATGGATTAGACGGACTTGACGGAGCGCCGGGTATTCAAGGACAAGTACTTGAGATCGACGGTGTAAATTTCGGATACAATGCCAGTAGCAATTTGTATAATGCCGTTTTGACCTACGCCGATTATACGAATTTTGAGGTTTTTGAATCAGATGCCATTCTGGTGTATCGCTATGATGGCGACATCCAATATCAAGGAGGTACGACCGCAAATGCATGGAGCTTGATACCGCAAAACTTCTTTCTCTCGGGAGGTACGATACAATATACAGTGGCCCATACCTTTATCGATCTTGAGCTTTTTATTGATGGTAATTTCGACCTATCGAATTTGGATACAGGTTTTACCCAAAACCAATTTTTTAGGATCGTGATACTTCCCAGTGAATTTGCAACAAGCTCTAAAATGGATAAGTCGAACATTGAGGCCGTCATGAAGGCCATAGGTGCGACTGAAAAAGACGTTCAAAAAATAGAATTGAATTAAGTGTTTTTCAAAACCCAATATCGACCCCGTTCTTCGACAATGAACGGGGTTTTTTTTGCTATTTTTATTCGAACCCAAACCATTATCTACTTTTATCGTAAGTAAGATATCAGAGAATCTGAAAGGTATGGTCAAAAATTTCGTCTAAATAAAAAAACTAAAGCCATGTATTCAAAATCATTTGTTATTCTATTTCTCTTAACGCTTGGTTGTAAAGGGGTTTCCCAGGAAAAGGAGGCGACCACCATCAAGGAAACGGCCTCGGTAAAAGAATTCCCCGTAACGAAAACCGATGCCGAATGGCGCAAGGAATTGACCGATATGCAATACTATATCTTAAGAAAGGCAGGCACCGAGAATGCATTTTCGAGTGATCTACTCGAGAATAAACAGAAAGGAATTTATGTCTGTGCGGCATGTGGCACGCCCGTGTTCGATAGCGCCTACAAATTTGACTCCGGAACGGGTTGGCCCAGTTTTGATCGGGCGATTGATGGTGGAGTTGCCTATGACATAGATAAGAGTATAGGATATATACGTACCGAAGAGCATTGTGCAGTCTGTGGTGGGCATCTAGGCCATGTTTTTGATGATGGGCCATCAAATACAACCGGTAAAAGGCATTGTATCAATGGTGCCGCTTTAAAGTTCGTTCCCGCAAAATAAATAAAATTAAACTAGGTACAACCTCGTTTTTAAAAGGAGCACGACCTTTTATTTCCTAAAGAATTGTTGCCTACTGGCCTAAGTTTTCCGATAGGCCGGCTAGGACATGGTACTTATTAAGGTTTTACAAGCGTCCTAAATATACCCTATTCCTAGGAAGCACCAAAAGAGGTATTCACGGCACATCTTGGTCATCGCCACTTTAATCACGCTGAATTCATTGTAAAATGGCGTTTTATGGAGTGGTTGCACAAGGACCAAATAGATGCAGGTCCCCACGAATACGCGTTCCCAATAACATTGGAAGTTGGTTTTGGTATTTGGAATTTGATTTCCGTACTTTTGCGTTTCTCCCGAACCGTATCGGGATTATAATTTAAAGAATAGAACTATGGCCAATTTCGATGTTATTGTTTTAGGCAGTGGTCCCGGGGGGTATGTTACCGCAATAAGGGCATCCCAATTAGGACTAAAGACTGCCATTGTTGAAAAGGAAAGTTTGGGGGGCGTGTGCCTCAACTGGGGCTGTATTCCCACCAAAGCCCTATTGAAATCGGCACAAGTATTTGAATACCTGCAACATGCCAGTGATTATGGTTTGAAAGTCGATGGGGTAGACAAGGATTTTGATGCCGTTGTTGCACGGAGCCGCAGCGTTGCTGACGGAATGAGCAAAGGGGTTCAGTTCCTGATGAAAAAAAATAAAATCGAGGTCCTTAAGGGATATGGAACACTACAACCTGGAAAGAAACTCTCAGTAAAGGGCGAGGATGGGAAGGAAACAGAATACAGTGCCGATCATATCATCATTGCCACAGGCGCACGTAGCAGGGAACTGCCCAGTCTTCCGCAGGATGGTAAGAAAATAATCGGCTATCGCGAGGCCATGACATTGACCAAGCAGCCCAAGAAAATGATCGTGGTCGGCAGCGGTGCCATAGGGATCGAATTTGCCTATTTCTACAATGTCATGGGTACTGACGTGACCGTAGTGGAGTTTTTACCGGCAATCGTACCTGTCGAGGACGAGGAGGTTTCAAAACAGTTGGAACGCAGTTTCAAAAAGGCTGGGGTGAAGATCATGACCGCCTCGGAAGTCACAAAAGTAGATACTTCGGGAGAAGGTGTAAAGGCAACTGTTAAAACTTCAAAAGGGGAGGAAATCCTTGAAGCGGACATTTTGCTATCTGCTGTAGGAATAAAATCGAATATTGAAAATATTGGTTTAGAAGCAGTCGGTATCGCTACCGATCGTGACAAGATCTTGGTCAATGATTTCTACCAGACCAATATCCCAGGATATTATGCCATTGGCGATGTAACCCCGGGACAAGCGCTTGCCCATGTTGCTTCTGCCGAAGGAATTCTATGCGTTGAAAAAATTGCCGGGATGCACGTCGAACCGCTGGATTATGGCAATATCCCGGGATGTACCTATTGCATGCCAGAAATCGCATCGGTAGGACTCACAGAAAAACAAGCCAGGGATAAAGGACTTGATATCAAAGTCGGCAAATTTCCGTTTTCCGCCAGTGGCAAGGCCAAAGCCTCTGGAAACTCTGACGGCTTTGTAAAAGTAATCTTTGACGCCAAATACGGGGAATGGCTCGGTTGCCATATGATCGGGGCGGGAGTCACCGATATGATCGCCGAGGCTGTAGTTGCACGTAAGTTAGAAACCACTGGCCATGAGATATTGAAGGCTGTACACCCTCATCCTACGATGAGCGAGGCGGTCATGGAGGCCGTCGCGGATGCTTATGGTGAGGTCATCCATTTATAAGTTACAGGCAAGGAGTCTCGCATGCACTAAAAATTATGTACGACCCCATAGTAAGTATAGAATACTCAACATATAAAATGCTTAAAGTATTTAGACTGTTTGCCATCCTTGAAGGTGTTTCATATCTCGCGCTCTTTGCGGTAAGTATGCCACTCAAATATATGGCGGAAATACGGGAGCCCAATCTCTATATCGGCTATGCCCACGGTTTTCTTTTTTTAGGATATACCATATTGGCCATCGTTATTTCTATGGAGAAAAAATGGTCCTTAAAACGATTTTTGAAGCTTTTTGTGGCCTCACTGCTGCCTTTTGGTACTTTCTATATAGAAAGGAAATACCTAAGACCTGCCGAACCAGCGACAAATTAGAAGTCAAGGTAGCTTTTTTTATGGATGCCGTATTTTTCCAAATCATCTCTCAATACATGGAATCCCATTTTTTACACATAATCTACCATGGGAAGATGTGCCATCAACGGCTACACACTGAAGTGCAAATCATGCCGATAAAAAGGTTTTGAATATCGCATATCCATATTTTGGTTAATGGCCATTACTCCTCCAAAAAACTCCGTATGGCCAAATCATAGCTAATCAGCCCAAATCCTAGAATAACCCCTTTGGCATGGGCCGCAATGAACGAAACATGCCTGAATTCCTCCCGCTTTAGCGTATTTGAAATATGCACTTCGACCACAGGGGCATCGATGGCTTTGACTGCGTCACCAATCCCAACGGAGGTATGCGTATAGGCCGCAGCATTTAGCACAATGCCATCGTATGAAAAACCTACTTCCTGCAATTTATTAATGATTTCCCCTTCTATGTTTGATTGGAAATACCCAAGTTGTACTTCCTTAAACTTCATTTGGAGGCGTGCAAAATAGTCCTCAAAGGTAAGGTCCCCATAAACTTCTGGCTCCCGCTTTCCTAACAAGTTTAGGTTGGGGCCATTGATTATTAATATCTTCATTCGCTAAAATTAGCAAATTGTAGTATATAATGAACGTTGGGATGGTGGTATTTCTGACTCGCTGAGCGCTCATGACAACAGTACTAATAATACGGAACGCTTAAAAAGGATTACCGATAGGATCTGGCGGACAAAAAAGTGTACACAAACCCCATGGTTATCATGGTGAATGATTCTTGATCCTGGCTAATCCCGGTATATGAAAAGTTCAATTCGGTCTGTCTCCCGGTAAGAAATCCGATTTGGGGTCGAAAATAGAATCCGCCATCATTGCCATCGTTTAGACCAAAGGCCTGACCTACATCGATCCCAAAAGAAACCGATTGTGAGGGCCATACACGCACGGAGGCTGCCAAAGGTGCGAATTGAACGCTTGGTAAATCCTCTAATATGGTTCCTTTGCGGAATTTTTCAGGAAAACCATAGATAAATCCTGTCTTGACCCCGAGGTCGAATACCTTATTCGGTGCCCACATATACCCCGCATCAAGCCCGAGCACGATGCCTAATTTGGCATTGTAATCACCAATTGGTAGCCCTCCTTGGGCCCCTAATTTAAAACCTTCCTGCGACCAGGCATTTACTGCCATAATCGAGAAAACGATGGTCAATAGTATGTTTCTCATTATTTTGATATTGGTTTTATGCTAACAAAACTAATTGCTTGGCCGAAATACCGATTATTTTTGTTGCCAAAGCGGTCAAAAAGGTTGTGGAAAGTTGATTTCCAGGTTTTAAGGTGGTAGCGGTAGAGCCACTTTTGTATGGTTATAAGAATTAAAACGGCTTTTAGCTATGCAGAACGCTAAAAAAAAAAGCGGAGCCCGATGCTCCGCTTTTAAATACCGTATTCATAGTTTGAAAGCAAGTACTTGTTTTCGTTTTACAGAAAATAAACCACCGAAATTTGAATAACCCTGTTTTTGGAAGTTTGATCCTTTATGGCATTCACAAAGCCTGCGTTAAACCGTACCTGAAAATAAAAATTGTCATCAAGGCGATATCCTGCGCCAACGGCCAGTCCAAAATC
>JBBQAM010000074.1:0-13983 GCA_038316335.1 Flavobacteriales bacterium
GAAATCCGATCTTCGTGCTTCTACCGATTTTTTTAATTTTTATGTGGATGAAAAGTTTTCTACTGGCCAGGACGGAACGGTGGCAACCATTATGGCCTATGACATGCTTATTGTCTATCTGCAACAGGAAATCGATAAACTCGAAAACAACAATGATAACCCAAACATTAATTTAATGAAGCAATCATCAAAACTCTTTTGGACGGGCAGCAAAACGGAAATGATCGAATTGATTTATGCCCTACAGAGCAGTGGGGCAATTAATAGCGGCACAGCCGATATCAAGGAAATGGCATCATTGTTTGAGCAGATCTTTAATATAGACCTAGGTAATTATTACCATACCTTTATAGAGATAAGAGCCAGAAAAGGCAGCAGGACCAAGTTTATCGATAAATTGGAAGAAGCCTTACTAAAACGCTTTGAGGAATCCGATTCCTAATCCCCCACCCAATACCCACCTTGGGAATTCCCAATCCATATAATTTTCCTAAAATTTATGGGGAATTGACATCAAATCTCCGGGCTGACTCTCTTTCCCACTATCAAAATCCATCAAATTATATTTCAGAAAATCTTTCCCACCTCTGGATTGACTATTGAAAAATATCAATCAGAGACCCCCAAATTTGTAGAACGAAAGTCAAATCAAGTTAGGGACTATCAAATTAGATGACAGCAGTATGATGGTCCCTTTCTTTTAAAAACCGTTCTATTATGCCAACAAGTATTATTACCACAGACGATCTTCGGGATTTTAAGATGGAACTGCTCGATGATATTAAAAAAATCCTTGCCAAACAGGTTTCGGGCACTTTGAAAAAATACCTCAAATCCTCAGAAGTTATGGAAATGCTCCAGATAAGTCCAGGCACTCTGCAAAATCTTCGAATAAACGGTACCCTTCCCTACACCAAAATGGGTGGGATTATTTATTACGACTCAGAGGATATCCAAAAAGTGATGAGAAGCAACCGCGTTCACAAAAACGATCAATAATTATGTATGAACTATATAAAACATCTAAATGCTGTGTTTCAGCAATTCTCGATGGACTCCAGGTTGAATCCTACACACATAAGTCTTTATATGGCTTTGTTTCAATACTGGAATATCAATAGGTTTCCTGCTGAATTTTATATAAACCGCGAAGATATTATGAAGATGTCGAAAATAGGGTCTAAGGCAACTTACCATCGGTGCTTAAAAAACTTGCATCGCTGGAAATATATTCGTTATCTCCCCTCCCACAATCCTTATAAAGGCAGCAAGGTTAGGTTGCCCAATTTAGATACAAGTTATGACACAAGTGAAGGTACAACCACCGGGACAACATCTGAACAACTAGAGGGACAAGCACTGGTACCTTATACAAACATAAATAAACATATAGCAAACAGTAATAAAGTTAAGCTTCCAAAAAATAAAAATGAGGTTTTGGATTTTTTTGAAAAACAAAAATGGCCTGCCAAGGAAGGGGAAAGATTCTACAATCATTACAAAGGCATCGGCTGGAAGATCGGAGGGAAAATAGAAATCAGGGATTGGCATGCCACCGCAGAGAATTGGGTTTTAAAATCCAAAGAAATTGAAACGGCAAAAGTGGTATCCCAAAATTGGGACAACCTTAAAACCAGTAAAATTAAAAACTATGGTCAACCCCTCTAAAATAAACGAAGGCGGCATAGAATATTCCCTCGGAAGGTTCAACGGATTTGAGATGTTCTATGATTTTCCGAAGATTTTGATCTACTTGGAGGCCAAGGGAAAATTGATGTTCGGAAAGGATTTTAAAATTTTTGATGAGGATAGGGATATAATCTATAAACTCAGCAATTATTTTATACAGGATAAGGACAAATGTAAAATGGAAGGAATGGATCCGGAAAAAGGAATTTTAATCTCCGGTCCCGTGGGATGCGGGAAAACATCACTCATGAAATTATTGCAATTCATAGTTCCACTCCAACGATCCTATTCGGTAATTCCCTGTCGGAATATTGTTTTTGGGTTTAACCATTTGGGCTATAAAATCATTGAGGACTATGGAAACGGCAGTTATTTCTGTTTTGATGATCTTGGTGTGGAACCCTTAGGAAGACATTACGGCCAAGACTGTAATGTGATGGGAGAGATTCTACTTTCCCGCTATGAACTTTTTTTAAAAAGTAAACTAAAAACACATGCAACCACCAACTTAAATGCCCAAGAACTGGAGGAGCTATATGGAAATCGTATTCGCAGTAGAATGCGTAAAATGTTTAACCTAATTGCCTTTGATGAAAATGCAAGGGACAAAAGAAAATAAAAACCTTGATTATGAAAATAGCAACCTTTAATGTCCAAAATCTCTTCCACAGGAATATATGTGTGATGCATAAGACTACGGGCAAATGTATAAACGATTGGATTGCCGAATTCGATGCTCTGCTAATAAAGGAAAAAAGCACCTCCAATACCGAGCGGCTAAAGGAACTATCATTTCTATTGGGATTTGACAAGACTTATCAAAACCCTTACGTGGTAATGCGCAAAAAAGCTGGGGAATTATACCTAAAGGGAATGAACTGTTCCAAGGAGCTCAAATCAGGAGAACTGACGGATTGGAATGGCTGGATAAAAATACAGACCGTACCTATTGATCCGGAAGCCACAAATCATAAGGCAATGGTAATTTCCGAAATAGATCCCGATATTTTGGTGCTGCAGGAAGTTGAGGATAAACAGTCCTTGGATGACTTTAATAATTCCATTTTGCCGAAGTTTAATTGTGAGGCTTTTTCAAATATTGTATTCATTCCGAGTTCGGAGGGAAAGGGACGTGATCAGGCTTTACTATTAAAGAATGGATATCGACTGGAATCCATTAAAATCCATAAAATTGACGATTCCGAAATTGGGACCCAAGAATTATTGGAATTTGAAATTCAAACTCCGAAAGGAAATAATATTCATCTACTCTCCGCATATTTCCATGACAATAAATTCGACAAAGACAAAGCCTTTAAAATAAGGAAGAATCAAGCTTATCAAGTTCATTTAATTTACAAAGCGTTACAAATGAAAGGCAAAACCCATATTGTAGTTGCTGGAACTTTGTGTGCCCCCTCCTACTGCAATTCATTGACTCCTTTGCTCCAAGTAACTGATTTAAAGGACATCAGTAAAAGTAAAACTTTTAATGTTGATTTTGATGAGGGGAAAGATGCCACATACTTTCGATTGGGGGCTTACCGAATGGGTGTAAATATTAAACAGGAAGATTATTTATTGCTTTCTCCTGAGCTTTTTTCAAATGTAAAAAGCAGTGGGCTAAATCGGAAAGGAGTTTGGCCGGAGAAGCGACCTAATTGGAGGATTTATTCTACAATAAGAAATAAGGAGCAGGCAGCTAGTGAGCATCCTGGAGTCTGGGGAGAATTCAATTTTTAATTATCAATATAAACTTATTGGATCGTTGTTATGGAAGGGTGTAGGCAAAAACGAAATCGATTTTTATAACATTCATTCAAAGTCATTAATAAAAGGCAGAATAGCATATTAAAAAACTAGTCTTGCGGTACAATATAGGTTTAAGAGTAAGCATTTCCATGGTCACGGTTTTTGCTTTTAATGTCACAGTATATCACATAGTAAACAACATCATCTGACGGCAAAAAGTTTATTTTTACACCGTATAAAATTTACATCCAAATCATTTTTGATATTGGAAATTGTGTTGGTATTTGGTGGGAATTGATTTCAGTGGGATTATAAGAATCCTTAAATATATTTTAACAATAATTCACATTAATATTATTCTAAATGGTAAATGAAAAAAATATAATTTATTAATTCTTGTAAAAAATTTTAATTATGAACAAATTCTACACTTTTCTCATATTAATGGTATCAACTTTCAGTACGTATTCCCAATCGGGCGTTTTGGATACTTCCTTTGGCAATAATGGAATTGTATCAACCGTAATTAACGGGTCCTATAATCTTGCACAGACTTCTGTCGTGCAACCGGATGGAAAAATTATCGTTGCGGGCGAGGCTGGGGAGCCGTCCCCAATGAAGTTAGCTGTAGCCCGTTACAACGCGGACGGAAGTCTTGATAGCTCTTTTGGGAATTCTGGAACGCTCTTAATACAAGTGGGACCCGCTAAATCCTATGCGAGAAATATTGCTGTTCAGGCTGATGGTAAAATTTTAATTGGGGCTTATACCTATGATGATGTTGCCGCCGATTTTGCTATTGTCAGACTTAATGAAAATGGAGCGCTTGATAATTCATTTGGAAATAATGGAATTACCATCGTTGATAATGGAAGTCATGAAATAGTGGATGCAATGACAATTTTAAACGATGGTAAAATACTTTTGGCCGGTAACAACTATAATGACTTTTTGTCTGCTAGATTTAATACAGATGGCTCTCTTGATGTTAGTTATGGGGCAAATGGATGGATTGCAACCGGGTTTGATTCCAGCGATAGCCAAGTAAAGGATGCCGCGTTGCAAGCTGACGGTAAGTTTTTGCTCGGGGGATATTCCTATAATAACTCAACTGGCGTAAATAGCATGGCCGTTGCCAGATACAATGAAGATGGCTCTATGGACACCACATTTGGAACCGCTGGAAAAGTCAATATTAATTCTGGTAACAACGAGGATTATGCGGCGGCAATAGCAATACAATCAGACGGAAAAATTTTAATTGGAGGCTATACTTACGTTGGAGACAATCCTCTTAGGTATGATTTGGTTGCTGTAAGATTGAATACTGATGGAAGCTTGGATGCCAATTATGGCAACAACGGCATTGCAATTAGCAGAGCAATTGAAAATGGTCAAAATTATGCAGAACAAATGTTGCTTCAGCCCGATAACAAACTGATAATCGCAGGGTATGCTTCAATAACAGACAATTACAATTTGGCTATGGTTCGTTTTGATTCGAACGGTAATGTGGACACAACTTTTGGCACAGAAGGAAAAGTAAGTACCGATATTAATGGTAGATCAGATTTTGGCAAGACAATAACTATACAGCCAGACAATAAAATTATTCTTTCAGGATATTCCTACACGAATGCTGGTGTAGCAGAAATTATTGTAGCTCGTTATGACAACATTATTTTGGGGACCAATGATTACCGAGATCTGGAATTTCAACTTTATCCAAATCCAGCAAGCGAACAAGTAACCATCCAATTGAGCGATGTTTCTTCAAACTATCAACTAGAGATTTTTAATGTTTTAGGCCAAAAAGTATTTACTTCAGAAATACAAGGAATTAGAAATATTAATGTTTCAGATTGGGCATCCGGCACTTATTTGATAAAGCTTAATTCTGAAAATAATTCAAGGGTTGTTCGCTTTATAAAAAAATAAACAGTTTCAATTTCAAAAAAAATCAAAGAGGCAATTACCTATAAATAGCCTCTTTGATTTTTATTAATAAATAAAGAGTTTTAATACCAAGCAGTAATAAACAGGACCATATACAAGAATGCAAAACTAATAATGAGAATATATTCAGTTTTTAATGCAGTTTCATTTTTGTTTAAGTTCATCCCACAGTAATAAAATTATTTCCCACATGCTCTTTAATATTTTATAAAAAATTTCTTTCAAAATTTATTTTTTAAATCTCGAAAAACCTCCATTAAAATTGTCAATGCTATAGCATTGACCTTTTTGGGTTCTAAAAAATAATCAACATCATAATTATTACTCAAAAATCCCATTTCCAAAAGGATTGAATGACAATCGTTAACCGTTTCTCTCAGGACTTGGAAATCGCCGAACTTCACTCCCCTACTCTCAAACTTAAGATTCTTCTTTAAGCCCTCTTGAAGCATATAAGCCAGCAAAATTAATTCCCTAGAGTGTTTGCCTTGTTTCTTAGAAACATATACCTCTACACCATGTGCATTTGGGTTCCCAGAATAGTTGCAATGCAACGAAAGAAACAAATTTGCATTTAAGGCTTTGGCCAGCTTTGTCCTATCGCTTAATGAAATAAGTGTATCCTTATATCTCGTAAGATAAATTTCCAATTGATTTTTAAAAACGGTATTATTCAGTTCTACAATCTGCTTTGCGATATTAAGAACCACATCCTTTTCGAGAATACCATTAATACCCACTGCCCCCGAATCGTTTCCGCCGTGTCCAGGATCAATTACAGTTATCAGCTTTCTATCCTGATTTATTTGTGCCGAAATTGGACTCGGCAAACCAAATAATTTTAAGACTAAAAGGATCGAAATTAAAAACTTGGTCCGAAACATAATAACATCTTGTTTTGAACAAAATTCAAGGATTCATTTCCATTTCTAACAATCCTCCAAAGTTTAACACCACCTCACGTTAAAGTTTAAAGAATTCCTTCCCTTCCCTTCCTTTCATAATAGATTTCACAAAATTTCAATAACCAACCTCTTCAGGTTTATAAAACGCACACTTATGAAAAGGTCAATTTTCATCTTAACCGCACTATTATTTTCCATCTCCCAAAGCTTTGCCCAGATAGGAGGCATAGAGGATTCCGTAAACGATGTTTCCGATACAATTCGGGCAATATTCCCAATTATTCTAGGAGTCATTTTCCTTGTCGGTTTTCTTTTTAACGCTGGGCATTTCTTTGGGGAAAACGCAGACCTTAAAAAGGGTATCACGAGAGTATTGGTATTCGTATTGATTGCCGGGGCAGTGGTGGGAATCTTTACCTATCTAATTGGAATCGTGGTGTAATGAAACAATACGAGCCCTATAGAAACATCAGGAAACGAGCGGTCATTTTTGGACTGCCCATCTCCCTATTTGCCTTGATGATGATTTCAATTGTGGCCTCGCTGTTGGTTATCATTTTCTCTTTCAGTTTTGGGATTATTGTAGGAGTAATCGTATTCAACGCTTGCCTATATATTTCCCTGACACGAATCACAAACAATCCACAGCTGTTTCATTTCTCCAAGCCATTTCCAGAAATAATCAGCAACAAGAAACCAACGCTTTTCAATTATGAAGAAGATTAACATTGCTTCATATAATCCAATTGTCGATATTCAGGAGAATGTCCTCTTTGCCAATAATGGCAATGTGGTTCTTTGCTATTCCGGCAATCTTCCGGAGATATATTCCCTGTCGGAAAAAGATTTCGAGGACATACACGGCGCCTGGTTTCAGGCCATTAAATCCTTACCCATTGGATGTGTAGTCCACAAACAGGATGTCTACCTGAAGCGAAACTTTTCCTCCGATAACCTTCCCAACAAGACTTTTTTGGAAATGGCAACCCACGACCATTTTAAGGGGCGTGAATATATGGAACATAAGTGTTACCTCTTTTTCATTTTTACCAAAAACAAGGCGCTTAACAATTCAAAATATATAAACCCATTCAAAAAGGTCTCCAAAACAATCGTTCCTGAAATGGACGATAATATCCAAGGTTTTGTGGGTGCCGTCAGCGATTCCATCTCATTTATAAACAACAGTCGAAAAATGGAATTCACCCCTTTGTCCCAAAGAGAAATCCAGAGTTTGACAAACGGGTATTTCAATGGTTTCAACGAGGGGTTTGACACCGATATCATACTAGAAAAAAAGGAATTAAATGTTGGAGAAAACTACTTTGATGTACTATCGATAAACAGTGAACTGTGCTTTGGTGAAAACGTAAAGAGCAGCAAGACAAACGAGCATTTTACTTCGGATGATTTTGTGTTCCACCAAGGTTTTATAGATAGCCTAGGGTTAACGCTAAATGAGAACCACATTGTCAACCAGATAATCTATTTGGATGACAAGCAGAAATGGCGTAAGCTTCTTGACAAGAAAATTGAGGAACTTAACAAAAGTTCCAATTTCGGGTCGCAGAATAAAGTGGTGCTGAAAAAAATCCAATATATCCAGGATCAGATAAACGCTGACGAAAATGCCCGGGTAATCCGTGGTCACCTCAACATTATTTATTGGGATAAGGACCAAAAAAACCTCGAGAAGATAAGCTCCAAAATAAAGACCGAATTTAAGGAACTGGACATCATCCCCTATTATCCCAGGGGTGAGGAACGCAAAAATTATATACTAAATAGTTATTGCTGTTTTTCTTCCAATTTTTCCAATGACGATCTATATGTAACGGACCTAAAACACGCATTGTGCCTTTTGGTCAACAATACAAATTATAAATCGGATTCCACCGGTGTTATTTTCAATGACAGGGAGCACAACATCCCTGTCCTAAAGGATGTCTGGGATGAAAGGAAAAAACGCATCAAGGCAAGAAACTTTGCAATCTTTGCCCCCACCGGGGAAGGAAAGTCCTTTTTAGCCAACAATATCCTGCGCCAATATTTTGAAAGTGGGGTTCGTCTTGTGATTATTGATCTGGGAGGCTCCTATACTAAGTTTGCAAAACTCTATCCAGAGCAGTATACCGTTCTCAGATATGAAAGTGGAAAGAACCTCGGTATAAATCCATTTTACATCAGCGATTTTAAGGATTTGACCCCTGAACGTTTGGAAGATCTTTCAGTATTTCTTTTTGAGCTTTTCGCTTCCGATCTAAAGGTTACAAAAGCCCAGTCCGTATCTGTCAAGAAAATATTGCGATACTACTATCAACAAATAAAAAACGATCACTCCCTTAGTAGTTTCTATGACTTTATTGAAGCCAATCAGGCTTCACTTCTAAAGAAACTCAAGATCCATTCGGACTATTTCAATATCACCAACTTCCTCCACATCATGTCGGAATATGTTGGGGATGGTCTGTATAGTTTTCTATTTGAGGTCAGTGAGGACCAAACCTATAAAATTGAGGACAAAAGATTGATAGTTTTTGAGCTGGATGAAGTAAAGGACAATAAGGAGATTCTATCGGTCATGTTGAAGCTCATAAAATCCGCCATTCAAAGAACCATTTGGAAGAACCGTGCCGAAAAAGGAATCATACTCTTCGATGAGTTTGCCAAACAGCTCAAATTCGAGAATGTACTTGAGAGCGTCGAGTTTTATTACCAAGCCATCCGAAAGCAAAATGGGGCCATTGGGATCATCCTTCAATCCATCAACCAACTTCCCAACAATTACACAACAGCAAGTATGTTGGAGAACACCCAGGTCAATTACAGCCTTCATAACGAAAAGGGATATGATGAGCTGCAAAAACGACTGTACCTTTCCAGTCACGACCTCAACCAGCTTAAATCGATCAAGAACAATCTGTCAGGGCCCCGCAAGTACACAGAAATGTTTATCAAGATAGGAAAGGAAAGCAACATTTTCCGCTTGGAGGTACCCAAGGAAGTCTATGCCGCATATCTGACGGACGGATCGGAAAATGAAGCAATAATGAAGCTTTATGAAAAGCATAATAACATGGAAAAAGCAATCACTGAATATACATCTTAAATAAACCCTTATGAAAACAAAGCTATTACTACTCGCAACAGCACTATTGTTCAACTTTAATATCAAAGCGCAGGGAATGCCCGTCTATGACAACACAAACTTTATAAGTCTGATCAAGCAACTATTGGAATCCGGAAAGCAGACCTCCAATCTTATGAAAACGGTAAAATTTTTAAAATCACAGAAAGAAAACCTTGACAAGGTAAATGATGTGATCAAGCAGTTAAAGGCCGTACAGAAAATCAACCGGGACAACCAACGATTGATTGACATTGTAAATGAGGACTTAAGGAATATCCTGAATTCCCCTTATATAAAGCCCAATGAGGTTACACAAATTTCAGAATCCTTTAATGCTATAATTGATACTTCCCTTGACAATCTTGATTTTATAGACCAGATCCTCTCAAGTGATTATATGAAACTTACGGATGGGGAAAGAGCATCCATTCTAAAGGAAAAAGAACTTCAAACCAAGGAAATGGTCGCAGAGATTACCAAAAAGACCGAACGGTATAGGGATATTATTTCCTTCAGGAAAATGCAGGACAAAATAAATAATAGGGAAACCGGATACTAAAATGTCTGCCGCAATTCCATTGGGAATAGGTCTGGAATATATTGACACAATATACCAGACCATACAGAACAGCGAGTTTTCACAATATACCATTGGTGGAATGAAAACGCTCGCAGTACTGTTCTTTTTGATCAATATTCTCAAAAAGTACAATGAGGGCGCGGTGGATAAAGATGGTTATACTTGGGGGCTCAGTCCTGGGGAGCTGATCAAAAATTTTGTGGTTGTTATCCTCGTCATCTTTTCAACCCAGGTCTTGGGATTCTTTGATAGCATATTGGTCGCCATTGAATCCCAGTATCGAAGTACAGCACCAGCCCTCCTTCCTCTTCAAATGCAGGATATGCCACTGGAAGAGGATGTTGGTGCTCTGGATATGTTTCAGAAAGCAATGGCGCTATTGTATGATGCTCTGGTAACACCATTATACGGATTTAAGATTTTTGCATTTATAATAGGCCTATTTCTTTGGATATTGGATCTGTTTATCTATCCATTGTTCTTGGTCGAACGGTTCTTTCTATTGGGAATAATGCGTGCCTTCTTTCCGCTTGTTATCAGCTTGGCGGTTTTTGAAAAATTCCGCACCCTCGCCTATAACTTTTTCAAGCTCTATGCTGCTGTATATATGTTGGTGCCGGCTTTCTTTTTGGTCAATGTTTTTATAAATGCGATCTATACGGAAATCAACACCAACTTTTGGACAAATCTTTTCGGAACCGATGTTGGAAGTCGATTTTTTGCACCGGTTGTTGAGTTAGGTTCCGTTGGATTTATTGTCTTTCTAAAATTCAAACTTTATAAACGAGCCACTTCTTTCACGCTAAGACTTTTTACCGCATAATGCGGATTACAAATTATGAAAACACCTTATAAAAATATTTATGCCGTCCTTAAAACCAATCGATTCATTGTAATTGCGGTTTTGGCCTTTTCCTTTCTTTCAAGTGTTATCGCCATATGGTCTGTTTTTAGCATTAATAACAAGGTATTGAACAACACCTTCGCGGTTAATACCGATGGGTCTGTTATTCCCTTGAAGTGGGTGGCGCAAAAGGAAAATCTAAAAGTAGAGGCCTTGGCGCACCTTGACCTTTTTCACACTTATTTCTACAATATAGATGCTAGCAATTATGAGAAGAATTTAGAAAAAGCTTTGTGGTTGGGAAACAGTTCTGTCGATAATCTGTACCGACAAAAAAAGGCGGATGGGGTATACAATAGATTGCTCCAATATTCACTTGTCCAGAAAGTACTGAGCATTGAATCACAACTGGATCTTCAAAGCAATCCGTACACTTTCCAATCCACTACAATATTTGAAATCAACCGTGGGACCGTGGTGGACAGATATGAATTGATTTCCACTGGCAATTTGATTGTTGTGGACAGGAATTTTCCCAAGAACACACATGGTCTTTTGATTACCAATTATTTTGAAAAATCCCTTAAAAAGCTGACAAATGAAAATTGAAAAGAATAAAATAGTATTCGGCTCTGTCCTTTTAATAGTATTGATTTTTATAATCACATATTCAATCAAGGTTATGTCCAACGACGAAAACGAAGCAGAAAGCCTAACACAGACTGCCGTTCCAGACCTTGATGAAAACCAGAAAGAATACAAAAGCAAACTGGAAGCAATAGATGCCCTGAAGGAAGTTAGGGAAACGAATGCCCCCAGTATATACGATGAAAAAAATATCGATTCCCTTGGTTTCTATGATCCTGATTTTATGGACAAGGAGAAAGTCAGGATTGTGGATAGCATATATAAACATAACAAGATCAACTATTCAAAAGACACCTATGTGGTGCCAGAACGGTATCGAAGGAAACCAAAAGTGGACGAGGATTCCCTACCAACCAAGGAAGAAGTAACTATCGAACTCAAGGAACTGGGTTTGGAACAACAGCTTTTTTTTGCATCGGATCCAATGGCCAACCCAAAGTTGGGAATTGCAAATTCAGATGCCGAAATTTATGTGGAAGTGGACGGAAACCAAGTCGTAAAAATCAATTATCGCCTGCGAATGCGCCTTCTAAAGGCAGCAGTAATAAATGGAATTAAAGTGCCCAAAAATACACCTGTTTTTGGTTTCATAAGTTTCAAACCAAACCGTGCTTTGATTGAAATTGAGAACATTAATCACCGTCCCGTCAAATTAAAGGCATTCGACCTTCAGGACGGAAGCGAGGGGATATATGTGGAGAACAGTTTCCGGGCGGATGCTACACGGGAGGTCGTAGATGATATAGTTGGGGATATCAATATTAATGGAGTACCGGAAATAAGCGGAGTCCAGAAAATATTTCGAAAAAAATATAGAACCGTCAAGGTCACCGTGACCAATAATTACAAACTAATACTAAAACCAACGTTATGAAAAATTCAATTGTATTGGCAAGTTTAGTAATTGCCAGCTTCTTTGCAGAAGCACAAAATAAAACCTCACTGGACACCATTTTTGCAAACGATCAAAAGAACGTTTCATTGTTTTTTCCCAACCCAGTTCGCCAGGGAATAGTAGGCTCCGATAATTTCGTATTTACCTATAATCGCGAGAAAGAACAGTACTTCGGTCTTCTGCAGGCAAAACCAGGAAAGCCAAGCAATCTTTTAATTATCAACTCCAATGGCTCAATTTTTACATACATCATAAGCTATAAGGAGCAACTGGAAAAGCTGAATTATTTTGTTCCCCAAACGGAAAGCATTGGCTTTGAGCAACCCAAATTTACGGAGAGCCCAGATTCAACAAATGTGGCCAATTTGTTCACTGACAAGACATTTTACTATGAAAGGTTTTCCTCTTATCTATTGACAAGAAAACAGCATATAGCAAACATCCAAAAACGTATAAATGGTATTGTTCTGAGTTTGGAAAATATAGTTTTTGATAAGGAGGAGCTATATTTTGTAATCAAAATTGAGAACAAATCTACGCTGGATTACGACCTGAATTTCTTGGATATTTCCACACAGACCAGAAAACAGGGAAAAAAGAAATCATTACAAAAAATTTCACAACTCCCAAATTTCAAATATGATGTGCCGGTAAAAGTTACCAAGAAAGAGATAAAAAGAATGGTTTATGTTCTTCCAAAATTTTCACTGAGTAATGACAAAATGGTCGTTTTGGAATTAAATGAAAAAAGTGGGGAGCGGAATTTAAAACTGAAGGTTTCGAATCGATATATCAATAATCCGAATTAATATATAAAAACATTGGTCATTCAATCACTGGATCAGCTACTTTTTCGTCGTGTGCTTAATAAAAAACAAAAATCAAGACGACAAGTGGAAAGTCAGGGAAAAGGATATTCTTAAAAAGGCAATTTTAAATTGTAAGAAAAATGATTCTTAATAACTTGGTGTGTCTAAAATTTAGACACCACCCCCTACTTCAACAAAATCCTAAAGAACATATTTGCAAACAAATTTAGATTACCATCTAAATGCTCCCGTCATCAATTCAATTTCTGAATTTTTAATGCCAATTTTCTTTGCAATGTTCTTCCAATCTTTTACAACCGATAGGACTTCAGTCAAAATCTTCTGCATTTCACCTTCACTTAAACGAAAATATTCTCCTACGCTTTTGGCCAAATCAAAATCCAAAGCATTATCATCCATATCGATGTTTAGCGCAAGCCCATCTTTTTCTATGGATGGATTTAAGTCATAGGCCGGTGACAATTCCCAGCCCTTATCGGTTAAAATAAAGCCGTGATTTCGCAAGTGGTCATCGGTATTTGAAATGGCAATATTAAAAATAATCCGTCGCCACAACTGGTGCAAGTTCTCTTTCACATTAACACCATAGTTCTCGATGAATTCTACAATCTCCAGATAGCTAGCTGAATGGTCTTTAATGGACTCCTCAGTATTACCTGTCATTGTCATTGCAGAGGCAAAGTGTATTCGCTGTGCGTTTTTCCTATCAAATCTCTGGGTCAAAAAGGTATGATACTGACCGCTAATTTTTTCA
>JBBQAM010000015.1:0-75173 GCA_038316335.1 Flavobacteriales bacterium
GCAAATCTTGAAACGGCCAACAAGTATATCGGTTTTGGGACTGTTGGACTTTTTCTTTTGGCGATGCCGCTATTTCTTTATAAGGCCAGCAAAGGTAAAAATGTAAAGGATTATATGCTCACCGAGGAAAATATAAAAAAAATGCAGGCCAGGGAAGACAAAAAGTCTGATAGTCAAGAATCTTGAAAAGTTTTTAGCGGTATTTTAATGTGATTTCAGACAAAAAACTATAAATTAGTAAAGCGCATTTTTACCACACTATTAATTTTAACTGGAATGACTGGAACTGTAAAATTTTTCAATGGATCCAAAGGGTTTGGGTTCATTACCAACAACACCACCAAAAAGGACATTTTTGTGCATGCCACAGCCCTTAACGGAACCGATCTCAAAGAAGGAGACAAAGTAGAGTACGAAGAAGAAGAAGGAAAAAAAGGAAAAGTTGCTGCCAAAGTGCACGTAATCGGCTAGACTTCGTTTAATTTTCAAAAATTGCAGAGACCTCCAACGTACATTGGAGGTTTTTTTGGCCAAAAATTAAGGGGTCGGGTTCGCCGGATCTAATTTAGGTTCCTCTTTTGGATAAAGAACTTTTTAAGCAAGATCGAAGCTTCGGTTTCCAAAACACCTCCTACCAATATCGTTTTTGGGTGTAGTTTTGTTCCCAGCACCCCACATCCCCTCTCCTGGTCTTTGGCAGCATAGACCACTTTGGAAATCTGACTCCAATACAATGCCCCTGCACACATTTGACAGGGTTCCAAGGTGACATAAAGGGTGCAGTTCTGAAGATATTTACCTCCCAGGAAATTGGCTGCCGCAGTGATGGCCTGCATTTCGGCATGGGCCGTCACATCGTTCAATTGTTCGGTAAGATTATGTGCCCGGGCTATGATGCGGTCTTGAACTACAATAATGGCTCCTATAGGAACTTCGCCTTTCTCGAAGGCTTCCTGTGCCTCTATCAAGGCCTTTTTCATAAAGTACGTATCATCAAAAGGTAGCACCATAAGGCCAAAAATACAATTTAGGCGAATATTCCAATCTCTCAAGGTCTGAATTTAATGTATTTTTGTGCCTGACCATGGGATACCTTGAAAAAATTGATTCGCCCTTTGATCTTCGCCAACTTAAACCAAGCGAATTGCCCCTGCTTGCCCAAGAGCTTCGTGAATTCATTATTGATATCGTCGCCACCAAAGAAGGTCATTTAGGTGCTAGTCTTGGGGTCGTAGAACTCACTATTGCCCTGCACTATATTTTCAACACCCCAGAAGACAAACTTATTTGGGACGTAGGTCATCAGGCCTACGGACATAAGATTTTGACCGGCCGTCGGGCCATATTTGATACCAACCGGCAATTAGGGGGCATTAGCGGATTTCCGAAACGAAGTGAAAGTGAATACGACCCGTTCGGGACCGGACATAGTTCAACTTCGATTTCCGCCCTGTTGGGTATGGCCATTGCCGCCAAATTGAAAGGAGCGTCGGCAAGACAGCATATCGCCGTAATCGGAGATGCATCTGTTGCCAGTGGAATGGCATTCGAGGCATTAAATCATGCCGGTGTTTCGGATACCAACATTTTGATCGTATTAAATGATAATGCGATTGGCATCGATCCCAGCGTAGGGGCATTAAAAAAATACTTGACCAATGTCAAAAGTGGGACCGCAACGAACGGATCTATTTTTGAATGTCTCAACCTCAATTACTCCGGGCCCATTGACGGGCATAATCTTGAGATCCTGCTTTTGGAGCTTCATAGATTGAAATCGGTTGACGGGCCAAAGTTACTTCACATAATTACCACCAAAGGGAAAGGCTTAAAAAAGGCTGAGGAAAATCAGGTAATCTATCATGCCCCAGGCAAATTTGATAAAACATCCGGCGACCTTGAAATTCGTCCTCTTGAAAATCAACCGCCAAAATATCAAGACGTTTTTGGTCACACCCTTCTGGAGTTAGCCCAGCTTAACCCGAATATAGTTGGAATCACACCAGCAATGCCCACCGGGAGCTCCCTAAAGATAATGATGGATGTAATGCCATCAAGGGCCTTTGATGTAGGAATCGCAGAACAACATGCCGTTACCTTGTCTGCAGGAATGGCCGCAGAAGGTTTAGTGCCCTTTTGTACTATTTATTCGACGTTCTTACAACGTGCTTATGATCAGGTAATACATGATGTTGCCCTTCAAAATTTACCTATAATTTTATGCTTGGACCGAGCCGGATTGGTAGGGCAGGATGGTGCCACTCATCATGGAACTTTTGACATGGCCTATTTGCGTTGTATCCCCAACCTCATTATTTTTGCTCCCATGAATGAAACCGAACTTCGGAACATCATGTACACTGCACAACTCGGATTGCAGCATCCTATTGCAATACGCTATCCCAGGGGCCGTGGTGTTACTATAAACTGGCGTTCCCCTTTTGAGGCAATCGCCTTGGGATGCGCACAAAAATTGAAGGAAGGGTCAAAAATCGCCTTGCTAACCATAGGTCATATTGGCAATATGATAGCCGAAATGATTGAAACCATTCCCGAAAATGACTTGATTGGCCATTACAATATGCGTTTCGTCAAGCCATTGGATCAAAATTCATTGTCACTGGTTTTTGAAAGGTATACGCATATCATTACGGTCGAAGATGGTTGTAAAATGGGAGGATTCGGAAGTGCCATCTTGGAATATGCCAATTCAATATCGGCAAAGAATGCAATAACGGTATTTGGTATCGATGATTTTTTTGTTGAGCATGGCAAAGTTGAGGATTTGGAGAAAATAGCGAAAATCGATGCCACTACAATAAAAAACCACATCCTTAGTATTCTCAAGACTTAATAGTTATGATACGAACCGTCCTTATACTATTTATTTTTATTAGTACGCTGCCCCTTGTACGTGCACAAGAAAAATCGCGGCCTACCATTGCTAAAGATTCCGTTTCTATCGATAGCATGGCCGTAGATACGGTAGTAGTTGACACCATAGTGATACGAAGATTGCAAGAACGCATTAAGAATATTAAAAGAGGGGTGACATTGAACACCTCGCCTATTTCCTTTAAAAAAACCAAACCGTTAGACAAGGAATACAAGACATTCAAGATCCCATCATTTTGGCAAAGCATTAATCTTTTAGGTCTCAATTTTAGTGAAGTTGCCTTTGTGAACTGGAACTCGGGTGGCAATAATTCAGTATCGGCATTGGGCAGTGTCCGCTTCGAACGCAACTATAAGTTTCGGTATTTAAAATGGGAAAATTATATGGAGTTGCGATATGGCGTGAATGCCCAGGACAATCAAAAGCTTCGTAAAACCGACGACGCGATCCGATTGAGCTCGACCTTCGGGTATCGCCAGGATACCATTACCAATTGGTATTACTCGGTAAAGGCGAATTTCAATACCCAATTTTCAAACGGATACAAATATCCCGATAGAAACACTCCGATTTCGCGTTTTATGGCTCCTGGATATCTATTCCTTGGTGCAGGTACCTCCTATATTCCGGCGGGAGGAAGTTTTAATTTGTACTTCTCGCCTTTGACCCAAAAGGCCACATTTGTCCTTGATCAAAATTTAGCCGATCAAGGAGCGTTTGGGGTAGACAAGGCGGTTCTTGATGCCGATGGCAATGTGTTAGTGCCTAGTAAGCACGTTTTCCTAGAACTTGGATTTCTTATATCGAACAGCTGGGAGACCGAGGTCTATAAAAACATGGCGCTTAAACATCGGTTGAGCCTATACACCGATTATCTTAGGAACTTCGGCAATATCGATGTCGATTGGGAATTGAACATCGATCTTAGGGTCAATGAATTTATTGTGACGACCATAGGTACCCATATTCTTTATGATAACGATATTCTCTTCGATCCTATAAAAAATTCAGAAGGGGTTGTACTTAATGATGGAAAACCCCGCATTCAGTTCAAACAGTTATTAGGCGTTGGCGTTTCCTATAATTTTTAAAGACGCTTTTGGTTTTTTATATGTGTCGCGATACGCATATTGGCGTAAGGGCATGCATACATCAGACGAGGTATCATTGAAGGAAACAAGATTGAACACGGGGTTCTCAATTTGATCAAATTTCGATGCCCTTTATCTTTTTATGAAGTAAGATAGCGGCCCCATCGGATAAACTTGCTACAAAGCAACAGGCATTTAAGAGAATTTCGTAATAAGTCGCACCAGTTTTCTGATAGCTTTCTGGTAATATCCGCAAAATCAAGTGGTCATAACTTGATGCCATATGCTCCTTCCTTCGAACCAAGGCGGTAGTAAAAACCTCTAAAATATCCGAAATAATCTGAAAGCCGGCAATCTCCTTTTCAACGACTTCCTTTGATTGATATACTTTTTCGACGCTCAAAGCAATGATATCGCTTATTTGGGCTTTATAGGCACTTTTATGCATTAATGAAACAGGAAAGGAACCATCAAGGATGCTATTTTCATTGGCAATAAATACTTCTATGGCATCGGCGATAAGTGTGTTAATGGCCAAAGCCCTGAGATAACTCAGTCTATCTTCCATTAAGGCCAATTCATGATATTTCTTGGCGTTGATGTTCCCCTTGACCAATTTGATTAAATATTCCAATGCATATTCCTCAGAAATCAATCCCAAATTGATGCCATCCTCAAAATCGATGATGGTATAGCAAATGTCGTCGGCAGCCTCCACCAAATAGGTTAGAGGATGTCTGCAGAATGAAATGTCGTCCCCAATCCCGGTAGGTATCAATCCTAGTTCATCGGCAACTTCCTTAAAAAAATCCCGTTCGGTCTGAAAAAAACCGAATTTTTTAACTGCAATGTGTTTCGAAGGGTTTTTAGGGAGTGATTCCTTAGGGTATTTCATAAAGGCGCCTAGGGTCGCATAACTCATTCTTAGGCCTCCGTCGACGCCCTTTCGGGATTCATTTAAAAGCTTAAACCCGTTCGCATTTCCTTCAAAATCGATAATGTCCTGATACTCCTTTTTAGAAAGTAGTGCCTGGTATTGTTTTCCATTTCCTGTTTTAAAATACTCCCCTATTGCCTTTTCCCCACTGTGTCCGAACGGTGGGTTGCCAATATCGTGAGCAAGGGCGGCGGCGGCAACGATGGCCCCAAAATCATTGAATTGATACCCGTGTACCTCTTTGAGATAGGGATGTTTCTCCAGGATTTTTTTACCTGCGATCCTTCCGAGACTTCGACCTACGACCGAAACCTCCAAACTGTGCGTTAAACGGGTATGTACAAAGTCGGTCTTCGAAAGGGGAATTACCTGGGTCTTATCTTGAAGGCTTCGAAAGGCAGACGAAAATATGATGCGATCATAATCGACCTCGAAACCCAGACGTGTTTCATCCTGATCCTTACGAAGTCTTGTGTGTGAATCCCCGTGACGTTTTAAGGACATCAATTGCTCCCAGTTCATATTTTCTCAATATGGCGCAAGATACTTATTTTAGTATTCTAAGTTATGATCCCATTGCATTGCCACGTGTGGGCCTATTTAATTAATGACCAATTTTTAATCTGCGCATAACTTTAACTTAACCTTACTATCTTTTCTTTGCGGCAGCAAAATCGCTAATTGATGAGAAAAATAATTCTTTTGTCGTTCCTTTTTTTGAGCATTGGTCTTTCTGCCCAGGATTATGGTACTATCAATGGTACCATCACAGATTGGGAAGTCAATAACGAACCCATGCTCTTTGCCGATATAACCGTCAAGAATACTACATTGAAAACCCACACTAATTTTAGGGGCAATTTCGAGTTGATCGATGTAGCACCTGGGACCTATACCCTTGCTATAAGCTTTTTAGGGTATGATACAGTCGAAGTTCCAATCGAAGTTACTAAGAATACTACAACCACGATTCAACAAACCTTACGTGCTAAAATGATAGCAACTGAGGTCATTAGCCTATCTGATACTGAAGTAAGTTCGGCTCCTATAGCTAGTATTGATAATGGCGATAAATAATTCGTTTTACCAATAGGATAGATAGTACCCCAAATTGCCGTTACCTCAATATACCCGAAAAAAAATCCGCACATTAGCGGATTTTTTTTGTTCGATTTGCAACGCATTCCTTCTTAATTACAACTTTGTCAGAGGTGTCGACTCGATTGCTAATACAGGCTATCGTATTATTGTCAAAAATTTCTTCCTATCGTATCCCATCCTCCAAAAACATCCATTTTCCGGATTCATTCCCCGATTGTAGTTCCCCATGGTCACTTTTTGAACAATTTGATCGACGTCCACCCAAAGTTCCATGCAGTCATACAGCCAAATCAAAAGTTTCTTTTTACCGTATTGCGCCAGGACCTTAAAAATAAGTCGCCTCATTTAAATCGGCATCCTCCTTTCATTTCAGTTCCTCCTACTTCTGTATAAATACAACAATGGGGTTTCGCATAAAAGACCTACGAATTAATCTAATAATAGGGGTAAATAAATTTTTAACGAGACGATTTATTTACATTATAAAAACTTTTTATTAATATTAATTTTACATTGAAATTATCTACTAAGTGCTCTTTAAGTTTTTATTTCTAAACTCTCGGTCAAAATGAACCCTCATACGACCCTATTTGAAATCTACTTATTTAGCTTGTTTTTTTCCTGCAACGATTTACTGCTGTTTTAAGGGCACTTGACCAACTTATTTTGCCATTTAGACATTTAAATTGATGATTCCATGAAAAAATCTATTAGATCTATCATTTCGACCCCGTCCCTGCACTTTCATAACCTTATTTTAACTTAGTTAATAAATTATTATGTCATTTTTGTGCTTATTTATATTTAATGGGCGAGAATATTTATGTTTTCATGATTGCCGCCTTGGCAATCTTAGCAATAACAGATTTAGTTGTTGGCGTAAGTAACGATGCTGTGAATTTTTTGAATTCCGCAATTGGCTCAAAGGCTGTTTCCTTTAAGACCATCATGGTGGTTGCCAGCGTAGGTATCGCATTTGGTGCATTATCTTCGAGTGGGATGATGGAAGTGGCCCGCAAAGGTATTTTCAATCCAGGAGAATTTGTGTTTGCCGAGATTATGATCATTTTCATGGCCGTAATGATTACCGACATTCTCTTACTTGATTTTTTCAATACGCTCGGAATGCCAACATCTACTACGGTTTCCATTGTCTTTGAACTTCTAGGATCGGCGGTTGCCATATCGATGATCAAAATCATGGGATCGGATCTCGGCATTTCACATTTGGCCGATTACATAAATACCGAGAAAGCTACAGAAATTATTTTTGGGATTTTACTATCGGTCGTCGTTGCATTTACCGCCGGAGTGTTGATTCAATTCCTTACTAGACTCTTTTTGACCTTTAAATTCGAAAAAAAACCAAAATGGGTCGGGGCGATTTTCGGGGGTTTAGCAGTGAGCTCCATCATTTACTTTATTGTTGTAAAGGGGCTTAAAGGCGCTCCTTTTTTCGACGGATTGGTGGCAGATTTAATTTCAGGCAACCCAATGACATTTATTGTGTTGAATTTTGTCCTATGGTCTGTAATTTCATGGGTGTTGACCTCTTTTTTAAAGGTGAATATTTACAAGTTTATCATTATAATGGGAACTTTTGCTCTTGCCATGGCCTTCGCCGGCAACGATCTTGTTAATTTCATAGGTGTTCCACTTGCTGCCTACCAATCATTTATGGATTGGCAGAGCTCAGGAATTTTGGCGGCTAATTATAATATGCAGGGATTGGCCTCGGCCGTCCATACGCCTACTTATTTATTACTACTATCGGGCTTGGTGATGATATTGACACTCTGGTATTCATCAAAGGCCAGAAATGTTGTCAAGACCAGTGTAGATCTCTCAAGGCAGGATGAAGGCGAGGAACGATTTCAACCGAATTTTCTATCACGGCAAATCGTCAGATTCAGCATCGCCACCTCCGAAAGCTTTTCACGCATTATGCCACTAAGCCTTCAAAAGAAGATCGATGCTCAATTTCATAAGCCCTATGTATATACGCCAAAAAGCCTAGCTCTTAATTTACCTGCCTTTGACTTGGTGAGAGCGTCGGTCAACTTGATGATTGCAAGCGTATTAATTTCTCTTGCCACATCGATGAAGCTTCCATTATCGACTACCTACGTTACGTTCATGGTTGCCATGGGATCTTCCCTCGCCGATAGGGCATGGGGTCCTGAAAGTGCCGTTTACAGGGTCGCAGGGGTCTTAAATGTAATTGGAGGTTGGTTTTTTACGGCATTAATTGCTTTTATAGCCGCCGCCTTTATTGCCATAATTATCTTCTATGGCGGATTTTTTGCCATCATAGTTTTATTGGTCTTGGCTTTTTTGTTGATTGGAAAAAACTATATAACACTCAATAGAAAAATCAAGGAAGGTATCCTCGAAGAAAAACTTGAAAAAGCCGAAAGCCGATCGATTATAGGGGTCATTGATGAAAGTACCGCGAATATTACCATGGTGGCCCATCGAGCGAATAAAATATATAGCCAGTGCATCGAAGGTCTTGCCAAACATGATTTAGACATGCTTAAAAAAAGCAGAAAGGGCATATCCAAGTTGAACAAGGAAATAGAAGACCTTAAGGACAATCTTTTTTATTTTATAAAAAATCTAGAAGACCCAACCGACAACACAAGTAATTTTTACATTACGATTTTAAGCTACATACAAGACATGACACAATCGCTGGATTATATATCAAAAGCCAGCCACAAGCACGTTCATAACAACCATAAAAAATTACGTTTTAATCAAGTGCGCGATCTTAGGGAGACCGGGGAATATATTAATGATTTTTATATCAATATAAAATCGATATTCGATAATAAAACATACGATGAGCTTACTTCATTAATAATTGGTAAACAGGATCTCTTGAATAAACTTGATGAGAAAATCCAAAAACAAGTTGCCCGCACTAGGGCCGATGAATCAAGTCCGAAAAACACAGCGCTTTATTTTAGCCTTCTTCTAGAGACAAAGGATCTTTTGGTGGCTACCATGAATCTTTTGGAGACCTATGATCAACATGCCAATAAGAAAAACCCCATATAAAATAGTATATCGATGTCTAAAATGACGTATCACCAAACGTCGAAGGAATAATTCGTTTTGAAGTGTATACCATCGTGCGATTCATCATTTCTTAATATTACTTTTTAAAATACGTCTCGCACGACATTCATGATAATCGAACCATAATTAGAAAGCAAACGGTTCTAGAGAATTGCATTTCAGGATTGTTTGGGTCATAAGTTAGCGTGAAACGTAGCGAAAATCAGTTGATCTATCTTATTGAAAATGATTATCTTTCTAGTGAAAAATCGTCGTTTCTATGACAAAGTATCTGTGTTTCGTATTGTTTTTAGCATGTTGCCAACAGGTCGCCAGCCAAGAAATTTCAGGGGACGCCCTATTAGAAAAAGCCATTGCATATCATGATCCCCAGAATATATGGCCCTCATTTAAAGGCAACCTTCAAATTACCACAAACTCCCCAGATGGGAGCAGTCGTATACGAGATATTTCCTTAGATCTTCCAGATCAATACTTTAAACTGACAACCACTTCCGAACAGCATAAAATCGAACAAGTAATTGACCACGGGAAATGCAGCTTTACCTTGAATGGTAGTCAGAATATCTCAGAGGAGGATACCAAAAAACATAAGCTCGATTGCGAAAGGGCAACTACGATGAAGAATTACTATACCTATCTTTATGGACTTCCCATGAAGCTTAGGGATCCAGGCACGCATATCGATCCCAAAGTCGAACTCAGGAAATTTAAGGGTAAGGAATATTTGGTGCTTAAAGTAAAATATGACGAAGGCGTTGGAAAGGATAGCTGGTATTTTTATTTCGACCCAAAATCATATGCCTTGGAGGTTTACCAATTTTACCATGATGAAACAAAAAACGATGGGGAATATATTCTTTTAAGTGCCCTTGAGAACGCCTTCGGCATCAAAATGCCGAAATCAAGGGCCTGGTATCTCAACAAAGAAAACAAATATCTCGGCACCGATGTTTTGGTCAAAGTATCCACATTCCAATAGGGCAATTTCGCTATTCTCCATCTACCCTTTTGCTAGCAGGAAAAGGAAATCCTACATTCACATTTTAACAAAAATTTGATTCAGGCCATTTTGAATATTGTTGTACCTTGATGCGTGTTCATCTGCATTGTTTATGGTTGTAACGGGGCTTCAAAAATTACTCGCCGAACATCATCTTGATATCGGACGATTTCTATTTTATGAAGGTATTGTGATTATTGAAATTCATGAAGGTGTTCACGTAACCTTTGAAGCTGCTGAAAATCCTTTTTACCTGATGGAACAACAATACGGAAGGGAAAAACCCGTAGTTTACATATCCCACCGCATTCATTCCTATTCTATTGACCCCATCGGATTTTACAATGGCCTCTACAAGCAATTTCCCAATCTCGTCGCATTCGCGATCGTATCCCAAAATAGACGCAGAAGAATGTTCGCCAAGTTCGAAAAGCTTTTAGTAAAAAAGCCAATGGAGGTATTTAATACCTTGGAATCGGCCTTTAAGTGGGCCGAAGAACAACGTTCAAAAAGCATGGGGAACATTCAAGTGTAAAGGGCAAAATAGCGTTATTAAATACTATAGGCCAATCCCTTCAAGTTCGTCCCAATAGTTGAATGTCATTTACGATCCCGAAGAATCATCGGTGAATTTCATCAAAAGAATATTAATGGATACCCTTCGGAAATCTAAAATAAACACCGGGAGCGCATCACTAACTACCTATAAAAATTCATCTCGTCAAGATAGTTCCATACTGCCTCCGGAAGCATGGGGCGGATATTTTTACCTGCCTTGTGCTGCTTTCTAATAAAGGTGGAGGAAATTTCCATGATGGGTGCCGCTATCCTATGAATTTTTGGATGGTTCTTGAATTGCTCGCTTAGTTCACCTTCTGAAATTCTTGGATAGAGATAGATATGATAGTTTTGTAGGATGACCTCATAGTTTTTCCATTTATGAAAGCTCTTCAGATTATCCTCCCCCATAATTAAGCTAAATTGATGATACTTGGCGTATTTTTCTTCCAAATAGAGCAACGTATTGATCGTATAATTCGGCTTCGGTAGCTCAAACTCAATTTTGCTAGCTTTCAATTTTGGATAGTCCTTCGTGGCCTCAAAGACCATTTGATAGCGGTGATGGTCTTCCAACATTGAATTCTTGATTTTAAACGGGCTCTGGGGGGTGATTATAAACCAGACTTCATCGAGGTCTGAAAATTCGACCATAAAGTTAGCGATGACCATGTGGCCAATGTGAATGGGATTAAACGTGCCGAAGTATAGCCCAATCTTTTTCACGAATCGTCATTTTGCTTGGTATTTTCAGGCTTTGCACGTTGTGGGTCGACAAATTCCCTAACCAATTGATATGCCTCCTCTAAGGCCGTATCCAAATCATAGTTCTTGATGATCTTATCGAATTGCGGTGCGGTTGCGAGTTCGACCGAAGCTTTGGCAATACGCATATTTATTTTATCGTCGCTTTCGGTACTGCGTTTCTTAAGTCGTATTTTTAATTCGTCAACACTTGGAGGCTTCACAAAAACAGCCAATGTATCATTTGGAAACTTCTTTTTAATTCGGAGTCCGCCTACGACGTCTATATCGAAAATCACATTTTTACCCTGGGCCCTTAATCGTTCAACTTCACTTTTGAGGGTTCCATAGAAGTTATCGCGGTATACTTCTTCCCATTCTAAAAAATCTTCATTCTTGATATGTTTCTTGAATTCAGAAACGGTCATGAAGTAATAGTTTTCCCCATTCGTTTCCTTTCCACGTCGTGCCCTCGAAGTAGCGGAAACCGAAAACTCCAAATTTAATTCAGGCTTGTCCAAAAGGTGGTGTACTATGGTTGTTTTACCACTACCGGAAGGAGCCGCGAAGATGATTAGTTTGCCACCTTTCATTCGTTTCTTTACTGGTTTATTGGTTATTAGGAATTTTGCTTGAATTCTAAACTATCTGATTCGTACTTCAATTTTATATTTTTTGCCATCGTTCAAAGCCTGCCGCCTGCCTTCTAAAGCACATTCAACATTTGCTCCTTGATTTTTTCAAGCTCATCCTTCATCTGCACCACGAGTTGCTGCATTGGCGCATAGTTGGCTTTTGATCCGATGGTATTTATCTCGCGTCCGATTTCCTGCGTAATGAACCCTAGCTTTTTTCCATTGGAGTCTTCCGATTTTAAAGTCTTGGCAAAGTAGTCGAGATGATTGGCCAAGCGAACCTTTTCCTCTGTTATATCATATTTTTCAAGATAGTAGATGAGCTCTTGTTCAAACCGATTGGTGTCGACGTCGATCTTGAGGTCGTTTACGGCTTTTTCAAGTCGCTCCCGAATGGTTGCCGTGCGATCGGGATCCATTTTTAAGACCATTGCCAACAGATCTTGTAAGATTGCTATGCGTTCTATGAAATCATTTTCAAGTACACTCCCCTCTTCGGAGCGAAATTTGTTTATTTCTATTAAAGCCTCCTGCAACGCCAACTGGATCACCTTATATTCTTCCTCATCCAAATCTTCCCGCGCAGTTATAAGGGCATCGGGTAATCGCAAGGCCATTTCGAGCAGACGAACATCATCCCCATCGGCGATGGCCCTAAGGCGTTCCATATAGTGTCGTACGGCAGCTTCATTAATCTCAGCAGAAGTTTCTCCTCCGGTAAACTCCACATAAAGCCCAAAGTCAATTTTGCCACGTTCCAAGGAACTAGCGATTACCTTTCGCAGTTCCAATTCCTTTTCCCGATAGGAAGAGGGCATACGGGCATTTAAATCCAAACTTTTGCTATTGAGCGATTTAAGCTCTATCGTAATTTTTTTAGCAGGAAGTTGTATTACGTGTTTCCCGAATCCGGTCATGGATTGAATCATAGTAGGCAATTAAATTGGTGCAAAGGTAATTAAAATCTACTGCTATTTTTTGGATTCCCATTTTTATCAAATCGCTTGTTAAGCTGGGTTTCGCACCAGTATATTCCAATACCGACGCCTATTAACATAGAGAACAGGGCAATAATGGCCGAGGTTTTTGGAAATAAAAAATAGGCTCCTAGACTAATCACCAAAAGTACCCATCCCAAGTAGATCAGCATTTTTGCCCCAAGGTTATTGGCATAGTCCCAGATTTCCTGGCTGGCCATGCTCCTACGCGTGCGATACCCATAGATGTGATTGATCTTCTTAGGAGGAAAACATCGCAAAAGTAATCCACAGAACAAAAACACCAAGCTTGTCAGGATGGTCCCAAAAAAAAGCTCCAAATCAACAGAATTACAATTCCCTTACCCAAATATTGCGGTAGCTTACACGACTATTGTCCCCATGGTCTTGCAACAATAAAGGGCCTTTCCCGTGAGGTGGGTTCTTTGGCCATCCTATATAAGGGGTCGTTCCTTTGATTTCGACATGGTCTTGGATCAGCACCCCATTCTGAATGACAGTGATGGTGCCCGATTTAATCTTGCCGCCTTCCGCATTAAACTCAGGGGAATGATAAATAATATCATAGGTATTCCAATCGCCCGTTGGTACCGAGGCCATCGCCAAGGGTACATGTTGTTTATAGATAGACCCCACTTGACCATTGACATACGTAGGATTGTCGTTTTGGTCCAAAACCTGTACTTCGTAGATACCGTTTAAGAAGATACCGCTATTACCGCGGTGTTGTCCCTCACCATTGATCTCCTTTGGGGACTGCCACTCGATATGTAGTTGAATATCCCCAAAATTCTGCTTGGTCTGGATGTCCCCGGTCTTGTCGTTAACGGTCATACTTTTATCCTTGTTCACATGCCATTTCGCTGCAGTGCTATCCTTTGACGTTATCCAACCATCAAGATTGCTCCCGTCAAAAAGCACGATGGCATCGCTTGGCGGTGCCCCATTGGCCCCTGGTTTTACTACCGGTACTTTTGGCTCATAAAATTCAGTAGCCTCTGGTTCCGTTGGTTCCTCACCCGTATATTCCTCATAAACGATTACCTCGTCTTTAATGGGTTTAGGTGCTTCCATCGTGTCGGTTTTTGGTTTTTCCTGGCATGCGAAAATAAATAGGGCCATTGCAGGTAAAAGATACTGTTTTTTCATTTTTGTGACTGTTGTTTAGGTATGTGTATAAATGTTGGTTTTTTTAAGGGCATTTATAATTCCTTGATTTTTATGTCCTTGAACGAAACCATATTTCCATGGTCCTGTAGTCCGATTTTCCCGGTCGTATATTTTGCAAAATCTTCCCAACCAGCGAATTTCGATTTGGCGACCATGTCACCCCATTCCGGATTATTCACGGGAAAATCTACAATCTCCACGCCATTTAAGACCACACTACCTTTGTTGGTCTTATGGTTGATCTTCAAAATCATGGTATTCCATTCCCCTACCGGATTTGTTACATCTTTTGAAGGGGGCACCATATCATATAGGGATCCTGCCTGATGTGTGGTCCCAGCCTTTGCATCAGGATGCTTTTCATTGTCTAATACTTGAATTTCCGGTCCTGTCTGATAAGCTTCAGAAAGGGTTGGGATTTCTTTCACTCCCCAAAAAACGCCACTGTTGCCCGCTTCGGATATCTTCCAATCTAACGAAAGTTCAAAATCGGTATACTCCTTGTCAGACACCAAATTATAGGCCTCCCCTTCTTTGCGATCCTTTGGTGGGTACAAAACCATTGCCCCATCCTCGATTTTCCATACATCAGGTACATCCCCCCCATTGTAAAGGTGCCATCCATCAAAGTTGCTGCCATCAAACAACACCGTCCAGTCCCCACTATCGGTTATAGTATCGGGTGATTCGGCAACACTCATATCAGTATCGGCTTCATTTGGTTTTTCGGTCTTGTTTTTGCATCCAAAAACAATAAGCGCCATAACGGCAAAAAGTGCTAAATTTTTCATTTGTTTAATTTTATATTCCTAATATTTTCTTTAATACGGTCTTATCGATTTCGGCACCTGCAAAATCATCAAACGTCTTTTCGGTCGCCTCTATGATATGGTCATTAATAAAAATGGCCCCTTCCCGCGCACCTTGTTCAGGGCTTTTTATACAACATTCCCATTCCATAACGGCCCATACATCACAACCATATTGCGTCAACTTTGAAAAAATGGTCTTAAAATCGATCTGCCCATCCCCAAGGGAACGGTATCGACCTGCCCGATTGCCCCAATCATTGTACCCCCCGAAAGCTCCTTTTTTTCCCGTTGGGTTGAATTCAGAATCCTTTACATGGAATGATTTAATAAATTCGTGATAAAAATCGATGTATTCGATGTAATCGAGCTGTTGCAATACAAAGTGGCTAGGGTCATACAAAATATTAACCCGCTTATGATTGCCAGTAGCTTCTAAAAAGCGTTCGAAGGTATCCCCATCATGCAGGTCCTCGCCGGGATGTATTTCATAGCAAACGTCTACGCCTTCTTTGTCAAAATGATCCAATATTGGTAACCAGCGCTTGGCCAGTTCGGCAAAACCCATCTCTACTAATCCTGCAGGCCGTTGTGGCCATGGGTGCATCGTATGCCAGAGCAAAGACCCGGAAAAAGTGGCATGAGACTTGATTCCCAAACGACGACTTGCGGTAGCCGCCTTCTTAACCACATCGACCGCCCAGGCAGTTCGGGCCTTGGGATTGTTCTTGACACTATCTGGTGCAAAATTATCGAACATTAAATCATAAGCCGGGTGCACCGCGACCAACTGACCTTGCAAATGTGTTGAAAGTTCGGTGATTTCCAGGCCATACGAATTGATCTTTCCCTTTAATTCATCACAATAGGTTTGACTATCCGCGGCCTTGTCCAAATCGATCAAAAAGCCTTCCCAAGTGGGTATTTGAATTCCTTTGTACCCTAGGTCCGATGCCCATTTGCACATCCCGTCCAGGGTATTGAAAGGTGCCTTACTATCTACAAACTGCGCTAAGAATACTGCTGGTCCCTTGATTGTCCTCATATTGAAAATTTACTGTATTTAATTGAAAAAAGTCTTGAGTTCGTTTTGATAATTAAATCCTATATTTAGAAAATAGAAGTCGACTTCGACATTTCTATCATTGAAAGGTACTAAATATAGGAAAAGGATCAGAATTAAAACAGAAAATATAGTATGAATCAAACTGAACAATTTGACGCAATAGTGGTAGGAACCGGTATTAGCGGAGGCTGGGCAGCAAAAGAACTATGTGAAAACGGATTGAAGACCCTCGTATTGGAGCGGGGTCGAATGGTTCGGCATATCGAGGATTACCCCACCATGAACAAAGACCCATGGGATCTGAGTAATGGTGGTCAATTATCGCGTGAAGAAAAAGAAAAATATCATATTCAACGCAAACTAAATTGGGCCCCCGATGAAGGGAACAAGCATTTTTTCGTAAATGACCTTGAACATCCTTATGTGCAGACGAAACGTTTTGATTGGATTAGAGGGTATCAAGTAGGTGGTAGGTCGTTGACTTGGGGACGCCAAAGTTATCGGTGGAGCGATCTTGATTTCGAAGCCAATAAAAAAGAAGGGGTTAGCATTGATTGGCCGGTTCGCTATAAAGATATTGCCCCTTGGTATGATAAAGTGGAACTTTATATTGGTGTGAGCGGTCAAAATTTGGGACTGAAGCACTTGCCCGATGGCAAATTTCAACCTCCCATGAAATTAAATTGTGTGGAAGCGGAATTTCAAAGTGCTATCGGAGAAAAATTCGATGACGGCCGTTTGATCACCATAGGACGCACGGCACACATTACCGATCCGAACGCAGATTTCGAAGGCCGCGGAGCATGCCAAAATAGGGACCGATGTTGGCGTGGCTGCCCTTTTGGCGGCTACTTTAGCAGCAACTCTTCTACCCTTCCCGCGGCCGAACGTACTGGAAATATGACGTTGCGGCCCAATTCGATCGTGTACGAGGTAATCTATGATGACGCCACGCAAAAAGCGACCGGCGTGCGCATCATCGATGCGGTAACCCATGAAAAACTCGAATTCAAGGCCAAGGTAATTTTTCTATGTGCGTCTTCCATGGCTTCGGTGGGTATCTTATTGCAGTCAAAAAGCGTTCGTTTTCCGAATGGCCTCGGTAACGATTCGGATGCCTTGGGAAGAGGTATCATGGACCACCATTATAAATTGGGTGCTACCGCCAAGGTCGATGGCCATTTAGACAAATACTATAAGGGGCGTAGGGCGAATGGTTTCTATATTCCACGTTTTGTCAACCTTGATGAAAAGACAAAACGAACCGATTATATCCGGGGTTTTGGATTTCAGGGAACTGCCAGCCGCGGCGATTGGTCTGAATCGATATCAGAAATGGCCTATGGCAAAGACCTTAAGGAGCGCCTACTTAAACCGGGGGAATGGCAGATAGGGGCCACTGGTTTTGGTGAATTCCTACCCTATGATGATAACCGCGTTACATTGAGCCAGACAGAAAAAGACCAATGGGGGCTACCCCAGCTTGACTTTGATGTAGAATTCAAGGAAAACGAATATACTATGCGGGAGGATATTAAAAAAGAAATCGTGGCTATGTTCAAGGCGGCAGGCTTTAAGGATGTGAAGGCATATGATGAAAAAACCGGTCCTGGACTGGGCATACACGAAATGGGCGGCGCGCGTATGGGCCATAGTCCTAAAACCTCTATATTGAATAAAAATAATCAAGTACATACGGTGCCCAACGTATACGTAACCGATGGTGCCTTTATGACCTCTTCGAATTGTGTAAATCCCTCTTTGACTTATATGGCATTTACGGCCAGGGCCGCCAATCATGCAGCCCAACAAATAAAGACCGGGAAGTTTTCATAATGCCTTGACAATAGAAATAATTAAGGGATTCGATCGTTACTTTAAAATATTAGACCAATTAACCATGGACAATGCTTCTGCCAGAAACATGTGGGGAGATTTTTTGGATGCACATCTTGAATACGCCTTTGTTGAGGCTCCCAGAACCATCTATTTTTACGATACTGAAGAAACTGCCAATCAAGGTGTAAATTTGGTGCTAAAAGGTATCAAAAAAGCCATTTCACACTCCTTGTTGGGTTTACAATATCGAAAGGAACGCCTGCCCAAGATCGGCGATTTTATGGTGATTACAAATTGGGAAGGAAAGGCACAATGTATCGTAAAGACCACCAAAGTAACCCTGAAACCCTTTTTTAGTATTGACGAGGAGTATGCGAAAACCGAAGGCGAAGGTAATAGG
The DNA here is from genome assembly GCA_038316335.1 of Flavobacteriales bacterium. Taxonomy (GTDB): domain Bacteria; phylum Bacteroidota; class Bacteroidia; order Flavobacteriales; family Flavobacteriaceae; genus JALHST01. The sequence continues at coordinate 18,332 of JBBQAM010000015.1, forward strand.
TCGTTGGCTTCTTGGAAGCAGCGGCAATGGGAATATTATACCCGTGAATTGGAGCCGTTTGGCCGATTGCCCCGCGAAAGTATGATCATCGTCTGTCAGGAGTTTGAGAAAGTTTTTTGAACATTTGATATTAGAATGCATTTTTAAAACGTGGCTGTTTTATAATTGTAAGTTAGGGCAACCCTATTGGTCATGAAACTTCCATTCGGGATGCTGCTTTGGAGCCCCACCCATTATTATCGGGACAAAAATGAAATCAAGGTTTTCTATGGCATTCCGGACAGCAAAATAATAACGCCATTCGATTAAGTAGCTGTCCCGAGTTCTAAAACGAAAATTTCAGTGCGTTCGGCCTTCGTTTTTTAAGGGAAGCATCCCAAAACTGCTTTTTTGAGACGGAACTCAATTTTGCCACAACCGATGTGATTACTGATTTCAACCGAATTTTTATTAAATCTTAAAGCATAAAATAGGTTGAATGTCCTGAATGGCATCTTGGATGCGAAAAGTTGATTATCTTGGAGCACGCTCAAAACATCGGCAATCCTAATATTGACTATAAACACTATGCTCAAGAAGTTTTTCATTCCTTTTCTGATTATCGTTTTACATAGTTTAACAGGGGAAGTTCACGCCCAGGACTCGAAATGGGATAATCCCGAATGGGAAAACCCTGAGATATTTCAAATTAATCGGGAAGCCCCTACTGCTTCCTTTTACCGATATCAAGATATGGCAACTGCTCTTGAAAACAGCAGTTGGCAGAATTCTCCTTTTTATCTATCGTTGAATGGCCTGTGGGATTTCAAGTATGCCAAAAATGTACTCGAACGGCCTACTTCCTTTTTTAAATCGGACACGAATACTGCTGATTGGGATAAAATCGAGGTTCCCTCGAACTGGGAATTACAAGGATTTGGTATGCCCATTTATACGAATATTGTGTACCCGTTTCCAAAAAATCCGCCCTATATTCCGCATGAGCTCAATCCCGTGGGGAGCTATAAGCGCACGTTCGAAATTCCGGATAACTGGAAAGAAAAAGATATATTTCTGCACTTTGAAGGGGTAAGCGGTGCCATGTATGTTTGGGTAAATGGCGAAAAAGTCGGCTATAATGAAGGAAGTAAGACCCCGGCAGAATTCAATATTACAAAATACCTGCACAGCGGGAAAAACATCTTGGCCGTTCAGGTCCTGCGTTGGTCGGATGCCAGTTACATGGAAGATCAGGATTTTTGGAGATTGAGCGGTATCGATCGCGATGTATATCTCTACGCCACCAATAAAATTACCTTCAAGGATTATCGTGTAATTGCCGATCTTGAAAATGCGTATACCGATGGTAAACTTGAAGTGAACCTTCAACTTGGAAACGCCCTTAAAAAAAGTAAGGGTCGTGTTCAGGTCAAATTATTGGATGATGACACTGAAATCTATTCAGAAACAAAAGAATTGGATTTAACCCACGGCATTACTTCCGTGAATTTTGAAAAACTACTCCCGAACATTAAAACATGGAATGCCGAACAGCCCAATCTGTATACTTTATTGTTTGTTCTTATGGATAAAAAAGGCGCAGTTACCGAAGCCGTCAGCTCTAAAGTCGGATTTCGAAAAATCGAAATCAAAAACAATCAACTTTTGGTCAATGGCAGAGCCATTCTTTTTAAAGGTGTTAATTTACATGATCATGATGAAACTACTGGTCATGTCATTACAGTGGCGTCCACCTTAAAAGACTTAGAAGTAATGAAGCAGAACAACATCAATGCAATACGCTGTAGTCATTATCCCAAAAACCCCTTTTTTTATAGAATGTGCGATGAATATGGTTTTTATGTAATCGATGAAGCCAATATTGAGACCCACGGTATGGGCACAACAAACCAAGGTCTTGATGCGAATGAGAAAGCCAAGGAAATTCATCCGGCGTACCGTCCTGAATGGAAGGCCATGCATCTCGATCGCACCGAACGCATGTTCGAGCGTGATAAAAACTATACCTGCATTATAACCTGGTCTTTGGGGAACGAAGCCGGAAATGGTGAGAATTTTAAAGCCACCTATCATTGGCTAAAATCACATGATGCCACGCGCCCGGTACAATATGAAGGGGCGACCATGTATGAAAATACCGATATCCAGGCACCGATGTATGCAACGATCGAGAATCTTATCAACTATAGCGAAAACAATCCGAAACGTCCTTTGATCCAATGTGAATATGCCCATGCCATGGGCAACAGTGTTGGCAACCTACAGGATTACTGGGATGTCATAGAAAAATATGATGTGCTTCAAGGTGGATATATCTGGGATTGGGTGGATCAAGGCCTTAAAACAAAAAATAAGGATGGCGTGGAATTTTATGCTTTTGGAGGTGATTTTGGGGCGCAAGACCTTCAGAACGATAATAATTTCTGCTTGAACGGCTTGGTAAATCCAGATCGTTCGGCACATCCATCCCTTTATGAGGTTAAAAAAGTGTATCAATATGTGAAATTCAGGTCTGAAGACCCGAGATCGGGAAAAATCACCCTTTCCAATGGGTATGATTTTACCAATCTTTCGAATTATTATTTTTCATGGAAGTTAATGAAAGATGGCCTTGAGGTTGCTTCAGGAAGCCTTCCCGATGTTGATATTTCCCCTTATGAATCGAAAGATGTACGAATTGCACTTCCTAAACTTTCCGATGCGAAGGCCGAATATTTCCTGAATGTTTATGCAACGACCAAAAAAGATACCCCTTTGGTTCCAAAAGGGTATCTGGTGGCTTATGAGCAATTTCGACTTACAGCGTATACCCCCATTGTTTTCGAACATGATACAAAAGGATTGACCGTTTCCAAAAAGGATAGTATTATCAAAATAAATGGAGTAGGTTTCGAGGTGGGCATAAATAGTAATAATGGTCTATTGGTCACCTTGGATTATGGACAGGGAAATATTATAGTAAGGGGGATGCAAGTCAACTTCTGGCGTGCGCCAACCGATAACGATTTTGGCTATTCAATGCCCAATCTTTTGAATAAATGGAAGGAAGCAACGGAAATTCAGAAATTGGTTAATCTTCAACTGATCTCAAGTAATGAACAAATAGCCATCGATGCCGTACAACTGACCAAAAATCCATTTAAGGTTCAAAGTGATATACAAATTAAAGCAACGTATGACCTACCTGCTGTTGAGGGGCAGGTCTCGGTTACCTATTCCATCAATAATAAGGGCGAACTTCTGGTAAATAATCAATTGAGCGGAATCATGGAAACCCTTCCGATACTGCCGCGATTTGGCAGTAATTTTATCATCGACACTTCATACGACCATGTGAGCTGGTATGGCCGGGGGCCATTTGAAAATTATCAAGACCGAAAGACCGCTGCTTTGGTTGGCTCGTATTCCACGCAAGTTGAAGATTTGTATGTTGAATATATCCGTCCACAAGAAAATGGCAACCGAACCGATATTCGCACCTTATCTTTTACCAATGCCAATGGAAAGGGAATTTTGATAACCGCTCCCGAAATTTTCGGATTTAGCGCACACCATCAATACAATTCGGATTTTGACGAAGGCATGAAAAAACATCAACGACACACCTATGATGTGCCTATACGTGATTTAATCAATATCAATATCGACCATAATCAAATGGGTGTCGGCGGGGATAATAGTTGGGGATTAATGCCTCATAAAGAGTACCAGATCAAGCCAGAGGAAATGTCTTTTAGTTATTTGATCAAACCCGTCAATTAATATTCTAGCTATTCCATCCAACTAAAAAAAGCCGCTAAGGCGGCTTTTATATTCATAAACCATTTATTTATTTCTCCAACTCTACCCATACATTGCCCCCTTTATGCGATACAACGGTAGCTTCAATAAAATTCATGCCACGAACTCCATCCTCCATCGTCGGAAATTCGCCATCATTGTATTTTTTACCACGGATTGCCTTGGCAACCCCTAAATAAATATTGGCCATTGAATCAAAAATCCCCTCTGGATGTCCTGCGGGTAGTTTGGTCCCCTCCAGTGAAAGTTTGCTATTATAGGCATGCCCGGGCTTGTAGATCTGTGTCGGTTTGGTATCGCTCAGCACATACAGGAAATTTGGGTTCTCTTGCTCCCATTTAAAAGCCGCCTTTTCCCCGTAAATGGAAATGGCGAGTCCGTTTTCTTCCCCAGTAGCCACTTGGCTACTTCTGATGACGCCTTTCACATAATCGCTAATCCGAATGAGAACCGTACCATCAATATCCATTTTATTATCCTTGTATAAATAATTAAAATCACTCAAAATCGATTTTATCTTCAATCCGGTCGTGTATTCGACCATATTAAAGGCATGTACGCCTATATCGCCGATACAAGAACTAATGCCCGCCCTTTTTGGATCTAGTCGCCAAACTGACGAACGCTTTTCTTTGTCATGGATGATGGTATTTATCCAACCTTGGTAATACACCGCATCTACTTTATGAATTTTACCTAAGAAGCCCGCTTTGATCATTTCCCGCATTTGTCGTACCATCGGATACCCTGTATAGGTGTGTGTCAAAGCAAATACGGTTCCTGCCTTTTTATGGGCTTTTTGCAAGATCTTGGCTTCTTCCAAGGAAGTGGTCATCGGCTTTTCGCAGATGACATGAAAACCATTTTCCAATAGTTTTAAAGCCATCGGAAAATGTAAAAAATTTGGGGTAAGCACAGAACATACCTGAATCCTTTCGCTTTCAGGAAGTTTCATTTCCTCAGCAATAAAGGTGTCAAAGTCCTTATAAATGCGATTCGTGGGTACGTCGATTTCCTTGGCAAAAGCCATGTTGGCCTTAAAATCCGGATTAAAGACGGCCCCCGTTATTTGATAATTATCATTAATGTGGGATGCAACTCGGTGCAAGACCCCGATGAGGGAATCTCCCCCTCCTCCTAATATTCCCAATCTAATTTTTTTTGGCATGGTTCAATGGTGTTATAGTTCTTAAATTTAATCTCGTTTTAATTTAGTGGTCAATGGTTCCCAACAACCCAATGTCGCTAGGTCTTGAATTCGATTTTCTCATCTTTAAAGAAAATCGCAAAGAATAGGAAAACCAAAAATGCGAAACCTGCGGGATACATCCAAATAATTTTCCATTGATGCAGTGCGTTGTCTGAGATATACGCATCGGTAATTTTACCGGCAACCCAAAATCCGACCAACATTCCAATTCCATAAGTGGCAAGCGTAATAAGGCCTTGGGCAGAGCTTTTATACTTTGGACCTGCCTTACTATCGGTATAGATTTGCCCGGAGACAAAGAAAAAATCATAACAGATACCATGTAAGGCGATACCTATTAGGAGCATAAAGGCCAATTCATCGGCATTGCCATATGCGAAGCATAAATAGCGGAATAGCCAGGCGAGCATCGCTGCCAAAATGGTCTTTTTAAACCCATATCGTTTAAAGAAAAAAGGCAATAATAATATGAAGAGTATCTCCGAAATCTGCCCTATGGTCATTTTTCCGGTTGGATTTGAAACTCCGATTTCCCCTAAAAATTGACCAGCATGTTGATAATAAAATGCCAATGGAATACAGATCAGCACTGAGCTGATAAAAAATATGAGAAAATTACGGTCGGTCAACAACTTTAACGCATCCAAGCCCACTATATGGGACAGGCGCACCTTTTCAGATCTATCTGCCCTAGGCGGGGTCTTCGGGAGCGTAAAGCTAAAAATCCCCAAAATTGCCGAGGCCACTGCGGTCATATAAAAGGTATTCTTCAGCATCCCGTCGGCAATCCCGGCATCGGAGTCCCAATTGAATAGAAAACTAATGACGAGCCCAGCAATAATCCATCCAAGGGTGCCAAAAACACGTACAAATGAAAATTCCTTGGCAGGGTCCTTCATCTGATTAAATGAAACCGAATTGACAAGTGCCAAGGTTGGCATATAGAGAATCATGTACCCCAACAAGTATGGATAAAAAATCGAAAAATCATCGGCCACCGCTATTTGATACATCAAAATTGCCCCAATAAGATGAAGCAGCCCAAGTATTCGTTCGGCATTAAAAAATCGATCGGCAATCAAACCTATAATAAACGGTGCCAAAATTGCACCCCACGATTGGGTTGAATAGGCCAACGCTATTTCAGAACCACTACTTTTCAAGGTGTTTGGCAAATAAATGCCCATGGTAACAAACCAACTGCCCCAGATAAAAAATTCTAGGAACATCATGACCGACAATTGGGCCCTTACTTTATTGTTCATGGCTATTTGATATTAGCGTTTATAAAATATATAGTCCAATTGAAGTGGTTCAAGTTCATGGTTCCTGAAATCGAATGCAATCTGCCCCCGGTGATGCGTGGAGTGGTTTATGGTATGGAATAATATTTCTTGTAGGGTATTGGTAAACAAACGCCCTTGCGAGTTTTCATAATCGATCCGCCTTTCAAAATCATCTGCATTGGTAATTATCTCAAACGAACTTCGTTGATTTTCATAATGAATATCACCCCAGTCTTTAATAGGATGTTGTTGCCAAACTTTGAAATCGGCCGGTTTGCCGAGAATCCTAGCGTTCCAAATGTGATGGGCATTCAGAACGTGACTGAACAGTTCTATGCTTTTGTCAGGAACGACCTCCAACTTATTGCACTCCTCGATTAACTTTTTATTGCAATAAAAGTTATAATCAAATAACTGATTAAAAAAAACTTTCATGAAGTCTGGTCTTAGTTAGTTCAATTTTTTTGCGGCTTCGATCATGAGGGTTCTTGAAGCCATTATCCCCGATTCTTCCCCAATTTCTTCCCCTTCGTATTCTACGCCAATAAATCCTGCATATCCCGCATCTTTCACGATTTGCAGCATTTTTACATAGTCTATGTCGGCTTCGTTTCCATTTGCGTCAAAATTATGTGTTTTGGCACTGACCGCTTTTGCATAAGGCATCATTTCACGAACCCCCTTGTACATATCGTAGCGCTCTTCGCAGGCCGAACCATCTGCATTCGGTTTAATACAGAAATTTCCAAAATCGGGCAAGGTACCACAATTTGGCATGTTTACGGTTTGCATTACATCGGCCAATAAGGCCGCATTTGAAGACAGGCCACCATGGTTCTCCACGAGGATATTAATATGCTTCGTTTTGGCATATGTTGCAAGTTTGGTAAGGGCCTCCACCGAATTGGCCTTCCATGCTACTGGATCCTCGGTACCATAAAGATTGACACGAATGGCATGGCAGCCCATAGCGGTTGCCGCATCTACCCATTTGTAATGGTTTTCTATCGTTTTTTGACGTTCCATGGGATCCGACACAGCCATCCCTCCTTCTCCGTCAATCATAATCAAGACGTTCTTCATGCCATATTTGGCTGCCTCGGTATTGCATTTATCAACAAACGCCGCCATGGCTTCCTTCGAATAATTGGCTTTCTTAAGTTCGGGGACATAGAATTGATTGACATATTCCAAACCGGAAAAACCCCACTCCTTTGCTTTTTCAGCAAATGAATACGGATCCATTTTACCGTCGAACAGCATTTTATGCATTGACCATTGTGCTAGGGATAGCTTAAAAAATGGTTCGGTAGCCTTTTGTGCAATTTCTGCAGTATTTGATCCATCTTTGGCCTTATTATCGCTTTCCTTACAGGAAAAAATGATCAAGGACAAGACCATCAATGCTAAAGCGGATCTTCGTTTAAAAATCTTATCCAATTTCATGTGTAGAATGCGATATTTTGTGCTTGAATTTATATGTTTGCCACGTCATCAAATTGCGAGGCTTCTAAGAAGAATCGTGTTTAAATGTAGAAAATTAATTTTATATTTAATAAATTTAGAGAATAAACAATTTCATACATGAACAAATTTTATTATAACGAAGAACAGGAATCGTATGATGCGATTGTTGTAGGTACGGGTATCAGCGGAGGTTGGGCCGCTAAAGAGTTATGCGAGAACGGACTTAAGACCCTGGTTCTTGAACGTGGCAGGATGGTCAAACATATTGAAGATTATGTGACTGCCAATAAAGATCCCTGGGACTTTCCCAATGGCGGCGAACCCACGAGGGCCGACATCGAAAAACAACCTAAACAGAATAGGACTGGTTACACTACAAACGCGGCAAGCGCCATGTGGTTTGTGAATGATTTGGAACATCCTTATAATGAAATCAAACGTTTTGATTGGATGCGGGGTTATCATGTAGGTGGACGTTCCTTACAATGGGGACGACAAAGTTATCGTTGGAGTGACATCGATTTTACGGCTAACCAACGCGAAGGCATCGCAGTAGATTGGCCTGTTCGTTATAAAGATATTGCCCCATGGTATGATAAGGTCGAAACGTATATCGGGGTAAGTGGCGAGGCGTTGAACCTGCCACAACTACCCGATAGTAACTTTCTGCCCATGATGGAATTGAATTGTGTAGAACAACACGTTCGTGAAAAGATAGCGGAGAATTTCGATGGACGGGTTATGACCGCTGGCCGGGCAGCCCATTTGACAGGTACCAAGGAATTTGACGGTCGAAGCCATTGCCAATATAGAAACCGATGTATTCGCGGCTGTCCTTTCGGGGCGTACTTTAGTAGTTTGTCTTCAACATTACCGGCTGCAGAGCGTACCGGAAATATGACGCTTCGACCTGATTCGATTGTTCATGAGGTAATCTATGACCCCAATACAAAAAGGGCTACCGGCGTTAAGGTAATTGATCGGGTAACGAAGGAAACCCACGAATTCAAAGCAAAAGTGATTTTCCTATGCGCGTCTGCTATCGCCTCAACCTCAATATTGATGCAATCTAAATCAGATGCTTTCCCGAATGGAATGGGGAATGCTTCAGACCAATTGGGAAGAAACATCATGGACCATCAGTTAGGGGTTGGTGCTTCCGGAAAATTTGAAGGTTTCGAAGACAAATATTATAAAGGAAGAAAACCCAATGGTATTTATGTCCCACGTTTTAGAAACTTGGGAGGTGCCTCTGACCGAAAAGACTATAAACGAGGCTTCGGATATCAAGGAAGTGCAAGCAGGGGCAACTGGGAAGAGGCCGTTGCTGAAATGTCTTACGGCAAAAACCTCAAGGATGCCATTTTAAAACCAGGCGGCTGGACCTTCGGCATGGGTGGTTTTGGAGAAGTGCTGCCCTATGAGGAGAATAGAATGACCTTGGATTATGATAAATTAGATAGTTGGGGTCTACCGACCGTTACCTTTGATGCCGAATTCAAGGAAAATGAATGGAACATGCGGAAGGACATGAAGGAATCTGCTGTCGAGATGTTAGAAAAAGCGGGGCTTAAAGATGTTCAATCCTTTGACAATCCTGGTGCCTTAGGTCTTGGAATACATGAAATGGGAACGGCCAGAATGGGCAGAGATCGCAAAACCTCGGTTCTAAATGGCAACAATCAACTACATGATGTTCCCAATGTTTATGTTACCGATGGGTCTTTTATGACTTCGGCCAATTGTGTAAACCCATCATTGACCTATATGGCATTTACGGCCCGCGCCGTCAATCATGCCGCCAAAGAACTAAAAAAAGGAAATATATAATGGATAGAAGAAACGCACTCAGAAATATGGGCCTATCATTAGGCTATGTAGTAGCCACGCCCACGTTGATCAGCCTAGTACAAAGCTGTAAAAATGAACCTGTAATCACATGGACACCCGATTTCTTCGCCTTAGAACAAGGTCAGGTACTTACCCATCTGGTTGATATCATTTTGCCTAAAAGCGATACCCCTTCTGCTTCGGAAGTGAATACCCATATGTTTATCGATAAGTTCGCGAATGAAGTGATGGAGAAAAAACAGCAGGATTTTATAAAAATGTCAATGGGCAAGTTTATTGATAAAGCCCTGAAGGATTCCGGAAAGAATAGTGCCGGGGATTTAAAGCCTGAAGATTTGGAACCCGTATTGTCAGAAGCCTTAAAGATTTCAAAGGAAGAGCAGGCAAAAAATTTCGAGATCATCAATTCCTATACCGATGCCTTGGATGGTGGAAATCCCCAAGAATTGGATGACGTGGTTGCCCGGTTTGGTTTTGCGAATAACTTACGAGGGCTCGCCATATTGGGGTATAAGACTTCAGAGTATGTCGGTGAAAATGTCTTGGACTATCTACCGGTACCTGGTGAATATATCGCATGTGAGGACGTGCAGGAATTAACAAAAGGCAAAGCATGGTCGCTCTAGTTGGCTCTCTATGAAAAGAAGAAGCTTTATTCAAAAAACAGCTCTTTCAAGTGGCGTAATTTCACTTGGAGGGGCTTTTGGCTTTGCCAAAGACGCATTTGAAAAAAATGATCCATACCATTTTAACTTAAAATATGCCCCACATTTTGGCATGTTTGAAAACTTGGCAGGAAAAGATCTCATCGACCAACTTAATTTTATGGCTGATCAAGGATTTACTGCATTCGAAGATAATGGTATGATGGGGCGGGACACTGCCATGCAGTCTAAAATCGGTGATACCCTGGCCCGTCGCAATATGACCATGGGCGTTTTTGTGGTTGATAAAGGGGGCAACTTGGAGAATACACTTGCTTCCGGAAAGCCCGAAAATGTAGCCATTTATTTAGAGGGTTGCAGAAAAGCAGTCGATGTCGCCAAACGCGTCAATGCCAAATGGATGACCGTTGTTCCTGGAAGTTTCGAAAGAAACCTTCCTATTGGGATTCAGAATGCCAACGTTATTGAAGCATTACGAAGAGGTGCCGAGATTTTGGAACCCCACGGATTGGTCATGGTTCTCGAACCCCTTTCAGATTCCCCAGATCTTCAATTAAGAACCTCTGAACAGACCTATTTAATATGCAAAGGCGTAAACAGTCCTTCCTGTAAAATCCTATACGACATTTACCACATGCAGAAAAACGAAGGCCATCTGATCCATAATATGGATCTTACATGGGATGAAATCGCTTACGTACAGATAGGTGACAACCCAGGCCGAAAGGAGCCAACAACAGGCGAAATCAACTATAAAAATGTTTTTAAGTCGATTTACGAAAAAGGCTACCAAGGGGTTTTGGGTATGGAACACGGGAATTCGAAACCCGGAAAGGAGGGTGAACTTGCGGTCATCGCAGCCTATAAGAAAGAAGATTCTTTTTTATAGTTTGAAACTCATTTTTGTACGAGCAAAACCTTTTTTCAAGCAGTAAGCACGGCTGCAAGCCGTGCATTTTAACGAATATTTGGAGATTTTCGATATACTACACTGCATGCAAGTAAGATATCGGCTACAATAGGCGTTCTTAAGTCTATGCGTCCATATCTCTACGTACTGATTGTTTATATCCTATTATTATTGATTTCAAAAACTTGGTACTTTTTTTACAAGAGAAAAAAAGACCTTGAAAAGAGGTCAACGGCAGTGGCCTGGTATTCTATTCGCTATTTCTTTACTGAAAAGCATCAATCTTGGCGAAGGGTTGCCCATTCATCTTGGGGAATCGCAGCGGATTATTTTCCAATACTTCGAAGATTCTAATTTTTCGATTCACTAAATCCTTCCTTATTCAACACAGGAATTATTTCTGATTATTTATTTGGATTTATTTTTAAATAATTTAAAATTAACGTAATCTTTTTATGACTTTAGAACGTAAATAAAGTATTCATCCTCTTTTTGAACATGGACAATTACATTATAATTCTACTTATCTATGTCGCGGCTATGATTTTTTCAAGCGCATTAAGGCCTTATTTTCGCAAATAGGCAGTTATTTTGTCCTTCATATCCCCTTTCTACTAATTTAAGCTGGCTGTTATTATGCGCTTTTGCAAAGTGTCAAGTCATTGTCGAAGTTTTCAAGCTAGTGCAGCATTTGTTTCATAGAACCCACACTATTAATCTCAGCCACGTTGGTTCTTCCTGAAAAAACAAACCCCGGCCATTGACCAGGGTTCTTTGGTAATAAACACTACTTAAACTTAAGACCCGCACATCAAACAGTCATCATCTGCCTGACCTTCCTTGGCCCTTTCGATCATGGCCTTCATTTCGGCTGGCGTCATGGGTTGAACGTCGATTTCTTGAATCTCGGTGGTTGGCCTTACTTCCATGGTTTTCGCCAATACCGGATCCGGTAAGGTTGCAGCAGCCATTTCGGCCTCTGCTGCCACGCTAATAGGGACCTCTTTTTTCTTGGTATTGTCAAGGGTAAACTTAATGGCATCTACGGCAGCTTTGGTGCGCAGATAATACATTCCCGTTTTAAGACCGCTCTTCCACGCATAAAAGTGCATCGAAGTCAACTTGGCATAGTTCGCGTTTTCCATGAACAGGTTCAATGATTGGCTCTGATCAATAAAATAACCCCGCTGCCTGCTCATATCGATGATGTCTTTCATACTAAGTTCCCAGACCGTTTTATAGAGCTCCCTGATATCCTGGGGAATGGTTTCAATATGTTGAATAGAGCCATTCGCACGCATCAATTCCTGCTTCATATTTTCATTCCAGAGCCCCAAGTTGACCAAATCCTCCAACAAATGCTTGTTCACTACTATAAATTCGCCCGAAAGCACCCTACGGGTGTATATATTAGAGGTATATGGCTCAAAACATTCATTGTTACCCAATATCTGTGAAGTAGAAGCCGTAGGCATGGGTGCTACCAAAAGGGAGTTTCTAACGCCGTTTTTCATAACATCCTTACGTAATTTATCCCAATCCCATCGTCCTGAGAGTTCCTCATCGTTGATTCCCCAAAGATTGTGTTGAAATTCACCATTTGAAATAGGAGATCCCTTGTAGGTCGAATACGGCCCTTCTTCCTTGGCAGCTTCCATTGAGGCAGTGACAGCAGCGTAATACAAGGTCTCAAAAATCTCCTGATTCAGCTTTTTAGCTTCATCGCTCGTAAAAGGTAATCGCAACAAGATAAAAGCATCGGCCAGCCCTTGTACTCCAAGGCCTATGGGCCTATGCCTCATATTTGAGTTTTCGGCTTCTTTGACAGGATAATAATTTCTATCGATTACACGATTTAAATTCTTGGTGACCCGTTTGGTGACCTTAAAGAGTTCCTTATGGTCGAATTCGCCATTTTTAATAAACATGGGCAAGGCAATAGAGGCCAAATTGCACACCGCTACTTCATCTGAAGAAGTATACTCCATTATCTCGGTACACAGGTTTGAAGATCGAATGGTCCCAAGGTTCTTTTGATTGCTCTTTCGATTGGCAGCGTCTTTGTATAACATATACGGGGTTCCGGTCTCGATTTGCGATTCCAAGATCTTTTCCCAAAGCTCCCTAGCCTTAACGGTCTTTCTCCCTTTTTCCTTGGCCTCATACCCAAGGTACAGTTCCTCGAATGCTTCTCCGTGATTGGTGAAGAGTCCAGGGCATTCATTGGGACACATCAGGGTCCATTCCTCATTGGCCTCTACCCGTTTCATAAACAGGTCTGGGATCCACATTGCATAGAACAAATCCCGTGCCCTCATTTCTTCTTTCCCGTGATTTTTTTTCAAATCTAGGAATTCATAAATGTCTGCATGCCAAGGTTCTATATAAATGGCAAAGCTTCCTTTTCTTTTTCCGCCTCCTTGGTCTACATAGCGGGCGGTATCATTGAAAACCTGCAGCATGGGGACTATGCCGTTGGAAGTGCCATTCGTGCCGGCGATATAGGATCCAGTCGCCCTAATATTATGAATAGAGAGACCGATACCGCCTGCAGATTGTGAGATTTTCGCAGTCTGCTTGAGCGTGTCATAGATGCCATCTATACTATCATCTTTCATTGCCAAAAGAAAGCAGGAAGACATCTGTGGTTTGGGGGTACCTGAATTAAAAAGTGTAGGTGTTGCATGGGTGAAATATTTTTTTGACATCAGCTCATAGGTCTCAATGGCCGAATCTATATCATTCAAATGTATCCCGACGGCCACACGCATCAACATATGCTGGGGCCGTTCGACGATATTTCCGTTTAGTTTTAGCAAATAAGAGCGTTCCAATGTTTTAAAACCGAAATAATCGTAGCCAAAATCACGGTTGTAAATGATGGTCGAATCAAGGGTTTCGGCATTATCTGCGATTACCTTGTAAACCTCATCGGACAACAACGGGGCCTTCTTATTCGTTCTAGGGTTAACATACTCATAAAGATCCTTCATCGTCTCGGAAAAGGACTTCTTCGTATTCTTATGCAAATTCGATACAGAGATGCGCGCAGCTAATTTTGCATAGTCAGGATGTGCGGTAGTCATTGTGGCGGATATCTCAGCGGCCAAATTATCGAGTTCCGAGGTGGTAACCCCATCATACAAGCCCTCGATTACGCGCATGGTCACCTTTAATGGATCGACAAGTCCATTAAGGCCGTAGCACAATTTACGAACCCTGGCAGTAATTTTGTCGAACATTATGAGTTCTTTTCTACCATCTCTTTTTATTACATACATATTGCTACAATTATTTTAGTGAAACCTTGGTTGGGGCCAGAGCACGTTCGCGACCTGGCGTTATTTATTTTAGGCAATGATCCCCTGGAAAATAAGGGGTATTCGGGATTTTATCTAGAAATCGGCGTCAAAACTGATTTTTTGCGCGTCTTCGTCCTTTTCCTTGTTGAGTACTCCTGCTTTTTGATATTCGGACACGCGTTTTTCAAAGAAATTAGTTTTCCCCTGAAGGGAAATCATGTCCATAAAATCGAAAGGATTCGTCGCATTATACACTCGGTCGCATTCAAGTTCGACTAATAATCGGTCGGTAACGAATTCTAGGTATTGTGTCATCAGTTTAGAATTCATTCCGATTAGACTCGCCGGCAACGATTCGGTAATGAACTCCCGTTCAATATCCAAGGCATTGGTCAAAATTTCAGTAATACGTGCTTTGGGCACTTTATTGAAAAGATGTTTATTATGAAGATGTACGGCATAGTCACAATGCATGCCCTCATCCCTTGAAATCAGCTCGTTCGAAAAGGTAAGCCCCGGCATCAAGCCTCTTTTCTTAAGCCAAAATATAGAGCAAAAAGCACCGGAAAAGAAAATACCCTCAACGGCGGCAAAGGCTATCAATCGCTCGGCAAAACTTGGGGATTCGATCCAGTTTAAGGCCCAATCAGCCTTTTTCTTGATGGCAGGAAAGTTCTCTAAGGCTTTAAATAGAATTCCTTTTTCCTTTTCATCCTTGACATACGTGTCTATCAGTAATGAATACGTTTCCGAGTGGATGTTCTCCATCATAATCTGAAAACCGTAGAAAAATTTTGCTTCGGCATATTGCACTTCACTTACAAAATTCTCGGCCAAATTCTCGTTCACAATACCGTCGGAAGCAGCAAAAAACGCCAATATGTGCTTTATGAAATAACGCTCGTCATCATTGAGTTTGTTATTCCAATCATTGAGGTCTTCATGTAAATCGATTTCCTCCGCTGTCCAAAAACATGCCTCGCACTTTTTGTACCATTCCCAAAGATC
Source organism: Flavobacteriales bacterium (assembly GCA_038316335.1). Taxonomy (GTDB): domain Bacteria; phylum Bacteroidota; class Bacteroidia; order Flavobacteriales; family Flavobacteriaceae; genus JALHST01. The sequence continues at coordinate 33,832 of JBBQAM010000015.1, forward strand.
ATGATGCTTGATGGGAAAAATCACAAAGCGGTCATCATTTGCTTCCAGGATAGGCTCTAAGGCTGCGGACATAGTGTACTTGAATTTAAAATATTAGTGTTTTAAGATAATTGCGTATAATTACCTTCTCGTTGGGATTAACAAAGATGGAAAAATGAAAGGGATCTTAAAAGCCCGATAGGGCAATAAGAATACAAAGTTTTTAACATACCATGTTGAAATGTGCGCTGGCTCGTGATGTTTATTGCCCTTAAGAAATACTTGCAATCTGTATAAGAATTTTGAGATAAAAAATAAACCAACAAGTATGTTTTAAAATACTTTTTGGTTTAAAAATATATTGATGTTAAAAATTTGGGGGGCTATAAAATTAAGCGACCATATCGTATGTCATTTACCCGCTTTTTAATTAAGTCAATGCTATCATAACTGGTTGACTATGGTTGTCATTAAAAACAAGAATGCCATTTATTAATTGAATACCGTCGATTTAATCAACGATGTCTTCACTGTTTTAGAATCACAATTTATTTCGTCGATATCTTTTTTGGCTAATTCTATTGCTTTCTTGAATTCCGCTTGATTGGCTGGGAGAAAACAGTCTGTCATTCCTTCAAATGTTTCAAAATAAGCAACAGCAGCATTTTTATACGAATTGCCCGTTGTTGTATTTGGGACGTTACTATAAACCGTACCCGCATTGGCCAAATTGTTTGCTCGGTAATTACTTATTCAACTTCTACTGTTATTTAATAGATTATCCGACCAAAAATAGAATTAGTACAAGGGTGTTTTAATTCAATTTATTTACTATTCTATGCCGAGAATAGCGCTCCATAATCAATTCATTGTCCATGGTCTATTTGAACTATTTGTTCTATCGTTGAAAATAACCCGAAACCAAAGCAGTCATAATCATAAACAAGGCTAAAAAAATTATAGCCACAAAAACCAACAATGTGCCGTCAATTTTTCTTGGCATTTCCTTTTCTAATTTTGAATTCATCTTTTATTTTTTTAATCAATTTGAGTTAGGTTTTAATTATCAATTCTCCATGCTTAGCCGTTACTATTTTCGCTTTGATCTTCCCAATATCAAATCGCATCCCGGGAAGAAGGTTTTTACTAGCCAAATAATGTTCCCCTGGAAAAAATAATTTCTCGGTATTCATAATAATGGTAGAGTTCTTCACTGGTACAATTGCGTCATGAAGTATTTCATATTTGCCATTGAATTGACCGATATAGAATTCGCTTAATGGGTATAGCGCTGAGAGTTGCGACTCATTCAACTTTTCAAAATCGGTGTACAGTACCAAATGCTTGACAACATCTGATTTGAGATCCATGACGAGTACCACTTTGGACTTTTTCGTACTAAACGCCTGCGCGTGAGAAATGCTGATTGTCAAAAGCAGTGCACATAAAATATAGTGTCTTTTGCGCGGTACGGGCTTAGTCATAAGTTTTGATAGTTAAAGGTGTCATTCCCCCAATAAGAATATATCACGCAATTGTCCCAAGACTATTCCAGAACGGGTAATTTGGAGACCGCAAGAGTTGAATCGCTTTCTACTAGAGTAGCGTCGGTTTCTATTTGACCATCATCCAAACGGCCATCTTCTGACGGTGGTATAGGTACTTCCAAGCATCCAAATCCGGAACCAGCTAGGCAATCTTCAATTGCTTCTTTTGAACAAGCATTTATAGCAATAAAAACGATGATACAACCGAGGATTAAAAAAAGTTTTGTTTTCATAATATTATATTTTAAGATTAATACTGATACTTGAGCCAAAACTATGTTATCAAATGATGTATTGATGCTACGTATGTAACCAAGTATGCAAGAGATGTAACATTGATTTTAACCTACTTTAAATCAGTAGTTTGAATAAATTCAGAAGGTGTTTTTTTATACACCTCCTTAAAGCATTTTATAAAATAGGAAGGGGTATTGAAGCCAACGGTATAGGCCACTTCACTGATTGAAGCGTCTGATGCCCGCAGTATATGGGCTGCCTGTTTTAAACGCTGGGAACGAATGAACGCGGTGGTATTCAGGCCTGTAAATGCCAATAATTTTCGATGCAGCTGCATGCGGCTCATCCCCATTTTTTTGCATAGGAAGACCGCATTGCAACTCGGATCCGACAAATAATCATCGAGGGTTTTTTGCAATTTGTTCAGGAATATCGCATCAGTTGGTGTGATAGCAATATCTTTTGCCGTTAAGACCAGTTCCTGGGAATACCGTGTTCGCAGTGTATTTCTCGTATTGATAAGATTTTGGACCCGTTTCTCTAAAATTTTTGTTTTAAAAGGCTTTGCAATAAAATCATCGGCCCCAGACCGTAGCCCTTCTAATTCATTTTCCTCACCGATATGAGCCGTTAACAATATTATTGGAATATGACTTGTTCGCTCGTCATTTTTCAGCGTGTTGCAAAGTTCAATTCCGTTACAAATGGGCATACGTAAATCGGTAATTATAAGGTCAGGAACAAACTTCAACGCTTTTTCAATACCCACTTTGCCATTTTGCGCTTCATATATCACATACTTGTCAATCAAGACTGATTTTATAAACTCTCGCACCTCGTTGTTATCTTCGACGATTAAAAGTATGGGCAGTTCTCCATCAACATGTTGTATCTGACCTTCCCCTAAAATCTTTTCAATAGGGTCCTCATTGCGTTGGCCCTTTGCTTTTTGGTGTTCAGCCGTAGATGGTGCAATTGGAACCTTTTCAAAAGAAATATCATCAATAGGCACATGAACTTGAAAATGAATTGTAGTATCCGACACCTTTTGTACCGTAACTTCCCCATGATAGAGCGCTACCAATTCCTTCACCAAGGAAAGGCCTACCCCGGCGCCCTCTGCATATTCATCCTCTTGGTAAAACCGGGTAAATAATTTATCCAAATCAATGTCCGTGCTTTCTTCAATCGTATTCGTGACGGAAATCTGGGCCGTTTTGTCTTTTTCGACTACTTTAAAGTCACATATGCCTCCTTCCGGACAATATTTAAAAGCATTCGAAAGCAAATTGGTCACAATTTTTTCCAGGGCATCCTCATCGTACCAAGCATCTTCTATAGCATCTATTTCGACCCTAAAATCGATTTTTTTGAATTCTGCCTTGTACTCGAACGCATTGGCGAGCATATTCAAAAAATGTCCCAAATTTCCTTGGGTAAGTTTTAGTTTCAAGTTCCCTTTTTCCAATTTTGACAAATGCAGCAATTGATCCACCAAAGCTAATAGTCGATATGTATTACGTTTAATCATCGAAAAATCGGCAAAGTCTCTTTTGGAAAGTCCTCCATCGGACAGTTTTGCCTCTACCGGGCCAGAAATAAGTGTCAATGGGGTACGGAACTCATGTGAAATATCGGTATATAATTTTGACTTAAAATCGTTTAGTCTTTGTAATCGATCGGCTTCTTCTTCGTTTAATTTTAATTCCAACTTCATCCTCCAGCGCCATTTGAGGTAATAATACAAGCCATAAATCGAAGTCAATAACAAGATTACATACATTATTTTGGCGAAAAAGGTCTGGTACCAAGGCGAAGTTATCGTAAAGTTGAAACGCACAGGGTTATTGTTCCAAACCCCATCATAATTACTTGATTTTACAAGGAATTCATAGTTGCCCGGGGTCAGATACGAATAGCGCGCCAAATTATTATTGCCCGCAAAAACCCAATCATCATCGTAATTCAAAAGCTTGTATTGGTAAAGATTTTTCTCTGGTAGGGAATATTGAAGGCTCGAAAACGTAAATGATACCGTGTTTTGGTCATGTTTTAATCGAATACCATCGGTCAAAGGATACGCTTCATTTGATACTTCAAAACTTGTGATGGTAGTTTTGGGCAAAACAATGTTGTCTTTCAATTCTTCGGGCTTAAACCAATAAAATCCGTCCAAACCACCAAAATATAAATTCCCTGCAATGTCCTTGTAGTAGGCCCCGGTATTAAATTCAGTGGCAAGCCCATCGTAGTTATTGTAGTTTACGATGGTCGGGGCATCCTTTAGGGTATTGCCCGGACTGAATTTTGTTATGCCCTTATTCGAGCTCAGCCATAGATTGCCTTGGGTATCGGGCAAAATCGCATAGATGACATCATTGGCGAGGCCCTCTTTCGCGGTATACGTATAGAACTGATCCTTATTTACATCCAGCGCATTTAGCCCGCCCCCATTGGTGCCGATCCATACAATATCATTGGGTGCCGCATAAATCGATTTAATATTATTACTCGAAATCGAATTCTTCTCGGGGCTATGTCGATACTGCTTAAATTTTTCGTTTTCGAGATCAAACGAAGCAATGCCATCTTCTTCAGAACCAATCCATAAGGTGCCCGTATCATCTTGCACAACAACCCTTATATTATTGCTGGGCAGGGTATTATCATTTCCAGGGGCATGCACATATTTTTTTAGCTCCCCCTTTTGCTCATCAAACTGAATCAAACCATGTTGCCTTGTACCCAACCAAAATCGTTTACGGCTATCCTGAAATATACTCCATATGGTTTTCGCTGATAATGGAATCGTGGTTTTCGGTGTAAAATGAGTGAAATTATCAAGGGAATCATAAATACTAAAGCCTTCACCTTGGGTGCCTATCCATAAATTGTTGCCTTCATCTACAAGAAGACTCATTATACGATCTGATGCTATTGTGTTTTTAGTACCTGGTATGGCATTAAAGGTTCGCCAACTATTGGTTTCAGGTTCATATTGTGTCAACCCCTTACCCGAAGTACCTATCCAAATGGTATTATGTTTATCTACGGCGATGGATCTTACCACATCGATATTAATATTTTCAGGGGTCTGATAGTTGATAAGGGAATTGAATTTTTCCAAATACTCGTCATAATAGCTCACACCGGCACCATCAGTTCCAAACCACAATGTGCCTGAATAGTCTTCATAAATGCAGAGTATATCATTGTAGTCAAGTGACTTAGGATTGTGCTTTTCATTTATAAAATTCGAAATGCTTTGCTGGTCAAAATCGACGAGGAATAAGCCTCTGCCATAGGTAGCAATCCAAAGTCGCCCTTTTCTATCGACCAAAAGATCAAGAATGTTGAGGTCTAGGGGCAAGGCATCTGTAAAGTGCAATTCGGAAATACGATGGAAGGTACCTTCATTATTTTTCTTGAAGAACAGTCCATTGCCAAAGGTGCCGATCCATTGTCTGCTTTTATCATCGGTTGCAATGGCACTGAAATTAGCATGAATGGTTTCGCCTTTGTCAGTTTTTGGGTTAATTGGAAAAACCGTATTTGTGCTTGTGTCCAGCTCGAGAAGATTCCCATCTGTCGCAATCAATAACTTGTCATTTTCACTTTGAGCTATCTTGTAGATGGCGCCTTTTATTTGAGAAGGGGGCAAAATCCGTGTGGTACTGTTATTTTTCTTATCATAAAGAAACAGTCCATTACTATAGGTGCCTATCCATACATTGAATGCATCATCCTGGAAAACAATACTCGCGTCGTTCAAATCAGAAACGGCTTCAAATTTGTTTGAAGTTCGGTTTAGTTTATGTGGGGAACGCCCCGCTGGGAGTATCCAAAGATCACCTTGCCTATCTGAATATATCTTGCCCAAAATACTGCTATTGGGCCTTGTAATATCGGCAAAACTATAGGGATAAATCTTAAATTGGCGGCCATCATACTTGTTGAGACCATCCTGAGACGCAATCCAAAGAAATCCGGTACTATCCTGCGTTATAGAAATAGCACTATTTTGTGACAACCCCTCCTTGCCCGATAATTGTCTAAAAGTGATTTGAGATTGTTGATACCCTATTTGCATCGAACAAAAACAGGCTATCCAAAATAGCTTTTTTGCCAATCGAAAGATTGCTCTCTTAGATTCTATGAAATAAGGGATAGGACCTTGCACTTCCTGAAGGTAAAAAAATATAGGGATACAGCCTGCGGATATAAACTAAAAAAAACCAAATACGCAATAGGGCATCCCCAAGTCTATTATGATACCACCAATCCGTACGATCCAACTGATGCATCGTAAACGATGCCTTCCTAATGGGTGCGCATACAGGTAGTTCCCCCGAAACCTATTTTCGCATACTTCACGCAAACCAACTAGTTGATCTGGTGCCCAGAATTCAGAATGTTAATCAGACGGTCAGTTATTTCAACAATCACACGCATTTTACTGCGACGTGTTCCGTAAGGACCGTACATAATGGAATGGCAGTTTCATAAAATCTTACATCTCATATTTTTTTTATAATTTCTTTTCAGCATACCCTATTTCGACATGGCTTATTTATTAAAGCCTGTTAAAATAAACACATGGCCAGTGAGTTAAAGGCAAAATAAAAAATTTACCTTTCCCGCTCATGGCCTTTTGCCGCTCAATTCGATATAATGACGGCCCAGCTTACCCGATTGGACACCTTGTATTAAAAACCAGATATCAAGAGGTCATTGACCCCATTTTAATGAATATAATCTCAACGCATGGCCATAAAATTCCCTTGGACCTCAAAACGATTGCCATGAAAATCGCCCATTGTCACTTTTATACTCCCGCTCAAAACACCTTGTGCAACTTCTGAAATCGTCACACTCCCTTTTTCGGAAAAAAATGGGCGTTCGCCCAAAATATCATCATTGGCAAAGGCAAAGACCCCATCAAAATAATTGGAAAATCCTTCAATATGTTGAGTGACTTCATACGTTCCGCGTTTAATTTCCTGAGTCGTTCCTTTAAGACAGATCAGTAATTCCATAAAATTGTGATCTAGTTGTTGATTTCCGAATTGCAATTTCAAGGTTGAATAGTCCTCTCCTTTTATGGCTTTTTGGCGGTCGATTTCAAAACGGATATCCCCTTTTATTTCTCTATCTATCACTCCTTTTGAACGCAACAGATAGCCTCCTTTTGTAGATGTATCAACAAAAGATTCACTCGTAATATCAGTTTTAGCGATAAATAAAAACGGCATCAAGACCCAGAAACTGATCCGCAAGGTTTTTAATAGAGCCGTGGGCATGTTTTTAATTGAATGCATCATTTTCATAGTTTCCTGGCGCTAATCATTAGATTGTGTGGTCGTCAATAATGTGTGCTTCTGCGGAGCGTCGGCAATGTAATTATTGCTAGGTGCAACCTCCATTTGATTATCGGTCAATATGGCCATCACAATTGCCAAAATCAACAAGACGAACATTAATACACATTTTTTCATCGTATCAAATTAAAGTTCATTAATAGGAGGCATGGTACTTATTAATAAGGATCAAGACTAATTGATTCTTTTAACGGGACTAAAATTAAAAGAGACTGAATCATCTTTAATGGGCTTATGTATAAATGGTATTGGATTTTGTATAATTGGCATCCTTAAATTTTTCGAGTCTGTCGCGGAAAAATTGGCCCTGCATTTTAGCACGCATGCCGTGGGTAGGGCAATGACCATTCTTGAAATTTTTAGTACCAACCATACTTGAAATATTTCAATTGACACATCTTATCGTTTTAAACATTCGCATACAGGTATTTTTGTTTAACTTTCTGTGTTTTAACCTAACGCATAATAATAAAGTGGTTTAAAAGGTATGTTAGAAGTTGTATTAGTAGATGATGAAACAAAGGCGCTGCAAAGCCTTTCTTGGGAGCTGACTAATTTTAGCAATGAAATAAACGTTGTGGCTACCTTCCAAGATCCGGTGGAGGCCTTGGGCTATTTGGAAAAAAACACGCCCGATTGCTTGTTTTTGGATATTGAGATGCCGACCATGGACGGGTTTCAATTTATTCAAAAGTTGAGGAATAAGGAATTTCCTGTTGTGATTACAACGGCCTATAATCAATATGCTATCAAAGCATTAAAGAATGAAGCTATTGACTACCTATTAAAGCCAATCGATTCAGATGACTTGAAAGAAACCATAAAAAAAATCAAAAAGTTCAATTTAAAGCATCGGACTACCGATCGTCTTGAAAAAATCTTGATGAATTTCAATTCCAATTCCCTCGATAAAAAGATCGTTTTCAACACTGACGGAAAATTATTGTTCTTGGAGAGTGATGAAATACTCTATGCCGAATCGGATGGCAATTACAGTACTATTTTTCTTGTCGACGGGCAAAAAATAGTTTTGACCAAGAAGTTGAAGGAAGTAAACGAACTTCTCCCAGAAGATTCATTTTTTAGAATTCATAACTCTTATATCATAAACCTCAATAAAATAAAGGAATTTTTGAAAACGGATGGCTATGTCATATTGAAATCAAACCATAAAATTCCGGTTTCGAGACAAAAAAAATCCGATTTTCTCGACATGTTATAGGTCATTTTATGAAGTTTCCGACCCGATATAAAATTCCAGAAATCGATTTTTGGTTGCGCCTTTTCAGCAAATTGATTCCGATGTTTTCCTTAGTATTCAATCTTTTTGTCCTTCAAGGCCAAGAGATTCCTGAATCTTTTAAAAATACTATTGACAGCCTTATCGACAAGACGCCAAAAACCTATGCCGAAATCGATAAGGTACTTAATGCTACGCGTCGTGATACGGTTATGATGCGTTTTTTAGCCAACCGATCAGAAACTAGAAATTATTCAGAAGGCCAGGCATATGCCTTGAATCAAATCGGGAGAACATATCGCGATATTTCCCAATTTTCCAAAAGTTTTATTCTTCATCAAAAAGCCTTCGACATTGCTGAAAAAGCGAATAACCTAGAGTTCGAGGTATTTAGCCTGAATATGATCAGCGTTGTATTTAGAAGAACCGATGCAATCAAAGCGGCCTTGGACTATAACCAGAAAGCCTTGGAACTGGCTGAAACGATAAAAAATCCCCCGGATGGTATTAAGCGGAGTATCAATGTATCCTTAAACGGAATCGGCAATATTTACCTTACCCTAGGGCAGTATGACCTTGCTATCGAACAGTTCAAAAAATCGATGAAACTTGAGCAAGCCCTAGGCAACAAATTAGGGCTTGCCATCAACTTTCAAAATATCGGTGAATGCCTTGAAAAACAGGGCAAACTTGATGAGGCCCTTAATAGCTTCAGGACTTCCCTGGCCTATAACGAAGAAATAGACTCAGACAAAGGTCGCATCATTTGTAACAATAGCATTGCACAAGTCTATATCAAGAAAGATGAAAATATAAAGGCGGTCGCGCTTCTTGAGCCCATTTTGACACAGGCTGAGGCCATGAATGATAAAGATATTATCTCGCTAATACACACCAACCTAGGTTGGGCCTTGATGAATTTAAAGCGTTATAAAGAAGCTGAAAATCAATTGAAAAAAGGGCTTGAATTGGCCAATAGATTCAATATCCCTAGTAATATTTCTACTGCCAATGATTTTCTATCGGAATTATATTCGCTCAAGGGCGATTATAAAATGTCTCTCGAATATTTTAAAAATGCACGTCATATTGAGGATGAAATTGCCAGCGATCGCAATTTGCGATACGTAAACGATATGATTACGCGGTATGAAACTGAAAAAAAGAGCGCTCAACTCGAAATGGTGTCGAAGGAAAATGAAATCAATAAACTCAAATTGCGTAAAAATAATGCCACCTTACTCATAAGCGGTATTATTTTGGCGCTGCTTGCAGGCATTTTTTATGTATTGTACCGACAATATCAGCTAAAAAATGAAAAAAAGCTTTTGACCTTGGAACAATCGATGTTGCGTAGTCAAATGAATCCACACTTTCTTTTTAATTCATTGAATTCAATAAAACTCTACATCATTAATAATGAAAAAAAGAATGCAGTTCATTACCTAAATAAATTTTCGAAACTTGTTCGAAAAATCCTTGAGGCATCCTCCTTAAAAGAAATATCCCTGGAGGAAGAATTGGAAACGGTCGAACTATATATGAACATTGAGAATATTCGCTTTTCCAAGGAAATAAACTTCAATGTCAACATCGATAAAGATATTGATGTGCACACCGTTAAAATACCTTCATTGATCCTTCAACCGTTCTTAGAAAATGCATTATGGCATGGATTATCGTCTAAGGAAGGTGAAAAAAATATCGACCTTACGGTTAGTAGGGGCAAAGACGGCTTTATCAATATAACGATCATCGATAATGGTGTCGGTCGGGAGGCCTCCGAGAAAATCAAGGAAAGCAAGGTGCTAAAGCGTAAATCGATCGGTATCGATATTACCAAGGAACGTCTGGCAAATTTTTCAAGGGACTATTTAAATTCGTTCAATGTTCAAATTTTTGACCTTTATGATGCGGCGAATAGGCCCTTAGGAACAAAAGTAGTACTACATATCCCTACTATTTAGTATATTCTCGGCCTACATTTTCAAGTTCTGAATACCAAGATTTTCCAAATTTCCGAATCAAGGCCTCCTTTACGAATTTGTAAATGGGAACCTTGAGTTCGGCCCCCAACACACAGGCTGGATCGCAAATTTCCCACTTATGATAGTTCACGGCCGTTAGTTGGCTATACTCTCTGATCCTAATTGGATATAAATGGCATGAAACGGGCTTTTTCCATTTGGTAACCCCTTTTTCATAGGCCTGTTCAAGACCACATTTCGCGGTCCCGTTTTCTGAAAAGACCGCATAAGCGCATTCACTGCCGTTCACTAATGGTGTCTCCCATTCCCCGTCATCGCCTTTTACAAAAGCCCCTTGTTCTTCGATTGCCGCCAAACCTTCAGGACGAAGAAACTGCTTTACATCCCTAAAGATATCGACCAAAATTTCTGTTTCCTTGTCCTCTAGGGGTGCCCCTGCATTACCATCAACACAGCAAGCACCTTTGCAAGCATTTAGATTGCAGACAAAGTCTTTTTCCAGGATTTCTTCAGAAATTATCGTCTTGCCGATTTGGAACATAGTGTTTGCTTCTGCCCGTAAAGATAATCGTTTCATTAAAACAAGGACCCCTAATAATTTTATTGAAAACCCTTCAAAAGCACCTTTTTAAATGTAATTTTGCAAAAAATTTAAACAATGTCATTTGATTTGAACTTTGACCTAAAGCAAATCGCTACTGCCACTATGGTGCTTTTTGCGGTTATCGATATTTTAGGAAGCATTCCTATTATCATTGGGCTGCGCAAAAAGGTCGGCCATATACAATCTGAGAAAGCATCGATTGTAGCGGCATGCATCATGGTCGCGTTTCTTTTTTTAGGGGAAAAAATCTTAAAATTAATCGGTATCGACGTAAATTCCTTCGCAGTTGCAGGGGCCTTGATTATTTTCTTTTTGGCTATTGAAATGATCCTTGGTATTACCTTGTATAAAGACGAAGAACCTGATAGTGCATCCATTGTACCCATTGCATTTCCGCTTATTGCGGGTGCGGGAACATTGACATCATTGCTTTCTTTGCGTGCTGAATATCATGTTGAGAACATCATAGTTGCCATTGCGATCAATACCATTTTTGTATATCTTGTACTAAAATCGTCGCTCAGGATAGAAAATGCTTTGGGTAAAAGTGGGGTAAATATTATCCGCAAAGTCTTCGGTGTTATTCTTATGGCAATTGCCGTAAAGCTTTTCGCCACAAACATTCATCAATTGTTATCGACTTAATCTATAAAATCCGGCAAAATCATGAATAAACCTTTGATTATTATCTTGCTTGTGCTTGGGCTTGCCTTAATAGCGTACAATATTACCTTGGTAGACTTTAAAAATCCATTTGAGGGGAACAGTATTATTGCCCTGATTGGAATTTTAGCATCCCTCTGCGCGATTGTACTCCTTTTGATTTTTGTCACTTCCAAGAAAATCAAAAAGAAAATCGAGGAAGATTAGTCGTTCGATTCTATGGCCTTGAATTCCCCATGTTTTAATGGGGCGATATTCAGTTCCAATACTTTTTTCAGCATGGCATCCGCCGAGCTTTTAATCTTGGCATGTACATTGGGGCCATACAATTGTTCTGCCAAAGCCGCCTTCAAATAGAGTTTTATGGCATCTTCGTAATCGTAGAAATCCATTTTCAGATTCCTTTCCATACAATAGTCGACAAATTGCTCAAAAAGTACGTCGTCTACTTTAAAATCATTTACAAACTCCTTTTCGGAATACCCTTTATACCGTTGCCGATCGGCATCTAAATGCTCAAAAATAAAGAATGAAATAAACCCAACGCTATCTAAACTTTCAACAGCTTCCTCCTCATTGCTGCCAATGGGCACGAACACATCGGGGATAATACCGCCCCCGCCATATACAACCTTACCCTTCGGGGTCGTAAATTTTAAGGAATCGTTTACTTTTATACTATCTATCGTTACCAATTCGCCCGTATGGTAGCGATCTGCAAAACTCTGGTAATAGTCTTTGTTTCCTTTGTCATAGGGCTTTTGAATCGAACGCCCTGTGGGCGTATAATAACGTGAAACCGTCAATCGTACGGCTGATCCGTCACCCAATTGCATTTCACGTTGTACGAGACCTTTGCCAAAAGAACGTCGTCCTACAATAGTTCCTATATCATTGTCTTGAAGCGCCCCGGCTATAATCTCGCTCGCTGAAGCAGAACGCTCATTGATTAGGACGAAGATTGGCTTGTTTTCGAAACTCCCTTCATCGGTCGCATAAATTTTGTCTATTTTACCCTTTTTATTTTTTGTAAATAAGATTAATTTTCCCGCTTCCAGAAACTCATCTGCCATTTGTTCGGCAATCCCTAAATAACCTCCTGGATTATCCCTAAGATCTAGCGTAAGTCGTGTGGCCCCTTTTTGCTGAAGTTCTTTTAATGCCGACTTAAATTCCTTAAAAGTTGATTCGGCAAACCGATTTACCTTTATATAACCCATATCGTCACTGAGCATATAATGCGCTTCGACACTCGATATAGGAACGACATCCCGTTTCACCTTGACCTTGAAAGTGCGGCCTTCGTCTTTTCTTAGTACCGTCAATTCAACAGACGACCCTTTTTTTCCTTTGAGCTTTTCAACGATGGCCTCGTTAGCAAGCCTTCTACCGTACAATGTATCATTATCGGCCATCAATATACGGTCCCCAGGCAGAATGCCCTTTAAGAAACTTGGACCATTTTCAACAGTTCGAATAACCGATATGGTGTCATTATAAGGATAAAATATAATCCCGATTCCCACAAAGTCCCCTTTCATGTTTTCAGTAACTTTTTCCATTTCCTGTTTGGGAATATACACTGAATGGGGATCTAGTTTTTCCAATATATTATTGACGGTAACATCGACTATACTATCAGTATCAATATCATCAACATATTCATAATCGATATAATCGATCAATCTGTTGAGCTTGTCTTTTTTTGAATTCGTGGTAAAAAGCCTTTCGGGAGAATCGTTAAAATGTAGTTTGCCCCCAACAAAAATTCCGAGCGCGAGTGCCGCTGCAAGTATGGTAGGCCCTATGATTCGATATTTCTTTTTCATGTACGCTCTATTTTTTACATCGGACCGCAATGACCTTATATTGTTAATTTCGGCATTGGCCTTTCCCGCCCTATTTATCGACGGCGTCGATTGTGGTCATATGTACAAGTTCAACGCCGGCTTTCTCTAAAAATTTCAATCCTGAGTCATCTTTATAACGAACTTGGTATACTACACGTTTTATGCCAGATTGATGGATCAACTTACTACACTCCCTGCAGGGTGACAAGGTGATGTATAAGGTGGCCCCTTCACAGGATTGTGTGGATGCCGCAACTTTTGAGATGGCATTCGCCTCGGCATGTAAAACATACCATTTGGTATATCCTTCCTCATCCTCACAATGATTTTCAAAACCGGTAGGGGTTCCGTTATAACCATCCGAAATAATCATGCGATCTCGCACTACTATTGCCCCGACCTGCCTTCGTTTGCAATAGGATAGTCTGCCCCATTCAAGTGCCATGCGTAAATAGGCTTTATCATATTTTTCCTGTTTGGCCTTCTTCATTCGATACTACTGAAATTTATGCTACGAATTTACCTGATTTGCTTACGACCGGCATGTAATTAAGGTTAAATTTAACATACGCTCACCATGGAAACGTGGCCAATAACAAGGGTATTGTAATAAGAATTATCAAATAGGAAGCCAGTTTCACGAATAATTCCATTTTTACCTTCAAAACTGAAAGAAAAAGAAATGACAATGTCAAAATCGACAGTACGATCAATACCTGCGAAAGCTCAATACCTGCTGCAAAACCAAGCAAAGGTGTTGCTTTTTCCGTTTCGCCGGCAATCAACATTTTGAAGTAATTACTAAAACCAAAACCATGGATCAAGCCAAAAAAAGCGGTGGCTAATACCTGCCATAATAAGCTAACATTAGCCTTTTTGGTATTTAAATACGTTAGATTGAAAAGCGCCGTCAAAACAATGGTAACTGGGATCAAGAATTCAATCAAACCAATGTTCATGGTCACTAAATTATAGACTGCCAAAAAAAGAGAGGAACAATGGGCTATTGTAAATACCGTGGCAAGCAAAAGTACTTTTCGCCAACTCTTAAAAGTAAAGGGAATGGCCAAGGCCGATAAAAAAAGAATATGATCGTAGGCCCCAAAATTCAGTACATGATGGAGCCCTAGCTGTATATAAAACCAAATATTTTCCAATAGAACGGAATCTTTTAAAATTAAATTATGGCAGAAGTAGCTCTAATTTATTGAAGCAAAGGTCGTTCTAATTCAGCCGTCTTTCATCTTGTATCTGCTCATAGGCCCGCTGCACTTCCTTGAATTTTTCCTCTGCACCCTTCTTTATTGCTTCATTCTCGGTATTTACACGATCCGGGTGATATTTTTTGGCCATGGAACGATAGGCACTTTTAATTTCTTCGTTCGTTGCCGATTTTTCGATTTCCAATATTTTGTATGCATTGTCGGCCGATTTGATAAACATAGCCTTAATACTCTCGAAATCACTAGCAGCAACCCTTAAATAGCCGGCGATCTCACTAATCTTATTGATTTCCGGAACGCTGACAGAACCGTCGGCCTGGGCGATACCAAAAAGAAAATGCAATAACTGTAGTCGCACCTCATAGCGTGTTCTTTGATTCAAAAAAGTGCATATTCGCTGGGCAGATATTTCGTGTTTCTTATTGATTTCATTGAAGGTCCTGAAAATCGCGTTTGCCTTATCCTTACCATACGATGCTACAAAATATTGTTGTACATAGTCCATTTCACGTTGACTTATTGAACCATCGGCCTTAATCACTATCGAACATAGCGACAGAAGATTAAGTTCAAAATCGGCCGGCGATACCTTTTGTCGGGTCATATCGTTAAAAATAGTTTGGGATCCCCCACTGCGATTTCCCCCGAAATTATCAAGGAAACTTCCAATCAGAAACCCTACGATCGCCCCTGGCAACCTAAAAATAAAATATCCAATTATGGCTGCGAACCATCTAATCATACGTTCTTAGATTTTGTCAAAGATATTAAAAGGGAAAGGAAATGAGCACATTGAAAAATCATGTGTGCGAATCTAAAAATACATACCCCCACTTGAATTATCTATCGAACAAAAAGCATAACGGAATATGGATGATGAATAATAGCCCTATAGAATGACAATAACCAATATAGGATATGGCTTAAGCATGCTTTTGTGTATTACTTTAAGTGCAATGAAACGTTAAGTTCTTCTAGGAAGTACGACAAAAGCCCTATCTTTGCAATCTATTAAAACAAGAAATTATGTATCCCGCAGAATTAGTAAGACCCATGAGACAGGACTTGGCACAGGCCGGGTTTGAAGAATTATATACGGCCCAAGCGGTCGAAAATGCCATTAACCAAAAAGGCACGACCCTTGTTGTTGTGAATTCGGTCTGTGGTTGCGCAGCAGCCAATGCAAGACCAGCCGCTAAAATGAGTTTGAGGAGTCTTAAAAAACCGGATCACTTGGTAACTGTGTTTGCCGGAGTGGACCTCGAAGCTGTCAATGCCGCCAGGGATTTGATGGTTCCGTTTCCTCCTTCCTCACCGTGCATGGCCCTTTTTAAAGATGGTGAACTCGTTCACATGATAGAGCGGCATCATATTGAAGGTCGCCCTGCCGAAATCATTGCTGAGAATCTTACGGAAGCGTATAACGAGTTCTGTTAATCACTTTAGGGAAATTCTGCCTAGGCCTACCTAGGTATCGTAAGATTCATTAAAAGACATACCGTTTCACATTGAGACGGTTTTTTTATTTTTGTACTATGCAAAAACTGCTCGCATACCCTCTTAGCATTCTTTATCTCATTTTTTTTGGGTTATGCTTACTAATATTCCATCCTATTCAATGGATCTGTTTGAATGTTTTCGGCTACAATGCACACCGATGGAGCGTAGCACTATTAAACCTCTGCCTTTTGAGGTGCACTCATATTTTAGGCACTACTTATTCTTTTAGAAATAGTTACGATATCCCGGTCGATCAACCCTTGATCATTGCACTGAACCATCAAAGTATGCATGATATTCCGCCCATTATTTGGTTCATGCGGCAACATCATCCCAAATTCGTTAGTAAAAAGGAATTGGGCACAGGAATTCCAAGTGTCTCGTATAACTTAAGACACGGGGGGTCTGTTCTAATTGACCGAAAAGACAGCAAACAGGCACTGTCTCAAATTGCCTCCCTTGGAAAATATATTGAAACAACCCATCACAGCGCCGTTATCTTTCCAGAAGGCACACGAAGTAGAAACGGGGAACCGAAAAAATTTCAGTCACTTGGATTAACCGTATTGATGAAGCATGCCCCGTCGGCTTTGATTGTGCCGATTAGTATCAACAATTCCTGGAAAATGCTTAAATATGGTAAGTTTCCCTATGGCTTAGGGAATCACATCACTTTTGAGGTTCATGAACCTCTTATAAATACGGGCAATTTGGAAGCGTTGGTTACTGCAACCGAAAAAAGCATCAAACAGGCTATAATATACCGTTCATGACGCACTCTGAAATCGTTGAAAAAACAAGTAGTTACGTAAAGGCCACCTTAAAAGGTGCTGAAGGCGGCCATGATTGGTTTCATGTCGAGCGCGTATTTGTTAACACTATACGTATAGCCAGGGAGGAAAAAGTAGATATACTGATTGTTAGTCTGGCCGCATTGCTTCATGATATTGCCGACTCAAAATTTCATAATGGGGATGAAACCATAGGGCCTCATTTAGCTCGGAAATTTTTGACTTCACTAAACCTTGCACCGCAGGTAATCAAACACGTGCTTCAAATAATAAAGAACATTTCGTTTAAAAACAGTTTTTCTCCATCGAAAAGAACTCCGTTTAGTTCCTTGGAATTGCAAGTGGTTCAGGATGCAGACCGATTGGATGCCATGGGGGCCATTGGTATTGCGCGGGCTTTCAATTATGGAGGCTTTATGAACAGGGCGTTATATAATCCTGAAATATTGCCAACCCCGAATATGACGAAAGAAGAGTACAAGCATTCGAACGCACCGACCATCAATCATTTTTATGAGAAATTATTGTTACTTAAGGATCGAATGAACACCGCTACGGGAAAAAAATTGGCAGAAGAAAGACATAAATTCATGCTTGACTTCTTAGAACAATTTTACAAGGAATGTGGCAACTTAACCTGACAAATTTTATACTTTATGTAAAGTCGACCCATTTTTTGTAACTTCCTGTGTCTAATCTCAATTCAACCAAAAAATGCAAAGAAGGAAATTTATCAAGAACACGGTGGCGGCTTCTTCCGCTTTTTCTATCGTTCCAAGTTTTGTGTTGGGGAAAAAACATGTTCCCCCGAGCGACACATTATATATTGGAGCCTTCGGCGTCGGCGGCCAAGGAGGCAGTGACATTCAAGGACTCAACGAAACCGGAAAGGTTAAGTTTGTCACCCTATGCGATGTTGACGACCGTAGGGCGGCCGATACCTTTAAAAACTTCCCAAACGCCAAAAGATATACTGATTTTAGAAAAGTATATGATAACCATTTGAAGGAAATCGATGCCATCATGGTGGCCACACCAGATCATATGCATGCAACCATAGCACTGCCCTTCATGCGGGCAAAAAAACACGCTTATGTTGAGAAACCACTCACCCATAATATTAGCGAAGCACGTTTAATGACCCGGGTGGCAAAAGAGAATGGAATAGTTACCCAGATGGGGAACCAAGGCGCTTCGAGTGACGGTAGTCGTGAAGCCAAGGAATGGGTACAATCGGGCATAATTGGCAAGGTATATCGCGTTGATTGTTGGACGAATCGGCCGGTTTGGCCACAGGGAGTTCCTGTCCCCACAGAAAAAATGCCAATTCCTAAGGGCTTGAATTGGGATCTTTGGCTTGGCGTTGCCGCAATGCGCGATTATAACGCTGCCTATCTGCCATTTAAATGGCGCGGCTTTTGGGATTTTGGAACAGGTGCACTGGGAGATATGGGCTGTCATATCATGGAAACTCCTTTCAGCGTATTGGATCTTGGATATCCGACCGAGGCAGAGGCCAGTTGCACGACCAATTGGGTAGGTGATTTTGTGGAGGCAGACTATAACCAATCTTGTCCTTCCTCTTCAATTGTTCGCTTAAAATTCAACACCCCGGAACATGGCGATATTGCGTTGAATTGGTATGACGGCGGACTTTTGCCCGACCTTCCCGATGAACTTAAGGATGGGGAGACCATTGGCGATAGTGGCGGAGGCTCTATTTTCTATGGGACCCGTGGAATCCTCATCTGCGATACCTATTCCCGGAATGCACGATTGCTGCCTTCAGACACCATGAAATTATTGAATCCGCCGAAACCGTATTTAAAAAGAATCGAAGGTGATACAGGCGGACACCATCGCAATTTTGTAGAGGCTTGTTTAAATGGTACCGGGACCTCATCAGATTTCAGTCGTTCGGGTCCTTTGACAGAAGCCGTATTAATGGGAAATCTTGCTATCAAGGCCTTTCAGTATAAGAAATTCAAGGAAGGGAAAAAAGCAGGTGATTGGGATCCGTTCGAGTACCCAGGGAGAAGAAAAATCATGTGGGATGGTGCCAATATGAAGGTAACGAATTGGGAGATGGCGAATGAATGGGTAAAAGGCACCTATCGCAAAGGCTGGAAACTATCATAGTGGTCAGTGTAGGTTATTGGCAGTTTTTTTAAAACAATCGCAGTTGACCCTGTTTGAATTGAGCATGCAATGTATTATTTAATTTAGGAAACGTCTTGTCTTTAAAATAGGTCTGCTTCGCTAACCTGGCCATATCATTAATATGTTGCGCTATTTTGCCATCACCCCGATTTCGTTTTCCAAAACGGCTGTCATTTAGTTGACCATTGTGGCATGCTTCTATTTGATGCAACACCTTATCTGCCTTTTCGGGCAAGGCCCGCCTTATCCAGTCGGTGAAAATGATGCCAATGGCGCCGTTCAGTCGCACAATGGTATACGCAAATGACAAGGCCCCGTTATCGGCTACCACTTTGGCCATTTGAAGTAGTTCATGACTATTGATTCCTGGAATAATAGGCGCCAACATGGCGTTCACCGGAATATTGTTATCCGAAAGAATACGAATGGTCTCCAACCTTTTTCGAATTGTTGCGGTCCTGGGCTCCAAAATTCTGCGCGTGTCTTCAGAAAGGGAGGTGACCGAGACATGTACGCCGATTAAACCTTCTTTCGCCAGCGCTTTTAAAATATCCAGATCTCTTAATATCAAAGCATTTTTTGTAATAATACCTACAGGATGACGGTATTTGAGAAAGAGCTCTAAACACGCCCTGGTAATTCGAAATTTTTTTTCGGCCGGCTGATAGCAATCGGTATTGCCCGATAAAACAATCGTTTCGGCCTGCCACTGCCTGCTCTTTAGTTTTGCCTCAAGTAATATCGGAGCATTCCTTTTGACCAGTATTTTTTGCTCAAAATCGAGTCCGGCGCTATAACCCCAATACTCATGGGTATTGCGTGCATAACAATATATGCAACCATGCTCACAGCCTTGATACGGATTCATGGAATAGCCCATTCCTACATCAGGACTGGTTACTTGATTCACTATCGTCTTCGGAAAAATAGGAAGATACTGGGTTTTTCCATTGATAGTTTCTTCGCCCTCAAGACGGCAATATTCTAAAAAATCATCGCGTTGTTCTTCAACCTGCTTGAAGAATCTATTTGGTGTATTTAGCTGGGCCCCTCTCCCGTTTATATAGTCATTTTCATTCAAAGTTTGGATTTATTCCAAATTTATGGATTATATCCGTTAAATGCTTCTTTAGGTTGTTAAATTTATGGAGGGATTTTGACAGATATGATTATTAAAACGTCGGTGGGGTATTGTACTATTCAGCTAATAAAAACACCATTGAAAAACCTTAAACCTAGCACTGATAGCGCTCAACCCTTTGCATTGGGTATCTATGAATTCCTAGGACATTGAAGAAAAATGCGGTGGTCAGTCGACCACCACGCGTACCAATTGTTTTTTTGAACCTCGCTTGGCATAAAACATCAATTCATCTTTGGCAGGATTGATCAAAGGTGTAGACACCATCAAGGGCAGACGTGCCTCTTGATCATCCATCATTTTTTCATATGAAATATGGCCGTCTTGGTCTAATTTGATAACGAAGATATTACGGTTACGACTTAGGCCCTGTTTAAAAAGCAGTCGTTCCCCACTTAACAATTGTGGATTTTCGGCCGCAGTACTAATAAAGAAATACGTATTTCCATCCTTGGCATACGAACTATAGGAAGCATACGCACCATCGCCTTGTGTCACTTCCGACTTATTTATATTTCGAATCCATACTACTTCTCCTATACTACTAAGTTTGGCACTCACGATATCATTGTAGTGAAACCGTTCTATTTTTAAGCGCCCACCACTTGAGTTCGACTGCACACTTGTCGTCACAAAGTATTCCTCGGCATTATATAAAATAGTGCCATCGGGATTTACTGTTATATTTTTAAAAATCAGGTTTTTTACATCTTTGTCATCTTCACGCCCGAACTTATCGAGCATAAATTGTTCAGAAAAAGGCGTATACTTTTTTGCTTTTACCTCCAAACTATAGGGATCTAACTCAAAATAGGAAAGACCATTATAACGATTATCCTTACGGTCAGCGAAAAATCCCAAGCAAATCAATTTCGAACCATTAAAAACAGGTTTTAGGCCCTCTGAATATTTTCCAGGATCATCGAAGGTCTGTGTCTTCGCGCCTGCATTGGAAATTTCGATCATTTCATATTGAAACTTTCGCTCATCGACTTCAAACCGCTTCTTTTTAAAATACGCTTTCCCAACGATATAGGCATGTTCCAAATCCTTTGAAAAGACCACATTCTCAAAAGAGTAATTCTTTTCCTCCACTTCGGCCGAGAAGTCATGGGATATCAGTTTTTTCAAGGCCAAATTGAAAAGATAGATGTAATGGCGATTGTTTTTCCCTTCCTTAAAATGTGCACTGATCACGAAGGCCGATTTGTCGTCGTCAAATAATACCGAAGTCGTAAAGCCCGAAGAGAAATTCCGATTGTAATAATTCCTATCCAAGGGTTCATTGACTTCTTCCGAAGGAATTGATAGTAGGGTCTCTTCTGTAAAATTAATTTTCGATAAAGGGCTCCGATGTGCTACATAATCGTACGAACTCGTACTATAATTATAGGTCAAAAACAACATGTAAATCTGACCATTACGTACATAGCCATCTATAAAATTACCTTTGTCTAGCTTATAGTTAAACTCGGAAGTGAGTTCTAGATCCTTATTATATGACTCGATATAATATCCCCTAGGTTTCAGGATAATCCCCGTAAAATAGGCGCGAATTAAAACAAAGCCATCTTGCCCATCATCACTTATGGTGAGTAGGTTCGAATATTTGTACCTATCGTTATATTTTTCGCCTAAAGCATGCTTTATTGGAATCTGCTGTGCTCTTATGGAACACATTACCACGAACAAAAAAATCAAGATCAAATTATTTCGCAAGGTCATCGGTCGGTTATTTTGATATGCTATTTGCCAGGGAAGGCCGCTTTGCGCTTTTCTAAAAAGGCAGTCGTACCCTCTTTAAAATCCGTGGTTCCGAAGCATGCCCCGAATGCCTCAATTTCTGCCGCATATCCTTTATCGTTACCTTTAAAACCCGCATTTATAGCTTTTATTGCATGGCCAATCGCTACCGGTGAATTATTGACGATCTTCGCTACAATTTTTTCACATTGGTCAATAAGTTCTGCCAGCGGCACGACATAGTTAACAAGACCATACGCTAGCGCCTGCTCCGCGTTGATCATTTGTGCAGTCATGATTAGTTCCATAGCCCTTCCCTTGCCAACCAATTGTGGTAATCGTTGGGTACCTCCATAGCCAGGGATCACCCCAAGTGACACTTCCGGCAAACCCATTTTGGCATTGCTAGCCGCCAATCGAAAATGACATGCCATGGCAAGTTCCAATCCACCGCCCAACGCAAAACCATTTATTGCTGCTATTACGGGCGTCGCCAAATTTTCTATAAAATCAAATAATAACTCCTGTCCTTTCTTGGATAGTTTCGACCCTTCCTTGGACGAGAAATTGGAAAATTCGGCAATGTCGGCGCCTGCTACAAATGCTTTTTCTCCACTTCCAGTAAGCAGTATCGCCTTGACTTTGTGATTCCTATCTAATTTTTTCAGGGCATCATGTAGTTCTTGAATCGTATCCTTATTCAGGGCATTCAATTTCTCGGGACGGTTGATTGTAATCAGTGCGAAATGCTCTCTTTTCTCAAGAAGGATGTTTTTAAAGCTCATTATCTCTGGATATTATTTAAATGCAAATTGTTTTATGTGGTATTTCCGGAATCCAATCGTGGAAATTTGACCGTAAAGACAGTTCCTTTTCCTGGAAGGGAAATAAAAGTAATACTCCCATTATAGGTCTCTACGATATTCTTGACCATACCCAATCCCAAGCCCATACCACTGGTTTTCGTTGTAAATTTCGGTTCAAATATTTTTTCCCGAAATCCTTCTAAAATGCCCACCCCATTATCGGCCACCGATATCTTTACATAGGTATCCTCAGTCGTTACCGAAACCAAAATTCGCGGGGAAGTCACTTCGGGTACTGCCTGTATGGCATTTTTGACCAAATTTGTGACCACACGGATCAACTGGGTGCGATCGAGCTTGGCGATTATTACTTCCTTTTCGGAAATAAAATGAATATAGTCCTCATTAAAAATGTCAAGTGCCAATTTTACGATTTTGACCACATTTAAGGTTTCGTTCTGTTGCGCAGGCATTTCTGCAAAATTCGAGAAGGCCGACGCTATACTACTCATGGTGTCAATCTGCTGGATCAGGGTTTTCGAAAATTCGGCCACCTTTTTTACAATATCAGGGTCCTTTGGGTCGAACTTCATCTCAAAACTTTGTACGCTCAAGCGCATGGGTGTCAACGGATTCTTAATCTCATGGGCTACTTGTTTCGCCATCTCACGCCATGCTTGTTCTCTTTCACTACGTGCCAATTTAACGGCACTTTCTTCAAGTTCGTCAATCATGGCATTATACGTGGTTACCAATTTTTCGATTTCGAAAGTTGGATCTTCAATATAAAGTTTTTCATTGCGTTTGGTAAAATCGGTCTTAGCAAGCATGTCTGTAACGGTCTGTAAAGAACGCGTAATATATTTGGCGATGAAATAGGCCAATGCGATGGCAATCAACAACATAATCAGGAAGACCCCACCAAGGCGCATTAGAAATTGCTTTAATTCCATATCATTGAAGGAATTGTCCTCAAAATAGGGCAAGTTTAATATACCAATCGGTTTAAATTTTAGATCTGTTATGTATACATATGAGGCCTGATAAGAGTCTCCGGCGAGCGACTTCTCCTCGACAAATCGCTTATTTGGACTAATTTCCAATTCGTTTAATATTTCTGCAGATAGACAGCTACTCAAGGAATCATTTTCAAATTTGGGACGTGAACTTTTAATCAATTCACCGTCCAGGTCATAGATGTTGAAATATTGGTTCTGTACATCGGCAATTTCATAGATTTCATCTTTGAAAATATACCCCAGATTTTCGGTTGTGGCAGGATACGTAGTTTCACGAAGAACGTAATCAATACTTTGTTTTATTTGCGCTTCCTTGCGCTCTAATCGATCACCGTGATAATCATTCAGCTGTTCGCTGTATTGATGAATCGCCATACCCGTAGTGAGCACCGATGCAATGAGCACCAACAGGCTCATGTTTAGGAAAATGCGCGATCGCAAAGAAAGTCTGTCAAACAAGTAATGCTAATTTATTGTTAAAGATAGCAATAATCAGACCAAGTTAAATGGGGACAAGTAAAGCGTGTAGGCGCCATTTTGCGCAAAAATGTCTATAGTACGGCTGACATATATTTAGAAAACCTATCGTTCTTGGTTCTTTCCGCGAACAGCTTTATATAGTCGAATTCCTAAAAGCAGTAGGATACCGAGGGCAATAATTCCCACAACGCCAAAAATCCAATTGAAGGTACCCTTGAGAATTACTAAAAATACAATGGCAAAAAGTAGAAGTGTGGCCCCTTCGTTCCAGATGCGCATGAATTTAGACGTGTATTTTATTTCATCACGCTGTAATTCCTGAACGATTTGGTGATTCTTTAGATGATAGACTATCAACATTAGTACCAATGCGAGTTTAATATGCATCCAAGGCTGGTGCAACCATGCAGGCATTAACACTAGCAACCAAATGGCGAAGATAGTGGCCAAGATTGCCGACGGCCAGGTAATGATATACCACAATCGCTTGGTCATTAGCTTCAATTGGCTAGTTAATATCTCTTTTTCAGGCGAAGCTTTTTGGGAAGCTTCAATATGATAGATAAACAATCGCGGAACATAGAACAGCCCTGCAAACCATGTGATTACAAAAATGAGATGCAGGGCTTTGATATAGTCATAATACGCTGTCATTGATCTGGCATGTGTCATCGTTCAGGCTCTCAGTAACCGTTACCCGAAACCTCGAACCTTCATTTTATTATAATTGTATTGCGCCGATACCTGCGTCCCAAAGTTTTTTATTATACTCTGGAATCGATGATTGGATCAGTGTTTGGGACCGGCTCTCAAGTTTTTCCCATTGTGAATCTAATTCGGCCTTACGGTCCTTACTCCCCTGATTGACCCTTGGGATCGTACTATTGGTCGCATTGATCAAGAAAAGATATTCAGCGGTGAATTTGTTGGGGAAATTTTCAACATCATCGTACGCTTGTGATTTGCGTTGAACCATATCCTCGTCCCATGCATTCAAAGCCTTGGACAATACTTGGCCTTCTGCCTTCAAATTCGAATCCGATAAATCCTTGATTACATCGTCTAATTGTGTTTTTGCTTCATGCAGCGTATTCACTGTATTGATCATACTACTGACCTTCATTTCCATTTGTGCCATAAAAGCATCGTATTCTTGGTACTGGCCTGGTTTGGTTTCGAATCCGGGGGTCTCTTTGATAATCGCATTGGTCGCAATCGTTTTTCCTTCATACTTCAGTTGGAGGGTATACGTGCCCGGGGACGCCCTATGCCCCCTAAAACCTGCCTCCATATATACATCGGGAATACCGGGTATAGTGGCATGGTCCATGTCCCAGACAAAACGATTCAATCCTTCATTTTTAGACAGCAAGGGCTCGGGAGGAGGTCCTCCTCCAGTATGTGCCCTATAGTTTGGATTCTTTTCCGAACTAATCGATCGAACGATTTTTCCTTGCGCATCGCGAATTTCCAAGGTGAGCGCCGATGTAGAATCTTTTGCTTTTTCCAATTCATAATAAATAACTAGTCCGTTCGCGGGGTTAATACCTTCGAAGGGGTCGGTACCTTTAAATTCATCTGAATTTCCATTCAGGGCACTACTCCATGAACCGTTGAGGGCTGCATCGGGCGTGTAGATCTTTAGTGCCTTATTTGTTGGGTCATACTGGTTGATGACCCAAAGATCGTCCAATATCCAAAAAGATCTACCCGAGGTTGCTACGATCAAATTACCCTCGTAAACTTTCAAATCAGTGATGGGAGCCGGAGGAAGGTTCAATTGAAACGGTTCCCAGGACTTTCCGGCATTCCATGAAAGATAGAGGCCCTTTTCAGTACCGGCATAGAGCAGGTCTTTTCGATTTGTATCCTCGCGAATGACCTTTGTATATGAGCCATATGGAATTCCAGCATTAATATTTTCCCACGTTTTACCATAATCGGAAGACTTATACAATGCAGGGGTATGGTCATTGAATTTATACTTGGTAGTCGCAATGTAAACAGTCGCGGGATCATGGGGTGATACCTCAATGGAATTGACCAAGGTTTCCCCCAAATTTTTTGGGGTGATGTTTTGCCAAGTAACCCCATTATCCCTGGTTATGTAAACGTAACCATCATCGCTTCCCGTATAAAAAACGCCTTTTTCAAGCGGGGACTCAATCATATAGGCAATGGTCCCATAATTTTCTGCACCAACGGCCTCATTGGTATACGGACCTCCCCCCATGCCTTGTTTTTCATCGATATTGCGCGTTAAATCGGGCGATATTTCTTCCCAAGTCAGCCCCATGTCCTTGGTGCGTAAAACATATTGCGCACAATGATAAAACGTATTGGGTTCAAAATGAGAACGTATAATCGGGGCATTCCAATTATAAAGGTATTTCATGTCACGGGCCGCCCTACCCAAGTATTGTATGGGTGCGGCCATAATCTGGGTAGCACTCTTGGTATAGGTGTCTAAAACTTCAATAGTGCCTAAATAACTTCCGCCCAACACATACCGGGGATTTTTTGGGTCAAAGGCCAGGAAGGCGCTCTCACCTCCCGCGGAATCACTCCAATCCCTGTCTGAAATACTCCCGCTCCCTAAGGAAAGACTGGCAATTTTGACCGAAGAGTTATCCTGCTGTCCGCCGTAAATATTATATGGGAACAAACTATCGGTACTAATTCGATAAAACTGCGCTGTGGGCATACTGTTTTGACTCGACCAATTTTTTCCGAAATCGAAACTGATCGAAGCTCCTCCATCATCGGCCAAGATCATATTATTTGAATTATCAGGATTGATCCAGAGATTGTGATAATCCCCATGGGCTGCAGATAGACTTTCCCAGGTCTTGCCTCCATCAATTGAACGCAGAAAAGGTGCGCTCATTATATAGATGACATTTTCATTGTTGGGGTCGGTAAAGACCTTGATATAGTACCAAGCACGTTGTACCAGTCGGTTGTCGCCACTAACCATCACCCAGCTTTTTCCGGCATCATCCGACATAAAAAGCCCCCCTTTGTCAGCATCGGAATCACTTTCGACCAAGGCGAAAACCTTGTTCGAATTGGCGGCACTCACCGAAATGGCCATCTTTCCCTTCTCTTTTGGCAAGCCTTTATTAATCGGGAACCAGGTTTCACCTGCATCGACCGATTTATAGAGTCCGCTACCTGGTCCGCCGCTGATCATCTTATCTGGCTCCCTATGGTGTTCCCACATAGCGGCATACAAAATATCGGGTGCATTGGCATCTATTGAAAGTTCGGCACACCCGGTTAACTCATTTACAAAAAGCACATTTTTCCAAGTGGTCCCCCCATCGATCGATTTGTAGATACCCCTTTCCTTGGTCGGGCCATAAAGCGCCCCTTGCCCGGCTACATAGACAATATCCGGGTTTTTTGGATGGACGATGATTCTCGAAATATGTTGGGTGGCGGCCAATCCCAACTTTTTCCATGTCTTACCTGAATCGCTTGATTTATAGACCCCATCCCCATAGGAAGCCATAACACCCCGTGGCGCATTTTCTCCCATACCACAATAGATGATATTGGGGTCTGATTCAGACACGGCAACGGCTCCGACAGAGCCCATTTCGAAAAAGCCATCCGAGATATTGTCCCATCGTTGCCCCCCGTCGGAAGTTTTCCATAAACCACCCCCGGTACTTCCCATATAATAGGTCATAGGATCACCAACAACGCCAGTAGCAGCTACAGAACGTCCCCCGCGAAACGGACCGATATTCCGGAATTTTAGCGGTTTAAAATATTCTTGGCTCTTTTGGGAGAATGTTGCCCCACTTACCAAGATCAAAAATAATACTAGGTGTTTTTTCATTTGTATTCTTATTTTCTTAAGCACATTATGTTCAATTAACCGATTGACGGCTAGCAGGATATACTTCTATTCGATACTATACTACTCAACAAACAAATACTTTAATTTCAGGGTGTTGAACTCCTCATTGAAAAGAGCGATTTCCTTGTTAATTAATTCATCAAACGTCTTCAACTGAACATCAATTTGAGAAGTGAGCTCTTCTTTAACCAGAATATCCTGATCAGTCGGCGGAAAATCATCTAAAGAGACAAGACTATTTAGGTGCGCCAATTTATTGGTTAGGCGAATCGGAAAATTCAAGGGGTCTTGACCGCTCTTATTTTGCGTCTGGTATAATGCCTTTTCGACTTCCCCGAATCTTTCCTTCAACTTTTTGGCTTTTTCAACCAGCTCCTTCGTCTGCTCATTGTCCTTGTACTGCTTGATAAAGGTATCAAGTCGGTCGTTTATTTTCCTGATCTTTTTAATTGATTTGTGGGCCTTGTCAACAGTGGCGTTCACTGAAGAAATAAAATCATGTTGTTTCTGCATATCCTCAAGGCTTGCCTCGGATCTGGGATCAGGGAGTATCGTAAATGTCTTGGTACTGGTTTTGCCATTTACGCTTAGATGCACTTTATAGTCGCCGGGTGCCGCTTTCGCCCCTTCTAAACTACCCCACCAAAAGATCATGCCGTCAAATTTTTCTACATCCTCGCCTTTGGTATCCCAGACATATCTATTGCCCCCTTTTTTAACCTCCAATTTTTTGGTTTTGTCTTTTGAGGAGTTTTTGAAGCTGGCCAAGGTATCTCCCTTCATATTCGAAAAGCTAAGGCTCACGCTGTCTTTTTCGGCAAGATTCTTTAAATAAAAATACGTTACCACACCGTTCGGTTGGTTTTGTCCTTCGGTCTTGGAAGGCTCTTTACTTGCCCTTCCCTTGGTCCTATAGGCGTTTTTGGGTTTGTAAAGGATCATATCCGAATTTTTATCCAACCCGTCCAATTGATGCAAGACAGTTAGGTCATCGATGATATACAAACTCCTGCCTTGTGTAGCGACAATCAAACTATTATCCTTTATCGCCAAGTCGGTAATGGGAACAATCGGAAGGTTCAATTGAAATGCTTCCCAATGTGCTCCATCATCAAAAGAAATGTACATACCTGTTTCGGTTCCCGCATATAAC
The DNA here is from genome assembly GCA_038316335.1 of Flavobacteriales bacterium. Classification (GTDB taxonomy): domain Bacteria; phylum Bacteroidota; class Bacteroidia; order Flavobacteriales; family Flavobacteriaceae; genus JALHST01. Next base: position 63,202 of record JBBQAM010000015.1, read on the forward strand.
AAGCCCTTTCTATTGGGGTCTTCCCGAACCACCCTTGTAAAGTGTTCAGCAGCTATACCGTTCGTTATTTTATTCCAGGTTTTTCCGAAATCGGTCGTTTTATAGAGATATGGGGCAAAGTCTCCCAATTTGTATCTCGTCGCCGCAACATAACAAGTACCTTCATCAAATGCCGAAGGCTCGATGCTGTTCACCATACTCCACTCGGGCATATTAGGAGGGGTCACGTTTTCCCAGTTTTGACCTTCATCCTTTGAAACGTGAATGAGGCCATCATCACTTCCTACCCATAAAAGTCCTTCTTTTAAAGGACTTTCATTGGCCGCAAAAATGGTACAATAATATTCAACCCCTGTATTGTCCTGGGTTATGGGACCACCGCTTGATACCAGCTTCGCCGGGTCGTTACGTGTAAGGTCGCCACTTAATAATTTCCAACTTTGGCCTTCATTGGTAGAAAGGTGCACATGATTTGAGAAGGTGTACAGTTTTTTGGGATCATGGCGGCTAAACATTATTGGAAAATTCCACTGAAATCGATATTTCATTCCCTCTGCCCCATAGCCCATGGGATTATCAGGCCAAACATTGATGCCGCGAACCGTTTTTGCAGCATGGTTTACCCGGGTCAAAAAGCCTCCATAACTCCCTCCGTAGACAATATCGTCATTTTTTGGGTCAACGGCGATCCATGCCGATTCACCGCCAGCAGTGTCTTCCCAATCAGCTTCGGTGATTGCATTGCCATCACTTCTATGTCGTATTCGGATGGTACTGTTATCTTGCTGGGCCGCATAAATTCGGTACGGAAATGAATTATCGGTGGTCAAACGATAAAATTGAGCAGTTGGCTGGTTATGGTAGGTACTCCATGTTTGACCGCCATCGTAGGAAATCTGAGCGCCACCGTCATCTCCAATAATCATGCGCTTAGAATTTTCCGGAGCAATCCAAAGATCATGATGATCGCCATGGGGCGCTTCAAAATCACTAAATGTTTTCCCCCCATCGGTTGATTTATGATAATCGACGTTGACTACATAAACGATGTCTTGATCTTCTGTATCTGCATATACCCGTGTGTAGTACCAGGCACGTTGTCGAAGTTTGCGATCTTCGTTGATACGTGTCCATTTTTTTCCGCCATCATCACTACGATAAAGGCCTCCTTTTTCTTTATGTTCTACCAACGCCCAAACGCGCTCTGAATTTTTGGGGGATACGGCTACCCCTATAATTCCCAAAGTATCCTTCGGGAACCCTTCATTTTTGGAAATTTCGGACCACGTTTCGCCGCTATCGGTGCTTTTCCAAAGGGCCGAACCGTCCCCTCCACTACTCAGACTGTAAGGTGTTCTTTTTGCGCGCCATGTGGAGGCGTAAAGAATACGTGGATTATTAGGGTCTAAAATCAGATCTACTGCCCCGGCCTGATCATTGGCATAAAGCGTCTTTTTCCAGCTTTTGCCCCCATCAGTGCTTTTATAGACCCCACGATCGGCAGAAGGTTTATATATGTCCCCTAAAACAGCGGCGTACACCGTATTGAAATCTGTGGGGTGGACTCGGATTCGTGGCACATGACGGCTATTTGGAAGCCCGGCATTCACCCATGTTTTGCCGGCATCTTCCGTTTTCCAGATCCCATATCCCGAAGAAACGTTCCCACGGATGGTGGTTTCCCCACCTCCTACATAGAGTACGTTTGGATCACTTTTGGCCACTTCGACGGCTCCTATACTCCCCCCAAAATATCCATCAGAAATATTTTCCCAGGTGCGACCTCCGTCCGTGGTTTTCCAAACCCCGCCTCCCGTCGCGCCAAAATAAAAAAGGTTCGGTTCCCCAGGCACGCCAGTCACCGCTGCTGAACGTCCGCCGCGAAACGGACCTATCAATCGATAATCCAAACTTGAATAGAGCTCTTGTGGTACCCCTGCGCTAAGGGTTTCGGTTTTTTTACGTTTCTGCGCGATACTTGAAGTGGGTAAAATAAAAATCGCAAGCAAACACATGCTTGCCCAGACGTAGTATTTTTTCATAGTCAATTAGCGTTCTTGTTAGTCAGGTCTAAATGTAAAAAGAAAATAGTATTTAGGGGTTCTAAATGGCTATAAATGTCAACCAGCTACTTGCTTGATTTGCATAGCGAGTGACAACTCCTGAATGTTCACAATGGCTATTCAATCAATAGTGTCCTTTGCCTTTTTAACCGATTGCATTAATAACCAATGCATTGGCATCGGCCGCATTCAAAATCTCAAAAATAAACAACCCCAAAGAAGCATAATTTTATATTTCAGTATATTACAGGGAAGAAATACCCTGTCTAAAAAAATTGCCCTTCATGCTAAAAATAAGATCCCTTACTCCAACAGATATTCAAATCCTAAGGGTGGCGAAGCACAAAATGGAAAACATAGGCTGGGCCATGCAGCACCTCAATACCCTTGGGAATGTCATTGAAACCAAAGTCAAACGTTTGCCTAAAAAAAGGCAGGATTGGCTGCAACACTTAAGTTATAACGTGCTGCATACGGTCGTAAAAAGCAATTTGATAACCATGAAACCAAGCAAACTAAAAACCACTCCGCTTAATAAAACCTACAAGACCCTGGTCACTTCCTCGGGAATACTTGGTGGGGCGCTCGGCCCTGCCGCTTTTGGCCTAGACCTGACGGTATCTACAAAATTGATGATGCGCTCTATCATGGATATCGCCAGGAGCGAAGGGGAGGACCTGAGCCAACTTGATACCCAATTGGCATGTCTTCAGGTATTCGCACTAGGCGGTAAAACCAAACATGACGACAGTCTCGATACAGGATATTACGCCTCTCGGGTGGCCTTAAGTTCAGCAGTTAAAGGAGGCACCAAAGCGTTGGAAGGATTATTAAAAGGAAGTGGCAATTCATTGGTCAAATTCATTGCCGCTGTCGCCGCCCGCTTTAGTGTGCAGGTTTCAGAAAAATTCGTTGCACAAGCAATCCCAATAATCGGGGCGGCAGGCGGAGCCTCGATTAATTTGGCGTTCATACACCATTTTCAGAACATGGCCCAAGCGCACTTTAGTATTCGGAGGCTAGAACGTACATACGGAGAAGCAGTGGTTAGGAATGCCTATGAATCCATCTAGTTTTTGTAGTCTTACGCCTTGTTTGTCAGTGTATTGCGAATTTCCTTTCGCAGAAAATAGGCAGTTAAGATCGTCGCAAGGATATCGGCGATGGGGAAAGAAATCCACACCCCGACTTCCCCAAAAAAACCAGGAAGGATCAAAATCAAGGGGATAAAGAAGAATCCTTGACGCAACAAGGTCAACAGCAAAGCCGGGATGGCCTTGCCAATAGCTTGAAAATATGCCGCCCCTATCAACTGCAGTGCAATGATAGGGGTAGCGGCAAATACCCAGCGCATTGCTGTCGGTGTATGCTTCAATACATAGGCATTTACAGCCAGGTCATGGGCTGAAAGCCCCGGTTTATAGCTTAGAAAAAGTCCAGCGATTTCCCCTGGGAACATAAAAAGACCGATGAATACAATCGTTGCCAAAATGGCGGCGTATTTGATGGCCGTGTTGATACTTTCGCGCACCCTTTGAAATTTATGGGCCCCGTAATTATACCCAGCTATGGGTAAAAATCCCTGGGTAACGCCAAAAACAGGAAAGAGTGCAAACATAAGCATGCGCCCTATGATCGCATAAACGGCCACTGAGGCCTCCCCCCCTAAATTAAAAAGAATATTGTTCATCAACAGATAGACGATACTCACTACCGCCTGTCGGGACAAGGTTACAAAGCCTAACGAAGCAATTTCTTTCAGGATGGGAATATCGAATGCAAAATCGGATATCCGGATTTTCAGTTCCGAGTTTTTTGAAAGGAAAAAATAGAGCACATATGCAAAACATAAAAAATAACTGATCGTAGTTGCCCAGGCGGCACCTTCCATTCCCCAATCAAATAGGTTGATGAAAATATAGTCCATCAACAAATTGCTAATCGAGGGGATGATCATGGCAATCATTGCGAATTTGGGCTTCCCCTCTGCGCGTATTACCGTATTTCCCATCATACATAAAGCCAAAAATGGCACCCCGTATAAAACGATAATGTAGTAAATTTTTGCAGGCTCGAAGATAGCTCCCTTGCCTCCAAAAGCAGGAATTAGCGAGTCAACATACCACAATCCTAGAATGGCCATGGTGATCGTGAGAATAAAAGTCAGGCTGATCTGGTTGCCAAAAGTTTTAAGTGCCTTTTCTAGATTATCGGCACCTAGGGCCCTTGAAATGATGCTCGAACCTCCGATACCTATGGCCATTCCCAAAGCCCCAATAAAGAAGGAGACAGGTAGTACTACATTGATGGCCGCTATTGCAATCGATCCGATCCAATTCCCCACAAAGATCGAATCGACCAGAATATTCAAGGACATTACCAGGATGCCAATACTTGCAGGTACCGCTTGTTTTATAAGCAACTTACCAATCGATTCGGAACCAAGCTGTTCTGAGGAAACCTTTGCCATTTATATGAATGATTGTTCTTTGTATATATTTAAACGTGATCTCTTATTTTGCATGAGCTAGTTCTATAGTTTTCAAAAGTAAAAGCCCTTTGTGCCGCATTCAGGAAGACGGTAAAGCACCAGTAGCCTCCCAGGCATTAACCCAATTGGCCATTACCGAAACCCAGTTATCAGAATCATTTAAACACGAAATATGTGTATAATTACCCCCTCCGGCTTCTTGAAATTGATGTTTGCCCTCGATGGCAATTTCCTCCAGGGTCTCAAGACAATCCGAAACAAATGCAGGGGTAATGACCGCTAAACTTTTAGTTCCTTCCTTCGCCATGCGTTCAAACTCAAAATCAGTGTAGGGCTTGAGCCAGGGATCATTGGGCAAACGTGACTGAAATGAATTGCTGACCTTATTTTTCGGCAACCCTAAATGGGCAACTACGCGCCTTGTAGTTTCAAAACATTGATGCCGATAGCACGTATTATGAGCTACTGAATTTGTCTGGCAACATTGTTCATCAATTTTACAATGAAATCGTGTGGGGTCGCTCTTACGAACATGGCGCTCAGGGATACCATGATATGAAAAAAGAAGATGATCGTATTCGAAATCCTTAAGACCGTTCAAGATACTTTCCGATAACACTTTGATATAATCTGAATTTCTATAAAATGCCGGAAGTGTCGTTATCTTTAGATTTGGAAAATAGGCCTTTTGATCTTGCATCGCTTTAACCACTACGGTTTCATAGGAAGACATTGCGTAGTGAGGGTACAACGGAACCAAAAGAACTTCATCTACACCCTTTTCGTCTAATTGTGCCAAGGCATTTTTAATGGTCATGTTACCATATCGCATTCCCAAAGTCACCGGAACCTTGGTCTTTTTTTGAACCTTTTTTGCGAATCTTTCAGAAATCACCACTAAAGGAGACCCTTCATCCCACCATATTTTTTTATAGGCCATGGCCGATTTTTTTGGCCGCGTACGAAGAATGATTCCGCGAACAATAATAGTACGCAACCATCTCGGAACGTCAATTACCCGTTCGTCCATGAGGAACTCATCTAAATATGGTTTTACGTCCTGAGGAGTAGGACTGTCAGGCGAACCTAGATTTACTAATAAAACTCCTTTCATCCGCTTTCATTTTATGAAGCGTAAAAATACTACTTGTAAAGATATTACGTTAGCAATATGCAATATAGTATCGATATAACCATAAGAATTCCTGATCATTCCAACCAAATTTCCATAGGGGTCAAATAAAAGTTAATTGGCTCGTTATTTTTTTTTAGACTATTTATCTTGAGCCGACCTAATAAAAATTATTGGAACCCAATGCGGATTATCAGCACCCTGACCTTCTTATTTTTCTTTGCCCTCCTTCCGGCACAAAATGAAAATAGTTTGCTTTGGGAAATTTCTGGAAATGGCCTGACCGAATCATCCTATCTCTACGGCACGATGCATGTAAGTAAACGCATCGCTTTTCGTCTTGATGATGTATTTTATGAGGCACTCGATAAGAGTACCATCATCGCCTTGGAATCAGATCCCGATACGTGGCTAGACCATGCAGACGATTTAGGGTTCATGGGATATGGTCAAGGGAATGGTTTTGTCACTAAGGGATTCTACACAAATTCGTTTCGCCTAAAAAATCCGAGAAAAGAGGAAATTGCTTCCTACCTGGCCTTTGAAGATAGCCGCGTCAACTCTATTTTATATCGAACCGACGAAAATTCACAGAATTTTGAAGAAGAGACCTATTTAGACATGTTTATCTATCAAGCCGGCAAAAAGTTTGGAAAAAAGGTAGTGGCACTAGAAAACCTTGAAGAATCCTCAGCGCTCGTTGGCCGGGCCAGCCTAAATGCCATGAAGCAGAAACCTGATGAATGGCTACAGAAGAAAATGCACCTACAAGACCCAATGGGTATTTTACAGGACGCCTATAGAAATCGAAATATACAGATGCTCGATTCAATTGATAAAGCCATGTATACAGAGCATTACCTTAAAAATATGCTTTTTATCCGTAACCGCAACATGGCTGAAAGACTTGATTCCCTTATACAGACAGGAAAGGTGTTCACTGGTATCGGCGCTGCGCACCTACCTGGACAAAAAGGTGTTATCGCACGTCTACGAAATAAAGGGTATACCGTCGAACCTTTGGTTTCAGGTGCGACGACCAAAGGAAAAGAACTTAAGGCAAAGTTTGAAAATACGATCCGGGCGAATCAATATCGAATCGCTACACCAGATGATTCTTTTTTCAGTATAGGCCTTACGAATTCTTTATATGCCGTTTCAGAAGCAATCAATACCACGTATATATCACCTGATCTTGCGAATGGTAGCTTTATGATGGTAAGTCGTATTCCTACTTTTCAATACCTGAGGCAAGACGCTATTTATACCTTGGATGATCTAGACAAATTGTTGTTCGAGAACATTCCGGGTACCATTTTGAAAAAGACCCCAATAACGAAAAATGGCGTTCATGGACTCGATATTAAAAATCAATTAAAGAACGGAGATCATCAGCGCTATCAAATCTTTGTAACGCCGTTGGAGATCCTTATCTTCAAGATGGGAGGCGAGGGCGACTATGTGGCCCAATATGGCGATACCATTTTCAATAGCCTACATTTCAAGCAACCCATACAAAAGAAAGTTAGGGTAACCTCTGGTTTCGACGATTTCGAAATACAAATGCCCTCATTTTACAATTATACCAACCAGTATAGAAAAGGCGACAGGCTTGTACAGGGCTTTGATTCAATCACGGGCTCCTATTATTTTCTTCGGAAGGCTACTTTGAATGATTTCAATTTTATTGAAGCCGATACCTTTGAATTGAAACAGATACAGCGGCGACTCTATCGGGATTTGAACTTGAAACCGAAGTATGATGAAGTTGATAACAGAACCCTTACATCATTTGCCCAGGTAGATACCACCAATGGCCGGCAATTACATTTAAAAACAACTTTTCGTAATGGGGATTATTATTTGATAGGAATAATGACCCAGCATCCTGAAGAAGTTAGGCCATTCTTTGATTCTTTTCGATCTAGAAATACGACCGATGGAGAACCTGCGGTAAAAATCAAGGATACGGCACTTTTTTTTACAACGGTATCTTCGGTTAAACCACCTAAATTCGTTGAGAATAGCCAAAATTATTACAATGGGCCGAACAAGCCCAAAGCATTTAATGCCTTTAACAAGAAGACGATTTACCAAAACCAGAATAATGAAGCCATTACCGTAGAAGTGAACAAGGCACACGATTTTTTAATGTTTCCAAATATAGATTCGGTGTGGGCCTTGCGAAAAAAAATACTGGCAGAAAAGCAATTCACGATTTTCTCGGAAAAAGACAGTATCCATACAGAGGGTTATTATGAATTACAACTGACCTTATCAGATACGGCAAGTTCTCGTCGCATCTTGGTGAAAGACCTTGTTAAGGGGGGATTATTGTATGAAGTGAAGGCCATTATAGACGCCGAGGCCAAACCTAGTGTGTTTATCGATGAATTTTTCAATAATTTTAAGCCGTCCGATACATTGATCGGGAAAGATATCCTTATCGACAAGACATCCGACTTTTTTAGTGCATTACGGGCCAATGATAGTATTGTCATTGATGGATTTCGCTTTATTGACTTCAAGGAAAAAAATATTGATTCATTAAAATATTACATTTCGGAATTCGATTTTCCGAATGACAAAAAAAACATACAAGATTTTTTAATACTAAGTTTGGGGCGTCTGGAGGGCCCGGATATTCTGCCCTTTTTTAAGGAATTCTACGCTAATTCATATGAAAATTCAGCAGCTCAGACCAAGATTCTACAAGCCGTTTCAAGTCAAAAAACAGAAGCTGCCACTAAACTCTTATTAACATTATTATCGAAAGACCTTCCGTTGGTAGCCAATAAATTTGAGATCTATTCGATTTTTATTCCGTTTATGGACAGCCTTGCCTTGGCAAAAAAATTATACCCAGAGTTATTGAATTACAGCACAATAGAAGAGTACAAATCCCCCGTTTTTTCGTTGCTCGCGCAATTAAAATCCGAAGAACTCCTAAAAGCCAAAAGCTACAAGAAGTATAAGAGCCAGCTCCTAAACGATGCAAAAATACAGCTTAAACGTCAGCTTGGACTTCCTTATTTTCACCAAAATGCACGCAATCAGTATAGTAACCTGAACTTGAATGTCGGGATTTTGGAAGATTACATAGTATTGTTGTTTCCGTACATCAAAGAGAACGATGTGCAAAAGTTCTTTGAGCGCGTGCTCCTTGTGAAGGACAAGAAAATACGTACGACCTTGGCAGCTTTATTAGCCAACGTAAATATGGCCTTTTCAAATGGGATGTTTGATTCGCTGGCCGCCGAAATCAACACTAGGACACTTTTATTCAATAAATTAAAGAAAATTGGAAAGCTGGGAATGTTTCCCTACGCCTACCGCAATGAGAAATCATTGGCCGAATCAATGTTGTTCGAATCTACTGATTTTGTTCCAGAAAGGGATTCGATATCGTTTTTGGGTCAGCGACCTCTGAGATACCGCGACAAAGCGTATACCGGGTACTACTTTAAGACAAGAAACAATTTAGAGTACGACAAAAATTTTACGATGCATCTGGTGGTTTTTGAAAAGGGAAAAGCGCTAGATACCCGACCGTTTTATAAGAATGAAGGCATGCGTATTGAGGATACTGAAACTGACCAGGAGGTCCTTGACTATGTCACCGAGGAATTTTTATTAAAAGATCGGCAAAGGGCTGTCATTTATCGCGCCAATGCGTATGGTGATTTTGGAATTCCCGGTTATTGAGGGTTCATAGGAAGCCACATTAGAAAGCCGAAGGTTAATACTTCTATTAAATATGTATTTTTGAATTCAAATTCGATGTTGATGAAAAATAGTTGTTTCATACTATTCTTGATTTTGGGCAATTTCGCTTTATTTGCGCAACAAATCACCTGTTCGCCTCAGGATAAAAAGGCCCTTGAAACCAAGATAGTCGCTATCAAGGGACTATTCGATGCCGACTTAGGAAAGACCCTCGTTGCCGTAGGAAAGACTTTTATTGACACTCCTTACGTAGCGAAAACGCTCGAGGTGGGGGATACCGAATCGTTGGTAATCAATTTACATGGTCTGGATTGCACAACGTTCGTTGAAAATGTGCTGACACTAGGGCAGATGTTAAAAGACGGCACTTCAGACTTCGACGAATTTACCAAGACGCTGCAAACCGTTCGCTATAAGGACGGCCTGTTAAATGGGTATGCTTCACGCCTACATTATTTTTCGGAATGGATGGCCAATAACGAAAAGAAAGGACTGATTAAGAACATCACTGCCGAAATTGGTGGTATCGAAATTACCAAGGACATTAATTTCATGAGCACACATCGTGATTTATACCCATTCTTAAAAGACAATGACAATTTTCAAAAAATACAGGCCTCGGAAAAATATCTCAACAACCAGGCCCTATGTATTTTGCCCCAGGAACTAATTGCCGCCAATGAACAGAAGATTCATTCAGGAGATATCATTGCGCTTACAACTTCAATCGATGGCCTCGATATTACCCATACCGGTATAGCGACCTTGGAAAACGATGGTCGCATTCATTTATTACATGCCTCGACAGGTTCGATGAAAGTGGAGGTTTCTAAATTGCCATTAGCCGAATACCTAAAAGGAATAAAGAAAAATACAGGTATTATGGTGGCACGCCCTCTCTAACGGCCCAAACAATAAAGGATACCTCCTAACAAATGTTTTTGAAAGTCGGGTTCATCATACGATTCTTTCGTATGCCCGCCCCCAGTATAAAATGATCGGCCACCCTCAAATTCATGATACCAGGCGATTGGATGGTTATTTCCATTGGTACCACCTTCATAGGTGGTTTCGTCCAATTTCATGAGCACCTTGATGTCCGGAGCGATGGTCTTATAATTGTACCATTCATCGGTCCTCGTCCAAGTATCCGATAAGAAGTCGGTAGCACCATGCCGTTTGTCCACCACATCGATTACGGCCTCACGTACGTTTGGGTTACCGGGATGGCTTTCAAAATATGCCCCTACCAGTTTTCCATACCAAGGCCAATCATATTCAGTATCGGCTGCTGCATGCACTCCCATAAAACTCCCCCCTGCCCTAATATAATCTTCGAAGGCCGCCTGCTGGGCTTCGCCAAGTACATCTTGCGTGGTGCTAAGAAATACGACTGCCTTATATTTCTTCAGATTCCTTGGATTAAAATCTAGGGAATCCTCGGTATGGCTGATCACGAAATTATTTTTGAGGCCTAACGATTTCAAGGTAGCCACTCCTTTCTCAATTGAGGCATGTCGATATCCATTGGTCTTTGTAAAAACCAATACCAAATCGGTATTCATCTTCAAGGGGACTGGGATCTTGCCTACTGGCTGTCTATTTGTTAGGGCTAAATCTTGGTCGACTTTTGCTGCATTACATGCTATAAAAATAATTGCTATTAAGGTAATGGATACAGATTTCCAATATGTTCGCATAGCTTATGAATTCAAAATAAATTATTAAAGGGCTAAATATCGCTATTTCATTTGATTCTACCTTGAATTCCCAAATAAATGTATTAGATCGCTATTGACATAACATATTTTTTGGGAGTGGTGCCATATTTCTTCTTAAATCCTGCAATAAAATGGCTGGCGGTACTATATCCGATTTTTAAACCAATCTCGTTCACATTATATTGGCCTGTCTCTAATAATCTTCGGGCATATTCCATTTTATAATCGAACAAAAAACTATAGACCGAATCCCCATATATATATTTGAAGCCCTCCTTGAGCTTTTTGAGACTCAACCCGATTTCTTCCGACAAGGCCTGCAAAGAAGGTGGCTCGGTCATTCGAGAAATTATTATTTCCTTCGCTTTACGTATGCGTTTCACATTGTCCTCATCGACTAAAAAAGGACATTGTTCCAAATCAGTGTCGACCCCCTTATTGAAATACAGCGAAATAAGTTCATAGGCCTTGCCTTTGATATAAAGTTCCTTTATTGAGGGATGCAAATTATAATTCATTATTTGACTTAAAATTACCGCAATCGCAGGGGAAACACGTTCTTGCGAGTAATATTTTTTTTCCTTGTTTTCAGCACTTAGAAACGGAATATAGTCAGCTTCCCTGGAGAAAAGGGAATGGAATTTACGAATGGTCATAATTATCGAGACCAGCCAGGAGTTAGGGCCTAGTTCTAAGTTTAAGGGGAGATCTAGTTGCGTATTATACAATAATAACGTGTTCTCCTCCGAAACTTCCAAGGCATACCCGCCGTCATTAAAGATAAATTTGGCGTGCCCTTTTAAACAAAAATGAAACTGAATAAAACTGCTGCTTATTTC
>JBBQAM010000007.1:0-105460 GCA_038316335.1 Flavobacteriales bacterium
TATTTTCATGTCAGTCAGAGTATACGAAGTTAGTCAATCTGGAAGCACAAAAGGGTTTACAGCAAGATAGTTTGCTGTTCGGAATGTCTTTTGGCGATACCAAAAAATCCTTTTTTGACCGATGCGGCGAGTTAAATAAAAAAAAATTGGTTTCACAAGGCCCTAACAATCGTTCTGTTCAGTATTTGCTGTCGTCTAAACAGGATGATGGGAACCTTACGGCAATCATTATGCTTTTTTATGGGAACTTTGACAAAAATGATACGATGGTTGGTATGGATTTGGAATTCACATACAGGGCGTGGTCGCTTTGGAATAAGGACTATGAAGCCCAAAAATTATTGCCCGTAGTGAAGGACACCTTGATGAAATGGTTTCATGGCAACCCATTTATTCCCCTTAAGCAAGAAAAATCAGATACTGAAATATTTGTGAAGGTCGATGGAAATCGACAGATAACCGCGTATGCGAAAAACAACAAGGACGTAGCAGTTAGGATCGAAGACCTGAAGTTGAAATACCCTGAAAAATTCGAATGAAATTTACAATGCACAACAAGAATTGTATACTATTTATAATATTGGCTACCCTCTTGGTCTCCTGTGCCAAATATGAAAACAAGTCAGTCGAGTCCCAAACGCTTTTTCAATTAATGGATAGTACCGAAACAGGTATTAATTTCATCAATGATCTTAACTCAAACCAAAAATTCAACGTATATAAATACCGCAACTATTACAATGGCGGTGGAGTTGCCATCGGCGATATTAACAATGATGGTTTGGTGGATGTTTATATGACCGCCAACCTTAACCACAACAAATTATATCTAAACAAAGGCGGTTTTAACTTTGAGGATATAACCGAAAGTGCGAAGGTCGGAGGTGAAAAGGCATGGTCGACCGGTGTTACCATGGTAGATATCAATGCAGACGGGTTGTTGGATATCTACGTCTGTAATTCGGGAGATATTGCTGGCGATAACAAGCAAAATGAGCTTTTCATCAATAATGGTGATCTTACATTTACCGAATCAGCGCACCAATACGGCCTCGATGACCAAGGCTTTTCAACCCACGCCTCTTTTTTCGATTATGACAAGGATGGTGATCTTGACGTATACCTTTTAAACAATTCATATCGCTCGATAGGAAGTTTTAACCTACAACGTAATGAACGTTTTGAACGGGATGTCCTAGGTGGGGACAAACTATTGAAAAATGAAAATGGTGTGTTTGTCGATGTCTCAGAAAAGGCAGGAATTTATGGCAGCGTAATAGGCTTTGGATTGGGGGTAACCGTAGGTGACCTCAATGATGATAACTGGGAGGACATCTATGTTTCAAATGATTTTTTTGAAAGAGACTACCTATATATCAATCAAAAAGACGGTACGTTTAAGGAAGTCCTTACCGATGAAATTAAATCGATTAGTGGTGCTTCTATGGGAGCCGATGTAGCGGATATCAATAATGATGGTGAAAATGACCTTTTTGTTACTGAGATGCTCCCGTCTGAATACGACCGCCTAAAAACGGTGACCACCTTCGAGGATTGGAACAAATATCAAAACAACCTTAAAAATGGGTATTATCATCAGTTTACGAGGAATATGCTGCAATTGAACAATGGTAATTCTACTTTCAGCGAAATTGGTAGATTCAGCGGAGTTGAAGCCTCCGATTGGAGCTGGGGAGCCCTATTTTTTGATATGGACAACGATGGTCTCAAAGATCTTTTTATCGCAAATGGCATCTACCGAGATCTGACGAATCAGGATTACCTTCAGTATATTTCTAATGAAGCAGTAATGAAATCGATTATTAAGGATAGTATGGTCGATTACGACAAACTAATTGATATCATTCCTTCAAATATGGTGAAAAATCATGCCTATAAAAATCTGGGCACTTTGAAATTTGAGCGGTATTGGAGCTCTGGCCTAAATACCCCCAGTTTTTCTAATGGCTCCGCGTATGGAGATCTAGATAATGATGGCGATTTAGATCTGGTGGTTAACAATGTGAATATGCCCGCTTTTGTATATAAGAACAATTCGGAAAAAATAACCGGGAACCATTTTCTCAAAGTTATTCTGAAAGGGCTTGGGAAGAATACCAACGCAATTGGCGCCAAAATTGAGGTAATGTCTCCAGAAGAAAATCAATATTTGGAAGAACAACCGATACGCGGATTTCAATCAAGTATGGATCTCCGCCCCAACTTCGGATTGGCCAAGGATGATTCTGTTGACGTGAAAATAACCTGGCCCTTGGGCAAAGTGTCGAATCTATCACATGTGAAAGTAGATCAAATTTTGACCATTGACGAAAATGACGCACATACCATAGACAAAAATGCCATAGCCGCGGTCAGTAATATATTTCACAAAAGCGATTTAAAAATCAATTACCAACATGTGGAAAACCGCTTTGTCGATTTCGATCGTGATCGATTGTTACCCCACATGTTAAGTACACAAGGGCCAAAAATATCGGTGGGCGATGTAAACAAAGATGGTGTCGATGATTTTTTTATAGGTGGGGCGAAAGGCAGTGCACCTGCTCTTTTCATAGGTAAGAAAACTGGGTATGTAAGGAAGGATAGCCCGGATCTTGAAAAAAGTAGCGGTTCTGAAGATACCGCCAGTTTATTTTTTGATGCCGATAATGACGGGGACCTCGATCTTTATGTCTGCAGTGGTGGTGTAGAATTCTCACAGTTTTCAAGCTATTTAAAAGATCGACTATATCGTAATGACGGCCTTGGGAAATTTACCTTGTGGCAAGATCAATTGCCCTCGACAACCAGCATCAATAGTACCTCAACCATAATTTCGGATGATATCGACCAAGATGGCGACCTCGATCTGTTTGTTGGGGAACGCAGTATTCCCAGTCAATATGGTGTTCCGGGATCAGGTTTTATTCTAGAGAACGATGGCCAAGGCAATTTTACGGATATTACGGAAAAGGCGGCCCCAGGCTTGAAAAATCTCGGCATGATTACCGACGCGCAATTCGTAGACCTCAACAAAGATGGTTTTAAAGATTTAATCGTTGTCGGGGAATTCATGGGCATCGCACTATTTGAAAATCAAAAAGGGGTTTTCGTGCGCATAGACGATAACCCAGTATCGAATTTAAAAGGATGGTGGAATGTTGCCCACCCAGTCGATCTAGACAATGATGGAGATGTTGATTTTGTTTTGGGCAATCATGGCGAGAATTCAAGATTTAAGGCAAGTCCTGAGAGACCGATACATCTCTATGTAAAAGATTTTGATCAAAATGGTTTTAAGGACCCGATAATGACATTCACAGCCGAGAATGGCAAACAATATCCCTATAATTTAAGACACAATCTAATAGAACAACTCAAAGACCTTAAAAGGAAATTCCCAGATTACGATAGTTTTAAGGATGCGTCTATTACTGATATTTTTACTCCGGAAGAATTGTCTGGCGCCCTAACCTTGGAAGCCAATATATTATCATCGGTAATTTTGATCAATGAAGGAAATTTCAATTTCAAGATTATAAAACTGCCGAAAGAGGCACAATTCTCGCCAATATATGCTATTGAGACCCATGACTTTGATCAGGACGGCGATTTGGACATCCTATTGGGAGGCAATCTCTACGGCACAAAACCTGAAGTGGGTCGCTATGATGCATCTTTTGGACTCTATTTGGAAAATTTAGGAGGCCAAAATTTTAAGTACCATCCTGATGGTAGCGGATTCTACGTCGATGGTGAATTACGCGATCTTAAAATTGCGAACCATCAATTACTGGCCGCCAGAAATAATGATTCCTTGTTGATATTTAACTACTAACTACCTGTATGCAACGTATTTTATATGCACTCTTAATTATAGTAACGTTTTTCTTGGGATGCAAAGAGGATAGTAAGCCAGTCCCCGAAGCTGCCATAGCATTTAAGAACATTCCCGCTGATTCAAGTGGTCTAAACTTTTCGAATATTCTTACTGAAAAAAATGACCTCAACATCATTGAATACCTCTATTATTATAATGGTGGTGGCGTAGCTATCGGAGATATCAACAACGATGGTCTTGACGATATCTATTTTACGGCAAACCAAACCCCTGACAGACTTTACTTAAATCTTGGGAATTTAAAATTTAGGGACATTACCGAATCGGCCAAGCTACAAATCGATTCTACCTGGTCTACCGGGGTAACCATGGAAGATGTGAACAACGATGGGTACCTCGATATGTATGTATCAAAAGTGGGGAAATATAAAAGTCTAAATTCACATAATCTACTTTATCTGAATAACGGGGATGAGACCTTTACCGAAGCCTCGAAAAAAACAGGTTTGGACTTCTCAGGGCTATCGACCCAAGCAACATTTTTCGATTACGACAAGGATGGCGATGTCGATATGTACTTAATGAATCATTCGGTGCACAGTACCAGAAGTTATGGCAATGCTATTAGAAGAAATGAAAAGGACTCGATCGCCGGGGATCGGTTTTATGAAAATAAGTTGGAAACAGGAACTTTATCGTTCGAAGATGTTACACAAAAAGCAGGTATATATAGTAGTCCCTTAGGCTATGGTCTTGCATTAATCGCCGCGGACATCAACCAAGATGGATGGACAGATATCTATGTTGGCAATGACTTTCATGAAAATGACTATCTATATCTCAACCAAGGCGATAAAACGTTCAAAGAGGTAAGTGCCGATTATTTGAACCATATGAGCCGATTTACCATGGGAGTAGATATCGCCGATATGAACAATGATGGCAAATCTGACATATTCACTTTAGATATGATGCCTTTCGACGCAGAAACCTTTTTGAAATCAGGAGGCGAAGATTCTGACAAGGTGAGCTTTATCAAGGATAATTTTGGCTTCGAAAGGCAGTATTCGAGGAACAATTTTCAATTAAATCGTGAAAATTCCTCATTTTCAGATGTTGCCTTAATGACCGAAACCCATGCCACAGACTGGAGCTGGTCAGTTCTTATGGAAGATTTTGATAATGACGGACTGAAGGATATTTATATTACCAATGGTATATTCAAACGCCCCAATGACTTGGATTATATCAATTTTCTTAGCACTACCGATTTTAGTTCGTACGATAAATCCAAATCAGAGGAAATTGAAAGGAGACTTATCGCGTCAATGCCTTCATTAAAAATTACCAATAGGCTCTTCAGAAATAAAGGAGATCTAAGTTTTGAAGATCTCTCTGATAAATCGGGTCTGGAGCCCTCCTATTCAAACGGTTCGGCAACCGCAGATTTGGACAATGATGGGGATATGGATCTTGTAATTAATAATATTGACGAAAAAGCAACCCTCCTCGAAAATAAAAGCAACCCAGAAGGACTTAACAATTGGATTGGCCTAAGTCTTAAAGGTACAAGTGCGTACCCAATAACTACCGGTTCTAAAGTAATGATTTATTGCAATGGAAAAGAATTCTACAAAGAACTGATTACTACGCGAGGATTTGAATCTTCCTCTACCAGAAAACTGCATTTTGGCATTGGAAACCTTGCCCGTATCGACTCGGCAAAAATCGTCTGGCCCGATGGCAAAATACAAGCTATCAACAAGCTAGCTGTAAACCAGTATAATTCAATAAATAGGGATAGTACAAAGACGTTTCTATCAGGAACAATTAGGCCTTCAAAATATACGCTGACCGGGTTTCCATACATCCATATTGAAAACACCTATCTTGATTATGAACGGGAACCCTTGATGCCCGAAAAATTGTCTATTGAAGGTCCTGCTGTAGTCAATGCCGATTTCAACTCCGATGGCTTACAGGATATCTTTATCGGCGGTCCCGGTTTAGAGGCCCCTGTCCTTTTTTTGCAGCAAAAAGATGGGACATTTAGCGTAAAAAACGAAAAAGCCTTCGACAATGATAGCAATTATGAAGATGTAGATGCGGCTGCATTTGATCTCGAAAATGACGGGGATCTTGATATATATGTAACCCGGGGAGGAAATGATCAAATAGAAGGCGATCATTATCTGGAAGATCGTATCTATATAAACGACGGCAAGGGCAATTTCGAGCCATTCATCTCTGTATTGCCAAAATTTAATGGCGGATCCGTAGCCGCAGCCGATTTTGACGGAGACGGCTTTGACGACCTCTTTCTAGGCAGTCGTTCGATCCCAGGGGCCTACGGCCTTTCACCATATAGCCTAATCTTAAGAAATACCGGAAAAAGCAGCTTTGAGATAGTGCAAAAAACGCGCTTCGGTATGATTACAGATAGCAAGTGGACCGATATTAACAATGATGGAAAGTTAGATCTTATCATGGCAGGGGATTGGATGCCCATTACCATTTTGATAAATAATGGGAATTCTAAATTCAGCAACCAAACCAAGGAATTTGGTTTGGCAAATACTTCCGGTATGTGGAATACCCTTTGGGTAAGCGATCTCGATGGGAACGGATATGACGACATAATTGCCGGGAACGCAGGTCTGAATATGAAATGGAAAGCATCTCCAGAACATCCCGTAAAATTATATCTAGCCGATTTCGATAATAACCAACAATTGGATCCCCTGATATTCTATGATTTTCATGGCCAACAAGTTCCTTTCGCATCCAAGGACAATCTTATGCGCCAATTGCCCATGCTACAAAAGAAATTCTTGAGTTATTCTGATTTTTCAAAAATAAAGTCATTGGAAGACCTGACCGGGAAAAAACCGGATAGTGTTTTGGAAACAAAACAAGTGGATGAATTGCGCTCTATGATTTTTCTAAACTCGGAAAAAGGATTCACGGCAAATCCATTACCAAAAGAGGCCCAAATGAGTAGTATTGAAGCGTTCTATTTAGATAAGGACGATGGGAGTCCCGTTTTATACTTCGGCGGGAATTATATGGGCTATGTTACCGAATTGGGAAATAGCGATGCGAATCCTGGAGGTGTTCTGTCAAATTTTAACAATGGAAACTTCAAATCGTATGAAAACCTACCGCTTCCCAAAAACCTAAGTGTACGCAAAATAGTAAAAATCGGGGAAGGGCACTATTTGTTTATTTCGAACAATGACAAGGCCTATACAGTGCAGGTCAACAAGCAATAAATAGGTGCCTTGAAGACAATCGGTTTCAATACAATATAGTGGGCACCTTCATAGTACGAACATTTCAGAAACATATCTAGAAACTGTTTGTACCATTGCAAGTAAAACAATATCTTCATCGTCTACAATTATTTAGAGACAACATGTACGCGATTGGATATGACATCGGGAGTTCTTCCATTAAGGCTGCTTTGGTAGAATCTACTACAGGAAAGAAACTCGCTGTGGTCACTGAACCCAAGGTAGAAATGGGAATGATCGCCCTCGAAAATGGCTGGGCCGAACAAGACCCCCTCGATTGGTGGAAACACGTATGCACCGCAACCAAGCGACTTATTCAACAATGCAAAATAGACCCACAAGAGATTACGGGCATCGGTATTTCCTATCAAATGCACGGACTTGTTATTGTCGATAAGCAGGGTAACCCGCTTAGAGATTCAATTATTTGGTGTGATAGTCGGGCTGTAGAAATTGGCGAAAAAGCGTTTTACGCCATCGGGAGTCAAAAATGCAATGCACACCTGTTAAATTCACCAGGGAACTTTACGGCTTCCAAATTAAAATGGGTGAAGGATAATGAGCCTGAAATCTATAGGCAGATCCATAAATTTATGTTGCCGGGCGACTTTATTGCTTATAAATTAAGTGGTGTAATCAATTCTACCATTTCAGGGCTCTCCGAAGGTATTTTGTGGGATTTTAAAGAGAATGCACCTGCTACGTGGCTACTTGACCAGTACGGAATCGATCAAGATCTGGTTCCCAACTTGGTGAATACTTTTGGCGAACAAGGCAACGTCTCTAAAAAAGGAGCGGGTGAATCTGGGCTTCCTGAAGGCATTCCTATAGTGTACCGCGCTGGTGATCAGCCAAACAATGCCCTATCCTTAAATGTTTTCAACCCGGGCGAAGTTGCCGCAACGGGTGGAACCTCCGGGGTTATGTATGCCGTGACCGACAATCTTTCAGTTACAGAAAGTTCAAGGGTAAATAATTTTGCACATGTTAATTACACCCGATCAGAAAATCCACGAATCGGTAAATTGCTTTGCATAAATGGTGCGGGCATACAATATCGATGGCTTTTGAACAACTTGGCCGTAGTGTCGTATGAAGAAATGAATGACTTGGCTGCCGCGGTCGGGATAGGAGCTGACGGTGTTACAATCCATCCTTTTGGGAATGGCGCGGAACGTATGTTGAAGAACGTCAATTTGGGCACGCACATGGCAAATATCAACCTGAATATTCACACCAAAGCACACCTTTGTCGGGCAGCATTGGAAGGTATCGCCTTTGCCTTTGTCTACGGCATGGAAATAATGGCTGCGGATGGTATTAAACCCAAGGTAATCCGTGCCGGCAATGACAATCTCTTTCGCTCGGTAATTTTTTCAACAACAATTACTACCTTGATCGGGCAGGAAATTGAAATTTATGATACCACAGGGGCCATTGGGGCTGCTAGAGCCTGCGAGTTGCATAAGGGGGATTTTAAGGCCTTCGGAAAACGGATTTTAGAGAATGATTATGTCATGGGATTTAAACCTGATCTAAACAAAACGGAATACGTAAATGCATATCAAAATTGGAAAAAAGAATTAGAAACGATGTTGAAAAATAAATAACGGACTTCATGATATGCGTGGTATGTTATTAACTCGTAATCAAAATCCCAACTTATTTAATGGTAGTAATGGCCTTTAAAAACAAAATAAACTCATAAACTTAAAAACTATTGAAAATGGCACTGCTAGGAAACACAGAATACTTTAAGGGAATCGGTGAAATTCAATTCGAAGGAAAGGATTCGGATAATCCGTTGGCATTTAAATATTATAACCCGGATCAAAAAGTAGCCGGTAAAACCATGCGTGAACATTTTAAGTTCGCAATAGCGTATTGGCATACTTTCTGTGGGCAAGGGGCCGACCCATTTGGGCCCGGTACCCAGAATTTTCCATGGGATCAACCTAAGGATGCCGTCGAAGCGGCCAAGGCCAAGGCAGACGCCGCTTTTGAATTCATTACCAAAATGGGGTTTGATTATTTCTGTTTTCATGATTTTGACCTAATTCAAGAAGCCGGATCATTCGCCGAATCCGAGAAACGTTTGGCCGCCATCGTAGATTACATTAAGGTGAAAAAGAAAGAATCAGGCGTTAAATTACTTTGGGGCACCGCCAACTGTTTTTCAAATCCACGATATATGAATGGAGCTGCCACCAATCCCGATTTTAATGTTTTGGCACGGGCCGGTGGTCAAATAAAACTGGCCTTAGATGCCACCATTGCCCTAAACGGCGCAAATTATGTGTTTTGGGGAGGTCGTGAGGGCTATATGTCGCTTTTGAACACCGACATGAAACGCGAGCTCGACCATATGGGCCGTTTTCTAGGCATGGCCAGGGATTATGCTAGAAGCCAAGGTTTCAAAGGTAATTTCTTTATAGAACCCAAGCCAATGGAGCCGATGAAACACCAATATGATTTTGATGCCGCGACCGTAATCGGATTTTTGAATGAATATGGGTTACAAGACGATTTTAAATTGAACATTGAAGTCAACCATGCCACCTTGGCAAGCCATACGATGCAACATGAACTTGAAATTGCCGCGGCTCATGGCATGTTGGGCAGTATCGATGCCAATCGTGGCGATTATCAAAACGGGTGGGATACCGACCAGTTTCCCAATAATATTACCGAAGTGACCGAGGCCATGTTGGTGTTCTTGAAAGCAGGCGGATTAAAAGGTGGTGGCGTTAATTTTGATGCCAAGATCAGAAGAAATTCTACGGATATGGATGACGTATTTCATGCCCATATCGGTGGTGCCGATACCTTTGCGAGGGCTTTATTGGTGGCCGCTGCTATCATTGAGGCATCCCCTTATGACGCTTTACGAAAAAAGCGTTATAGTTCATTTGATTCAGGGAAAGGAAAGGATTTTGAAAATGGAAAACTCAATTTCAAGGATCTGTATGATATCGCGAAGGAAAATGGAGAGTTGTCTTTACAAAGCGGCAAGCAGGAATTGTTCGAGAATATAATAAACCAGTATATTTAATAAGGATATTATTTCAAGGTGTCCTTGAACTCTAGGGCGACAAAACATCCCCATATTAATAAAAACAACCCTGGCTTCTTAGTATAGCGGCCAGGGTTGTTAACGTTTACCAATAAAACCTGCCGTTATTTCGATATCCGACAGGCCCTAAATCTTTTTTACTTCGCAAAATAAATGTAGATGCCAACTACGATCAGCACGACCAAAATGCCAACTTGCTTGACATATTTAAAAGGTTCAATTGAAACCTGGTGGGTATATTCAAGTTCAAAGGCTTCTTTTCGAGGCCATATTTTTCCAATAACCAACATGATAACAATATTCGATACAAATAAAATAGCCATTACGTGCAGGTAGTGGGGATATGCATCGGCCTCCACTAATTTTAGGGTAGCAGGATCGGTTATTCCATTCGCTTTCGCCGCATCAAGGGCAGCCCCGACGAATTCATTTTTCAACCAAAACTGACTGATGATATATAAGATTGATCCTGAAAATATTCCTATTTTAGCAGCGATTGCCGGTACTCTTTTCGTTACATAGCCCACCACGATAATGGTGAAAATCGGAATGCTATAAATACCGTTTATTTCTTGCAAATAATTGAACAAACTACCTGCATTGGCTATCATAGGGGCTATGAACATTGCAGCAAGTGCCAGGCAAATCCCGAATATCTTCCCGATTTTGACCACTTTGTTCTCGGCCGCCTCCTTATTGATATGCTGCTTGTAGATGTCGATACCGAACAAGGTGACCGAACTATTAAGCACACTATTGAACGAACTCAAAATAGCTCCAAAAAGAACGGCCGCAAAAAAGCCTACAAAAGGTTTTGGTAAAACCGCACGCACCAATTCCGGATAGGCCAGATCACTACTAGACAACCCTCCTTCAAAATAATGATAGGCTATCATGCCCGGGAGTACTAAAATCAACGGGCCTAAAATTTTAAGAAACGAGGCCAATAGCAACCCTTTTTGACCTTCGGCCAAATTTTTGGCCCCCAAGGCCCTTTGTATTATTTGCTGGTTCGTACCCCAATAGAAAAGCTGCACTAGCATCATTCCAGTAAATATCGTTGCGAAGGGCACCTCTTGTCCCGGGTTTCCGGTCGAATCGAATCTCGCAGGTTCAGTAGTCATCAAAACGTCGAGTCCGCCGAATACACTTCCGTCACCGATTGCCATCAAGCCAAAGATCGGGATTAGGATACCTCCGATTATTAGGCCTATTGCGTTGATACTATCCGAAACCGCAACGGCTTTCAAACCGCCAAAAATCGCATAAATTGAGCCGATTATTCCAATCCCCCAAATACAGACAACCAATGCGGTCGCGTTAGAAACCCCTAATAATTCAGGAACGTTGAACATGCCGCTGATGGCTACCGATCCCGAATATAAAATTACCGGCAAAAGAACCACCACATAACCCGTAAGAAAGAGCCCGGATGTAATGGTCTTTGTAGTAACATCGAACCGTTTCGATAAAAATTGGGGTATCGTAGTCAAACCTCCTTTTAGATACCTTGGCAATAGGAAAACAGCAGTGATTACCATGGCTATTGCCGCCAAGGTTTCCCAGGCCATTACCGAAAGGCCATCGGTATAAGCACTTCCGTTCAGACCCACTATCTGTTCTGTGGAAAGATTGGTCAATAATAATGATCCGGCGATAACACCGGCAGTAAGGCTTCTTCCTCCTAAAAAGTATCCATCGGAAGATTTTTCATCGGTCGATCTTGTTGCATAATACGAGATGACGGCTACCAAAAGCGTAAAGCCAACAAAAGAGATAATACCTAGCATTTTCTAAATTGGTTTGATTATTTCCCCTAATATATTAGTTTATTTGATAATATTACCGGAATCTAAAAATATTGTGATTTGCCAAAATCAAAATCTGGGCAGGCCTTAAATGTCATTAGTGCCCTAAAACCAGTCTTTTTTAGGAAAAACATCAAAATTTTAAGAAAAAAATAAGGCAATTCAAACTAGCCGACACCTTGATAAATGGTGAAAAAACTGTAATTTTGCATTCCCCTTCCTTATTCAATCATTTAGAATATCAAAGATTTAATAAAGAATACTTAAATATTTTCAATTGTTATGACTAAGAAAATTGGCATACTAGTTTCTGTACTACTTTTTCTATCATGTACCAAGGAAAAGAAAGAAGAACCCATAATTGTAACTCCAGCTGATTTGCATGCCGAAGTTGACAAGGTAGTCGAGATTATGATCCATGATATCTTCTCGCCGCCAGTGGCTAGCCGAATTTTTGCCTATCCGAATATTGCGGCCTATGAAATCATGGTGCAGGGCGATGATAAATATCTTTCTTTGGCAGGGCAGTTAAAAGATTTTAAAGGCATAACAAAACCAGAAGTCGGAAAGCAAATAAATTATGATGTCGCTGCAATGGTAGCACATATGGAGCTTAGTAAAAGATTGATTTTTTCAGAAAAAAACATTGAGGCGTTCCGCGACAGTCTCTACCAAAAATGGGGGAATACCAATCCGGATGTTTTTACAGCCTCAAAGGATTACGGATTAAAAGTAGCCGATGAAATCGGGGAATGGATGAAGAAAGACAACTACAACCAGACCAGGACCATGCCCAAATTTACCGTCGATACCGATGACCCCACTCGTTGGCAGCCGACCCCACCAGCCTATATGGATGGTATCGAACCTCACTGGAACGAAATTCGAACATTTGCTATCGATTCGGCAAACCAATTTATACCCGCCCCGCCCTACCCGTTTTCAATGGAAAAAAATTCGGCTTTTTACAAGGAATTAAAGGAAGTTTATGATGTTGGTAAGAAAATCGAACGCGACGGGGACCAATCAGATGAAATTAAAATAGCTCAATTTTGGGATTGTAATCCATACGTTTCGGTAACACGCGGACATCTAATGTTCGCCACCAAGAAAATAAGCCCTGGCGCCCATTGGATTGGGATTGCCAAAATTGCCGCGAAACAAACCGATAGCGATTTTGATAAAACATTATACGCCTATACCAAAACATCGATTGCCATTGCCGATGCCTTTATCAGCTGTTGGGACGAAAAGTATCGCAGTAATCTAATACGTCCTGAAACCCTTATAAACCAGCATATTGATGAAGACTGGAAACCAGTGCTTCAAACCCCTCCCTTTCCTGAATATACAAGTGGACATTCGGTAGTCTCAGGGGCCGCCGCCATCGCTTTGACCAGTATCTTCGGTGATAATTTTTCTTTTGACGATGATACCGAAGTTGCTTATGGTCTTCCTATTCGAAGTTTTACTTCTTTTAATAATGCCTCTTCAGAGGCTGCCATCAGTCGCATGTACGGTGGAATTCACTACCGTATGGCCATTGAGGTAGGCCTTGATCAAGGCAGGAAAATTGGCAACTTTATCATAGATAAGCTAAAAATGACCAAGGAAAACGATATGGCTTCCGTTTACTAGATTGCTTAGAACTCCGAATATTGTTTGGTGTTCACAAAAAAGGAAACCGATTTAGTTTCAGAACTACCATTTGCAAAATTAAAACACAATCATATCTATTTCCATGCTGCTCGTGGATGCTATCATCCCGTTTGGTTTTGGATCACTCCGTTCTAGCCTAGTATACATTTTTTATTGATATTTATAGAAAATTTAGGCATGTCTTCGAACTTCAGGCTGACAAGGGCATATAAAAATGCAAAAGTGATTCCTTTTGACGATGGCTCAAAAATCATTTTATTCAGTGATTGCCATAGAGGGGATAACAGTTTTGCCGACGACTTTGCCAACAATCAGAACATATACTTTCATGCGTTAAAATATTATTTTAACGAAGGCTTTAGCTATTTTGAAATTGGCGATGGCGACGAACTTTGGGAAAACCTTCATTTCGAATCAATTTTTGAGGCCCATAAGAATGTATATGCCCTTTTACGGTCGTACCATCTTGAAAGAAGGTTGTATATGCTTTGGGGCAACCACGATATGGTCTATAAAGATCCTTCTTATGTAAAGGAAAATCTTTCGAGTTATTTCGAGCCTATTGACGGTAAAGACAAAGAATTATTTGAGGGAATAACCTATCATGAAGGCGTGATACTGAAACACAATGACACACAACAGGAAGTTTTTTTGACCCATGGGCATCAGGCCGACTGGTGGAACTACACCTTTTGGCGATGGAGTCGTTTTTTAGTTCGGGTACTTTGGAAACCCTTGCAAGTTTGGGGCATAGCCGATCCTACTAGTCCGGCTAAAAATTATAAGGAATTGATCAAAATTGAACGTCGTATAAAAAAATGGATCCTTCAAAACAATCTTTTGGTGACCGTAGTAGGGCATACGCACCGGCCACGCTTTCCTGAGCCTGGGGACATTCCTTTATTTAATGACGGTAGTTGCGTGCATCCGCGAAGCATCACCGGCGTCGAAATTGAACATGGAAAAATTTCTTTGATAAAGTGGCAAATTTCGACAAAAGAAGATGGGACTTTACAAGTAGTTCGCGAGCTTCTTGAAGGTCCACAGCCATTGGTCAATTATCATAAAACCAAGAAATAGTCGATTCTTTATTCCAATCGAAAATTAACCGGAATACTATAGGGCACTTTAACAGCCCGACCCCTTTGCATTCCTGGTTTCATTTGTGGAAGAAGGGCAATAATGCGCGCTGCCTCTTCTTCTAACTTATTATCTGGTCCACGAGTTCTTATACCAGTGATATATCCTTTTTCATTAATAACAAACTGGACAAAAACCTTTCCTTGAATGTTTAATTCGAGTGCTATTTGTGGATACCTAAAGTTCTTCATGACATGTTCTTGTATCATTTTCTGAAAACAAGCCTTGCTTTCGTCATTATTCTTGGCGTTTTCGCAGCCCGGATACACCGGTACATTTTCGATAACGGCAAAAGGCACTGAGATTTCTTCCTCGACATCTTCGACATTTACGTCATCGACAGCAATCGGAGCCGCAATCACAGCGTCTTGACTTGTTTCGGTACTCTCGATGATGGTTTCCTCAATTTCCTTCGTATCCTCGACAATTTCAATAACCTCTGGTGCAGCAGGTGGAGCTGGAGGAGGAGGCGTTTTTAAAGCTTCTGTTATCGGCACATCCTCTGCCATGTCATCAGCAACGTTCAATTGCTCGACTAGATAATTGTCAGTTGGATAGGTCTTATACTCCAATGCCCTCCACGTAACAAATAATACGAAAGTGAGGCCAATTACAAAATAAAGCTTCGAATCCTTCTCAAAATCGACCTTTGGATTTTTCTTTATTTGCATGATAAAAAGTTTGATTACTTGAAATTAAAATAGATGCGATATTTGAACTATGATAATTGTCAGTTTTTTAAACTAATATAAATGTGGTCGCACTACTAATTAAGCTTAGAATTCAATCAAAATCTTAATACGATAGCCACTTTTACCAAACCTTTACGACCTGTATGAACCAATGCGTGTTTTTATGAATTTTTGAACAACCATATTGAACCTGAAATACGAGTTAGTTTATGAGAAGGTCTATGGTAGATTAGAGGAAATTGGCACTTAACGCGCCGCGCGGACATGAAAATCCAACTTTAAGCAATCATCCGGAAGCCCGAATAAAATTCGGCATCAAGCGAGACCTATGAAATTAAAAAGGAGTTAAATTACACAGAATACCGTTTGAGGTAGTTCTCTTTTTAGCTAAACGCGTCCCGCCATAACTTTCATGGCATTTACAAAATGATCGAGCTCCTTGGTGGTAGTATAGACATTGGGGGTTATGCGACATCCCTGTACGTTTGCAGAATCAATGGCCACTGTAAATACCTGGAATTCTTCAAGTAAGGTATTGGCAAGGTCGGCAGGTTTCATATGGGCAATCCCGACATTGGCAATCCCACAACTACGGTGTTCTTCTTTCGGTGTATTCACCACAATGTTTTTGACACCCCGCAATTGACCGCTCCAATAGCGTTGCAGAAATCGCATCCTATTTTCCTTCCGCTCTATGCCGATCATTTCAAGATAATCGATTGCATCGTGAATGGTCAAATCGGTATGAACAGGGTGGGTCCCCGTGTGATTTAGCCTAAAGATGTTCTCGGGCTCTTTAATCGAATCGGCCAGTAATGGCCAGATATTCGAAATCTTCTCTTTACGAACATACAATAGCCCTACACCAAGTGGGGTACTCAACCATTTGTGGAGGCTAGAGGCATAATAATCACATTGCAAGTCTTCAATGTTTACATTGAAATGACCGATGCAATGTGCTCCATCTACCATGACATCCACGCCATGTGCATGTGCCATATCACAAATTTTGCGTATTGGGAGTATTTGACCAGTAATATTGATCATATGACATACCATGATCAATTTTGTCTTTGGGGTAATCATGCCTTCATAAAGTGCGACGATTTCTTCATCGGATGTAGGATGATTGGGAACCGATATTTTGCGATTTACAATACCAAAACGCCTTGCGGCCAAATCAAATTGATCAAGCATGGATCCGTAATCCTGTTCGGCCATGATAGCCTCGTCCCCTTTTTGCCAAGGATATCCAGTGATAATCATATCTAACGATTCGGTCGCATTCCGTGTAAGAATAAGTTCTTCATTTGAGCACCCTACCATTTTTGCGAGACGGGCTCCTACCCGTTTTTTATTGTCCCATTGCTCGGTTCGCATATAATATGCACCTTCATAATTTACCCGATTTACATGCGCCATGAATTTTTGCAAGGTGGGCTTGGGAATAATATTATAATACCCATTTTCCAAATTTATATAGGCTGGTTTAAGGGCATAATCCTTTCGTATTCGTTCCCAAAATTCGGCCTCGTCAACAAAATCATATCCGCACAAATTGATGGGGTCTCCTGCCTGCGAATTGAAAGACACCAACGGGGCTGCTAAGGCCGCCTGGCCAATTTTTAATAAAAATTCCCTTTTTTTCATAGTTCACCCTTTTGCCTACAAGATAAAAATTGATTTACCAATTTATTATCCAAATATGGTATATTTAACTGATCGATGTAAAAAAACCGTTCATGCCTTTAATCGTTGTCGTCTTTGGAATTCTTTTATTGTTCTTACTTATTGCAGGTCTAAAACTAAACGCTTTCCTTGCCTTTGTCATCGTTTCTTTATTTGTAGGTGTTGCAGAAGGAATGAACTTTATTGCCGTTACACAGTCGATACAAAATGGCATCGGCAACACTTTGGGATATCTTATTCTTATTCTAGGGTTGGGCTCCATGTTGGGAAAATTAGTGGCCGATAGCGGTGCGGCCCAACGGATTACAAGTAAATTGGTAGAAAATTTCGGAAGAAAGAATATTCAATGGGCCTTGGTACTTACTGGCTTTATTGTAGGCATTCCGATGTTCTATACGGTGGGCTTTGTTATCTTGATTCCACTTGTTTTTACCATGGCGGCAAGCACAGGACTGCCCTTGTTGTATGTAGGTCTCCCAATGCTGGCATCGCTTTCAGTGACTCACGGATATCTTCCTCCTCACCCAGCCCCGACCGGTATCGCCGTCATGTTCAACGCCAATATTGGAAAAACCCTATTATACGGTATTATTATCGCAATCCCAGCAATCGTCGTGGCAGGCCCTCTATTCTCTAGAACGCTTAAAAACATTCATGCCACACCGATTAAAGAATTCTTGAATCCCAAAGTACTGACCGATGCCGAAATGCCAAGCACATTTACAAGCATCCTATCGGCGCTACTTCCGGTACTATTAATCGGTACGGCAGCCATCATCGATTTGATATTGCCGGAAGATCATGTGATCAGAAAAATGGCCGACATCATTGGTGATCCTATTATTGCAATGCTTTTATCGGTTTTGCTGGCTATTTATACATTAGGTCTGGGGCGTGGCAGAAACATGAAGGAGGTTATGACTTCGGTAGCGTCGGCCGTATCAGGAATAACCATGGTTCTTCTAATTATAGCAGGGGCAGGTGGTCTAAAACAGGTACTTGTAGATAGTGGGGTTAGCGAGTATATTGGCGAAATGCTAAAAGGCTCAACGCTTTCACCCTTGCTTTTGGCATGGGGTATCGCCACGGTAATTCGCATCTGTGTAGGTTCGGCAACCGTGGCCGGATTGACTGCCGCCGGAATCGCATTGCCCTTATTGGCGAATACCGATATTAGTCCCGAATTGATGGTGCTGGCCATTGGCTCGGGAAGCCTGATGCTCTCACATGTAAATGATGGCGGGTTTTGGCTATTTAAGGAATATTTTAATCTCTCTATCAAAGACACCTTGCGAAGCTGGACTGTCATGGAAACGACTGTCGGGGTAATGGGCCTTATTGGCGTTTTAGTTTTGAATACACTAATTTAATGAATGATCTATGCAAACACCTTCTGAAAGAATCGAACAATTAGGTTTAATATTACCCCCAGCCCCTCCTCCGGCAGGCTTGTACAAACCCATTTTAGTGGTTGATAAATTTCTGTATGTCTCAGGGCAGGGACCCATGCAAAATGATGGTACTTTAATGACCGGCCGGGCAGGCGATGATCTAGATCTTGATCAGGCCAAATTAGTCGCAAGGCAGGTAGGCCTTACCATGCTAGCAACGATTGAAACCCATTTTGGAAGTGTTGATAAAATAAAACGGTTGGTCAAAACCTTGGGGATGGTCAATTCTACTCCTGATTTTGGTCAACAGCCACTGGTCATTAATGGTTTTAGTGAACTA
Source organism: Flavobacteriales bacterium (assembly GCA_038316335.1). Taxonomy (GTDB): domain Bacteria; phylum Bacteroidota; class Bacteroidia; order Flavobacteriales; family Flavobacteriaceae; genus JALHST01. The sequence continues at coordinate 18,927 of JBBQAM010000007.1, forward strand.
ATGGCAGCTGTTTTCGGTTCCGAAAATGGGGTTGGAGTGCGTAGTGCGGTCGGTATGATGCTCCCAGGAAATATCACTGTGGAGGTTGAGGCCATGTTCGAACTTTATTAAATTATAGCAAAATGAACGAACGAAAATGGTATGAGCTTTTAAATACCGAAAGTAGCATCACACCTGCCCTCTTGATCCATCAGGAAGGAGTTCATGAAAACATTCGTACCATGGTTTCTATGAAAGCGGCTGCCCTACTTCGCCCGCATATAAAAACGCACAAAACAGCTGAAATAATAAATATGCAGCAAGATTTGGGCATCCATAAATTCAAATGTGCGACCATTGCCGAAGCTGAATTATTGGCTATGTGCGGGGCACGGGATATCCTTTTGGCCATGCAAACGGTCGGTGCAAATCTAGATAGATTCTTTAGGCTGATGGCGTCCTATCCAAATTCAGAATTTTCGACCCTTGTCGACCATCCTACTGCATTGGCCGTTTATATCAAAAAGGCAGCCACCCACCATAAAAAAATCGGTCTTTGGATTGATATTAACAATGGTATGAATCGAACAGGAATTCCCCCAAATTCTCATGCCGTCGCCTTATATAAGGCAATGGTGGCGGATCCATGGGTCATCACCAAAGGAATTCATGTCTATGATGGGCATTTAAGAAATCAAGATTACGCTGCTCGAAAAAAAGAATGTGACGTGGCGTTTGAAACGGTGCTGCAATTAAAAAATATCCTATCGGATGCAGGAATAGTGGTCCCGAACATTGTCGCTGGCGGTTCACCTACTTTTCCGTTTCATGCAATCCGAAAAGGTGTAGAGGCCAGTCCAGGCACTACCTTACTTTGGGATGCCGGTTACGGCGGACTATTCCCAGAAATGAAATTTCAAACAGCCGCAGTACTCATGACACGAATTATAAGCAAACCCGGGAAAAACAGACTTTGTCTTGATTTAGGACATAAATCGATCGCCCCAGAGATGCCATTTCCACGCGTACAATTTTTGAATATCGAAAATAGTATTCAAATTGGTCAAAGCGAGGAACACTTGGTATTGGAATGTGAACATACCGAGACCTTTGATATCGGGGACGTACTTTATGCAATTCCAATACATATATGTCCTACAGTTGCCAAATATGATGAATTACAAGTTGTAAAAGATCACAAAATAATCGCTTCCTGGAAGGTGGCGGCACGAAATCAAATAATAAATCTTTAGCCTATGTTCATTTTTGATGCCCATTTGGATCTCGCCATGAACGCTATGGAATGGAATCGAGATCTCACCTGGACGGTTGACGAAATCCGTAAGAGTGAACTTGGCATGACCGACAAACCCGATCGTGGCAAGAATACGGTTTCCTTTGATGCAATGCGCAAAGGCAATATAGGCCTATGTAACGCTACTCAAATCGCACGCTTTGTCAAAAAAAACAATCCACTTCCCGGTTGGCACTCTCCACACCAAGCCTGGGCTCAGACACAGGGTCAATTGGCCTGGTATAAGGCGATGGAAGAACTAGGGGAACTTGTTCAGATACGCAACACGCAAGAACTCAATGCACATCTGAAACTTTGGGAAACGGCGAAGGGAAAAAAGCCAATAGGTTATATTTTAAGCCTTGAAGGTGCCGACTCGATTATCAACCTCGACTATCTGCACAAATCGTATGAGGCCGGTCTACGTGCTATTGGTCCTGCCCATTATGGGCCTGGAACCTATGCTTTTGGCACAAATTCAATAGGGGGAATAGGTCAAAAAGGCCGGGAATTATTGCGGGAAATTGAGCGGTTGGGAATTATACTAGACACAACCCATATGTGTGATCAAAGTTTCTGGGAGGCCTTGGAAGTGTATCATGGACCCCTTTGGGCCAGTCATAATAATTGTAGGGCCTTGGTCGACCACAATCGACAATTTTCAGATGAGCAGATTATTGAAATAATAAACAGGAAAGGCACCATCGGAGTGGTATTGGATACCTGGATGATGGTTCCGAATTGGGAACGCGGAAAATCAACCCCGGAAAGCATGAACGTATCCTTCGAACAAATGATCGACAACATAGACCATATTTGTCAATTGGCGGGAAATTGCCATCATGTTGGCATCGGGACAGATCTCGATGGGGGGTTCGGCACTGAACAATCACCTCGAGACCTTGATACGATTGCCGATCTTCAAAAGGTTCCCGAACTTTTAGGAAAAAAAGGCTATTCACCTATTGATATCGAACGCATCATGCATCTGAATTTTATTGAATTTCTCAGACGCACTTGGAAATAATACTTTCTTAAAGTCAAAAAATTGTACCTCATCTACTTCGGTTCTTTATTAATTTGATGGCTGATTATCGATTTTAACGGTCCTTTAAGTCCCTATGGCAGGGTAATTGCTATCTTTATCCACATTTTAAGAAATAAAATGGCCAAAATTTACGGAGTAGTAACCTGCACTTGTTTACTCCTATCCTGTATTGGATATGGACAGACCGATATACCTACCCAAAAACCATTAAAAATCGAAACGGGGAACAAATTAGATCCAAGCGGTGCCAACAATAAAGGCACTTCATTGCGTATTCCCTCGGTAATTGACAAAAATCCCGAAATCAGCCTAAAGGATTCCTTAATTAAAAATCCCGTAAAAATGTTACCTGACCGAGAATTGGTACAGGCGGGATACGGCATGAAAATTGACCCGAAAATCGGCAATCCCGAAAAAGAAGGTGGCACCTCTCAGCGTTTTGGGGACATGTATATGGGTGATATCAAGAACAATGGCAAATTTGTGGGCATCGTTTGTCGTGACCATGAATATGTTGATGGCGATCGTGTAAAAATATACCTAAATGACAAAGTGGTAGATCCCAATGTGTTGCTGACAGGTACTTTTAAAGGCATAAACTTAGATCTGGAAAAGGGATTCAACCGATTGGATTTTGAAGCCCTGAACGAAGGTTCCTCGAGTCCAAACACGGCCCAAGTCGATGTGTATGATGATCAGGGAAATCTGATATATTCTAATAGGTGGCTGCTTTCAGCAGGTTCCAAGGCAACCTTGATTATTACAAAAGAATAAAAGGGCGGCCCTATCAATGCATCAAAACTTGCTTGAATACTTATAAAATAGCCCTTATGGTGTATGACAAGGGCATTCCATTCATGAATCATTTGCCTGCTCCTTCTGATTTAGGATAGAATTCCTTCGCAAAAACTATAATTTGATATCTTTGGCCAACAACAAAAGTCTCCTTTTGGCCATGATGAAAAAAAACTACCAGGTTGCAGTAATACAACTCAACCTCGACAATTCAGCGGAAGAAAACCGAAAAAAATGTTTGCAGTGGATTCGTGATGCGGCACATAAAGGTGCGGAGGTAGTCTGCCTTCCTGAATTGTATAGTGGCCATTATTTTTGTCAGAGTGAGGATGTTGCTAACTTTTCAATGGCCGAACCCTTGGGTGATATCTCCTTCACGGCCTTTAGTCAATTGGCATCCGAACTAGGAATTGTTATCATCGTACCATTCTTCGAAAAAAGAATGCCAGGAATTTACCACAACAGCGCCTACATTATAGATTCAGATGGCACCCAAGCCGGCCTTTACCGAAAAATGCATATCCCCGACGACCCCCACTTTTATGAAAAATTCTATTTTACCCCTGGTGATCTCGGATTTAAATCGGTTACGACCCAAAAGGGAAGCGTGGGAACGCTGATCTGTTGGGATCAATGGTATCCAGAGGCTGCACGAATTACCGCCATGCAGGGAGCTGAAATACTATTTTATCCCACAGCAATAGGATGGCATCCCTCGGAAAAGGAAAAATACGGTGAAAATCAATATGGCGCATGGATGAATGTCATGAAGGGTCATGCAGTCGCTAATGGCATCTTTGTTGCGGCAGCCAATCGAATCGGCCTTGAAAAGTATCTTCCAAATACCGATGGGATCGAATTCTGGGGGAAATCATTTATTTGCGGGCCACAGGGTGAAATTCTTGCCATGGCCTCACATGACAAGGAAGAAATAGTGTTGGCAACCGTCGATCTTGGATATCAGGAGAGTGTGCGTCAAAATTGGCCTTTCTTTAGAGATCGTAGAATAGATGCGTATCAAGAGATTACCAAAAGAGCAATTGAATAGCAATATGGCAGCACGAAGATTCCCGGCAGAATGGGAACCCCAAGAAGGCATTTTACTCTGCTTTCCACATAATGGCAATGATTGGCCTGGGAAATATGACGCCGTTCAATGGGCTTTCTTAGAATTCATTAAGAAAATCGCCAACGAGGAAAAAGTAATTTTGGTCGTTGCGAACACCTCCTTACAGCAGCGTGTCAATCAAAAATTGGAAATCGCATCGGTGAACCAAAAAAACGTATCCTACATCGTTCAAAAAACGAATCGTAGTTGGATGCGCGATTCAGGCCCCATTATAGTAAAAAATGGGAACCAACGCCAAGCCTTGAACTTCAATTTTAACGGATGGGCCAAGTATTCGAATTGGCACCTCGATAAGCAAGTGCCGGGCCAAGTCGCATCACATTTGAAATTACCCATTGAATCGGTTACCTATAGGGGTATTCAGGTGGTTTTAGAAGGGGGAGCCCTTGAGGTAAATGGTAAAGGTACGCTGATTACTTCCGAAGAATGCCTACTTCATCCCACGATCCAAGTTAGGAATGTCGGCTTTACGAAAGAAGATTATGAAACAATCTTCAAAGAATATTTGGGAGTTACCAACACCATTTGGCTTGGAAATGGAATAACGGGAGATGATACCCATGGTCATATTGATGATCTGTGCCGATTTGTGAATGAAGACACGGTAGTAACCGTTGTGGAAAAAGACAAAAAGGATAAAAACTATATTCCCTTGCAGGACAACTTAAAACGTCTTAAAAAAGCCAAACTAGAAGATGGGCGGCCGCTAAAGATCATTGAGCTCCCCATGCCTAAAAAATTGGTGTTCGACCAAGTCAGATTACCGGCCAGTTATGCAAATTTCCTGATTTTAAACAACACCGTACTCGTGCCTATGTTCAATGATATAGAAGACCGAACTGCATTGAATGTTTTGGCGGGTTGCTTTGCCCCCCGAAATGTAATCGGTATCAGTTGTATAGACCTCATCTGGGGTTTTGGTACCTTACATTGTTTAAGTCAACAGATTCCGGCCTAAAGCATCGGATGTAGGTATGGGCGGGTAATTAATATCTGTGAGAAACCACGATTATTTCCTTTCTCCCGGCTTGTAGGTTTCCTTGGCCTGCTTCAATACATCCTCCTTATAATACGCAACGTCCTTGAATTGCACATCGGCATAGCGTTGTGCCTGGTCATCAAAGTGGGGAGAGGAAGGGTCGCCACTTTCACCGCCCGCCAATATACTTTTGGCTTTTACTTTGTCCCCAAATTCTACGGCAGCTACAAAACTGTTCCCTCGGGTACCGTATATTTTCTTGGTATTATTGGTATAACTGACACCAAAGGCCGCCAATGCACCCCAACGCCCCGAGGCGAATCCAATCGGAATACTCGGTTTGGCATCGTCGAATTTTTGAAAGATATCCCCATTAAGGCGCTGATAGCGATTGACCTCGCCCCAGGCAATGTTCCAAGTCCCGAAATCCAATATCAATTTATCGATGGCTGCCTCAAATAAATTCAACCTATGATCAATTGGCGATTCTTTGCCCTCATAAATTATTTTATCCATTTGAGAGGTAAAAGACCGTTCAATCTTTCCTTCTGATTTAAGACAATTCATCCCATAATATTCCGCCAGGGTCATAGCGACCGACTCCTTACTGGTTTTAAAATCCCATTTCCGAAGTATTTCAATAGCATCCTTCAGTTTTGGGTTTTTGTCATCATGTCTATCATACGCTTCGATCAGCCCAGGAATCAAAACTTTAAAAGCTGGTAAATAGGGGTCATAGGCCAATTTGATCAAGCTGTCTAAGGTATAGCCGCTTCGATCCGTCAATAATTCAATAGCGTGAACCCCTCGAAAATTTTCTTGGTCAATAGACATGTACGAGGGATAGTTTTCCTTTTTGGGACTAAACTCCAAGGCCGCAGTAAAGGGGGTCGAATTGCAATTTTGAATCCACCCATTTTCTGGGTTCAATAAGGTAATTGATTCGTCAACGGTGTGTAGCCCTTGCCAATCGGTCTTAGGGTTACTACCGTCAACTGGCTTTGTATAATCGAATTCTGTGCTTCGCCTTGGAATGAAATTTCCATGAAAATAGGCAATGTTTCCTTCTGCATCGGCATATACGGTATTGTTGCTCGAATTGGTACGTAAATCCATCATCTTTCGAAATCCTTGGTAACCGTCTTGCTTGGTACGAATGTACGATTGTTCAAGTGCTTTCAAAGGTTCCCACATCATGGCCGAGGCAATCCAATGTCCCTCTCCCATTTGGGTAATGGGACCGTGATGGGTATGATACGCAGGAAAGCTCTTTTCTTTAAGCGAGTCGCCCTCCTTATATTTTAAGACGATTTCAGATGTAACGACAGGGCGAAGTTCTTCGCCATAGTGGTAGAGGAGCTTTCCATCTACGTTTACAATGGTTTCCTTGAATTCATCCATCACATCGGTATAGGTACTGGTATGCATCCATCCCGTTTTTTCGTTAAATCCCTGGTAAACAAAAAATTGCCCCCAAGTTACCGCACCATAAGCGTTTAGGCCCGCTTCACTCACCATATGCACTTCGGGACGAAAATAGAAAGAAGTATGTGGATTGATCAATAACATTGCATTTCCCGATTGGGTGCGTTTTCCTGAAATGGCGATACCATTTGATCCTTGAGGTTCTGTCGATACAGCTTTCTTTTTGATCTCAATTTCCTGTGATTGGGGGATTTCCATACTCCCTTCATAGAATGCCTTGATTTTTTGGGTCGAAATCCGCTCGATATCCCCACCTATGGAGCCCTCACTGAAATACATTGGCATCCATGGCTCAAAATGCGTCAATAATTTCGGATGTACCTCTGGATGGGTGAACAGGAAATAGTTGATGCCATCGGCAAATGCCCTGCAAAGCGTTTTCAACCAAGCCGGACTTTGCTCGTAATTTGCCCTGGCTTCCGCTTCGGTCATGAACAATTTGGCCCTCAGGTCACTATACAAGGCCTCTTTACCTTCAACTTCCGCCAATCGGCCCGTGGCCCATATATAATTTTGTTCAACGCGGTTGAAGTCATCCTCGCATTGGGCATATAACAATCCGAAGACGGCATCGGCATCGGTCTTACCATAGATATGGGGTATACCGAAATCATCACGTATAATCGTGATGTTTTCGGCCTGCGCCTTCCATCGCTCTGTATCAGGTGCTAGTTTGGGTTCTGTCTTACATGATAACAAGACACTTAAAAGTAGTAAGAATGAACATTTTAGAGGTAGGAACCTTTGTGAAGTCATCGAATGTTATATTTGGATTGTGCCGTTAAATTACTGGACTTGCCATTGAAATGCTAATTTTTAAATAAAAATGTCTTGGTAATTTGTCTTTTATGCAATCCACCTTTTTAGAGTAACTTTGCACTTCCTTAATTTCTTAAAATGTCAGATAAAAAAGTTAGTATTCTTACCGCATTCAAGACTATTATTTGGCCCAGACGCAAAATGGTCTTCATAGGGCTGGTCTTGATATTTATCAGCAAGGCGGCCAGTTTTGTGCCTGCCTATGCATCAAAATATTTATTCGACACAATTCTCCCGAATAAAGATGTATCTACCTTGAAAATCTTGGTCTTTGTTGTCATCGCAGCCATTTTGATTCAATCGGTCACCTCCTTTTTGCTTACTTATATATTGAGCGTACAGGCTCAGTACATGATTTCGGAGCTTCGGGCCCAAGTGCAGAAAAAAGTACTTTCGTTGCCGATCCGATTCTTCGACAATGTTAAATCTGGCGCTTTGGTTTCTAGAATCATGTCCGATGTTGAGGGAGTTCGGAATCTTATCGGTACCGGACTGGTTCAATTGGTAGGCGGAACGATTACAGCAGTAGTTTCATTGGTGCTTTTATTGAAAATAAGCCCCAAAATGACCTTATTCACCTTTCTTCCATTGGCTGTCTTCGGATTTATAGCTATGAAGGCTTTTAAGATCATTCGGCCCATTTTTCGAAATCGTGGAAAAATCAACGCCGAAGTAACCGGAAGACTTACCGAAACCCTTGGTGGTATCAGAGTAATCAAAGGATTTAATGCCGAAGCACAAGAACACAAAATATTTGAAAGCGGGGTCGAGGAGCTTTTTAGAAATGTAAAAAAGAGTTTGAACACAACTGCCTTTATGACCAGCTCGGCCACCTTCTTAATCGGAGTGGCAACAACCGGAGTAATGGGTTTTGGAGGATATAAAATAATACAAGGCACACTTACTACGGGAGATTTTCTAATGTTTACCATTTTATTGGCACAAATGATAGCTCCTATTGTTCAAATGAGCAATATTGGCAGTCAATTAACCGAGGCCTTGGCAGGATTGGATCGCACGGAGGAACTTATGAACATGGATCCAGAATCGGATGCTGAAAATAGGATCATAAAGTTGGAGGACATCAAAGGGAACATTGTTTTCGATGATGTCTCTTTCGCTTACGAAGAAGACAAAGAAGTACTTCATAATATTAACTTTAAGGCAAGTGCGGGCGAAGTGATCGCTTTGGTAGGAAGTTCGGGTTCGGGGAAATCGACGATTGCAGGCTTGGCAGCCACTTTTTTAAATCCACAATCAGGAAAAATTACCATTGATGGGCATGATATTTCCAAAGTGGATCTCGACAGTTACCGCAAAAACCTTGGCGTGGTTTTACAGGATGAATTTTTATTTGAGGGAACCATTCGGAACAATATTTTATTCCCAAGACCCAACGCCGCGGAAGATGAGCTTCAAGCAGCGGTCAAAGCTGCCTATGTCGATGAATTTACAGACCGCTTTGAAGAGGGTCTTGATACGCTTATTGGGGAAAGGGGCGTAAAACTTTCAGGAGGTCAACGCCAGCGCATCGCGATTGCCCGGGCAGTTTTGGCCAATCCCAAAATTCTTATCCTTGATGAAGCCACCTCAAACTTGGATACAGAAAGTGAGGCTTTGATACAAAAGAGTTTGGCTACACTGACCGAAGGTAGGACTACTTTCGTAATCGCCCACAGATTAAGTACCATTCGAAAAGCTGATGAAATTTTGGTTATTGAAAATGGGCGAATTGCCGAACAAGGAACCCACGATGAGCTTATTGCGAAGAATGGGAGGTATTATGATTTGTTTACCTATCAAGCAAGGATATAACTTATGCTAACCGGCTTTTCTTGCAAATGAATGCTTTATTTTAAGATTACCAAACCAAGAAATAATAGTCATTGATTGGCTTTTAAGGAGGTTAGGTTTAGCGTACTACCGGGGCAGTCAAGAATCAAGCAACCTATATTGACCTATTTTTGAAGGGTATACGACGGAATAAAAACCATTTTCATTTATCAGCTCTCAGGGGCCAATTCAATTTCAAGACCAGCGATGTTCTCGGTAATGCGTATTTGACACCCCAAGCGGCTATTTTCATGTACGTTAAAGGCTTCTGCTAGCATTGCCTCTTCCTCATCCGATTTTTCAGGGAGTTGATGGTCTGAAATTACATAGCATTGACAGGAGGCGCACATGGCCATGCCCCCGCAGATGCCAATGGTGCCTTCGGGTGCAAGTTCATAAGAACGCACTAATTCCATAAGGTTCATATTCATATCGGTCGGGGCATCTACGATATGCGACACTCCTTCGCGGTCAATAATCCTTAGTTGAATGTCGGTCATTTAATCTATTGATTTTACAACGGCTTTTGGCGCTTCCTTATTGCTTCCATCAAAACCTTGAACTCCCCCTACAGTCGTATATTTCATCACATACTTTTTATCGGGAAATATACGCTGGTAGGCACTTTGGCACATTAAGGTGGCTTCATGGAAACCACAAAGTATAAGTTTTAGTTTCCCGGGATACGTATTTACATCCCCAATGGCATAGATTCCGGCAATGTTGGTTTGGTAGTCAAAGGTATTTACTTTGATGGCATTTTTTTCTATCTCCAAACCCCAATCGGCAATAGGTCCCAATTTAGGGGAAAGACCGAACAAGGGAATGAAATTATCGGTCTCCAAATCATAATCCTCCAAGGGGTTCTCAGATTTTCGAATAGTAACCGCCTCCAAGACGTTTTTCCCTTTAAGAGCCACTATTTCAGCAGGAGTCACTAAATTAATCTTCCCCTGATTTTTTAACTTTTGGGCCTTCTCAACCGAATCCAATGCCCCGCGAAATTCCTTACGGCGATGCACCAAGGTGACCTTTGAGGCAATATTCGATAAAAAGATACTCCAATCCAAAGCTGAATCGCCTCCTCCGGCAATAACTACTCGTTTGTTGCGAAATACCTCAGGATCCTTTATCATATAATCGACACCATGATGCTCGTATTTCTGTAAGTCGTGTAGTATCGGTTTTCGGGGTTCAAAACTTCCCAGGCCACCAGCAATGGCAACCACGGGCGCCTGATGCTTGGTGCCGAGGTTCGTCGTAACCAAGAATGAACCGTCCTGCAGGCGTTCAATGGTTTCGGCCCGTTCCCCCAAGGTAAATCCTGGTTGAAAGGGCTTGATTTGAGCAAGTAGATTATCGACCAATTCCCCGGCCAGTAGCTCAGGAAATCCCGGGATATCATATATCGGCTTTTTCGGATAGATTTCGGAACATTGGCCCCCAGGTTGGGCAATGGCATCTATTAAGTGGCATTTGAGTTGAAGAAGGCCCGCCTCAAAAACGGCGAAAAGACCCGTAGGTCCAGCTCCAATTATCAATATATCGGTTTTGATCATCAAGTATCCAAGTTCAAGGTTCCGACAAAGCTAGTGTGCGTATGCCTTCAATTCTATGATAAAAATAAGAAGTTTCAACTAAGATTTATTACTTCCTCTATTTGAGGTGCATATTTTTTTATAGTCATCTCGACACCGCTTTTCAAGGTCATCTGATTGACCGTACAACCAACGCAAGCTCCTTCCAATCTAATTTTTACCGAAGATTCGTTGTCAATGGACACGAGTGAAATGTCACCTCCGTCATTTTGTAAAAATGGACGTATTTCATCCAGCGCCTTTTCCACATTCAATCGTAGCTCCTCTGAAGTCATCCTATTTTCTTTTAACAGCCGAACAACCGGCCATCGTTATTATTTTAATTGCCTCTGTAGGAGGCAACTGTTCGTTTCGATCGACTACTTCCTGGACGATGTTCTTCGTCAAGGCCTCAAAAGCGGTTTCGATCGGCGTCGCGGTCTGCAGGGCGGCAGGCCTCCCTGCATCGCCTGCTTCGCGAATACTCTGAACCAAGGGTATTTCTCCCAAAAACGGCACTTTTAGATCCTCCGCCAAATGTCGTGCACCTTCCTTTCCAAAGATATAGTATTTGTTATTCGGAAGTTCTTCTGGTGTAAAATACGCCATGTTTTCTACAATTCCCAATACAGGAACATTGATTGCCTCTTGTTGGAACATCGCAACGCCTTTCCGAGCATCGGCCAATGCCACTTCCTGTGGAGTACTAACAACTACAGCCCCCGTTACTGGTAGCGCTTGCATAATACTCAAATGGATATCGCCTGTCCCAGGTGGTAGGTCGATTAGCATAAAATCCAAATCTCCCCAATGTGCGTCGAAAATCATTTGATTCAACGCTTTTGACGCCATAGGACCTCGCCAGATTACTGCTTGATTCGGTTGGGTAAAGAATCCTATCGACAATAATTTTACACCATAACTCTCAATCGGTTTCATTTTTGATTTGCCCTGAACAGTGACCGCCAAAGGCTTTTCATTGGCAACATCGAACATTATGGGCATCGAAGGACCGTAAATATCCGCATCTAAAAGGCCAACCTTGAAGCCCATTTTAGCTAGGGTAACCGCTAGGTTTGCCGTTACGGTCGATTTGCCTACACCTCCCTTTCCAGAGGCAATGGCAATAATATTTTGAATTCCTGGGATAGGTTTCCCTTTGATTTCATTCGTCTTTGGCTTGATCGGGGCATCGACCTTAATATTGATCTTTATTTTCGCTTTTTCATACACCTGCTGATGGATGATCTTTAAGATCTCAACCTCGGTCTTTTTTCGCGCCTGTAGACTAGGATTTGAAATCGTGATATCAATTTCTACCTCGTCACCAAATATCTGTATATTCCGCACGGCACCACTTTCGACCATATTTTGTCCTTCACCAGGGACCGTTATCGTTTCAAGTGCCTTAAATACTTCCTTTTTATCGATTTTCATTATATAAAATCATTCTAAACAACAAAGATACAGTTTCACTATGAGAAGGTAAAGGGTTGTGATTGAAAAGAAAGATGCACCAATAGATTGATCCTATCCGTTTTCGCGAGAAGGTGAGGAAGCTAGGTAGCAATTACCCTTGGTCTTGAAGTTCCTTCCAAGGATCCCAAAAATACTTTTCAAAATCTACAATTTGATGTTCCTTGACCTTGATTCCTTCGTTTTCCAATAACTGTTGCATCAAATTGGTGCCTTCAAAATGATGTTTTCCCGTGAGCAATCCTATTTTGTTCACTACTCTGTGGGCCGGAACATCGCCTTGTTTTTCTGAAACGTTCATGGCCCAACCTACCATACGTGCACTCCGCGCTGCGCCGAGATATTTGGCAATTGCACCATATGAAGTAACCCTTCCGTATGGGATCTGCCGTGCGACCTCATATACCTTTTGAAAGAAGTCTTTGTTTTCAGTTTTTGTCATTTGTACAAAATCCTAATAATTGTAATCACCAAAAGCACCATCATAAGAGCGCTTAAAATATAATTGCTGTTTTTGGAAAATCGATTGGTCTTCGTCTCCATTTTATTGAAGTAAAATACATAAAGATAAAGCACTGCAAAAGTGCCGAATCCGGCCGCCAAAATAAAAATAACGATATCGGTTGGGGCGAATTGGATCCATCCAGAAGCATTCCACATAGCATTCAGGCCGCTGTAATAGGGAATGGTCAACAAATTTAAAGCTGCCAAAAAGAACCCCTTATAAAAACTATTCCTCTTACTAACGACTTTCTTTTTGGGCACTTTTACCTTGTTTCTACGAGCCGCTATAAAAAAATAAACGGTAAAAAAAGCGAAGACCAGTAGGGCCAATTTTAATAGGAGATCGATTACCTCTGGATTTCTATAGAGAAATTTTGAGATCAGAACTGCAATGTACGCCTGGATAATTATCATACTCGATACCCCGAGACTAAAAATCACCCCATTCAATTTGCCTTTTTCAACACTTGTCTTAGCGGCGTTTATGTTCAATAGGCCGGGAGGCACAGTCGCCATAAAGGCGGCAGAAAAAGTCGCAAAGAAAAGAATTAACAAGTGCTCCATGGATCAATGAATTCGAAACTGCAAATAGGTAATCGATTTCCCCCTTTCAAGATACTGTTTTTCATAGAAAGTCTGGATCCCCAAAACATTTTCCGGGCTCCCTTCATTTTTATAGACATCATGGTTCGCATAGCGTATTTCCAACCCCATGCCTTGCAATAGTCCCAAGGTGTAACCATGCATAAATTCACTATCCGTTTTTAAATGGAGTATCCCTTGAGATTTTAGAATAGTTCGGTATTTTTTCAAAAATTCGGGATTGGTCATCCGATGTTTGGTACGCTTATATTTTATCTGGGGGTCAGGAAAGGTAATCCAGATTTCAGAAACCTCATCTTTATCGAAAAGTTGGTCGATACACTCAATCTGAGTTCTAAGAAACGCCACATTTCGTAGCTTCTCTTCAAGGGCTGTTTTGGCCCCACGCCACAATCGTGCTCCTTTTATATCGATGCCTATAAAATTTAGCTCGGGATTTTGTCTGGCAAGCCCCAGGGTATATTCGCCCTTACCACAACCCAATTCTAGGACAATGGGATTCGTATTGCCAAAGTGGGACGCCCAATTCCCTTTAAGGCCGATATCCCCTGATTGAATATGTTCTCTTTTTGGCTGTACGACGTTCTTAAATTGTTCATTATCCTTAAAACGCCTCAACTTATTTTTACTTCCCACTAAAAAGTATTTTTGAACGACAAAGCTAGGCAAATATTGGTATCAGCATGCAGAAACTATGAAGATAGAACCTTTGTTTTTTCCAATGTAAATGAAAATTCGGAGCCGACGCCGATCTCGCTCTCAACAAAGATTTTTTCATTATGTGCCTCAATAAGATGTTTGACAATCGAGAGACCGAGGCCTGAGCCTCCTTCACTTCTACTGCCACTTTTGTCCACCCTGTAAAATCGCTCAAAAATTCGTTGGATATCCTTTTTAGGAATCCCTTCTCCATTGTCGGTGACCCTTACGATAATCTTGTTCTTTATCAGGTTTTCAACACTCACCTCGGTAGTACCATTGGTATGACCGTATTTAATCGAATTGACCAATAGATTGATAAGTACCTGTTGAATCTTTTCCTTATCGGCGTATACCATGATCGGCTTGATATATTCGGTATCGAATGTTAGGGCAATTTGCTTTTTAGCGGCCTTCATTTCCAAAAGTTCAAAAGCCCCTTCGATAACTTCAATGATATCAAAATCCTTTCGCTCAAGATTTAGGTCACCGACCTCCAATTTTGTGATAAGATCCAAATCCTTGACGATATAGATAAGCCTATCAACTCCTTTTGCTGCTCTTTGTAAATATTTTTTTCTGATATTCTTGTTTTCCACGGCCCCATCCAACAAGGTTTCTATATAACCTTGTACGGTAAATAGCGGGGTCTTCAATTCGTGTGAAACATTGCCCAAAAAATCGCGCCGGTATTCTTCCCGAATTTTTAAGGTGTCGATCTCTATTTTCTTACCCTGCGCAAATTTTTCGATTTCTTCAGTCAAGCTGCGCATATCGGTCGTAATCGTTCCCGAGGTGGGCGACGAGGATTCTAATAAGGCGACATCATCGTATATTTTTTTGATCCTACGATATATAAAACGCTCGATACGGATCTGGAGTAACAAAAATGAGATGATAAACGAAACGATAATAAAGATGAGGAGGAGTTGCCAATTGAAATCGTTAAAGAACCATTGTAAAAATACCAGTATCAAAAAAGAAAAGAGCGAAATCAAAAGGGATGATCGAATCGCGAATTTATAAGATTTTTTTAACCGTATGGCCATTATAGAACGAACTTATAGCCGACTCCCTTTACCGTCTTAAAGTTATCATCGCCTATTTTTTCACGAAGCTTTCGAATATGTACATCGATCGTTCGCCCACCAACTACCACTTCGCTTCCCCATACCTTATCGAGTATGGCCTCCCGTTTAAAAACCTTATTCGGTTTGGAAGTAAGCAGTGCCAATAGCTCAAATTCCTTTCTTGGAAGTACTATTTCCTGGCCATTACTGATAATCTTGTATTCCTCCCGATTGATGACAATATTTCCGACGGTAACAATATCCTCATTCGTAGATTCTTCTTCCTTTAAGCGGCGCAACAGCGATTTCACCTTACTGACCAGGACTTTTGGTTTTATAGGTTTCGTAATATAGTCATCGGCTCCGGCGTCAAAACCGGCAACTTGCGAATAATCTTCGCCTCGCGCGGTGAGAAAGGTAATAATCGTATTTTCAAGACCCGGTGTTTTGCGAATCGTCTCACATGCCTCTATGCCGTCCATTTCCGGCATCATTACATCCATGATAATCAAATGGGGTAACTTTTTTTTTGCCTTGGCAACACCTTCCAAACCGTTTTTGGCAGTAAATACCTGGTAGCCCTCTTCGGTAAGATTATAACTAACGATCTCAAGTATATCTGATTCATCATCTACTAAAAGTATCCGTATTTCACTTTTTTTCATGTTGATCTCTTTTTACGATTAGCGACTTCTGTTTATTTAAACAGATAGTATAAGTACTTGAAAATTAACGTCATGAAATAAAATAATTTCCGTTAAATCAATAGTAACGTCAAATGTAAAGATAATACGGTTAGTTATAAAGCACTTAACGTTGATTTAATATGGTAACACATTGATAACACTATAACAATAGAGGTTTAATGACGAGGTAACACGCGCTTCACAAGATGTAGGTTTCTTTGCAACGTAATTAACAAACGAGCATTGCTCACAAACTGAAAATTGAAAAATTAAAAAATCTGGAAATGAAAAAATTTATTTTAGCTGGTTTTGCAATCGGTGCTTTCATGGTGACTTCGTGCAAAAATAATGACGAACCGGTCGTTATCGAGCCTTTGGCAACCTGTAATGATGGTATCATGAATCAAGGCGAAACCGAGATCGATTGCGGTGGCGCGAATTGCCAACCTTGCTCTACGGTAGCAGCTACGTGTAATGATGGAATACAAAATGGCGATGAGACCGGAATTGACTTTGGAGGTTCTTGTGCGCAAATAATTACTGTTTCTGGTGAAATAGGGGCTGACACTACATGGACTGCCGATAATATCTACAAACTTGCAGGTAAGGTTGTAGTTGGTGTTGGTGTTACTCTGACCATTGAACCTGGTACTATAATCAAGGGGACACCAGGATCTGGTTCTTTGGCTTCTGCATTGATTGTGCAGCGGGATTCAAAAATCGAGGCAGTCGGTACCCCAGAGAAGCCTATTATTTTTACGGCAGATGCCGACAATATCGGAGTGGGCCAAACAGCAGGTACGAATTTAGATGAGAATGACCGAGGATTGTGGGGTGGTCTTTTGGTCTTGGGCAGGGCTTCGGCTTCATTGCCTGGCGATGTTACCGAATATCAAATCGAGGGTATCCCGGCTGAAGATACCTTTGGAACCTATGGTCCAGGAGATGCCTTAAACGACGCCGATAATTCAGGTAACTTAAAATATATCTCCATTCGTCATGGCGGGGCTTTGATCGGTGAGGGTAATGAAATCAATGGCTTGACCTTGGGAGCCGTTGGGTCAGGCACAACCATTGACAATATCGAGATTGTTGGGAATGTTGATGACGGTGTTGAGTTCTTTGGTGGAACCGTGAATCCGACCAACCTACTTGTTTGGGCCGGAGGTGATGACGGTTTGGATATCGACCAGGCATATTCGGGTACCATCGACAATGCAATCGTAATTGCCGGGGATGTTCAGGATAGTGACCTGGAAATCGATGGTGGCGAAGGTTCTACAAATGCCTCCTTCACCATGAAAAATGTTACCCTCATCGGTAGTATGGTCGCCCCTAGCAATAAATATGCCGACTTTAGGAGTGGTGCGCGAGGAACCGTTGAAAATATCTATGCCCTTAATTTTGCCGCAACATCGATTGTTCGGATTAATGGCAACGGTGTGGCGCAAAACTATTTGGATGGTTTGCTGATCTTCAATAACTGGGAAGTTGTTGGGGCGGACGCCACTATTTTTCAAGAAGCCATCATAGATCCTGAAACCCCGATAATTTTAGCGCCCGATTTACCAACACGTGCCGCAGCATGGACCACCACGGTCGCCGAAGGGGCTGAAACCGTCGGTGCCGACACCAGTGCTTTCAGCTGGACCTATGCCAACACAAAAGCTAGTTTAGGATTTTAAAAATTAAAACCTACTATTTTACTAAGTTGCTCGCCAATTGAGATTGGCGGGCATTTAGTTTATTAATAACTCATGTATTACAACGCTATTTATGAAACTGAATTTTAAGCTTTTAATGATACTCTTAGTAGTATCCCAATTTGGCCGGGGGCAACAAGGCGAAGTTACTGGTATCCTTAAGGATGCCGATTTTCAGGACCCTGTACCCTTTGCCAATATTTTAATAAAAGGAACTACAAAAGGAACAACTTCCGATTTTGATGGCAAATATACCCTGTCGTTAGAGGCAGGCACCTATACGATTTCCTATTCCTATTTAGGCTACAAAACGGTCGAGATTACTGATGTGGTAATCAAGTCAAGTGAGGTTACGACCGTAAATGTTACTATGGAAACACTTGCGGAAGGCCTTGATGAGGTGGTCATCGCGGTGAGCGTTAAGAAAAATACGGAATCCGCCGTATTAGGGATACAAAAAAAGGCGGTTAACCTCTTGGATGGTCTTTCGGCAGAGGCCTTTAAAAAATCAGGGGCAGGCGATGTAGCCAACGCTATTAAAAGTGTCCCAGGGGTGTCTGTCCAGGGCGGAAAATATGTTTACGTCAGAGGTTTGGGCGATCGCTATACCAAATCAATTTTAAATGGTATCGATATTCCAGGGTTAGACCCAGATCGGAATACCATACAATTGGATATATTTCCCACGAATATTATTGACAATGTTTTGGTATTGAAATCGGCCTCTGCAGATCTTCCTGCCGATTTTACCGGTGGTATTGTTAACATCGTGACCAAGGATTATCCCACAAAAAAAGAATATAGTCTCTCTTTAAGCGGTTCCTATAATCCTGAAATGCATTTTAATAGCAACTATCTGGATTATAAAGGGAGTGGTACCGATTTTCTTGGCTTCGATGATGGTACGCGGAACGTTCCAATCAATCGAAAGCAGGATATTCCAAATACTTTTGATTATGACCCAAGGTTAACGGCCATTACCAAACAATTTAGTCCGGAACTTTCTGCATTGCGCAGTACTAGTTTTATGGACTATAGCATCGGCTTTACGGCCGGTAATCAATACAATGTGGGCCAAGGGGAAAACCGCTTGGGCTTCTTAGGTTCTTTTTCCTATAAGAATAGTACCACGTTTTACGAAAATGCCGAGAATAATTTCTATCGCAGAAATCCCGATCCGGCCATTTTCGAGTTATTGACCAATCGAACGCAGAAAGGTGACATTGGCAGTAATGATGTGCTGTTAAGCGGCCTTCTGGGTACTTCCTTTAAGACCCAAAAATCAAAATACAAGCTCAATCTTTTGCATTTACAAAACGGGGAATCGACCGCCGGCCTATTCAATCAGACCCTGAATTTTACCGATTTTATCGATTTTAAGAAAGACAACCTGGAATATACGCAACGCTCCATTAGCAATGGCTTGCTCACAGGAACCCATACCAATAGCGATGCCTCATGGTCTACCGAGTGGTCGTTGTCCCCGACGTATTCACAAATAAGGGACAAAGATATAAGGACAACGGCTTTTAGGATCGATGATGGCGTCTATTCTTTTCAGCAGAACAATCAGCCCAAAAGAATCTGGCGGAATCTAGAAGAATTCGATGCTGTCGGAAAATTGGATGTAACGAGAAAATATCTTTTGGCTAAAAAGGAAGCCAAGCTACTTTTTGGTGCCTATGGAAGTTTCAAAAAACGGGATTTTAATATCCTTAACTTCGAGATCCAGAGCAATAAAAACACGACGGTATTCGGGGGCATTGCCGATAACATTTTGGCCGAAGAGAATCTTTGGACCGTCGCCAATGAATCAGGCACCTTCATTGATCCCGATATATCTATTGCCGAACCAGCCAATACCTTCAATGCCATACAGCGCAATATTGCCGCTTATGCCTCGAATGAATTTAAGATCGGGAATCGCTTGAGAACGATTGTGGGTCTGCGATGGGAAAGTTTTCAAACCCAATACACCGGAGAGGACAATAAGGACATCAATGATCCCCAAAAGGTAATCTACGATAATCAGAAAATCCTAGACAAACTCGATTTCTTTCCTACGGCCAACCTGATCTATGAGCTGACCGATAAAATGAACCTTCGAGGCTCGTTTGCCCGTACAACGGCAAGGCCTTCATTTAAAGAGGCGTCGATTGCCAAAATTTTCGATCCTCTATCGAGTGTAACCTTTATAGGTAACATAAACATTCAGCCCACCTATATAAATAACTTTGACATTCGAATGGAATGGTTTGGTGAAAGTGCCGAAATGATTGCCTTGAGTGGTTTCTATAAAGCATTTAAGGACCCAATAGAACTAACGTATTTTCAAAATTCGTTTGACAACTTTACGCCACGTAACCTAGGGAATGCCGATGTACTAGGAGTAGAGTTTGAGCTTCGTAAAAATTTAGGTTTTATTGCGAACGCCTTCAATAATTTCAGCCTTAATTTGAATACTTCGATTATAAAATCGACTCAGGTCTATAGCGATACCGAGCGCACATTAAGGCAATTGGGCCTAAGGGATGGCGAAACTTTGGGAAATGATAGGACGCTTCAAGGACAATCTCCATTTCTTATCAATGCCAGTATCAACTATAGCCAAGTCGAGAAAGGACTTCAAATGGGTCTTTTTTATAATGTTCAAGGAAAAACACTTGAGGTAGTAGGAACCGGCTTCGCACCTGACGTGTATACCATGCCATTTAACAATCTCTATTTAAATTTGACCAAATCATTCGGTCAGAATCAAAATCAGAGTATTAACTTGAAGGTCAGTAACCTTCTGAACGACGATGTAGAAAGCCAATATGATTCTTTTGGGGCACAAAATCGCTTATTTTACAAAAGGCACCCCGGTCAGGCATTTTCGGTAGGATATAGTCTAAAATTCTAAAAATAAACCATAAAACACAAAGCCCGCCAAAAGCGGGCTTTGTGCATTTCATCGAATAAACACCATATTATTTGGAGTCTCCAACACAGCGAACAAAGAATTAGTATATTTGTGCAGTACGTTTTGTTGACAATTGCATATGAAGCAACTTTACCTGGTCCTTTCCTTTCTTTTTATCTCCTTAAGCTACGGTCAAGAATCAATGCCGAATGGAGAAATTGTTGGTTTTAAACTGTATCCAAATCCAGTGACCAATGGTAAGGTTTTTATAATTACTGGTCAAAATGCACCAAAAAAGATTTTGATATATGATGTCTTAGGCACTGAAGTGCTACGAACCACACTCCTCGGTTCGGAGTTGAATCTAAGCGATCTTTATGCAGGCGTCTACGTTCTTCGCGTTTTTGAGAAGGATAAAGTAGCCACGCGAAAACTCATTGTCAAGTAAATACCCTCCTTTTTTTCCTAAAAAAAATCTTGATTTTTTTCAATAATATCGACGAAATGCAAGTCAATTTTATTTGACCTACAATTTATCGAGATTCACAACATTTTCATCGTGTTGGTAGTGTCTTTCAGTATCTTTATCGTGTTGATCCCAAATCAATTAAAATGAAAATAATCTACTTGGCACTCTCCCTCGTGTTTTCTATGGCACTAACTGCACAAGAACCACAAGATCTTCAGAATCAAAACGAAGAGATCGTCGGATTCAAATTATATCCAAATCCGGTGTACGAAAGCGTGGTCTACATGACCAGTGCGGAAAACGGCCCCAAAATCATCTTGGTCTATGATGTTTTTGGAGAAGTAGTATTAACTGAACGCGTTACTTCGAATGCGTTGAATATTTCACGATTGGTTCCCGGGGTCTACGTTTTGCACGCCACCGAAGGCAACAAGACCATTACCCGAAAATTAGTAGTGAAGTAATTACGATATCTACTAAAGGCCTCCTTTTTTAACTTTATGATTTCACACCTGTACACACTATTTTGCCGTTGATGACCATGAAATGGTTATTTTTGGGATGATGTTCGACACCAATCAAATCTTTGAAATCCCCTCTCAAAAAGAATTTGAGCTATGTGCCTTGAACGTCTTCAGATATCAATTTAGGAAGAATACGGTGTATCATGAATTTTGCGATTATTTGGGCAAAACCGAAAAAAATGTATTGGCACTCCAGGACATTCCCTTTTCGCCAATCGATTTTTTTAAATCCAAAAAGATGGTCTCTGGAAGTGGCCAGCCCGAGCTTGTCTTTACAAGCAGTGGCACTACGGGAGACCGTACCAGCTTTCATTATGTCACAGAAAGCCGACTGTATCGACAAAGTTACTTACAGGGTTTTGAATATTTTTATGGTCAGATTGCCGATTACTGTATTTTGGCTTTATTACCCGCTTATTTAGAACGTCAAGGATCTTCCTTGGTTTATATGGTCGACGATCTTATAAAGCGATCAGGCCATCCAGAAAGCGGTTTTCATTTAAACGATTTAGATGGTCTCGCGAATAAGTTGCTGAAACTTGACACTGCGGGAACCAAGATTCTCCTGATAGGTGTTTCTTTCGCCCTTCTCGAAATGGTTCAAAAATTTCAATTTGATCTAAAGAATACCATCATAATGGAAACGGGCGGCATGAAAGGCAGAAGGAAGGAATTGATCCGCGAGGAACTGCACGACCTACTTAAAGTGGGTTTTGGGGTTCAAAAGATCCATTCTGAATATGGAATGACTGAATTGCTGTCACAGGCATATTCAAATGGAGGCGGAATTTTTAGGGCTCCACCTTGGATGCAGGTACGAATTCGGGATACAGAAGATCCTTTAACCCCTCAAGGCAATGATAAAACGGGTGGCATGAACATCATCGATCTTGCAAATTTGAACTCATGCTCATTTATTGCAACACAGGATTTGGGGAAAACACATGCCGATGGTAGTTTTGAAATATTGGGGCGATTTGACAATTCAGATATTCGCGGGTGTAATTTACTGGTGTTATAAATAGCGGTTAAACGTCCTGGACTAGTCGGCCACTAAAACGAAGTAATTTTTCTTGCCGCGTTGCAAAAGCACGTATTTGTCATTGATTAGGTCTTCTGTTTTGATTTGATAATCTTCTTGTACCTTTTCCTTATTGACCGAGATCGAATTCTGTTTCAGTTCCCTACGGGCCTCACTGTTTGAGGACAAAAATCCTGTTTTGTCAGCAAGTGCACCAATCATATCCAATCCGGTTTCTAGTTCGACCCTCGCAATGGATGCTTGAGGTACGCCTTCGAACACTTCTAAAAAAGTTTTTTCGTTTAATTTTTTCAAATCGTTCGAGGTAGATTTCCCAAAAAGGATATCACTGGCCTGTATGGCATTGTCCAAATCTTCCTGCGAATGCACCAAGACCGTAATTTCATGTGCCAACCTCTTTTGCAATATCCTTAGGTGCGGGCCTTGCTGATGCTCTTTTACAAGACCATCTATTTCGGTTTTCGTCAAAAAGGTGAAAATTCGTATATATTTATCAGCATCCTCATCAGAGGTATTCAACCAGTATTGATAGAATTTATAGGGCGAAGTACGCTGTGCGTCTAACCAGACATTCCCGTCTTCTGTTTTTCCAAACTTGGTTCCATCGGCTTTGGTTATTAGTGGGCAGGTCAAGGCATAGCCCTTACCGCCGGCGATTCTTCGAATAAGTTCTGTACCCGTTGTAATATTCCCCCATTGATCACTACCCCCCATTTGAAGTGTACAGTTATGCTTTTGATAGAGATATAGAAAATCATATCCCTGCACCAGTTGATACGTAAATTCGGTAAATGACATCCCGTCCTTCGCTTCTGCAGAAAGGCGCTTTTTGACCGAATCCTTGGCCATCATGTAATTGACCGTAATATGTTTGCCAACATCCCTTATAAAATCTAAAAAGGAAAAATTCTTCATCCAATCATAATT
The DNA here is from genome assembly GCA_038316335.1 of Flavobacteriales bacterium. Classification (GTDB taxonomy): domain Bacteria; phylum Bacteroidota; class Bacteroidia; order Flavobacteriales; family Flavobacteriaceae; genus JALHST01. Next base: position 42,470 of record JBBQAM010000007.1, read on the forward strand.
ATTTACAAGGACGGCGGCATTGGGAGCATCACTATTAAAATCCAAAAAACGTGAAAGTTGTTCCTTCAAGGCGTGCTGATTCTGTCGCAAAGTGGCTTCATCCAACAAATTCCGCTCGGTCGATTTTCCGGAAGGATCGCCGATCATGCCCGTAGCCCCGCCCACCAAAGCCATCGGCTTGTGACCCGACAATTGAAAATGACGCAACATCATAACACTTACCAAATGGCCAATATGCAACGAATCTGCAGTGGGATCGATCCCGACATAGGCAGTCTGCATGCCACTCAGTAGATGTTCTTCGGTTCCTGGCATGGCATCGTGTATCATACCTCGCCATTTTAATTCTTCCACAAAATTCAAAGCCATTCTATTTTTAATGATTAATTGTTGCAAATATAAAGGAAAACGAACGCTATACGTTGGCTAAAAATTGAATAAATCCCAACCGAATCCCTAAATTTACATATGGTTTTGGTCACAGGAGGTTCAGGTTTGGTGGGTTCTCACTTGCTATTGCGATTGCTTCAGGACAACATGCGCGTTCGCGCAATTTATCGTGAAGGCAGTAATTTGGCAAGGGTCGAAAACGTCTTTTCATATTATACCCAGAACGCCTCCGACCTTTTTTCCAAAATTGAATGGGTAAAGGCAGATCTTAACGATATCCCAGCATTGGAAGCCGCTTTTCAAAATATAGAAGTTGTTTACCATACCGCCGCGTTCATTTCTTTTGATCCCCATCACTATAAAAAGTTACAAAAGATAAACACCGAAGGCACTGCGAACATCATCAACCTCTGCCTCGCCAAAAAAATAAAAAAACTCTGTTACATTAGTACCATAGGCGCTATTGGAAAAAGCATGAACGGTGCTATGGCCAATGAGGAAAACGAATGGATCGCGCAAGATACCAACGTTTATGCCATTACAAAACATGCGGCGGAAATGGAAGTATGGCGAGGAATTCAGGAGGGCCTCACCGCCATAATCGTCAATCCTGGGGTTATCGTGGGACCCGGATTTTGGGGAAGTGGGAGCGGTGAATTATTTACAACCGCCAATAAGGGATATGCATATTACCCACCGGGAGGAACAGGATTCATTTCTGTAAACGATGTCATCAAAACGATTCGGTATTTGATGGATTCGACCCAAAAGAACGAGCGGTTTATCCTTGTCGCTAAAAATCTTCAATTTAAAGAAATCCTAACGCTGATAACCCAGGCTTTAGGCAGATCTAAACCCACAAAACAGTTGAAATATTGGCAGTTACAAATCGGTCGTTCTATTGATTGGGCGGTGAATGTTTTTACGGGCAGGGGTCGGCGAATTACGAAAAGTACGATAAGGTCCTTACATGAAAGAGACCTGTACGCCAATGACAAAATTAAGAAAATACTCCCTTTCGAATTTGAGCCCTTGGCAAGTGTAATTACGTTCTGCTGTGCGAAATTCAAGGAAGGGAATCTGTAGGTTTGTTCACTTCTTCCATATTCAATTTCTTCTTTTCCTGTAATTCAATTTGATGTAGGCTATCCCTTAATTTTTTGGCCAATTCCATTTCCTTTTTTTTCAGGTCCAATTTTGATTCGACAGCTTGATATATAGCCTCGTACTCGAGCGGAATGGAGGCATAATACCGATCACTGTCAACAAACTGGGCACTGTCTACACGATATCGTGTCAGCACATATTCAGTAGGCCTAAAATCAGTGTCCTTGATTAATGATTTATTGGCCGTTATGGCCGCGTTTGCGATTGCCATATCAGCGAGTATCGCAACCATTTTGTTTTTTTCAATGAGATTATCAGGCTTATCCAACAAATTTTCATTGCAGGAAGTCAAGCCCAATAGCATCAAAAAACAAATATATTTCATCATGTCTATCTATTGAATGTTAATCTCATGGCACTTCTTTCTTTCGAAAATTTGCCATTTTCATAGGCTAAGTGCCCATTGACGAACGTATGTGAAATACGCGATTTAAAGTGTTCCCCCTCGAAAGGCGACCAACCACATTTATAGGCAATATTACCTTTGGTAACTTTCCAAGGGTCGTTCAAATTGGCGACTACCAAATCGGCAAAATATCCCTCTTTAATATACCCTCTTTTTTCTATTTGGAACAAGATGGCAGGATTGTGGCACATTTTCTCGACTATTTTTTCCAATGATATTCTTCCTTCATGAAATTTTTCTAAAAGTGCAGGTACTGCATGTTGAACGAGTGGGCCACCTGACGGGGCCTTTTCATATAGATTGCTTTTTTCTTCTAGGGTGTGAGGCGCATGATCTGTTGCAATGATATCAATACGATCATCCAAAACGGCCTCCCATAATTTTGATCGGTCTGCCGCAGTCTTTACAGCTGGGTTCCATTTGATAAGTGTCCCCTTCGAATCATAATCCTCGTCGGAGAACCATAGATGATGGATGCAAGCCTCAGCAGTGATTTTTTTCTGGGCCAAAGGCAAATCGTTTTCGAACAAATCGGTCTCCTTTCCTGTTGATACATGAAAAACATGGAGTCTGGCGCCCGTTTTACGAGCAAGTGCCACGGCCTTTGAGGAAGAAATATAACATGCTGCCTCACTTCTGATTTGTGGATGGCAATTTATGGGAATAGCCTCCCCATACAGTTCCCTATATTTGGCCAAATTATGGCGAATCGTCGTTTCATCTTCACAATGCGCAGAGATAACCATATCAGTATTCCTGAAAATCCTTTCGATGACCTCCTCATCATCGACCAACATGTTGCCCGTTGAGGAACCTAAAAATAATTTTATACCAGAACAGGCATTTTTGTCCAATCTTTTTATTGCTTCCAAATTATCGTTTGTACCTCCAAAGAGAAAAGAATAATTGGCAAAAGACGTGTTTTTGGCAAGTGCAAACTTTGCCTCTAAATTTTCATGGGTCGTTGTCTGTGGAATGGTGTTCGGCTGTTCCATATAGGAAGTGATTCCTCCGGCGATGGCAGCTTTGCTCTCAGTGGCGATGGTTCCTTTATGGGTTAGTCCAGGCTCCCTAAAATGCACTTGGTCATCTATAAATCCAGGGAATACATGACAACCGGCAAGATCAATGACGTTGGCCGTTTCATGACTGATATCTCTTTCGATTTTTGCTATATGATCATCCTGTATTAGAATGTCTCCTTCAAAAATGACATTGTCATTGACAATAAACCCATTTTTTAAGATTATACTCCCCATGTTTAAAATTTATCTGTATGGAACAAACTTCTCGCCTTCATTTTCAGAACCCCAAATATCGCCTCGTGGATAATCGAACTGCTCATTTTCGATTTACCCCGAAGACGGTCTCGAAAGACGATTGAAATTTCCTCAATCTTATAATTTTTTAAATAGGCCCTGAATTTCATTTCAATTTGAAAGGCATACCCGATCGATCGAATCGACTCTAGGTGAATATTTTCCAAAACAACACGCTTATAACACACAAAACCTGCGGTAGGATCGTGCACCCGCATTCCGGTGATCATTTTCACATAAATTGATGCCCCAAAAGATAACAATACTCGGTACAAGGGCCAGTCAACAACATTTACTCCCTTTTTATATCGGGATCCCACGGAAACATCAGCACCATTTGCACAGGCCGTGTACAATCGTTCAAGGTCTTGTGGGTTGTGCGAGAAGTCTGCATCCATCTCGAAGATGTAATTATACTTTCTTTCAATAGCCCATCTAAACCCATGAAGATAGGCAGTGCCCAGACCCAATTTACCACTGCGAACCGAAAGAAAAAGCTTGTCTTTAAAATTCTCCTGTAGCCCTTGCACAGCCTTGGCGGTGCCGTCCGGAGAATTATCATCAACAATAAGAACATGAAATTCGGTAGCTAGTTCAAAAACAGCCTTGACGATCGCTTCAATGTTCTCAATCTCATTGTAAGTGGGAATAATGACTAGGCGATCCGACATTGATTTCATGGTATATGGGCAAAAATAGTGTTTTAATGGCTGTATGAAAACGGGATAATCGTATTTATCATTTTTTTAAAAGGATACCTAATCGACATAATTCGTAATTTTGACCCGCCTTGGCCTAAATGTTATAAGGAAGTATTGCCTCCTATTAAGCTTTCGGTAAAATTTAAGATACACAAAATAATGCTTCGAAAATTTCCCAGACTTTTCTTATATCTCCTGGCTGTTATCTTTATTATCAATCTGGTGCAATCGTATTTTACCGAACTAATTTTTGATGAGGCCTATTACTGGTATTTTTCCCAAAATATGGCCTGGGGTTACTTTGACCATCCACCTATGGTGGCCCTTTTGATCAAGATCGGCAGTTTCTTTTTCACTGGGGAATTGGGCGTACGATTTATGAGCTGTATACTTTCAGTAGGTACCTTGATTATTTTATGGACCCTGATCGATAATCAAAAAAAGAAGGCGTATGTCGTCCACTTTTTTATACTGACCTTTTCAGTGACTTTGTTGAACGCCTATGGTTTTTTTACCTTGCCCGATACCCCTTTACTTTTTTTTACGGCTCTTTTCCTGTTGGTTTATAAACGATTCCTGATTCAACCTACCTTATTGCTGGCGACTTGTTTGGGCCTCGTGATGGCCGCCTTGATGTATAGTAAATACCACGCGATATTGGTTATCTTCTTCGTCTTGCTGTCCAATCTAAGATTATTGGTTAAAGGCTATGCATGGGTTGCCGTTTTAATTGCTTTGATTGCGTTTATTCCGCATTTCATATGGCTTTATGACCATGACTTTGTTTCAATAAAGTACCATTTATTCGAGCGCCCGAATGAAGCATATGATTTTAAACAATTTACACTGGGCTATTTCGTAAATCTTTTGGCGCTTTTTGGACTTATTTTTCCTTGGGTTTATCGCGCTCTTTTTAAAGCAAGGAGTACTGATATGTTTACCAAGGCACTCGTATTTCTTACCTACGGGGTACTGATCTTCTTCTTTATATCGAGTCTGCACCGGATTGTTCAAACGCAATGGATGATCATTATCTCAATTCCATTGACAATACTGACATTTAATGATATGTTGGTAACCGAAAGTACCCGTATATGGGTTTTCAGAATGGGAATGATAAACATCGTAGTGCTTTGCATCTTGCGAATAGGGCTTGTTTATGAGCCCTTATTTCCTATTGCATATGAAAGCCATGGCAATAAGAAGTGGGTCAGCGAAGTTGCATCAATTGCCGGTAAGATGCCCGTGGTATTTGAAAATTCATATCGCTTGGCTCCTATGTATACATTTTATTCGGGGAATACCGCTTTTTCCCTGAACAATACTAATTACCGGGAAAACCAATATTCCATTGATGATTCCGAGTCAAAAGTGCAACACAAAAACATTCTTTATCTCTCCCAATATATTCCCGAGCGGGATATACAATTTGATTCTTTAAACGAAGGCACCTATTATGGGAAGATTATCTACGATTTTGAATCCTTTCGCAAACTGAAGTGTTATGTGGATACCTCGAAAATCGAAAGTCAGTGGGGAAGCGAACATAGACTAAAAGTATATAATCCGTATGACGTTGATATCGACCTTACGAAAATAAAATTCGGAGTATCTTATTTAAACGACTACAAACGTCCGGTCGATATTCTACCCATACCAGCTATACAACCAGAATATAAGAATTTGTACTTAAAATCAAATGATACGACGTTTTTTACGTTTAAGCTTCCAAAACCGATCATGGAAAATCCGGCGTATTACAGAATAGGTATTTCTGAAAACGGACTGTTCTATGGCCTAAACGGACAAAATATAAAACTTGAATAATGGAGCCCATTCTTCGCACTTTTGAAAGTTTTGATTGGATTACCTTGCTGTTGTTAGGAAGTCTTGTGCTGATGGTCCTCATCAAAAATCAGTTTTATAACCGATTTCTAAATTTCATAATCCTACCCTTCAACAACAAGTACATTTTTATGTTCAATAAGAAAGAACCCTTAATGAACTGGTTTCAGGTATTCTTTGGTGTATTTCAAATAAGTAATTTGGCCCTATTCCTTTTTTTTATATGGAAGTTATTCTCTCCAAATGGGGACGAAAGTTATACGTTGATTTTTCCCATTATTTTGGTCGCGATTCTCATTTTTGAAATGGTCAAGCTATTTTTACAATTGGGTAACGGATTTATTTTTGGCAATTATAGGATAATCAGTGAGATTATCTTCAACAAGCTTTCTTATTTAAATCATAGTTCGCTGCTTATGTTCATGGCCAATGTGATTCTTGCCTACGTTTTAAAAGACGCTAAAATTGTCGTTTATATCGCGGTTTTTCTAATTCTCTTGATAAATGTAATCGGTTGGGTAAATGTTGTGCGGATTCATCAAAAATTTATCACCAATAACTTTTTCTATTTTATTTTGTACCTTTGCGCTCTTGAAATTGCGCCGTTTATTATTCTAGGGAGCTATCTTAAGTAGTAAGATGTATGAAGCTGTAACGATCAAGGGTATTAATTGATTTTAATCTGAAAATTAATTCCTAATGGGCACATGCGAAAATAACAAAGCAATAAATTTTTGTAGATGAAAGTAAAAACAATTTTGGTATCACAACCGGAGCCGAAAATGGAAAATTCTCCTTATTCAAAACTTATTGATAAGGAAAAGATAAAAGTCGATTTTAGGCCCTTTATCCATGTTGAAGGAGTTGATGCCAAAAGTGTTAGATTGCAAAAGATTGATCTAAAAAATTATTCGGCCATTATCCTCACCAGTCGCAATGCGGTTGATCACTATTTTAGGATTGCCGAAGAAATGAGGTTCAAAGTGCCCGATTCAATGAAATATTTTTGTCAATCGGAGGCGGTCGCTTTTTATCTTCAGAAATATGTCATTTACCGAAAACGAAAGATCTATGTGGGTAAGATGAATTTTGAAGATTTGGTTGCGCTCTTCAAAAAATATAAAGACGAAAACTTTCTACTACCCTCCTCCGATGTTCTTAAGCCCATCGTACCGACTACTTTAGATAAGCTTGGTATTCATTGGACCCGGGGTATATTTTACAAGACCGTTATTAGCGACCTATCAGATTTAAGGGATGTTTATTATGATATCTTGGTATTTTTTAGCCCTTCTGGAATAGAATCGCTTTTAAAGAATTTTCCCGATTTTAAACAAAATGACACCCGAATCGCCGTTTATGGGGATTCTACTATTGAAGCGGCCACAGAAGCCGGATTGCGTATCGATATCAAAGCTCCGACCCCAGACACCCCGTCAATGACCATGGCGCTTCAAAAATATATCACCGAGGTGAACAAGAAATAAATAGCGTCTACTTAAAAAGAATAAAAACCCTTTGGAAACCCAAAGGGTTTTTTCTTAAAAGGCGTAGCGTTGGGGTCCTCCTCTACGGATTTCCTCACTTGCATAGGCTTCGAATTTTTTAAAATTTTCCCTGAAAGCGTTGGTAAGCTTAAATGCTGTCTTATAGTAAGCCGCATCATTATTCCAGGTTGTACGAGGGCTCAAAACGCTCGTTGGCACACCAGGACATTCCCTAGGCTGAGCCACGCCAAAAACTGAATGAATATGGTAGGTATCGTAAGAATATAGGCCCAAATCACCATTTAGTGCCGCCTGTATCATTGCCCTGGTATATTTTAATTTCATACGCGTACCTACGCCATAGGGACCCCCGGTCCACCCCGTATTTACCAGCCAAACGTTCACACCTGCATCTTTCATCTTTCTACTCAACATCTCGGCATATTTTGCGGGATGCAATGGCATAAAAGGGGCACCGAAACACGCAGAAAATGAAGGAACGGGCTCAACAACACCAGCCTCGGTACCAGCCACCTTCGCCGTATATCCCGATATAAAATGATAGGCTGCCTGGCTTGGCGTTAATTTTGATATTGGCGGCAATACCCCAAAAGCATCGGCGGTCAAAAAGAAGATGTTCTTGGGATTTTTACCTATTGACGGTTGCTGAATATTTTCAATGTGGTATAACGGATAACTTACCCGGGTATTTTGAGTTATCGAAGTGTCTGCAAAATCTACCTTCCCATTTTCATCGATACGTACATTTTCTAATAACGCCCCTTTTTTAATGGCCGCAAAAATCTCAGGCTCATTCTCGGCCGATAGATCAATTACTTTTGCATAACAGCCTCCCTCAAAATTAAATATGCCATTCTCATTGTTCCAGCCATGCTCGTCATCGCCGATTAGCCTTCGATGGGGATCCGCTGACAAAGTTGTTTTTCCTGTTCCCGACAATCCAAAAAATATGGCCGTATCACCTTCTTTCCCCACATTTGCAGAGCAATGCATAGGCAGGGTATTTTTGGAGACGGGAAGAATAAAGTTCAGGGCAGAAAAAATTCCCTTTTTGATTTCACCAGTATATCCCGTACCACCTATAAGGGCAATCTTTCTTGTGAAGTTCAAAATGGCAAAATTCGGTTGTCGTGTACCGTCAATTTCTGGCTGCGCAAGAAACCCAGGGGCATTGATCACCGTCCATTCCGGTTCAAAATTCCTTAGTTCCTCGGCTGTCGGTCGTATGAACATATTGTAGGCAAACAGGTTCGACCAGGGATATTCTGTAATCACCCGGATATTCATACGATAATTGGCATCTGCACAAGCATAACAATCCCTAACAAATAGCTCGGTATCATTCATGTAGCCGATGACTTTCCTATAAAGGGAATCGAACTTTTCGGGTTCAAAAGGAATATTGATCGCACCCCACCAAACCAAATCTGCTGTTATTGTGTCCTTGACTATATAGCGATCTTGTGGAGACCGTCCGGTAAACTTTCCCGTAATAATGGCCAAGGCCCCGTTTGCGGTTTCCCGACCCATATCTTTTTCCAAGGTTCGCGCGTGCAATTGGGAGGGTGTTAGCTGATAGTTGATCGTATCATGTACAATTCCATATGCCTTTAGCGAAATCGATTTAGTCGTTTGTTTCGATATATTCATTTAAAATAGTTTTTGACACTACAAAATTATCATAAAATTAATTTCAAGCTATTAATATTGAGAAATTATTAGTCAAAATACTTAAAACCTCGATAGCCTAGAACGCCCCATCCCAAGACAAGTAGGACACCACCCAATGGGGTGAGAAATGCGATTGCCTTAAAATCGAAAGCGGTCAAGTCGTTAAGCGCCAACAGGTAAATAGAAAATGAAAAAAGCACGATTCCAATCAGGATTAGGTAAAAGACCAATTTCTTACTTTCAGGCTTTATGGGCTTTAATCCTGCCAGCACTATTAAAAAAAGGGCATGATACATTTGATATTTAACCCCGGTTTCATAAGTTTGCAGGGCTTTGACATCAATTAGTTTCTCCAGTCCATGGGCGCCGAAAGCACCCAAAAGTATGCCTGATAAACCGAATACGATCCCTGCCAAAAAAATTGTTTTGTTCATAACTTGAATAATCTATTTTTTTATAAATGTAACAATTTGATACCTTCGTAAATCGTTTTTTCATCAACAAAAGTATAGTACATGTTACGAAAAATATTGGTTGTCGGTGCCGGAAAGTCTACTTCGTATTTATTGGACTATTTTATCGAACATGCAGAAAAGCAACAGATTCATTTGGCCATTGGCGACCTAAATCCCGAGGGCATTCCAACCTATTTACAACACCATCCGGCCTGTTCGATTTTTCGATTCGATGTACTTGATGCAGAACAACGCAAAAAATCGATTCATGATAGTGACATCGTGGTTTCAATGCTTCCGGCCCGATTTCATATCCTGGTTGCAGAAGAATGTATCGCATTAGGAAAACATTTGGTAACAGCCTCCTATGTAAGCGAAGAAATAAAGGCATTGCACCCCAAGGCAAAAGAAAAAGGCTTGGTACTAATGAATGAGGTAGGCCTTGATCCCGGGATCGACCACATGAGTGCGATGCAGGTTATAGATCGTATTCGCGATGCAGGGGGAAAGATGCTTTTATTCGAATCATTTACTGGCGGACTGGTAGCTCCTGAAAGTGACACCAATCTTTGGAATTACAAATTCACCTGGAATCCTAGGAACGTTGTTTTGGCAGGACAAGGTGGCGCCGCAAAATTCATTCAGGAAGGCACCTATAAATATATACCCTACCACAAATTATTTAGAAGAACCGAATTCTTTACTATTGATGGATATGGTAAGTTCGAAGGGTACGCCAATCGGGATTCTTTAGACTACAGAAAGGCCTATGGCCTGGAAGACACATTGACCTTGTATCGCGGAACCATGCGAAGAGTGGGGTTTTCAAAAGCATGGAATATGTTCGTACAGCTGGGAATGACCGATGACAGCTATACGATTGAAAACTCGGAGGGCATGTCATATAGAGAATTCGTCAACCTATTTCTACCCTATTCCCCTACTGATTCGGTCGAATTGAAACTGCGGTATTATCTTAAAATAGATCAAGATGATATTATGTGGGAAAAATTGTTGGAATTGAACTTATTCGATGCCAAGAAGATAATTACCTTGAAAAACGCAACCCCGGCCCAAATTCTTCAAAAGATACTGGAGGACAGCTGGACCTTGGAGGATAGTGATCGGGATATGATCGTTATGTATCACAAATTTGGCTATGAACATCAGGGGAAAAAACGACAAATCGATGCTAATATGGTGGTTTTAGGTGAAAATCGTTCCCATACGGCCATGGCAAAGACGGTAGGGCTTCCGGTAGCCATTGCCACCCTGCTCATATTAAATGGGCAAATCAAGGAGCCAGGTGTGCAAATACCCATTAGCAAATTGGTATATCAACCTATTTTGGCAGCGTTGAAAAATTACGGTATTCACTTTAAAGAACATGAAGTGCCCTATTTAGGATACAATCCCAATTCGGTCGCCAGTTAGTACTCCCTGGCAATAAACTAGACGATCTCAATACCAAAGCGGTCTTTCGATGACTAAAATCTCGGATTTTAACTTAAAAATCGAGCGAGGACTACGCAATTAATTTTGATATATTTATAGGGCAAATGAAACCATTCCCATGAAATCAGCTCACGAAAAACTTAAAATTGATGGTATTGATAAGAAGATACTAAGGATGCTGATGGCAGATGCAAGAAAGCCTGTTTTAGAAATTGCACGCAGTATAGGTATTTCAGGCGCAGCTATTCATCAGCGACTTCGAAAGCTGGAAACCTCAGGTCTTTTATTGGGATCTAAGTTCATTATCAATCCTAAAATTATGGGATATACCACCATGGCCTATATTGGAATTTATTTGGACAAGGCCATGAGTAATCCCGCAGCGGTCAAGCAACTTGAAAAAATACCTGAAGTCTTGGAATGTCATTATACCACCGGCAATTGGTCGATCCTAATCAAAGTCCTCTGCCGGGACAATGAACATCTAATGCAGGTTCTTAATAAGGAGATTCAGCAGATAGAAGGCGTTTCCCGAACAGAAACCTTTATTTCATTGGCCCAACAAATCGACCGTCAAATTACGATCTGATATCAAAACATAAACTCAGACAGTGCATCCTATGCTTCCAAGTCTCTACCGTTTTTTTGGTTCAATTACGATTGCCCAATACCTGCATTCCCCAATACACTAAAGTGGCCAAGGAACCGATTGCAGCTACGACATAGGTTCGGGCCGCCCATTTCAAAGCATCTTCCGACCCTTTAAATTCTTCTGGGGTAAGCAGGTTTTTTGATTTCAACCATGCCAAAGCCCTATTGCTAGCATCATATTCGACCGGTAAGGTAATAAAACTGAAGAGGGTCGCGAATCCCATCATAATAAGTCCGGCTACTGCAACCCAATAGCCAAAGCCGATGCCTGCCGCGGCTCCTAACATGATGCCCCCGAAAACCACCCAGGTTGACATTCCCGAAGTCACGCTGACCACGGGCACCAGTTTTGAACGCATGGCGAGCCATTCATAGGCCTGCGCATGCTGTACGGCGTGGCCGCATTCATGGGCGGCTACGGCTGCAGCTGCTGCATTGCGCTGACTGTAGACCCCTTCGCTAAGGTTGACAGTTTTATTCTGTGGGTTATAGTGGTCTGACAACGTGCCGGGTGTAGAAACTACCTTAACATCCCGTATGCCATTATCGGCAAGCATTTTTTCAGCTATTTCCGCTCCACTCATCCCATTCCTTAAATGCACCGTAGAATAATACTTGAATTTGCTTTTCAGTTTGTTACTGACCAAAAAACTTACCAAGGCAATCGCGCCAAGGAGTATATAATACATCGTCATAATCGTATCTTTTTAAGAATTAAATTCAGGAATCAAAAGCAAAAACCTCGCCAAATGATGACGAGGTCGCATAAACTGACAAAATGTACTTTAAGTGAGGGTTTTTTCCCAACCAAAAGCGTTTATAATTTCTTTGTATATTACTTCTCCCTTTACGATGTTCAATCCCTTTTTCAGGGAACTATCGCTAGCACAGGCTTCTTCCCATCCCATATTTGCCAACTTCAAGACGTACGGCAAGGTAACATTAGTAAGCGCCATGGTTGAGGTGTGCGGCACCGCCCCAGGCATGTTCGCAACACAGTAATGCACGACATCATCTATGATAAACGTCGGATTTTCATGGGTAGTGGGCCTGGTAGTTTCAACACACCCTCCCTGATCTACCGCCACATCGACAATAACCGTTCCCGGTCGCATTTCCTTAAGCATGTCGCGGGTAATCAGATAGGGGGCCTTTGCCCCTTTCAATAAGACACCTCCGATAATCAAATCATGGTCACGTATATGTTTTCTGATATTGAATTCATTTGAAAATTCGGTTACTACATGGGCCGGCATAACATCATTTACATAGCGCAATCGCTTCATATTGGTATCTAAAATAGTCACATGCGCCCCCAATCCTGCAGCCATTTTTGCCGCTTGCACCCCAACTACGCCCGCGCCTAAGACCAGTACTTTTCCGGGTGCAACACCAGGTACGCCACCTAGCAAGACCCCCCTTCCCTTTACCGGTTTCTCTAAGTATCTGGCTCCTTGTTGAATGGCCATGCGTCCTGCAACTTCCGACATGGGAGTTAGCAATGGCAGTGTGCCCTCATTATCCTCAACGGTCTCATAGGCTATGCAGACTGCTTTACTTGCGATCATTGCTTCTGTCAAAACTTCGCTTGATGCAAAATGAAAATACGTAAAAATCACTTGGCCTCTTTGAACAAGTCCATACTCATCTTTGATTGGTTCCTTGACCTTGATGATCATTTCACTCATCGCGTAAATTTGACCAATGGTATCTAAAATAATGCCTCCTGCATTTTGGTAGTCCTCATCAAAAAACCCGCTTCCCTCACCAGCAGTCGATTGTATATATACCTGATGGCCATTTTTGCCAACTCATAAACGCCAGCTGGCGTCATCCCAACCCTACTTTCATTATTCTTGATTTCTTTTGGAACACCTATTTTCATATGCATGTGATTAAGTTCAAGGCCGAAATTGCTATTAAATAATTTATAAATGAAATTAAATCGATAAAAAGAGGGGTCTAACCTTTAAAGGTTATATTATTCAAAAATCAACCCCTTATTTTTTAGGGTATTTTAATTTTAAATGTTAATTTAAATTAAAATAATGATAAAAGAGGGGGGGGTTACCTTTTAATTGTACATTTCTCAAATCAAAATGTGTAAGGGAGGCTGACGCCACTAAAGAGTTATATGTGGTACTTCTTGCACGAAAGTAAAATAAATTTGACGGGGGTCGTTTACCAGACCCAATTCATAATCGGGTTATACTATGCTACTAGCCCAATATGATTTTTGAAATCCATCAGAAAACCCATTGCCCTGGATTCTGCCTTTAGAAGCGATTATGGCAATTTGTCACGAAGTTCCATAGGGAAGCATTCAAATGCTCAGCCTACAATATTCACGATTTTCCCTGGTACGATAATAATCTTTTTAGGTATACGCCCCTGCAGTTGTTGCTGGGTCTTTTCATGTGCCATCACAGTTGCCTCGATCTGTTCCTTATTCATGTCTAATGGCAGTTCAAGGGTAAAACGCAATTTGCCGTTAAACGAGATAGGATATTCTTTACTGTCCTCTATAACATATTTAGCCTCGAATTTTGGATACGACGCGGTAGCGATGGAAGAAGTATTTCCTAATTTTTCCCATAATTCTTCCGCTATATGAGGTGCATAGGGCGAAACCAATATAGCAAGTGGTTCTAATATCGCCTTACTACGACAATTTTGGGAAGTTAACTCGTTTACACAGATCATAAAGGTAGACACTGAGGTATTAAAGCTGAAGTTTTCGATGTCGGCCTTCACTTTTTTGATCGTTTTGTGCAAGGTTTTAAGATTTTCAGAAGAGGGTTCGGCTTTTAGATCCCGTATGCCCTCGTCATCTACATAAAGTTTCCATAGTTTTTTAAGGAAGCTGTGTGCACCCGTAATTCCAGCGGTATTCCATGGTTTTGATTGTTCAAGGGGGCCTAGGAACATTTCATAAAGCCGCAGACTATCAGCCCCGTAGTCATTGCAGATCGCATCGGGACTTACCACGTTATATTTTGATTTGGACATTTTTTCGACCTCACGACCAACCTTGAATGAACCTTCTTCCCCTGTAATGAATTCTGCATCAGCGTATTCGGGACGCCATATCTTAAATGCTTCAATGTCAAGTTCATCTGAGGTATTTATTAAAGAAACGTCTACATGAATAGGGTTAAAATGCTTCCAAGAAGTCTCTGCAATAGTTCGCCCCTCAAACATTCTTGATTTCAAATCTGAAAACAACGAATCTAACTTTTCTGAATAATCATAAAGAAAACCATTTTCACGTATCGCTTTTTCAATAACTTCTTTAGAGATAAGAATTGGGTGTTTGTTGTGTTTTTTGTTCCAAACATAAACAAAAGCACTCGTCCCCGTTATCATACCCTGATTGATTAGTTTTTTGGCAAATTCGCCATAGGGCACCAACCCTAGGTCGAACATGAATTTTTGCCAGAAACGGGCGTAGAGCAGATGCCCCGTGGCATGTTCACTGCCACCGATATACAAGTCAACATCCTGCCAATAATTGACGGCTTCTTTTGAAAAGATCGCCTTTTCATTATGGGGATCCATATAGCGATTGAAATATTGGGAGCTCCCGGCCCAACCGGGCATTGTGTTGAGCTCCAAGGGAAACACTGTTTTATGATCGATCAGTCGCGTATTGACTACCTCCGAAAGTTTTATATCCCAGGCCCAGACCGCAGCATTTCCTAAAGGGGGCTCTCCTGACTCTGTTGGAAGGTATTTTTTAACTTCGGGCAATTTTAAGGGAAGAAATTTTTCGTCGAGCATCTGGGGCATACCGTCTTTATCATAAAATACAGGAAAGGGCTCTCCCCAATAGCGCTGGCGGCTAAAGACCGCGTCCCGTAAACGGTAATTGACCGTACCTTTTCCTTGACTTATTTTTTCCAACGCCTCGATGACTTTTAGGGTGGCTTCTTTGTAGGTGAGTCCGTTTAGAAAATCGGAATTGGCAATGACCGTGTTGTCCTTATCGGCAAAAGCCTCTTGCGAGATATCAACATCTTCGAAAATGTTAGGAATAGGAATCCCAAAATGTCTCGCGAAATCATAATCGCGCTGGTCACCGCAGGGCACAGACATAACGGCGCCTGTGCCATACCCTGCCAAAACATAGTCGCCGATCCAAACGGGTACCGGTTCTTTTGTAAAAGGGTGTTCGACATAGGCCCCTGTAAATGCGCCACTGATCGATTTTACATCGGCCATACGATCGCGCTCAGAACGTCTTGCCGTGGCTTCGATATAGGCCTCCACTTCGGCTTTCTGCCTAGAAGTGGTAATCAAGGGCACCAATTCGTGTTCAGGGGCCAGCGTCATAAAGCTTACGCCAAAGATCGTGTCCGGCCGAGTTGTAAAAACTTCAATGTAATTTTTTGAGTTTGAAGGTTTCAACGCACCTTCTAATAGACTTTCAGCGTCTGTAGAAATCACCTTGAATTTTACAATTGCCCCCACGCTGCGTCCGATCCAATTGGCTTGCGAATCTTTTAAGGGTTGTGGCCAATCGATTTTCTCCAATCCGTTCAACAAGCGTTCGGCATACGCTGTGATACGCATGCTCCATTGGGTCATCTTTTTTCGGATTACGGGATGCCCTCCTCTCTCGGAAACCCCATTTATGATCTCATCGTTGGCGAGCACGGTGCCCAGGGCCGGGCACCAGTTGACCTCTGATTCCGCTAAATAGGTCAATCGATATTTTAATAGTATTTGTTGCTGCCGTTTTTGGGAATATTGCTTCCATTCATTCGCACTAAAAATAGGAACATCAGAATCACATACTGCATTAATATCTTGATTACCAGATACTTCAAAGGCAGCCACCAAGGTTTTGATGTCTTCAGCTTTGTCAGACACCTTGTTATACCAAGCATTAAAAAGTTGTATAAATATCCACTGTGTCCATTTGTAGTATCCTGGATTACTCGTACGTACCTCACGGCTCCAATCAAATGAAAAACCCATACGGTCTAATTGCCTTCGGTAACCCGATATACTATTCCCTTCTTTATCTATCCCACCCTCAATGTTTACACGTGTGGTATCGGCCGGATGCTGACCAGTCTGAATGGCGTATTGCTCGGCGGGCAAACCAAAGGAATCGTAGCCCATAGGATGCAAAACGTTAAATCCCTGGTGCCTTTTATACCGCGCATAAATATCGCTGGCGATATACCCAAGAGGATGCCCCACATGCAAACCTGCCCCAGAGGGGTATGGAAACATATCCAAAACATAGAATTTTGGCTTAACAGACGTATTCTCTGCCCTAAAAGTATGGTGTTCTGCCCAATATTTCTGCCATTTGGCTTCAATTTCCTTGAAATTGTAGTGCATTTTATATCTTTCTTTGCTGTATGTGGCAAAAATAAGTTTAATAAAGGAATAGGGAAAGGATATTATTGAACTACCGTACCCCAAAAATAACAATGAAATTGTGCTTTAAAAAAATAGTACCGTTTTCTATCATCCTGCTGATATTCCCAATTTTTGATGCGAATGCCCAGCTGGGATTTTGCAATGGCAATTCTGGAACTCCCATCTTTGTGGAAGATTTTGGAACAGGAACCGCCAATGGACCCCAATTGCCCGCCGGCACAACAACCTATACCTTTGTCAATGGGACGCCTGACGATGGTTACTATACAATTTCGAGTTCGACGGCCTATTTTGATTGGCACAGCACACCGGATCATACCCCGAATGATACCAATGGCAAAGCATTTATTGTTAATGCTGACTTTACTGCGGGTGAATTTTACAGACGAACGGTTGATGGGTTGTGCGAAAGTACTTCCTATGAATTTTCGGCATGGCTTCTAAACCTGTTGCCCTTGGCCAGCTGCAATGGTGCAGGGATTCCGAATAATGTAAAATTCCAGATTTGGGACAACACCGACACCAATCTTCTTGCCACGGGCGATACCAATACCATAGTCGGCAGCGCCACACCCATTTGGAGACAATTTGGATTAGTTTTCCAGACGTTGCCAAGCCAGACCTCGGTAATTCTCAAAATGATCAACAACGGCAATGGGGGCTGTGGCAATGATCTAGCGATTGACGATATCGTCTTTAGGACCTGTGGTGATGCCATTGTGATCACCAATGAGCAAAACCAATCCTTTACCGCGGTATGCGAAGACCTTGGGGGCATTTCGAGCACCTTGACCGCCACCCCGGATTACGCAGTGTTCAGCACACATTCTTACCAATGGCAGATAAGTTCAGACCACATCGTTTGGAGCGATATTCTTGGTGAAACAAATGATACCTATGTTACCCCATTTTTGACTACCTCGACCTACTTCAGGGTGGTTGTCGCCGAGGATCCCATCAATATTGCCAACAATCTTTGTAATATTATATCAGGCGAATATGATGTCCTGGTCATCCCCATTCCCGACAGCCCTATAAGTAAAGGCGATGTATCGATTTGTGCGAACGAAAGCCAAGCGCTTATGGTCGAGGTGCCAGACGGAATTGTAGTTGATTGGTACGATGCGCTTGTCGGAGGGAGTTTGCTGCAGGAAAACAGCACCTCTTTTCTGGCACAAAATCCAGGAACGTATTATGCAGAGGCCAATTCGTCAATTGCGGGTTGTAGATCGATTACAAGGACACCCGTTACCATTACTTTTTTTGAACTTCCCAAAGTTTCCGATGAAATTAGCACCTTCTGTGAAAATACCACTATTATTTTAGACGCTGATCTTGCAAACATGGCATATGCCTGGAATACCGGGGAAAATACACAACAAATTGTAGTAGGCCAACAAGGAATTTATACCGTTGAAGTCACCAATGCCAATGGATGCAGCGCTGTTCGTTCGATAACCTTGGAGCAAATCGATATCCCTATAATTGAAAACGTTGTATCGGATGGCTACTCGATCATAGTGAAAACGGTGAAGAGCGGTGCTTTTGAATATTCATCCAACGGAAGATTCTTTCAGGATTCGAACATCTTGACAAATATTCCCGGCGGGCGTTATACCATTTATGTTCGGGAAAAAAACGGCTGCGGTATTGTGAATTTGGATTATATACATTTCGTGATTCCTAAATTCTTTACACCAAACGGGGACGGGGCCAACGATGTTTTCATATTTGAAGGAATTGAATTATTCGATTCATTTGATATCAGCATTTTTGACCGTTTTGGCAAATTAATAAAACATGTCAAGAACAACACCTTTACCTGGGATGGCACCTACCAAGGTCGGGATTTACCGGCTTCCGATTATTGGTATCATCTCAAAATCGATGGACGTACCCTACAAGGTCACTTTGCCCTAAAGCGATAAACACAAGATAGGAATATCAATTTACTTTCCTATTTTTACATTTTCATTACCATTTATGGGCAAATCATTTGAAAGTTATCAAAAGCAGAAATTGATATCTTCGTATTTTTCAGTCGTATTGAGTATCGGGCTCGTGCTTTTCTTGTTAGGTATTCTAGGTCTTTTGGTGTTAAACACCAAAAAAATGGCCGATCATTTTAAAGAACAAATTACGATTTCCCTCTTTTTAAAGGATACAGCCAAGGAAGTTGAAATCGACCAGCTTCAAAAAAGTCTCGCCATGGCCGAATATACAAAGACGGCCACCTTTGTCTCGAAGGAAGAGGCCGCCGAGCAACATAGCCAGGAAATCGGGGAGAATTTTTTAGACTTTTTAGGTTACAATCCACTTAAAAATTCAATCGATGTGCAACTAAAGGCAGATTTTGTTTCGCTCGAAAAAATCGAGGAAATTGCCGCAGAACTTTCTAAAAAAGGGTATGTCGACGAGGTAAGCTATGACAAACCCTTGGTTGGGCTTTTGACCGAAAACGTGAAGAAAATAAGTTTATGGATTTTGATAGCGAGTGCCATATTTACCTTTATTGCAGTTTTACTCATCAATAGCTCGATACGTTTATCTATTTATTCAAAACGTTTTATAATAAAAACCATGCAAATGGTCGGGGCGACCAAAACCTTTATAAGAAGGCCGTTTATTTGGACGAATATCAAACTAGGCATGTTAGGGGCCTTTATAGCGCTCCTGGCCTTGGCAGGTGTTCTTTATTACGCGAACAAGACCTTCCCCGAACTTGAGTTATTCAAAGACAATAGTTTGCTTATAATGCTCTTTGTCGGTGTTTTTGTTTTGGGAATACTTATCTCCTTTATAAGTACGTACTTTGCTACACAGCGCTTTTTAAATCTTAGGACAGACGAATTATATTATTAAATTTGCACTATGGGGAAAAAAGAAACGAATAAAATTGGGCAAGGGCCTCAACAGGAATTTATCTTCCAAAAAAGGAACTATCAATTCATGATTATCGGCATCGCCTGTATCGTATTGGGATTTATATTGATGAGTGGTGGAGGCAGTGACGATCCCAGTATTTTCAACGAGGATATCTTCAATTTTAGAAGAATACGATTGGCACCTACCCTAGTACTTATTGGCTTGGGTATAGAGGTATATGCCATATTATTGAATCCCCACAAGAAGCAATAGATTTTGGATATACTACAGGCCATAGTCCTTGCTATTATCGAAGGCATTACCGAGTATTTGCCCGTTTCATCTACGGGACATATGATTATCGCCTCTTCTTTTTTCGGGATTGCCCATGAGGATTTTACCAAATTATTTACCATCGTAATTCAATTAGGGACGATTCTTTCGGTGGTGGTGCTCTATTTTAAACGCTTTTTTCAAAGTGTTGATTTCTATTTTAAACTTCTGGTTGCCTTTTTGCCGGCCGTATTCTTTGGTTTGCTGCTTAGTGACTTTATCGATTCACTCTTGGAAAATCCGATAACAGTGGCCATATCGCTTGTATTGGGCGGAATCATCCTTTTAAAGGTCGATGATTGGTTCGGCAATTCTGAAAATACCCACATATCATATGGCACGGCATTCAAAATCGGCCTTTTTCAGTGTTTGGCCATGATCCCGGGTGTTTCGAGAAGTGGCGCCAGCATTGTTGGGGGAATGTCCCAAAAACTCTCAAGGACCGCGGCTGCAGAGTTTTCTTTTTTCCTTGCCGTCCCGACAATGTTAGGTGCGACCCTTAAAAAAAGTTATGACTATTATAATGCCGGTTTTACCCTCTCACATGATCAAATTAATTTATTGATCATCGGGAATGTCGTAGGATTCCTCGTAGCACTTTTAGCCATTAAAAGCTTTATCGGATACCTCAGCAAACATGGTTTTAAAATGTTTGGATACTACAGAATAATAGTCGGGGTCGCTCTTCTACTTATTCATTATTTTTTTCGACCCCTAACCGTGATATAATAATGACATTGGATGATTTTCAGGAAGGTCAGGTCTTACTTATAGACAAGCCTCTTGGTTGGACATCATTTCAAGCGGTCAATAAGATCAAGTGGGCCATTCGTCAAAAATTCAACGTCAAGAAAATTAAAATTGGCCATGCCGGCACCCTAGATCCGTTGGCCACCGGACTTTTGCTTATCTGCACGGGAAAATTTACCAAAAAAATAGACGTGCTACAGGGGCAGGCCAAAGAATATGTCGGAACCATTACACTTGGTGCGACAACACCGTCTTATGATATGGAGACCGCAGTCGATCAACACTTTCCGACAGATCATTTGACCGCAGATATTATACGGCTTAGGGCAAAGGATTTCATAGGTGAGATTGAACAGCGACCACCTATTTATTCAGCATTGAAAAAAGATGGAAAACGACTCTATGAATATGCCCGTGAAGGAAAGGAAGTCGAAGTTCAGAAACGATTGGTTACCATATCAGAATTAACCATAACCGAAATTAACCTACCGGAAGTACACTTTCGCGTAGTCTGCAGCAAAGGCACCTATATACGATCTTTGGCATATGATTTGGGAGCTTCATTAAAGAGTGGAGGCTATTTATCAGCGCTACGAAGAACCAAAATAGGTGATTTCAACGTAAATAAAGCCATGGATCCGGGCATTTTTGAAGAAATCATACTCGGTAAAACGGATAATGCATAGCATTCCAAGGAATACCTTTTCAATTTGACGATCAATTAAAATATTTTTATCAAATTGTGGTTATAGCACTATGAACCTGAATCGCAAACAATTATCATTCTTGATAACTTTTTTTTCTTTGTCATTGGTGGTATTGACTTTATTCAATATCCATCTTGGAGAACAGGAGGAAGAGGACGACTATATGGTTGAAATGGTCCTAGATGATCAAGATTTGCAGGAAATTATCAAGGAAGAGGAAAAAACTGCCGAAGAACTTCAAAAAGCCGACCCTATAAAGACCCATATGGCATTCAATGAGGCCGAAAAGCCTAGTTTTGGCAATCCGGAGCCCTTAAAGACGTTGGAAGAAATCATGGAGGAGAAAACGAATACCAAAGATAACGAAGGACCTTCAGACGATTTGTTGGCGGATTCTGAATATGTTGCGAAAATCAAGGAACTTGCCAAAAAAAGAGAGGAAGCTGAACAATTGATAGGTGAAAAAGAGGCTGATAAAGAAGTATTTACGAATAATCTTGCTGCACGTCGCACTTCTGTATCGTACTCCCTGATCAATCGAAATAGCTATCGCCTGCCCCCGCCAATTTATACGTGCATCGAAGGAGGCAAGGTGGTCGTCAATATTACCGTCGACGCATTGGGAAATGTTATGGCCGCCGATTTTAATGAAAAAAGTTCAAGTACATCGAACGGCTGCCTTGTCGACAATGCCATTAGCTATGCGCTTAAGGCCAAATTCAATTCTTCTTCGAAATCAACTCAAAAAGGCACGATTACCTATATATACCAAGAGAAGGCCAGATAGCTGTTATATTCTTTTTGATCATAAAACCCTATACGTGTATTTATCAGTGCCAAGCGCATTAAAAATTGGACTTCGATTGAGCCGATAAGATAATTTTAGAAATACCGAACCGGCTTCGCAATTAGATTAGAAAATCATTGCTAATTTTAAAGTATAAGAAATTAGATGGAAAAACATAGATGCGGTTGGTGTGTAGGTGACCCACTTTACGAGGCATATCATGATAAGGAATGGGGTGTACCCGTAAAAGACGATTATGCTTTATTCGAATTTTTAGTATTGGAAACCTTCCAGGCAGGCTTAAGTTGGATAACGATTCTTCGTAAACGTGAAAATTTTAGAAAAGCTTTTGACCAGTTTGATTATAAGAAAATTGCGCAGTACAATACCGTGAAAATTGAATCCTTATTACAGGATGCCGGAATCATCCGAAACAAGCTTAAAGTATATGCAACGGTTGGCAATGCCCAGGCGTTTATGAAGATTCAAGAAGAATTTGGTAGTTTTAGCAAGTATATATGGGGCTTCGTTGATGGCCGGCCTATCAAAAACAATCTTCAAAATCACAAGGAAGCCAAGGCCACTACCGAGATTTCGGATGTTTTGAGCAAGGACCTAAAGAAAAGGGGCTTCAAATTTGTAGGGAGCACGGTGGTTTATGCTCATATGCAGGCCACGGGGATGGTAAATGATCATGAAATCATGTGTTTTCGATATGAAGAGGTTTAGAATTTTATATTTCCTGCTTTTGTTTGGTTCATTTCTTTTCGCACAAGAGAAATTGGAACGGGAACATCGAATAAAAAAATCCCAATTTCCCACTTTAGAACTCGCCCTTGAATCTACGGGCCATGTGCTAAAGCAAATTCGCTATTATCGCGAGGTAGATAGTGCAGGTATAACATACTCCTTTAAATTCAAATCAGGCAGGCTACACTATCATTTCGATTTCGATAGCGCCGGAATCTTGACAAATTCCGGGTTTCGTGTGCAGCAAGTCGACATCCCCATGGAAACCTATGACAAATTGGAAGACTTTCTAGCACAGAATTTTGACCGTGTAAAAATCCAACGGATATTTCAGGAATATCCTCTTAATGATAGCACGGGGCTTACAAGGGAAACCGTCATCAAAAGTACTTTTCAAAATCTGATGCTGCCAGACAATTTGTATAAGCTACTGATCCGGGCAACCCGAAAAGGTAAACGAAATGATTTCGAACTCTGGTTTGATTCCCATGGCAATTTTATGAGAATACGATCCGCTTTGCCCAGTAATCTTGATCGCGTACTTTACTAATTCCTTTGTTGAAGTATCTTGACAAATTCAATTCTGGGAATTTCCACAGCCCCCAAACTTGCCAGATGCTCATTATAGACCTGACAATCCAAGAGGTGGTAGTTTTTTCCTTCCAGTTCTTTGGCAAGTTTAATAAACGCAAATTTAGAGGCGTTATTCGAAATACTAAACATACTTTCCCCGCAGAAAATATGCCCCAGATCTATGCCGTAAAGTCCGCCTACTAATTCGTTACCCTCCCAAACTTCATATGATTTCGCGTATCCCATTTGATGCAATCGCAAATACGCCTTTTTCATGTCATTGGTGATCCAGGTGCCATTTTGTCCTTTTCTTGAGACGGTCGCACAAGCATTTATTACCGCTTCGAAGCATGTATTTTTCGTCAACCGAAATTGATTCCCATCCAGGACCTTTCGCATACTTTTTGAAATTTTGATTTTATCTGGAAATAAAACCATTCTAGTGATCGGACTCCACCAAAGAATCAAGGAATCTTCATTGAACCATGGGAAGATGCCGTTTTGGTAGGCTAAAAGGAGTCGTGTAGGTGATAAATCTCCCCCTACAGCCAAGAGTCCCTCTGAATTCGCATTTTCCACTGGAGGAAAAGTGTGGTCCTTCGATAGAAAAGTAATCGGGATATTTTTTCCTTCCTTTTTCAAAATAAAGACTTTAAACTAAAGATACTTAAATGAGTGATGAAAAAAAAAGACCCATCCCCTATGAGAAAGGAACAGGTCGGTATACGAATAAAATCAGGAATGTTAAAAAGGCAGATCGTCGTGGTCTTCCTCATTTATGCTGTCAGCTGGTTCAAAGGCCTCCATAGGAGGTACGGGTGGCATATTCCCAGAAGTTGTCTCGGTCTGCAAATTCTCGATGCGCCAACCTTGAATCGAATTAAAATATTTGACTTCCCCTTGAGGATTTGTCCATTCACGTCCTCTCAAGTTGATACTTATCTTGACAGCCTGTCCAACTTGATAATTGTTCAGTAAATCGCATTTATCCTGCACAAATTCGATCATAATATGTTGAGGATATTGTTCCTCGGTGGTAATGACCACTTCACGTTTTCTGAAACCGTTATTTCCAAAAGTTTGGGTTTCCCCTACCATTTTAATTTTTCCTTGTACTTCCATTTCTTCGAGAATTAAGCTGCTTATAATTTTTAATAAAGTCCTTAAAAATAAGGGTAATGCCAAAATCAACCTAATATAAACCGAGGAAGTTATTAAGAATAACAAACGATAATAAAAACCCCCGTAGTTCGTGTGCGATTCTGGTTCCGGATCTTTATAGAAGGTACTGCTTCCAGATTCTAGTTGCTACAGCTTCCCCTTTCAGGATAAAACCTGTTTTTCAAATGGCGAAACCTTCACCGTCATAAATCATTGACGGTTTTAAATATCTAATTTGTAATTTAGTGTGCCAAGAGCACTTTCCAAGCATTTAGGACTTCATGCTTATCCAAATAGCCCTTGGCCTTGTATTCCAAAGCACTTCGCTCCCCACCACTGATTAGGGAACGTAACTCGATGTTCGTTTTGATAAACTGAGCGACTTCATCTTGGGTCGGTATCTTTTCAATATTTCCCAGCATGCCCAAATCATTTCCATTGAGGATATCACTTTGACGTATATGCGCTGGTATTTTGTCGATGCCGATGCCGAGTGTAGATAGTGGTTTCGGTACCTCGAATACTCCTTGATTCGCCCTGCAATACCAATTGCCGCCCATTCGTGCTACCTGATCGATCTTGTAGGGGTCAATGGCTCCTCTTTCATTCAATATTGTTGGATCGATATGTATTTTCACCACTTCCGAGAAAACAAGATTTCCCGCACCTCCCTTACTTCCCAAAGCCTCAACCTTGGTTACTTTACATTCAAATTGTACAGGCGATTCGGCTACTCGAAAGGGTTTGACGAGTTCGCTCGGGACCATGGTAAGCCCGGCTTTTTTAAATTCGTTGACACCTTTGGCATACTCGGTACTCGTCAACGACATTTGCTGTACCATATCATAATTGACGCAATTAATTACGACCTCCTTGGTGGCCAACACATTTTCCAATGTATGTTTGGTCGTATTATCACGGCCTCTTCTTGCCGGTGAGAATATTAAGATAGGCGGTTTGGTACTAAATACGTTGAAAAAACTAAATGGCGAGAGATTAGGCCTTCCTTTTGCATCGAGGGTACTTGCAAACGCTATGGGTCTCGGACCAACGGCCCCTAATAAATATCCATGTAGCTCACTCGTTTCAAGCTCACCCGGCGTAATTGATAACATTTCTTTCATCGTGTGACAAAGTTAGGGAATTGACCTTCATTTAAAAAGCTGCTTGGTAGGTCATACACCATTTTCTGTCAAATAACGTTATCTTTAAACCAAGAAGCTATATGGATGAATTTTAACCCCAAAAACAAAAGTTCAAACATCATTTTATTGATCGCATCCTTTGTTATCGTAAGCTTGATACTTTGGAATACCAATAGTTTTTTTAAAAAATTCAAGGAGGAAGAACGTCATAAAATGGAAATTTGGGCGACGGCCCATTCAGAATTGTTATCCGCGCCACTTGACACTGACCCGGGCAATCTTTCATTAAAGGTTTTTCAGAACAATACTTCGACACCCATGATTTTAGTGAATAAAGACGGGTCGACGAAAATTCATAATATGCCCCAAGATAAGGCAAAGGACACTGCCTATATCAATAACACCATCGAAAAATTCAAAAGGGAAAATCAACCTATTATCATCAATCATCTTAACGAGGAATTAGCCACTTTGTATTATGGAAATTCAGAAGTTCTCAATAAATTAAAATACTATCCACTGGCGCTACTGCTGATCATTTTTCTATTTGGGGCCGTGATTTTCTTTTTCTTTAAAACCAACAAGGCCTCCGAACAGAATAAACTTTGGGCCGGGATGGCCAAAGAAACCGCTCATCAGATCGGCACACCATTATCGTCATTATTAGGTTGGAACGAATTATTGAAGTCAGAGCATATAAACCCTGAAATTACCAAAGAAATTGAAAAAGACATTTCACGTCTGGAGACGATTACTGAACGGTTTTCGAAAATTGGTTCTTTGCCTACGTTAAAAGAACATGATATTGTAAAGGAAACGAAGGACGCCTTCGATTATCTTAAAGTACGCAGCTCAAAGCTTATCAACTTTTCATTTAATTCAAAAATAGAAAGCCTGTCTGTGCAACTAAATCCATCACTCTATCACTGGACAATTGAAAATTTGGTCAAAAATGGCATCGATGCCATGAAAGGAAAAGGCACAATTGGTATCGCTATTGTTCCTGAAGGAAAACATGTCAATATTTTGGTTTCGGATACCGGGCATGGCATCCCAAAAAGTGATTTTCATACGATTTTTAATCCTGGGGTCACTTCCAAAAAGCGTGGGTGGGGGCTGGGCTTATCGCTTGTTAAAAGAATAGTGGAAGAATATCACACCGGAAAAATTAAAGTACTTTCGTCGGGGAAAGAAGGTACCATAATGCAAATTTCCCTGAAAATAAACAGTTAGAAATGGCCAGCGAAAAATTGGTGACGATCAAGGAAGCCGACATTACGAACAACTGTCCTGAATGCTTCAATCAGAAGATGTCGATTAAATTTTATCAAAAACACGTGTTCAATAAACTCTACGACCGAGCCACAAAGGAGGTATCGTTCGAGGTAAAATGCCATAAATGTAATTCGATTATCTATCCCGTAAACTGGACACCTGATATCGAACGTATATTTGAATATTACCAGAAAATGGCGAATCCTGAAAAGGCTTCCATTCGTTTTACACCCATTTTCTATGCGCTCATCATGCTGATACTTGCTTTGATTGCTGCAATCGTATATCTATTTTTGCAAGGTCTTATAAAATTTTAGAACGAATCGTGTTCGCAATACTTTCAAATTCCTCATTAGAAAACGAGCGCTTTTGTTGAAAGCCGACATCCTTCATGCTATGTAGCGGAATAAGGTGGATGTGCACATGCGGTACCTCGAGCCCTATAACGGTCATACCAACCCGTTTGCAATCGATTGCCGCCTCTATACCAATGGCCACTTTTCTGGCAAAGGCCATAAGGCCCATATAGGTAGCTTCATCTAATTCCCATATCTTATCGACCTCTTTTTTTGGGATACAAAGGGTATGCCCTTCAGAGTTAGGATTGATATCCAAAAAAGCTAGAAAATCAGCATCCTCCATTATTTTATAACAGGGTATTTCACCTTTGATAATTTTGGTAAAAATCGATGGCATGGGTACGGTTTTAAGCTCTGGTTATTTCAAGGATGTCAAATTTCAAGGTGCCATTAGGGACGGTTATTTCGGCAATATCCCCAACCTTTTTTCCTAAAAGGCCTCTTCCGATGGGCGAACTTACTGAAATCTTCCCTGACTTCAAGTCGGCCTCGCTTTCTGCGACCAAGGTATACTTCATTTCCATTCCGTTGTTCTTGTTCTTCAGTCTAACAGTTGATAGTACGAGTACTTTTGAGGTATCTAATTGGGATTCATCTATCAAACGCGCATTCGCAAGCACCTCTTCCATCTTCGCGATCTTTAACTCAAGGAGTCCTTGTGCTTCTTTTGCTGCATCGTATTCGGCATTCTCTGAAAGATCTCCTTTGTCCCTAGCATCGGCAATGGCCTGCGAGGCCTTTGGGCGTTGCACGTCACGAAGCTGATTTAACTCCTCCTTTAACTTTTTTAGCCCCTCTGCCGTATAATATGATACGTTACTCATAGCTTCGTCGTTTAATAAATACGAAAATCCCCTATTATGAACCATTTACGAATGGTTTTTTTAGAGAGGATTTAACGCAAAGATACATAATTTTTGTTCAATTTTGCCTAAGTTATGTCTAAATAGAAATCACCCCATGGGCCGAATTTGTAGTATTTTTTTGATACTTTCCGTAGTTGCGTGTAGTAAAGATCAAACAAACCGGAATCCTTATTTACAGGATATCGGTTTTCGATATGACATCAATCTAAACTTACCATTATACAGTACGTTGACGAATCCGGGCAGTGCCATTTATCTTGACAATCAAGCCGTGGGTACTCGGGGCGTGTTTGTTATGAACACGGGATTTTCCCAATATAGGGCCTTCGAGGGTAGTTGTCCAAACCATGCCCCTAGCAACTGTTCGACCATGCTTTTAGATGGCCAAAATGCCGTTTGCCCTTGTGATGATTATTCGTATAGCCTATTTACTGGACAATTTTTGAATCGCCCCGATGATGGAAATCGCTATTATGACATGTTGGAATATCGTGCTACGGCTAACGGCAATATTGTTGTGATTTCGAATTGACAGGACCAATTCCTGAAAATACGATTCACTCATTTCTATACCGGGACATTACCTCTTTGAAGAGTTCCCCGCTACTAGGTGGTGTATATGAAATGGCGTTCGCTCCTGAGTGTATCGTCTTTGCGATGGTTTCCTCGGTCTTACCCCCGGTCGCAATAATGGCCACTTGGTCATCGATATCCCGTATTCTTTTCACAATATCCGAAGTCTTATCTGCCCCTGATACATTAAAAATATCAATCCCGGCCTTTATTCGCCCTCTGATATCATCCTTTGGGGAAACGATGGTAATGGTCACTGGGATATCGATTTTTTCCTTGAGTCTATGGATCAATTCATTTGGAGTCGGTTTATTGAGTACAACCCCCAAAGCACCTTGAAATTCTGCATGAATAGCTAACTCTACAGATCGTTCCCCGGTTGTTATCCCGCCCCCAACGCCACAAAAAATAGGCTTGTCAGCAGCCAAAATCAAGGCATTTGATATGGTAGGCTGAGGCGTAAACGGATATACCGCAATTATGGCGTTGGCATTCGTATTGCGTATGATCGCAACATCAGTGCTGAACAGGAATGATTTTAGCAATTGCCCAAAGACACGTATCCCGGAACATTCATTTATGATCTCAGGAACCGTAACAATGTTTTTGCGCAGCCTACTGCCGAATGATGGGATATACTTCATGGCGTTCCACATTACTCATAAATACGCCTAAAGATATCCTAAAAGACTTTGTGATCGGAAAAATTGTGAAGTATTCATACGAAAACCGATGCATTACCTTAAGGGAGCCATTTCTTGCCCGTGTTCGAACAACCCTTTGTCACCGCATTCTTAAAAAACGATGGTTGCCCCCAGCAAAAAATTGATTCCTGCCTGAGGATAATACCCGGCCCCTTCAATCGTAGTTGTGGTGCCTTGATTGGTAAAATCGTCGTCATAGGTGAAGAAATACCCGTTCGAAACATACATGGCATTGAAAACATTGTTGAGTAATCCCGACAGGGTAATACTCTTAAAAATACCATTCCCCTCAATTAGGTATTGTAAGTTCAAATCGGTTTGGGAATAGGCCTTCAATAGCGATTGTTGTGAATCAATATTGCCCATGTACTGCCTACCAACATACTTGGTCAAGGCCGAAATCCGCAAATTTTCACTTGGCTTAAAAGTAAGGATATTCCCAAAAATCATTTCAGGGGAAAAAGAAATGTGGGTAGCACCTAAATTCAACAACATTCCATCTCTTTGAAAAATAAAATCCCTGTTCCTATTGAGGCTCAAGGCCATGTTGGGATGGATCGTTATCTTTTTTCCTACATTTACATTTGCGTCGATTTCCAAACCTGTCCTAAAACTACGGCCGCTATTCGCACGTAAGGGTGCGCCTACATCGTTCAATTCACCTGTCAGAACCAATTGATCTATATAGCCCATATAGTACAGGTTCGTACTAACCTGTAAGTCTTGCTTTACATAACGCCAGCCTAATTCAAGATCGTTCAGCGTTTCAGGTTTAGGGCTTCCACTTTCATAATCATTTCGATTAGGTTCTCTATGAGCCATAGCATAGCTAAAATAGAGATTCGCATGCTGATTTAAATTATAGGTAATCCCTGCCTTTGGGTTGAAGAAATTGAACGTATCATCGACCCTTCCTGTTTCCTGACCATTGGCAGTATACCCGATTGTCCTGATTTGCAGGTCTCCAAATAAATTCAAATAGGCATTTAGGGAATAGTTTGCCTTAGCGAATACATGAAACTCCGTTTTTGTCGAAGTATCCTGGTAGTATCGGTCTTTGTAATTTGCATTACTGGCCACCTGGGCCCAGATAATTTCGCCATAATGGTCGCCCTCATACCTATTATAACCGCCACCGAGAACCAAGTCAAAAGCATCGTTCTGATAGTTCGCAGACCATACGGTACCATAAAATCGATTATCAAGCCAACGTCGCCGAATCAAGTCGGTTGTGTTTACGAACTCCCCGTTTAAGGTTACAGGTTGCAAGCCATAGGTCTCAAAATCATCATCTTCCCTAAATTGTTCAAAAAAGCCCAGGCCTCTGGTAAAATGCAGGGCAATATTCGTATTCCAGGCCGAATTGAGCTGCTGATTCCAAAGTAGTTGTGCATGATTTTGCCGATAGTTATCGACCTCATTGTCATAAAATCGAATTGTACCGTTATTATCGGTATACATCCCCGAAGGATTATACGTTCTATTAGAATGCAAGGTTTGCAAATCAATGCCATTCCAAGCTTGATAGGTAATTTCGTGACCCCCGAAGAGCAATGCCTTTAGTAAGGTCTTATCGCTTTTATAGGCTCCTTGCAGAAAGTAGGAATTCAAATTTGAGGACGCCCTGTCAATATATCCATCTGAGGTAATTCGAGACAATCGTCCGGCGAGTTCAATATGATCATTGAGCAGCCCGGTACTAAATTTCAGGGTATTGCGAAAGGTATTGAAACTACCAACAGAACTTGAGATACTACCAAAGGCATTTTCAGAAATCGCATCGGTCAGGATATTTATACTGGCTCCAAAAGCCCCAGAACCATTAGTGGAGGTTCCTACTCCACGCTGCAATTGAAGATTCTCGGTCGAAGAGGCGAAATCTGGCATATTTACCCAAAAAGTACCATGCGATTCAGCATCGTTATAAGGAATTCCGTTTATGGTCACGTTTACCCTCGTAGCATCACTCCCTCGCACCCGAATACCCGTGTAACCCACTCCTGCTCCTGCATCGGACGTAGTTACTACCGAAGGCAAAAAGTTCATTAAAATCGGGATATCCTGTCCCAGATTTCGTGGGGTAATCTCCCGTTTATCTAGATTCGAAAAAGTTACGGGTGTACTATTAGTGGCCCTTATGGCCGAGACAAACACTTCATCGAGCAAAATATTTTTTGATTCCAATGAATCAGTCTGACGTTCCTGGGCCGCGGCGCCGGTGATGCTACCAATAAAGCCAAGTAGTACGAATAGTTTCTTCATGCAATTGTTTAAGGTGCGTAATATGGTTCGCATGAATAACCGGACAGCTATAATCTCCGAACCCAAAAAGAGCATGAAATTATTTGATGCCAGGAATTCATCCACAAAAAATAGTACGAATAAAAAGGGGTTATTATTCTGGAATACAATTCGATGGTTGCTCATTTAAGAGCAATTGAACTGCCTAATGGCGCTTCAGCGCAATCCCTTGGCAGCATTACCTGCCCAGGTTCATCGGGTGTAATCTCAGCCTCCCGTCACAAATCGGAAAGCACCCCTTTTGAGATACCGCAAAGGTACTTCAGGAAATTCATTATTCATGCGAATTCTGGCTAAAAATTAACGTATGCAGGTAACCAAACAGCGTGAATTGTTCGTATTTATAGAAGCGATGTAAAACACGATGTTATGAATGATGGCGCAAGGCCCCGATTTCCTATTAAAATTATGATGAGCTATTTATTGCTCTTCACCTTGGCTTTAGTGGCAGGATATTTTATCTATTCTGAAATACAAGTATTCATGTCAAATGATTCCGCTGAAGAAACCGATATAAAACTTCTGAAGACCGGCGCTTTGGCCACACGTCTTTATGAAGCAGAAAGTCAATCAAAATTGGCATTACAGAACAGAACGCAGGCAAGTTTTCAGAATTATGGCGAAAAGGTCGATGTCATTTTTAAGGAAATCGATTCTTTAAAACAATTATCGGTTAGCGACAAGCAACGAAGCTTATTAGATAGCGTACAATTGTTGCTTCAGCATAAAATCGAGAATAGCAATGAGCTCAGATCGTTAAAAATGAAAAACGATGCCAATAATTCAATCGACATTGCGTTGAAAAGCTTTTCTACCATGGAAGCTTCCTTAGGGAAAATAACGGCAGAGGCCCTTGCACCGAATATCGATGAGCTATCCCCCAAGGCACAAAGCGTCATTCATAATCTTGCCGAGTATCTAAATGCCAATATTCCCACAGATACAACGAGTGTGACCAATGTAAAAAAAATCGATTCTATCCTCAGTATATCAAAAGCCTTGTTGGCGGAAGCTAAATTAAGTGATGCTAAAACACAACGCTTTCTTTCGGATAAAGAACAAGAGATCAACAAAAACGACTTGGAACTATCTCAACAACTACGTACCATACTCTCGGCCTTTGAACAAGAAATTATTTACAATACCTATACCGACAATACAAATAGGCAATCGGCCATGCAAAGAAGTATTCGTCTTGCGGGAATCGCAGCCTTGCTGGGATTTTTTGTGGTCGGTATCTTTACTTTTTTGATTAACCGGGATTTTTGGAAAATTCAGACCTACCGGCAAAATTTAGAAAAAGAGAAAAAATATTCCGAATCGCTCCTGAAAAGCAGGGAGCAATTGATTTCAACTGTCAGTCATGACCTAAGAACTCCCTTGCACACGATTACGGGTTATGCCGATTTACTTGAGAACACCGAAATAAGTGAAAAACAAGGAAGATATCTTCAGAATATTAAATCAGCATCACAATATGTTGGCAATTTGGTCAATGACCTATTGGATTTTTCCAAACTGGAAGCCGGGAAACTTCATGTTGAAAAGGCGCCTTTTGTGGCCGCCGAACTTATTCTGGAAACCGCCGAACATGTTGAATCCTTGTACCGCGATAAAAGGTTGAAACTATTGATTGACATTGACCCCCAACTTAAAAAGGCCCTTTTAGGAGATTCTTTCAGAATACGCCAAATACTGACCAATTTAATCGGCAATGCCTTTAAGTTTACCGAAGAAGGCTCGATTACCATTAAGGCCCAGTTTTTGAGCAAGTCAACGAAAGGCGTTACGCTAAAGATCGACATAATCGATACCGGTATCGGCATACCAAAAGAAAAGCAGCATTTAATCTTTAAGGAATTTGCACAAGCCGATCGGGCAACTGAAAAAAAATTCGGCGGCTATGGCCTTGGATTGACAATTTCCAAAAAGTTGGCAGAATTATTAAAGGGATCTCTAAGTGTCGAAAGTAAAATCGATCAGGGAAGCGTATTTAGTCTTAAAATTCCTTTGGAAATAAATAGTTCGCAAGCATCCGGCCCGACCAATGTGCCCAATTCGATTCCCAAGCTTAAAATGCTCATCATAGACGATGATACGGCATTGTTAGGAATGCTTAAGGAATTGGCTGAAAGCATGGGTGCCCAGGTTCGAACGTTTACCAATTTCCTGCAGATCGACAACGATTCCCATTTGTCATATGATTTGGTACTTACTGACATCCAAATGCCACAGATAAGCGGTTTTGAAGTATTGAAACGTCTTCAGTCCGGGAAGTATAAACATTTTAAAAATCAACCGATCATTGCAATGACCGGAAGAAAGGATTTGGATGCCGAAGCCTATATTTCCCTTGGTTTTTCGCAAGTAATTCAAAAGCCTTTCTCAAAGGGTGAATTGATGTCGATTCTTAATTTGATGGGGTTTGAAACAAAAAAGGCAAAAAAAAATCAAGTGTATCCAACACCATCCAACGACGCGTCAAGTTTTTACAATTTAGAGACCATCCAATCTTTTTTAGGGGATAGCGAGGCTGCCCTTCAGGAAGTACTACAAACTTTTATGAATGATACCTTCGTCAATATGAGCCTTTTGGAAGAATCTATTGATTCGCTCGATTATGAGCAAATCAATAACATTTCACATCGAATGTTGCCGATGTTCCGACAGCTGAGTGTATTTGGTACAATCCCTATATTGGAAAAATTAGAATTGGCAGTAGTTTCCCAAATGAACCCAGGTCAATTACGGGATGCCTTTGGAAAATTGAAAGTGGAGGTGACCAATCTTTTGACCGCATTAAAAAACAGGCTGTCTACAAGTCTAAGTTATAATGGTTGATCCTATTATAAAGTGTCTTTCGGGTGACTTGTAACAATTTCGCAGCCTTCGATTTATTGTAATTTGTCTTCTGCAAGGCCGTGATTATTTGTTCTTTTTCAAATTCTGATTTTGAAAATTTATGATGCAGGGTATTGCTATTTTGGTTGGGCCGAACCACTTCCTTAGGTAGTGCGTGCAACTGCACTTCATCAGAGGTAGTCAAGAGCACTGCCCTTTTTACCACATTTTGTAACTCCCGCAAATTCCCGGGCCAGTGATACTGTCTAAAAGCATTCCAGACCTCCTCTGAGAAACCCTGAACACTTTTGTCAAGGTTCTTATTCGATTTAATTAAGAAATGTTCAGCGAATAATTGTAGGTCCTCAAAGCGATCTTCCAATGAAGGTAAATGAATCAAGAATTCATTCAATCTATGATAAAGATCTTCCCGAAAGAGCCCATTCTCAACCGCCAGCATCAAATCTTCATTCGTAGCTGTAATAATGCGCACATCGACCTTAATTTCTTTCGTAGTTCCGACCCGTTTTATTTTGCGCTCTTGGAGCGCCCTTAACAACTGAATTTGATTTTCATAGGAAAGGTTGCCTACCTCATCTAAAAATAATGTACCGCCATTGGCCGCCTCAAAATTTCCGATCTTATCTTCAATGGCCCCGGTAAAACTTCCTTTGATATGACCAAAAAATTCGCTTGCCGCAAGTTCTTTCGGAATTGCACCACAATCAACTGCGACGAAATTGAAATTCTTGCGATTGCTATTCTCATGTATTGCCCGAGCCGTCACTTCTTTTCCAGTGCCGCTTTCACCTGTGATCAAAACAGACATATCGGTAGGAGCGACCAGCATGATGTATTCCTCCAATTGTTTTGAGGCCTTACTCGTACCCGCCACAATTTTTTCGGAACTACTTTGCGTTGAAGGTCCTGTTTCCATTTTAGAACCGGAATCATTTTTGACAGGCATTTCCTTATAGGATAGGGTGTCCTTGTTTTTTATAGCCTTATCGATTATTGTGAGAATGTTTTCTGGGGTAAATGGTTTCGAAATATAATCAAATGCCCCCTTTTTCATTGCCTGAACCGCCGATCCGACTTCGGCATAGCCCGTCATAACAATCACTGCGGTACTTTGATTGCTTGATTTGATATCAGAAAGTAATTGAATGCCATCATAATCAGGCAAACGCAAATCGGTCAAAATAACATCGAAATGTTGCGACTTGAATTGCTGCTTTGCCTCGGGTGCCGAAAAACTGGCAACCACGTCATAGCCTTTTTTGGCTAAGAATTTTTGCAACATCTGACAAAACGCAGTGTCATCATCAATGATCAAGATGTTTGGCATGTGAGCTTTCTAGTATTTCTTATCTACGTAAAAATACCATAAGAGAGCTATTTAATAACCAAAATATTCCCAAAAATCGAATTATCATAAAGATTTTACGATCAGATCGAAAGTTGGAAATCGCGATATTCATAGGGAACAAGTTGTGCTACTTGCCATGAATCCTTAAAAAGAATGAAACCAAGATGGCCCTGAGGGTTGACCAATTTTTAAGGCTTTGTGATGAGAAATGCGCAAAAAGAAAGGGGCTGCTTAACAGCAACCCCTTTCTGACCAAACCAACTTGATACAAAACAAATAACTCAAGTTATTACATTTCAATCCAGTTACCATTTTCATCGGCATAAAGCGTACCTGATGTACCATCTTCCAATGATACTTCAAGTTTATATTGCTTCGCCTCATTCGCATAAGCCTTATCTATTTTTGCCGTCGGATAATTTTTAGCCACAGCGGCTGTAACGGCTTCTGGCAATTCACTAGCAGCAATTTCCGCGAAATCATCTTGTGCAACCACTTCGGTGGCTACAGTTTGAGCCTCTTCCTTGTCTTGTGCGAATACTGATAAACTTCCTAGTGATAAAGCCAGTACTAAAACTAAATTTTTCATGATCTATAATTTTAAATTAAACTTATGACGTATAATGAAAATATGATACCATGTTTCTTTAAAAATATAAGTAACTGAAAATCATTTATTTAAAATATTTAAAGGTGTTATTCAGTGTATAAATTTGGGTATCGCGATTTTAGGATGTATAAGATTTACACACTATGCATCAGATCCTGAGTTATTAAATATCTAGTATTCAACAGCAACAGTACCAAAAATTAAAGCCTCAACATTGTTGAGGCTTTAATCGCTATTCAAATATGAATTAATTTTGAGAGGAACGTATGCTTCTCAAATTACATTTCAATCCAATTGCCTTCAGAATCGGCAAACAATACTAGCTCGCTACCGTCTTGGGCAACAACTTCCAACTTGTACTGTTCCATATCATTTTTAAGGGCTTTTGATACTTTAGCCTCAGGATAATCCTTAGCAAGTGCATCTGTAATACTAACTGGAACTTCTTCAACAGCTACTTCAATAAAACTATCTTGGGCAACAGCGGCAACTTCGGTAGCTTCAACTGCTTCCTCACTAGCCATTACAGCCTCGGTAGCTTCAGCGGCAACGGCCTCTGTAGCTTGATCTGCTTCTGGAGCAATTGCTTCAACAGTTGTTGTCTCAGTAGTTACTTCTTGTACTTCTTCTTGGGCAAACGCAGCCATGGTCCCTAAAGACATTACTGCTACTAACATTACTTTTTTCATTTTCAGTGTAATTAAGATTAAAATTAATTTGTTTTGTCAATCAATACCATATACGGGAAAATAGTGCCAATGGATTTTTTAAAATGAAATATAATTTAAAATACTGATTTTCAATACTTTAATTAAATTATTTCATAAATATCCTTTGTGTAGGTTTGGGTAATGGCCTGAGAAAAGTGTGTACCTATTACCCAATTCGTCACGTACGGGTGCCCGTGTTTCAGTTTACGGGTCGATGGGAGGGTTTCAAAAGATCATTGACCGTTTTAACAGGATTGAAGGTAATTAGTGGAACTTCAACAAAAATCGTATTCCAGAAGGCCATCGCGCCGTTCCATAAGCCAGGTAGTTCTAAGGCCTTAAGTTCTTTTCCGTCTTTGGTCTTTTTGGTAATAAATCCTTGTTTGTCATCTACAAAATCCAAAAGATCATATTTCTCGCCATTATGATCTTTTACTCCACAGATTAAATCAACTGGATTAAAATGGGTCGAATTCCTTAGGAGTTGTAATTGGTTTTCATCACGTAGATCTATTTGTGCCGATTCGACTATCTGCAGCGATATGTTCCCATTACCGTCCCGTATCCAAAATGGCCCACCTCCTGGCTCTCCTTCATTCCTTACCATACCGCACACCCGAATTGGACGATTAAGCTTGTTCTTTAGGACTTTAATTTGCATTGGTTGGTCTATACGCTCAAAGTCGTCTTGAAAGCGTACGTTCATTTCCCTTTCAAGAAAGGTCTTTATTTGTTGTAGACTACCTTCCGAGATGGGTTTTGATTCCAACATTTTTGCATATTCAAAGCCATTTTGTTGAACTTTCAAAAGTTTGCCTGCTAATATTTTTTTACTATCGGCAACCTCGGATAAATGTCTGTTGACGACAACATTGTCAATATTCTTGATAAAGATTATATCGGCATCAAGCTCATTGAGATTTTCAATAAGCGCTCCATGGCCCCCAGGTCTAAAAACAAGCAACCCGTCATTATCCCTAAAAGGCGCATTGTTTACGTCGACCGCAACGGTATCGGTAGAAGACTTTTGAATGGAAAAGCTAATATTAAAAACAGTTTTAGTGGTTTTTGAAATTTTCTCCCTTATTGCGGTCAGCTTTTCGTTGAACATTTCACGGTGTTGCTCGGAAATCGTAAAATGCAAGTTTGCCGTATCGTTGGTCTTACTATAAATCGCCCCTTCTTTTAAATGTTCTTCGAAAGGTGTAACCAATTCAGTATTATAATTATGAAAGGGCAAAAGACCTTTTGGGAAAAAACCAAAGTTGAGTTTATCTTCTGCAAGCATTTCCTGGACGTATGAATATACTTCGCTAACAGTAGCTGCCAAATTCGTCTCAAGTCTATTTTTCAAGATCCCAAAAAATGGAAATTCAGTCAAGTGCTTCGAGAACACTTCGATATCGCTATCATTGGTTCGCGCCAAATATTCGTTCAGGCTTTCTATATCCGGGTTATATGCCTCCAAAAAATTGAATAACGATTTGAACATTCGGGACGCCGCTCCCGAAGCAGGTACAAACTTTATAAGGGCTGCATTGTTACTGACACTTTCAAACCTTTTTATTAGCTGCTTTTCCTCAGCCTCGGATAGTTTTAAAATACCATCTCCCACCACAGCTGCCTTTTCAAGAGTGACAAACGGAATTCCCGATGTAAAGGTCTCAATTTGTTGGTGTACCTTTTCAGGCGCTATTCCTTTAATTGATAATTGGACTAGGTCCTCTTCTGTAATTTTCATTGGCTTTCTAATAATTTATCGATTGTTCGGACAGCCGTTGCCAAACGTGTTTTTTTATCTCCCTTTAAAACAACGAAATTTCGATTATATTTTATTAAAGTATCTCTAAAATAGTTGAACATTCGTTCCCGTTCCAAAGGTTTATCACGAAGATCATCTAATTCCCATGGCACATCGATATAGGTTAAAAAGTAAAGGTCATAGGTATTCAATAGGGCGTATTTCTCCAAGATAGGATCGCAATGGCCAATATAATAGGCTTCCGAATACACCTTGGTTTCCAAAAGGTCGGTATCACAAATGAGTATTTTTGTGGCTTTTTTTGCCAACGAATTTTCAAGTCGCATTTGTCCTTCGGCTATTGGCAATAAATCTTCAGGTTCGCAGGTCTTCCGCTCGTTGTTCCACTTTTCTTGAAGGTACTCCCTTGCATATTCGGGAACCCATACCGTATTATAATGTCTTGCCAACTGTTCTGAAAGCGTGGTTTTCCCGGTAGATTCAGGACCGAACAAGACTATTTTAATTCTATTTGTAGGCTCTTGTTTAAACTTTTCTTCCATAAAAGATATCCTTGAATCGCCAAGACGGTAAATATAAGGTATTGAAGGGAAAGCATTCCCCATCCCCGATAGGCATATAAGGGTATTGTAATGATATCGGCCACAATCCAAAGGGTCCAGTTCTCCAATTTTTTTAACGCCATGTACCACATAGCCGTAAAGAAAATGCCTGAAGTAAGCATATCAATATAGTTGGTCATTTTTATTTCAGTACCAAAAATTCTATATACGAGATAGTTAAAAGCCATGGTCAGAATAAAGAGTATTACGCCTATTCTTTTTTCTCGAGTGGTCGTTCTTGAGATTTGAACTACTTTTTCAGCACCTTTGGTTCTGGCCCAATTCCACCATCCATAGATACTCATGGCAGACCAATAGAAGTTCATCATCATATCGCCCAATAGACCATCCTTATAAAATAGATATACCGTAATAATGGTTGCAATAAGCCCCGTGGGATATACGAGAATATTTTCTTTTTTAGCATACCAGACACTCAGTATACCAAAGAGCAGTACAACGGCTTCAAGCACTATGATATACGTTTCCTTACCTCGATAAGAATCAAGGAAGAAATCAAAAATTTGGTGCATAGTCGCTTCGATCTGATTTAACTATTTTTAAATACAGCAATCCCTTATCGATCAACTGAAATGCTTCCTGGATCTCGGTATGTAAGACCGCCATGACCTCATTATACCCTCCATACACTTGTGTACTTAAGGGGTTTTCTAAAATTATGAGTCCGGAAGCACGTAATTTTTTTATAAAGCGTATAATATGTTCCTCATAATCATCTTGCAAGGGTGAAAAGGTAAGCTCTACGGATATTTCCATGGTCTTAAGGTAAGGTTTCATGTTCGGCGTTACTCTAGGTTAAAACTACTAAAAACCAACGACAGTCAAGTTGGTTACGGGTCAAATGCGTACACGCACGTAAATCCTTCGAATTCGAAAAATTCCAGTTCATATCGTGAGGTACTACCATGATAGACTATTTTTCCCTCGGTTTTCCCATCTTCCAAGTAAAAGTCGTCAATATCGATGTGATTTATAAAACTAAGTCCTTCTTGCGCATAGATTTTATAAAGTGATTCTTTGGAACCCCATACAATCGTCAACTTTCTGATCAGGGCATCGGTGTTGGCGATGGTACGGTATTCCTCAATGGGTGTAAATTTATGGGCGATTCTCAAAATCATATCCCGTTGTTTTTCAATGTCGATTCCTACCTCCTTGTTATCTGACAGGATAATTCCCGTAAAATGATTGGAATGGGTAATTGAGATATGTCTTCCGTCTTTAAGATGCGGTTTGCCCGCGGTATCATAATACATATCCGAGTCTTCATACCCTTCTAGTGCCATTAAATGTCGAATGCTCAGAAACCCTTTGCGATGCAATTGTGATTTCATGCCATCAAACCGGCCTTGACAATTTTGGGTCAATCGAATGCCCTTTAACAAGTCGGTTTCGAGTTCCTCGATTTTCCAGATATGTATAACAATAGACGTCCCTTTTTTTATAGTTTTATAAAGTGGCATAACTATTTTATAGGATATTCGTAACTTAGCGGCATAATTGAGACAAAAAGATTGTGCTATAACGAAAGTAAAAATAAAAATGAACATGACTACCAAAACCGTTACGTATACACCTTATAAGGTAAAAGACATTTCCCTAGCAAATTGGGGAAGAAAGGAAATCGGACTAGCCGAGGCCGAAATGCCCGGGCTAATGTCACTTCGGGAGGAATATAAAAATGAACAGCCCCTCAAAGGAGCACGAATTGCCGGATGTCTGCACATGACAATACAAACGGCCGTTTTGATTGAAACCTTAATCGCTTTAGGCGCCGAGGTAACTTGGAGTTCATGCAATATTTTTTCTACGCAGGACCATGCCGCAGCCGCAATTGCAGCTGCCGGAATCCCGGTATATGCCTGGAAGGGAATGAACGAGAAAGAATTTGATTGGTGCATTGAGCAGACCTTGTTCTTTGGTGAGGATCGCAAGCCCTTGAATATGATTTTGGATGATGGTGGTGACTTGACCAATATGGTATTAGATCAATATCCAGAGTTGGCGGCTGGTATAAAAGGTTTGTCCGAGGAAACGACCACTGGGGTACACAGGTTGTACGAACGGGTCAAAAATGGCACGCTACCAATGCCTGCCATTAATGTGAACGATTCGGTTACAAAGTCAAAATTTGACAATAAATACGGATGCCGGGAAAGTGCGGTAGATGCGATTCGTCGTGCGACCGATACAATGCTGGCGGGTAAGAAAGTCGTAGTTGCCGGATATGGGGACGTCGGCAAAGGTACGGCCGCATCTTTTAAAGGGGCAGGCGCCATTATTACGGTGACCGAAATTGATCCGATATGCGCCTTACAGGCTTGTATGGATGGCTTCGAAGTCAAAAAATTGGAATCAGTAGTATCCAACGCCGACATTGTGATTACCACTACCGGAAATAAGGATATAATTAGGCCAGAACATTTTAAGGCTATGAAGGATAAGGTCATAGTGTGTAATATCGGGCATTTTGACAATGAGATTGATATGGCCTGGTTAAATAAGAATTACGGCCATTCAAAAGATGAAATCAAACCTCAGGTCGACAAGTATACGATCGAAGGAAAAGATATTATCATTCTCGCAGAAGGTCGACTTGTCAACTTGGGCTGTGCAACCGGTCATCCCAGTTTTGTGATGAGTAACTCATTCACAAACCAAACTTTGGCGCAGATAGAGCTCTGGAAGAATAGCCAGGCTTATGAAAATGACGTTT
The DNA here is from genome assembly GCA_038316335.1 of Flavobacteriales bacterium. Lineage (GTDB taxonomy): Bacteria > Bacteroidota > Bacteroidia > Flavobacteriales > Flavobacteriaceae > JALHST01. The sequence goes on from JBBQAM010000007.1 coordinate 85,212, forward strand.
ATATGCTTCCAAAGCACTTAGATGAGAAAGTGGCCTATCTCCATTTGGCACGTTTGGGGGCTGAACTTACTGAACTTCGCAAAGATCAGGCGGATTACATTGGAGTTCCCGTAAATGGACCTTTTAAGCCAGAGTATTACAGATATTAGTCGATAGGGTTTTTTACCAAAAAATTAGTTAGACCCCTTCCTTCTGGTTGGGGTCTTATTTTTAGCATCAGCAGGGTCTATAAAATTAAAAAGAGTCCTATCTGCATTTTTTGATTCCCAAAAATAAATTTTTCCAGGGTGAGGAATCACTGCCTTTTATTCGGAGTAGCTATTCGGTATCCACAAAAAGCGCCCGATTGTTTTTCTTGATATAAATTACTCCTAGAATCCACTTTGGTAATCTTTTCATTTGAGACCAAAAAAAACCCTTTCCGGTTGGGAAAGGGCAAGATTCTTTTAGCAAGGTGCTTTCTTAAGCCTCAAATGGCTCTATAGAAACAAATGATTTGCCACCAGCCTTTTTTTCGAATTTAACAAGACCGTCAATACGTGCATGTAGCGTATGATCTTTACCGGCATACACATTTTCACCCGGATTATGCCTTGTACCACGCTGTCTAACGATGATGTTTCCAGCAACAGCGGCCTGTCCTCCAAAAATCTTTACGCCAAGACGTTTTGATTCTGATTCCCTACCGTTTTTAGAACTACCTACACCTTTCTTGTGAGCCATGATATTTAGATTTTAATGGGCCGTATTATTTACCGCCGTTCAACTTCTCTTGTAATGTCTTTAATTCGTCCCAGTTGCCATCAGCAGCCAATTTGGCTTGCTCGGGCCAAGTACCTGGATCCAAATGAGCCATCCTAGAACTTGCTTCGGTTAGAATTTCCTTGATTTTTTCTGGTTTAGCTTTTGCCAATTTAGCAAAAGTAGCAATCCCTGCCTGCGCCAAAGCTTCGGCAGCTTTTGGCCCAATACCCTCGATTTTCTTTAAATCGTCGGCTTTGTCAACCTTTGCTGCAGCTTTTTTTGGACTAGCTGTCTTGGGTTCTGCCTTTTTGGTTTCCACCTTGGCCTTTGGAGCCTCGGTCTCGGGAGTTTCTACCTTTGGGGATACAACTTTCTTCGCAGGTTTTTCTGCCGTTTTTGGTGCGGCCTTTTTAGCCCCGGATGCAACAATACTTTCGATAATAATCTCGGTAAATGATTGCCGATGACCATTTTTCTTCTGGTACCCTTTGCGTCTTTTCTTTTTAAAGACAATTACCTTGTCACCTTTTAAATGTTTAACGACTTTGGCCTCTACAGCGGCTCCGTCTATAGCTGGGGCGCCAACAGTGATGTTTGAACCATTCGCTAAAAGAAGTACCTGGTCAAAAGTCACCTTTTTCCCTTCTTCTTCCTGCAAACGATGAACATACACTTTCTGGTCTTTTGCAACTTTAAATTGCTGCCCTGCCATTTCTACAATTGCGTACATAGCGTATTTATTAATTAATTTCCGATGCCTAGTTTTTCGCTAAGCGGATGCAAATATACTGCTTAATCATTAATGTACAAGTGAATGAAAGAGTTTTTAGACTGATTTCTTCTTGAGATTGTTGCTTGATTTGAAAAGCTGCATAAAAGAAAGGGTCAGTACCAAAGTAGTGGCAAAACCCATGATGGCGACCGTAGCAAAAACAATGCCCTCGAAATTTTCAAAATCCTTAGCCCATACCTTCGAAAGTTCCTCAAGAAATCCGACATTCAATTCGGTTGAATAGAAGGCGAAAAAGAACGTAAAGATCAGGGTTGCTACTCCACCCGTTACAATTCCGGCTACAAATCCCTTCCCATAATTAAATCCCTTTGGATCGCGGTATTTAAAATATTTAATAGACTCATAAATTCCAAAACCCGTCACAACCCCATTGAACAAGCTATAAAAAATAATCGTATGCAGATTAAAAAGAGAAAGAATTAAAAAATAGGCAATCAGACAACCACTTGTGGCAATCCCAAAGCGAATGGGTAGGGCAAATTCTTTCATAAACCTATATTTTTATTTGAAATCAATCGAACTACAAATTACAAAATCATTGTCAGTTGTCATAAAAAAATCGGTCAAGAATAGTTGTTCACAGATTCTATAGCATATTTAACAGTGCATGAATAGCTCCCCTACAACGGCTTGCTAACTTAGATTTCAGGTGCTTCATGATTTTTATTTGGGGCTAACAATTTTTAAATCGGAGTACAGGTGTCAAGGGTATGTACAAAAAATAGGTGTCATCGGATTTCTTTTTTGGTTATTTTCTGGAGAATCAAAAAATAGATCATGATAATTTTAACAAAAGGGTTTGTTACATTTTTTATCTTTGGAGAGGCACCAATGCCAATTAAAAAGAGTATCCCTGAGAAGATGAGGCAAACAAAGAAATTTATCCTACTCGTTCTAGTAAGTTTAGTAATTCTTTCCTGTAAGGACGAAAAAACCAACGTTACTAAGTCAAGTACCGAACAGATGAAGGAAGTTATAGCCATTCATGACGAGCTTATGCGAAAAACGGCAAAATTTGGAAGTCTGGTTGGTCATCTTAGCAGTATGGAGGACAGTACCGAAATGGGACTAAAATACAAGCAGGCGCGTATAGACCTTCAAGCCGCCCACGAATCGATGATGAAATGGATGCAGGGTTTTGGTGATAAGTTCGACTCGGACGAAGTTTTGAATGGCAAGGAACTTTCCGATCAAAAGTTGATATGGCTCAACGAAGAAGAACAGAAAATCAAGGCGCTAAAAGTGCAAATAGAGCAGAGCCTTGACCAGGCGGAAGGCCTCTTGGAGAAAAAACAATAGGCCGCTTCCAAATCACGGTGATGAAAGCCGATTTTAGTCCTTCCAGCGCATCGACTCCATGATTCTCCTGATATCGTTCTGCAAGTATTCGGCTGCCGGATAAATTGAATCATAGTTAGGTTTTGCATAAAAATATAAGGACCCAGTCACAAAGTGTTTCGTACTGTCGGTGACGTAGAACTGAGCTTGTGATGCCGCATCGCCCGTTACTTCGTAAAACATGCCGTAGACACTGTCTTTACTATTTATAAAAGGTTGCTCGGCAATCGCATCGGCCTTGACGACATGCTCATAGGAAAACTTTTGTGCATCCGAAAGCAGCTTCCCAAGATTGTTATCCACCTTTTTATAATTAATAAAGATCGAGCCCTTCATTCTGGGGTAATCGAGCTCCAAAGAACTTGAGGTCTGTTTTTTAAGTTTCGCCAATTTATTATATTGAAACATGAACTGTTCGGTTTGCAGTTCTGCTATTTCAGCTTCAGGGTATTCTAAACGTAATAGTGCCTTCGGCTTGGGCAATAGATTATCTTTACAACCCATTTCAAAGGCCATAATTATGAACAGCGCGATGAAAATTCTATTGTTCATGGGGCAAGGTGACTTTTATTTGTATCAGTCTTTTCTTGTCTAAACTCTCTACAAGAAACTCATAGTCCTCGAATTGTATCTTTTCACCTTTCCGCGGGAAACTTCCCGCGATTTCCAAAACAAATCCGGCAATAGTTTCTGATTCTCCCTTTTTTTCCTCGAAAATATCCTCGTTTTCGATTTTCGCTACGCGATAAAAATCCTTCAAGGTAGTTTTTCCATCAAAAACATAGTTGAAATCATCCAATTTGGAAAATATCAAGTCTTCATCATCAAATTCATCGCTGATATCCCCGACAATTTCCTCAATGATGTCGTTTAAGGTTACCAATCCCGAGGTACCCCCGTATTCATCGACGACAATGGCCAAATGAATTTTTTTGTCCTGAAACTCCAACAAGAGGTCGTCAAGCTTTTTATTTTCAGGTACAAAATAGGGCTCGCGGATCAAAGAGGTCCAATTATAGGTCTTACGCTCGATATAGGGCAAGAGGTCCTTTACGTAAAGTACTCCTTTTACAGCATCGATCTTTTCAGAAAATACCGGTATTCTCGAATATCCATGCTTCTGGATTTCAAGGAGAATTTCAGGAAATTTCATTTCGTCCCCAAGTGCAAAAATATCGATTCTTGGTCGCATGACCTGTTTGGTATCGGTGTTTCCAAACGAAACAATGCCCTCCAATATTTTTTGTTCTTGCTTGGTAGTATCGCCATCGGATGTAAGTTCAAGAGCTTGTGAAAGATGGTCCACACTCAAATTCGATTTCTCCTTCCCCAATTTCTTAAATAGAAAAAGTGTTCCAGAACGCATAGGTAGGCTCAAAGGCGAAAAGAGAAAATCTAAAACCTTCATTGGGTATGCCATTACATGCGCAAAACTCCTTCGGTTTCGATTGGCATATACTTTGGGCAAAATTTCCCCAAACATCAGAATCAAGAAGGTTGCCACCACTACCTCAAGAAGAAATCGTACCGAAACCAAGCCGAACAATACATAATTAACACCTGAGAAGATAGTATCGCCAATGATGTTGAACAGTAAAACGATGCCGATATTGATTGAGCTGTTGGCAATTAAAATCGTGGCCAACAACTTCTTGGGTCGTTCCAGCAATTTGACAATGATATTTCCTTTTGTTGAATTCCTTTCCTCAATTTCGTTCACTTCAGTGGGCGAAAGCCCAAAAAAAGCCACTTCGGCCCCAGAAATCAAACCCGAACAAAAGAGAAGAAGGAGAAGAATGCAAACCTTCAGTACAAACGTACTGTCAAAATCAATTGCATTCGGCAATAGTATAAGCGGGTCGGGATCCAACTAGTATGGTTTTAATTTTTTAGAATGGGAGGTCATCCTCATGGTCTGGTTCTTGCAAAGGGGCATTTTCGTGGCCTTTTTCCGGAATATTCCTTCCCAACATATCCTGGTTGTGGGCTTGGCCACCCTGGGTATTTGCCAAACTTTCCTTTTTAGTCGACAGAAAGGTGAAATCCTGCACCTGAATTTCGGTGGAGTATCTTGCAATTCCATCTTCCCCTTGCCATTGTCTGGTTTTTAAACGGCCCTCTACATATACTTTATCACCCTTACTAAGATATTTCTCACAGATTTCGGCTGCCTTATTTCGAACAACCACGTTATGCCATTCGGTATTTGTAATCTTCTCCCCTGTTTGTTTATTCGTATAGGTTTCGTTGGTTGCAAGCGGAAAACGGCCAATAGATCCTCCCCCTTCAAAATAATGCATTTTTACTTCATCCCCTAAATGCCCGATCAACATAACTTTATTCAACGTTCCGCTCATAATTCACATATAGTTCAATCGTCAAAAATACGAATTTTTAAACGTATCCAAGAAATCTGCTATCAAAACAGGGACGGGGTAATTATTCGCTTCGAAAAGCGATAGGCCAAGTTTCAATTTGTCTTCGGTCTCCACGATCCAAAATTTGGTATACAAATGCTGGTGTGAAAGTTTATGGACGACAACCGTTTCATTAAATTGATGTATTTTCAAAACAGCACTCAAGGGTAAAACATTTTTCAGGGCATCGCCAACGTCCTTGAGGCCGATTTCAGCATCGGATTCAAACAATGGGAACTCCCATAAATTCTCCCAAATACCTTTTCCCTTCCGCTGACGTAGCTCGGTCATTATATTCCCATCAGATGTCATTGAAATAGGGACCAAATAGTTGAAATGCCGAATCCGCACTTTTTGCTTACTGACTTTCAGAGGTAGTACTCCAACTTTATTTTGTCGAAACGCAACACAATCCTGGGCCAATGGACAAACGGAACAATCCGGCTTTTGCGGGGTACACTGCAGGGCGCCGAATTCCATAATTCCCTGATTATAATCCCGTATGTTTTCATTGTTCATGACCTCCATGGCCAGTTGTCTAAAATATTTTGCTCCCGCGGCCGTGTTTGTCGCGATGTCAACACCAAAATACCTGGCCAAAACCCTGTAAACATTGCCATCGACAACGGGCTGCGGTTCATCAAAACAAATTGAGGCAATGGCGCTTGCGGTGTAATCTCCAATACCCCTTAATTTTATAAGGGCGTCATAATTCCCGGGAAATTTTCCATCAAAATCAGCAGAAATTGTTTTGGCGGTGGCGTGAAGGTTTCTGGCCCGTGTGTAATACCCAAGTCCTTGCCATAATTTCAAAACGCTTTCCTCACTAGCGGCGGCCAAATCGTGTACGGTAGGAAAGTTTTCAATGAAGCGCAAATAATAAGGTGACCCTTGTGAAATGCGGGTCTGTTGTAGCATAATCTCTGAAAGCCAAATTTTATAGGGATCCCTGGTTCGCCTCCATGGAAGTGTACGTTTATTTTTTGCATACCAGCGTAAAACCTTATGGGAAAATAACATCAATACGATTGCTTGGGAACAAAAGTAAGGGTTTGTGTACCGAATTCATCTTAAAATTAGTCGTTTAGAGGGAAAGATTCAATAAAATTTATATATTTGCAACCCTAAAAAACACACAGAAAATCTATTATTCAAGATGACGAAAGCGGAAATTGTATCTAAAATCTCAGACAAACTGGGCATTGAAAAAGGAGATGTACAAGCAACTGTCGAATCCTTTATGGAAGAAGTAAAATCCTCCCTAGAAGGTGGAGACAATGTTTATTTAAGAGGTTTTGGAAGTTTTATTATCAAGACAAGGGCAGAAAAGACCGGAAGGAATATCTCGAAGAACACAACCATTAAGATTCCTTCGCATAATATTCCTGCTTTTAAACCGGCGAAAGTATTTGTTGAAGGCGTAAAGAGTAACGTTCAAGTAAAATAATATAATAATCTTAAAAGTAAAACTTTATGCCGAGTGGTAAAAAAAGAAAAAGACATAAGGTAGCTACCCATAAGCGTAAAAAGCGGCGGAGAGCTAATCGACACAAGAAAAAGTAGTTGCAAAACTACTTTTTCATTTTAACACGTTCATTGACATAGAAATTCTACAAACGAATTTCGGCAGGGATATACGACCTGTTTAAATTATTGTTTAATCTATTTGATCCAAACCTTATCAACAAAGGCGTGTGGACCAAATAAAAATACATTCAGGTGAATAGAGAATTAATCGTACGATCTAGTTCTAATGCCGTAGACTTTGCCTTATTGAAGGATGGGAAGCTCACTGAATTGCATAAAGAAGAGGACAACAACGACTTTTCTGTTGGCGATATTTTTTTGGCCAAAGTTCGAAAGCCGGTTAGCGGTCTAAATGCAGCCTTCGTAAACGTTGGTTATGAGAAAGATGCTTTTCTGCATTATCATGACCTTGGGCCGCAACTCTCAACCATGTTAAAATTCATTAAGCAAGTTAGTACCGGAAAATTGCGGGATTATTCCCTTAAAAATTTTCCCTTCGATAACGATATTGACAAAAATGGCGTCATTACAGATGTCATCAAAGCAAATCAATCCTTATTGGTGCAAATTGTCAAAGAGCCCATATCAACCAAAGGACCAAGAATAAGTTCAGAGCTTTCATTGGCTGGACGTTATTTGGTGATGGTCCCTTTCTCTGACCGTGTTTCGGTATCCCAAAAAATTGGGAGCAATGCAGAGAAAGACCGGCTTAAAAGACTTGTTCGGAGTATCAAACCACCAGGTTTTGGTGTTATTATCCGAACAGTAGCCGAGGGCAAAAAAGTTGCGGAGTTAGACAAAGATCTAGAAAATTTGCTGAACAAATGGTCGGCAATGTGCAAAAAATTGTATAAAGCAGAGACCCCTTCAAAGGTACTTGTAGAGCTCAATAGGGCTTCGAGTATTTTAAGGGACGTTTTCAATGATTCCTTTACGGGCATCCACGTTGACAATGAAACGCTTTATAATCAAGTACAGGAATATGTGGAGGAAATTGCCCCAGGCAAGGAATCCATGGTTAAATTGTATAATTCCCCGGTCCCTATTTTTGAAAAATTCGGGATCGAACGACAGATAAAAACGTCTTTTGGTCGCACGGCCTCTATGAGTAAAGGAGCCTATTTGATCATAGAACACACCGAGGCATTACACGTTATAGACGTGAACAGTGGTAACCGATCTAACAAGGCGAAAAATCAAGAGGATACCGCATTGGAAGTAAACCTTTTGGCAGCCTCTGAAATAGCCCGTCAATTGCGATTGCGCGACATGGGCGGAATCATTGTGGTTGATTTTATCGACATGGTAAAAGTGCAACACAGAAAAAAGCTTTTTGATCATCTTCGTGACGAAATGAAAGACGATCGCGCGAAGCACAAAATATTGCCACCGAGTAAATTCGGACTCATACAGATAACTAGGCAACGGGTTAGGCCAGAGATGAATATCAAGACTACTGAAGCCGACCCCAACGGAATTGGTCAAGAAGTCGAGGCTCCCATTCTTTTGATCGACCGGATCAATTCAGATCTTGAGAAGCTGATGAAAGGGCCCGCCAAAGACAACGGAATTACCTTAAATATACATCCGTTTATTGCTGCCTATTTGACCAAAGGATTCACTTCAATACGCACGAAGTGGTTCTTGGAGTACAAAAAATGGATAAAGATCCAACCTCGGGATGCCTATACGTATCTTGAGTTCCGATTCAAGGACAAGGATGGTAAAACTATCTATTAAAGATTGAAAAGCGACCTCGAAAAAGGGGTCGCTTTTTTTGTTTTCGTAATTTTGGCTGATGGCGTTTAAAAAAAAATATTCCCAAGCTGAGGCCACACAAAAACTCGAGCGTTATTGCGCTTATCAAGAGCGCTGTCATAAAGAGGTGGTTCAGAAGCTATATGACCTGGGGCTACCTCCTGAAACCATCGATCAAATCGTAGTGCATCTCATCGAATACAATTTCTTGAACGAAGAACGATTTTCACAAAACTTCGCAAGCGGTAAGTTCAACATAAAAAATTGGGGGCGTCATCGAATTGTTGCCGAACTCAAACAGCGGGGCATCTCCAAGTACAACATTGAAACCGCCCTCGGTGAAATAGACGCTGAAACTTATCATAAAAAATTCCATGCCCTGGCAGAAAAGAAATGGGACACCTTAAAGGAAAGTGATGTTCAAAAAAGAAAAAGAAAACTTGCAGATTACTTGATATATAGAGGGTGGGAAAGTGAACAGGTCTATGATAAAATCAATGCCTTGGCAGCCAATAAGCACCCTTAGCCCTTAGTCGGTTCTGACGCCAGATCATAAAGCGCCTTATTGGTTATCGCAATGGCCTTTTCATTCTTTTCCTCGATCCATTTTTGACCTTTCAATTTTCGCATTAGGCCATCATAATTGCGCATGATCAATACGTTGTAGAATGCCGAAAACAGGTTTCTCGGATTTTGGGCAATCGCGCGTAAGCTCATCGAGAAACCCGGGGTCAGATATTTCATATAATGCCAATAACCTTCGGGCATGTATAACACTTCCCCGTGACGTATTTTTGTCACATACCCATTGGCTCCCCGAAGGGCAGGCCATTTTTCGAAATCGGGATTTGAAAAATCGATACTTTCATGGGTAATCAACGAATGGGGTACTTTGTATAGGTATTTTGTTTCAGAAGGTGGAAATAAAATACATTCCTTTATCCCTTCAAATTGAAAATGAAAAATATTCGCCAAGTCAATGTCGTAATGCATAAACGTAAACGAATCACGTCCACCAAAAAAAAGCATGGGTAATTTTTTCATCAAACGAAGGCCGAAGTCGGGATATTCAAAATCTTTTTGCAGTTCGGGTACCTCTTTGAAGATATTCCAAAGAAATATGCGGAATTTAGTAGGCTTAGTTTGCAAAAGATCGATGTAATCAGACATCTTCATCCGAGCATGGGGCTCGTTAAAATTATCTTCGTGATTCACTGGCCTGTCATCGTACAGCGGTACTATTTTATCGCGGGCAAGTTGTCGTATATAATTCAAGTTCCATTTAGTATAAGCAGGCCAATTTTCAATAGCCCGTTCGATAATCACTGGCTTTTGAGGAACGAAGTAATTCTTTAGGAACTCCTCTTTCGATAGCGTCGATACTCTTGGAATTTCTTGTAGTCTCAATAGTTTTGAGGTTATATACGGACTTCAAATTTAAATATCCTTATGAAAATAAATAATAAAAAAGATACGCTTGGCTATCCCTTTGCTTTTGAAGATGTCTTGGCCATCTCATTACGCTGAATCGTATGGCCGGGTCGGGACCATTTAGGTCGCTCCCCTTTGGGTTTCAACTGAGAATCCTTTGCTTCGACCGACATTGGCTGTGAATTTTTCGAAAAAGGCTCTTGGTGTACTAATCCAAGTAATTTGAACATTTGCATATCCTCACCGAAATCGGGGTTTGGGGTCGTCAATAGTTTATCACCTGAAAAAATAGAATTGGCGCCGGCAAAGAAACACATGGCCTGACCTTCCCTACTCATTTGCGTCCGGCCCGCTGAAAGTCGTACTTGGGCCTCGGGCATCACAATTCGTGTTGTTGCCACCATGCGTATCATTTCCCAGATCGAGACAGGTTCAAAATCTTCCATAGGAGTGCCTTCAACCGCTACCAAGGCATTTATCGGCACCGATTCAGGTTGTGGGTCCAGAGAAGCCAAGGCGACCAGCATCCCTGCTCGGTCTTCAAGGCGTTCACCCATTCCGATAATTCCACCACTACAAACGGTTACATTGCTTTTTCGCACATTCCCGATCGTTTCCAAACGGTCCTTAAAGGCCCTTGTAGAAATCACGTCCTTATAATAATCCTCAGATGTATCCAAGTTATGGTTATAGGCATACAGACCTGCTTCCGCTAGGCGCTGTGCCTGGTTCTCGGTCAACATTCCCAAGGTACAACAAACCTCCATGTCTAACTTGTTAATAGTACGGACCATTTCGAGCACTTGGTCAAATTCAGGACCATCCTTCACATTTCGCCATGCCGCTCCCATACATACCCGAGAACTCCCAGCTTGCTTGGCCCGCAAGGCCTGTGCCTTGACCTGGGAAACCGTCATCAGGTCATTCGTCTCGATATCGGTATGATATCGGGCTGCTTGTGGGCAATATCCACAATCTTCAGGACATCCCCCTGTTTTGATTGATAGCAAGGTCGAGACCTGAACCTTGTTCGGATCATGATGCAAACGATGAATGGTTGCAGCTTCATAAAGTAGTTCCATCAAGGGTTTGTTATAAATAGCTAGAATCTCTTCCCGGCCCCAATCATGTCTTATTTCACTCATATGATTTTCATCTTACTGTTTCAAAAGTACTTCTAATTCGATTTAAATTCCAATTTCCGAAACCCAAATTCCAAAAACCCAGTCTTTTCCGCGTATCTTTTAATTGGGTACTTTGAGCAATACACTGACTGCATTCCCCCCAAAACCTACCGCATTGACCATTACTACTCGAATAGTAGTTGGTAGTACACGATACTTGACAAAAGGCACATCTATAAATTTTTGGTGCTGCAACATTAGAACTGCCATCTCGATATTCAACATTCCCGAAGCCCCAAACGTATGCCCGAATTTCCATTTATTGGTTGTCAAGGCAGGTTCGTACGCTGCGAATACTTTTTGAATTGCCTTGTATTCAGACATATCTCCCTTTAAGGTTCCTGGTGCGTGCATTACGATGACATCAACCATCGATTGGTTCATCGTACCAAGGGCCATCGACATCGAACGCTGAAAACAGTTCGCCTCTGCAGATAACGAGGCGCCATGTTCTAAACTTTCAGTGGCATACCCCACCCCAATAATCTCTGCCAACGCATTCGAGGGCCTACCCCTTTCCAAACAAGCTACCGATGCACCTTCCCCTAGGACCAAAGTATTACTTTTCTTATTGAGATCTAAAGCTTTGCACGGATAGCCGTGGCCATTCCCCACCGTTTCGGTTCGGACATAATCTGAATAAATCTTCATGGCCTTCATCTGTGCAATCGTAAATGGGGTCAAAGGTGCCTCGCTCCCACCTACTAAAAATTTATCAGCCATTCCACTTTTGATCCATGCCATCCCATTCAAGATAGCATGCAACGCCGTCGTACATGTAATCGAATGAGAAATCTCAGGGCCATGTGTTTGAAGATCCTGGGCAACCCATGAAGAAATATTGCCTAAGGTAGTAGAAGGGGAAGTCAGGGTCGATGTGCGCTTGTTTTTGATGAATTCTTCATGATATTTTTCAAAAAGCGTCGTGGCACCTCTAGAAGAACCTATATTAATTCCAAAATGATCACCGCCTTTCCAACCAGCTTCCTCGATGGCCATTCTTGAGGCGCTGATGGCAAAAAGTACCGTGTCATCTAAATTTTTATACTTTGGATCCGAATTTCGAAGCTTCTTGATTTTCTTTTTAGAATCCTTGGTCAAGGGGGCAATCCACGTTTCAGCTTCGCTTATTTTATTTTGAACAAAGGCATGATCATTATTCTGATAGGCATTCCATATGGCTTCCCGAGAATCGCCCATTGGGGAAATCGAGGAAATTGAAGTTATTGATATAGGTTCACTATTTGGCACATTACCACTTGAAAAAGAGAATTTATCTTTGCTATTTTTGGTCCTATCCATTTTCAACCGTTGTTCATGGTCATACCAAGTCTAAGGCGCTTCTGATAGCGTCGTAGATCGCCCCCAATTGTTCATCGGAAATTATAAAAGGGGCCGAAATATAAATGGTATTTCCCAAGGGACGTAAAAATACCCCGTTATCCATAAAATGCTTGAAGAGAATGTCTCGTAAATTACCATATCGATCCATTTTAATTTTCAGTTCCAAGGCATATATTATTCCGCATTGGCGCGTATCGGCTACTTTTGGGTGTTCCTTGATTTCCAAATCGAATTGTTGATGCGATTTGATGATGCGCTGTATATTTTCTTGAATTTCTTTTGAAGCCAGCAATTCAATACCTGCCAGAGCGGCAGCACAAGCCAACGGGTTGGCCGTATATGTATGGCCATGAAAAAGGCCTTTTGCCAGCTCCTCGCTATAAAATGCATCGTATACCCGCTGTGAGCAACTTGTAATGCCCATTGGAAGCAAGCCTGCCGTCAAAGCCTTGGACAAACACATAATATCAGGCTTGATCTCTAGATAGTCAGAAGCGAAATTTCTTCCCGTCTTGCCGAATCCGGTCATCACCTCATCAGCAATTGTCAACACCTCATATTCCTGTAACAAGGCAAGAATTTGACACAACCCATCGCCATCGTACATTTTCATGCCAGCAGCGCCCTGTACCAAGGGCTCATATATAAACCCTGCAATATTGTTTTGGCATAAACGATCTTTTAATTGTGCAATAATGTTCCCGGTATTCGTTTTGGTGGGTATAGGTATACGCTCAACATTCAAGAAATAATCAGTGAACGGGCCGTTATAGACCGACAAACCTGAAACCGACATAGCCCCGAAGGTATCCCCATGAAAACCATCTTCAAATGCAAGAAGTATCTGCCGTTGGCGCCCTTGATTATGATGAAATTGCAAAGCCATTTTTATGCCCACTTCTGTCGCTGTAGAGCCATTATCCGAAAAAAAGAGCTTTTGTTGGTTATGAGGCAGCAATTGAACAAGTCGTTCTGAAAGTGCTACTGCGGGCTCATGGGTAAAACCGCTAAAAACGATTTGGTCTAATTGCTTCATTTGTCGGTAGACGCTCTCAATAATAAAATCGTTGCAATGCCCATACATACACGTATACCATGAGGCAATGCCATCGATATATTCATTTCCGTGTTCATCATAGAGGATACATCCCTTGGCTTTGATAATCCCTACCATTTCAGGATGCAATTTGTGTTGGTTCAATGGATGCCAGAGATGTTTTTGATCTCTTTTCGAAAGATTCGCCAAATGCAGTCTATTTAAATTTGAATCGTATGAGAATAGCCGTTGCTCTCACAAAGATGGTAATTTCTCGCAACACATCAGAAAGTGGAGGATGTTTAAAAGCCAAAAAGGCCTTTTTAAAATCAGGACCTTTTTCAACCCAAAAATGTGAGAAGTGAGGGTCTAAGTTCCTCGGCATAGTTACGAATGTTCGATTTGTCAAAATTGATTTCCTCACCAATACGGCCTATAATCGGAACGCCCGTTTTTTGGGCAATGATACTTTCGGTAAAAACATTTTCAGATCCATTGAAGAGTACTCCGACCTCATACCCTTTTTGAACCAACCAATTGATGGTCAATAGTGAGTGATTGATGCTCCCTAGATAGTGTCTTGAAACGACGACCACTTTATAATAGGGCATGATAATGTCCAAGATGGTGTCCTCGTCATTCAAAGGCACTAAAAGCCCCCCAGCACCCTCAATAACCAGGTCCTTATTCGTTTTTGGCTCCTTGATTTGTGAACGTTGAATTGTTATCCCCTCTAATTGTGCAGCTGCATGAGGACTCATCGGAAATTTAAGTTCATAGCTGCTCTTATGAATACTGGTCTTGTCATTCGAAATCAATTCGACGATCCTTTTGCTATCAGAGCGTTCCAAATTCCCAGCTTGTATGGGCTTCCAATAATCGGCCTGCAGGGCTTCTACGATAATTGCGGAGGCTATTGTCTTGCCTACATCGGTAGATATTCCGGTAACAAAGATTCTTTTCATATTATAATCGATTTGTGATCATCCCACAATTGAGACATTTGTACTTTCTTTTCTCAAAAAAAGGAAAAAGTTTATAAAAAACACCTTTACGCTCGTAATAGGACTCTGATTTTTTAGCCTTGCAATTAGGGCAGCTGATTGGGTTACCTGCATCATCAACGGCATAGGCCCTAATCTCATTATAAATTTCAATCGCTCTTTCCTTATCCCTACTGTACACCTGCAACTTTACACCCCCAATGGCATTGCTAATCATTGGGTCTGAATTCAAGGTATACTCATCACGTAGGAACACAGGAATCCCTTCAGATTCAAGTTTTCCCTTTACGATTTGTACATCGGCCGCATATTCAAAAGCCGCTAGCATATAAAATTTCCCCTCCGTCATTCTATAAATAGGTCGATAGTTGTTGAAGCACCAGCCCGATTTCTTCCTTGGAATTGTAACTATGAATACAAAAACGAAGTCTTTCCGACCCTTCTGGTACCGTTGGGGAAAGTATCGCTTTTACATCGAAGCCTTCCTCCGACAATTTTTGGGCACACAACTTTGCATTTTCGTTCCCTGGAACCAAGCAAGAATGAATTGCGGAGTTATTTGGAATAAAGTAGTCCCGTAACGTCATCCCATTCGTCCGACAGGGAAGATTAGCAAGTCTTCCGTTAAAATATGAAATATTTTCTTGGAGTATTTGCCTCGGAACTTGACCGGTTTGGGTCTGTAAAAACTGGTATGCGGCGATAATGGTCGCAATAGCATGTGGCGAAAGTGCCGTAGAATAAATCAAACTTCGCGCAAAGTTCAGTAAATACTCTTTTAGGGAGGTACTTCCCAAAATAGCTGCACCATGGGCTCCTAGCGCTTTTCCGAAGGTGATTATTCTTGCAAAAACTTCATTGTGCAACCCCAATGTATGTAACATGCCTTGTCCGTCTTTTCCAAAAATACCCACAGCATGGGCTTCGTCGACAACTAACCGACACTTGTTGGTATTCGCGAACTTAACCAAATTAGTTAATTCCGGAGTATCCCCGTCCATAGAAAAAACAGACTCGGTTACAATATACACCTCTGCATCCTGTAGCAGCTGACTTTTTAGGACTTTCAGCTTTTCGCCCAAATCTTCAAGATCGTTGTGTTTAAATTTATACCCCTTGGCGTTTCCTAGTGAAATACCGTCACGAATGCTGGCATGTATTAATTCGTCAAAAAGGATAATGTCACCCCTTTGGGGAACGGAGGCAAAAAAACCGATATTGGCGTCATATCCTGAATTAAAGACCAAAGCGGCCTCAGCATCATGAAAAATTGCTAGTTGTTCCTCCAAAATCGGATACAATTCATGATTCCCCGTTAGTAGGCGTGAACCTGTCGCGCCGTTTTGAAAAATACCCTTTTTTAATAAAAGTTGAAAAATATTTGAATATAGTGCTGCATTTTGGGCATACCCCAGATAATCATTCGAAGAGAAATCAATCAAATTCTGGGAAACAGGCAATTTTCGCAAGGCATTTTCTTGCGATCTTTGTGTAAGTTTTGCCTGCAATTTTATTGGTAATTTCTGCATTAGGCAAATGTAGTATTTCCACCTTTTAAATGGTATATTAGTTCAAACAAACATAATTCAATGAAAGCACTAATTTTTATTTTTTTATCAATATTCCTATCCCTGCCCATGCATGGTCAGGTCAATTCCTATGAAATTTCCTTTGAAAATGCCAAACATCATGAAGCCGTCGTAAAAGCGGTATTTCCAAAAATCACTTTTGATACCCTTTCCATACGTATGGCACGCTCTTCTCCTGGAAGATATGCCTTGCATGAGTTTGCAAAAAACGTATATGCGTTTAAGGCGACCGATAGCCAAGGAAAACCTTTGAAAGTATACCGGCCGAACCCCTATGAATGGCAGGTATCGGGCCATGATGGAGTAGTCGTTGTTTCCTATACATTGTTTGCAAATCGCGGGGATGGCACCTATTCGCAAATTGACGAAACCCATGCGCACCTGAACATTCCTGCAACCTTTATGTATGTCCCACAGCTGAGTGAGCGAAAAATAGAAGTAAATTTTAAGATACGGGACGATTTGAAATGGAAGGTAGCTACACAATTGCCCTTAATTTCAGAATCACGGTATTGGGCCCCTAATTTGCAATATTTCATGGATAGTCCTACCGAATTAAGTAATTATGCCCTGAGAGAATTTCAAATCGATGGAAAAAATGTTCGTTTTGTTTTGCATGATAACGCTACCGAAAATGAAATAGACCTGTATTTTGAAAAAGTAAAGAAGGTAGTTCAGGCCGAAATGGAAGTTTTTGGCGAACTGCCGCCCTTCGACTATGGTACGTATACCTTTCTAGCCTGCTATGTCGCGAATGCTTCAGGGGATGGCATGGAACATAGAAACTCTACCATAGTAACTAGTACGCGCGGTCTAAGCGAGGGCGGCATGGATGGCAATATTGGCACCGTGTCCCACGAATTTTTTCATTCTTGGAATGTAGAGCGTATTCGACCTAAATCGTTAGAGCCCTTTGATTTTTCAAGAGCCAACATGAGCGGGGAACTATGGTTTGCAGAGGGGTTTACCAGCTACTATACGAACCTTTTTCTTTGTCGTGCCGGAATTATCAATGTGGAAGACTATGTTACCGGACTTACGGGTAATTTTAATTATGTCTGGAATTCCCCTGCTAGAAAATTTTTCAACCCCATTGAAATGAGCGACCAAGCCCCCTTTGTGGATGCCGCTACTTCAATAGATCCCAATAATTATGAGAACACCTTTATTTCCTACTATTCCTATGGAAGTGTTTTGGGTCTTGCCCTAGATCTCTCACTGCGCCAAAATAATCGCAATTTGGATGATTTTATGAAATTGATGTGGCAGAAATTTGGCACAAACGAAAGGTCATATACCGTCCTTGACCTACAGGAAACCTTACGGGAATATACTGGAAAGACTTTTGCCGATTCATTCTTCGATTCGTACATCAACGCTAGTGAAATGCCGGATTATAATGGCTTGTTCACGCCATTTGGTATCACTTTAAAACAAAACCTTACTAGGCCCTATTTTGGTGCTAGCGTACAGTTAAATGGCGATGGAAATGGCGAAATTCGGGGAAATACCCTGATAGGAAGCCCAGCGTATTTAGCGGGATTGGATGCGGGCGATACGATTACATCGATAAACGGAATGCCTTTTCCGGAAAGCAACCAATTTGATGCTTTCATCACGTCATTCAAGGTTGGTGATCGGCTTGAAATCGCTTATGATAGATATGGTATTCAGCATAACACAGCGGTTGTATTGGGACCGGACCCTGCTTATACGATATCATTGATCGAGACTGATGGAACGACCGCCTCACTTGACATTTTAAAAAAACGTGCCGAATGGTTAAAACACTAGGAAATGGAATTGGTAGTTTGCCCTGCTTCTACAAGTCGGGAACTTGAGCAAATTCTCGAACTGCAACAAAAAAACCTACTGAGCAATGTATCTGATGTAACAAAGGAAAAAGAAGGGTTTGTAACAGTTTACCATTCCTTTGCCATTTTAGAAAGAATGCATCGTGTTTGTCCTCATATTGTTGCAAAGGAGGGAGAAAATGTAGTAGGGTACGCCCTTTGCATGCATCCTTTATTTGCAGACGATATCGAGATTCTTAAACCGATGTTCGTTGAGATCGATTCGGCATTGCCCAATCATATTAACTATATGGCCATGGGTCAGATTTGTATCGATGCGGCCTATCGCAAAAAAGGTGTCTTCCGCAAACTATATAAAACCATGCAAGCCCTGATCAAACCAAATTTCAATGCCATAGTTACCGAAGTAGACGTGAAAAACACAAGGTCTTTGAATGCCCATTATGCCATAGGTTTTAAAGATTTAAAAACCTATTCTTCTGGAGGGCAGGATTGGAAACTAATTGTCTTATATTAGGTAAGAAAGTCAAAAAAAAACGCTAGGGCTTTGATTCGCTTTGATAATCAAGTTAAAAATCAATCGGCCAATACGATTATCTTGTTGTTCTTCATTTCTACGGTACCACTTGAGATTTTTAGGATCGTTCTACCATCGGAATCCTTGGAAAACATTTTTTCGAAAGATTCGGGAATAGACAGGTTGCCTTGGATCTTAACGTCGCCCGATTGCAACAGGGAAACTATCGGAGCATGGTTGTTCAGCATTTGAAATTCCCCGTTGATGCCCGGAACGGTCACAGAGGTCACCTCTCCTGCAAATAAGGTCGCTTCCGGCGATACGATTTCTAAGTACATACTTTATGGTTACCAGATGACAGCCACAGGCAGTAGGTTTTATTTACTACCTGTTGTGACCGTTTATAATTTTAAGCTTCGGCCAACATTTTTTCCCCAGCCTCGATGGCTTCCTCAATAGTGCCTTTTAAGTTAAAGGCCGATTCGGGCAGGTTATCGAGTTTTCCGTCCATTATCATATTAAAACCTTTGATGGTTTCCTTAATATCAACTAATACCCCAGGAATACCTGTGAACTGCTCGGCTACATGGAATGGCTGGGAAAGGAAACGCTGAACACGTCGTGCCCGACCCACGGCCAATTTATCCTCCTCTGAAAGCTCCTCCATCCCCAAGATGGCAATAATATCCTGTAATTCCTTATAACGTTGTAATAGCTCTTTCACACGCTGTGCACAGTCGTAGTGCTCTTTTCCTAAAATATCGGCAGTTAATATACGTGACGTAGAATCCAAGGGATCCACGGCTGGATAAATACCTAATTCGGCAATTTTACGGGAAAGTACCGTAGTAGCGTCCAAGTGCGCAAAAGTCGTTGCAGGTGCTGGGTCTGTTAAGTCATCCGCGGGTACATATACTGCTTGAACCGATGTAATAGACCCTCTTTTTGTAGAAGTAATGCGTTCTTGCATGGCACCCATTTCGGTGGCCAAAGTAGGTTGATATCCTACAGCGGATGGCATACGGCCCAAAAGTGCCGATACTTCCGAACCAGCCTGTGTAAATCGGAAAATATTATCAACAAAGAAAAGTACGTCCTTGCCTTGGCCTTCCCCTGCGCCATCACGGAAATATTCGGCAATGGTCAGCCCAGAAAGTGCGACACGTGCACGAGCTCCAGGAGGTTCGTTCATCTGTCCAAAGACGAAGGTCGCTTTAGACTCTTTCATGATTTTCTTATCAACTTTGGTTAGGTCCCATCCACCATCTTCCATCGAGTGTAAAAAAGCCTCACCATATTTTATAATCCCTGATTCCAACATCTCACGAAGTAAGTCGTTTCCTTCCCTGGTGCGTTCTCCAACACCTGCGAAAACAGAAAGCCCACCATGTCCTTTGGCTATGTTATTGATTAATTCCTGAATCAATACCGTTTTACCAACGCCTGCACCTCCAAACAAACCGATTTTACCTCCTTTGGCGTATGGCTCGATCAAATCGATAACCTTGATGCCCGTAAAAAGTACTTCAGTAGAGGTAGAAAGGTCCTCGAATTTTGGTGCTTCCCGGTGAATGGGAAGTCCATTTTTTCCAGCTTTTGGCAAATTGCCCAAGCCATCAATTGCATCTCCGATTACATTAAACAAGCGTCCGTAAATATCTTCCCCAATCGGCATTTGAATGGCATTCCCAGTTGCGACTACTTCGGTTCCCCGACTCAATCCGTCGGTAGAATCCATTGAAATGGTCCTTAC
>JBBQAM010000023.1:0-59127 GCA_038316335.1 Flavobacteriales bacterium
CGGGAAAGTCTATGGAGGGGAACTCAGTGTAGGCGATGAAGTGGTCGCCCTACCTTCGATGAGCCGATCCAAGATCAAAGCCATTTATTTTTACGACACAAACTATCAGACCGCCTCAAGACGTTCATCGGTGACTATCACTTTGGAGGACGAAATTAATCTGAGCAGGGGCGATATGTTGGTCAAGGTAGGTGATTTGCCCACTATTGATAAACAGTTCACGGCCACAATTTCTTGGATGGATTCCCAAAAATTAGAAACAGGTAGTAAATATATTGTGCAACATGGTGTCAATAAAGTGCTGGGGAAGGTAGAAAACATACATCATAAGATACATCCTGATTACTCGGGCATCGATACCGAGGTGCAAGGATTGGGAATGAACGATATCGCCCAGGTGACCTTTCGACTTAACAAACCGATCTTTTATGACAGGTTCAAAAACCACCGGACCAATGGCTCTTTTATTTTGATCGATACCCAATCGAACAATACCGTTGGCGCTGGATTTATCAATTAATAGTTAAGATAGGGTCATCGACACAGGCATGTTGCCTTCGCCTTTTTTAATTTATATAGTCTATAAAATCTATAGGAAAAATATAATTAATTTATTCGATTCGAGCTTCGAATCTCAATAGTTTCAATAGTATGCAGAGCTTTAGAACTGAAATAGAAAATCCGGTTGTTGAAAGGGATATTCTTGAATTGGATGCCAAAATCAGGCAGTTCAATGAAGGAAATCTCGATGAAGAGAAATTTAGGAGCCTGCGATTGGCCCGCGGCGTTTATGGGCAGCGTCAGGAAGGCGTGCAGATGATCCGCATAAAATTACCCTATGGAAAGGTTACTTCGAACCAATTGCGCAGAATTAGTGAGGTGGCCGATGAATATTCTACCGGAAGACTTCACATTACCACGCGTCAGGACATACAGATCCATTATGTAGATTTAGATCGAACCCCTGAATTGTGGGCCCAATTGGAAAAAGATGCCGTTACCTTACGAGAGGCCTGCGGCAATACCGTGCGAAACGTGACTGCCAGTGAAACGGCCGGTATCGACGTTGCTGAACCCTTTGATGTTTCACCATACGCACAGGCCGTATTCGAATATTTTCTTCGCAATCCCGTAGGTCAGGAAATGGGAAGGAAATTCAAAGTTTCGTTTTCTTCAAGTGACGCCGACACTGGACTTTCCTACATGCATGATCTTGGTTTTATCGCCAAAATCGAAAAGGGTACCAGAGGTTTTAAAGTGATGCTCGGAGGAGGTTTGGGGTCACAGCCCAGACATGCCGATGTTTTGTTCGATTTTCTGGCTTCCGATAAAATAATACCGCTTATGGAAGGGGTCATACGCGTCTTCGACCGGTATGGGGAACGTAAAAGTCGCGCAAAGGCACGTATGAAGTTCCTTCTAAAAGACGTGGGTATTGAGGGTTTTAAGGATCTTTTGGATGCAGAGCAAAAAGCCGTTCCACATACATCCTATCGAATTGATTTCACCTCCTATCCGGCTATCAAAACCGCCGAAGTAGCAGCACCCGAGGTTCATATTTCGAACAGGGAGGCCTTTGAAACATGGCAAAAGACCAATTTAATTCCCCAAAAGCAAGCCGGGTTTGTAGCCATTGGTATCAAAGTATTTTTAGGGGATTTTTATACCGATAAAGCGCGTTTACTGGCTGATTTGGTCGAGAAATTTGCGGCAGGTGAAGTGCGATTGACCTTGCGACAGAATATATTGATTCCGTATGTAAAGGAAGCCATGGTTCCTTTTTTCTATCAAGAGTTGGAAAAATTGGGCTTTGTTGATCTTGGCTATAACAAGGCACTCGATATTACCGCATGCCCAGGAACCGATACCTGTAACTTGGGGATTGCGAGCAGTACCGGTATTGCCGCAGAACTAGAACGGATAATCAAGGGGGAATATCCGCATTATAGTGCCAATCCAGATGTGGTCATCAAAATTAGTGGCTGTATGAATGCCTGCGGACAACACAATATGGCCAATATTGGTTTCCAGGGCATGAGCATCCGAACAAAAGAGAAATTAGTCGCCCCCGCCCTTCAAGTACTTTTAGGGGGTGGAAATCTAGGCAACGGGGAAGGCAGCTTCGCCGACAAGGTGATAAAAGTTCCGGCGAAGCGTGGTCCGGCCGCGTTGCGGTTGATCTTGGATGATTTCGATGCGCATGGGAAAGGAAGATCCTATGCCGACTACTATGCACAAAAAGGGCAACTTTATTTTTACGATTTTTTAAAACCCTTGTCCGAAGTTGGGGACCTAACTCCAGACGACTTCATCGATTGGGGCACCACCGAAAAATACGAACAGGCAATCGGAGTAGGAGAGTGTGCGGGGGTAGTCATCGATCTGATCGCTACCTTATTATTCGAAAGTGAGGAAAAAATAGCGATGGCCCAAGAAACCTGGGAGGCCGGTAAATGGGCGGCAAGTATATACCACTCGTATTCCTCAATGGTCAATTCGGCCAAGGCCCTCTTGACATCCGAAAACACCAAGACCAACACCCATGCAAGTATTATAAAGGACTTTGACGCATTTTTCATTGCTTCCAAAAGAATTCCGTTACATCGTGGTTTTGAAGATCTGGTTTTGCAGCTTAACAAAAATGAACCCTCCCAAGCGTTTTCAAAAAACTATCTGGAGGATGCCAAAAACTTTCTTGAATCGGTTGAGGCCTATAGAAAACAAGAACTTGTAGAAGCATAAAATAATGAAAAACGAAGAGCCAAACTTTAATTATAACGAGATAGTAGAAATAGCCCCTTTGAAAAACCAAGGACTATTAACGGTCATTGGCGCGGGACCCGGCGATGTCGAGCTCATTACCTTAAAAGCCCTCAGGGCTTTGGAAAGTGCCAAAGTAGTGCTTTATGATGCCTTGGTCGACCCGCAATTGTTGGCCTATGCAACGCATGCCGAACATATTTTCGTAGGCAAACGCAAAGGCTGTTATTCATATCAACAAAATCAAATAAACGAACTTATTGTGAGTAGGGCCCGATCACATGGCCATGTGGTACGATTAAAAGGGGGTGACCCGTTTGTTTTTGGGCGGGGTGCCGAAGAGATGGAGTATGCAGCAAGCCATGGATTGCAAGTAGCCATGGTTCCTGGAATTTCGGCAAGCCTTGCAGTGCCTGCGATTCAAAATATCCCTGTTACAAAAAGGGGGTCTTCCGAGAGTTTTTGGGTCATTACGGGAACCACGAAAGATCACAAATTATCAGATGATATTCGTTTAGCGGCACAGAGTAGTGCCACGGTTATTATTCTAATGGGGATGTCAAAACTTTCACAGATCGTGGCTCTTTTTAAACAACAAGGCAAATCGGAAACTCCAGTAGCGATTATCCAAAATGGGACAAGACAGGATGAAAAAGTGGGAATCGGCACCGTAGGTACC
This sequence comes from Flavobacteriales bacterium, assembly GCA_038316335.1. Taxonomy (GTDB): domain Bacteria; phylum Bacteroidota; class Bacteroidia; order Flavobacteriales; family Flavobacteriaceae; genus JALHST01. The sequence goes on from JBBQAM010000023.1 coordinate 3,440, forward strand.
ATTGAAAAGGAAGTTGAAAAACACCAATTGACCAATCCTGCGATTATTGTAATCGGCGAAGTGGTATCGCATAGGGAAACAATGGCCTTAGCAGGGATTGAATATAGGGCATCGTCTTCAACAAAGAATGCAATGGCCACAAATTAGTATAAACGGGCTAGGCTCAAATAATTAAAAAATGATAAAAACCGATATATTGATCATTGGTGCAGGACCAACAGGGTTGTTCACTGTTTTCGAAGCAGGCCTCCTCAAACTAAAGTCGCACCTTATAGATGCCCTTCCGCAACCTGGCGGGCAATGCACTGAAATTTATCCTAAAAAGCCCATTTATGATATTCCGGCGTTTCCGGAAATCCTGGCAGGGGACCTTGTCAAGAATCTAATGGAGCAGATACGGCCATTTGAACCAGGCTTTACCTTGGGAGAACGGGCTGAAACATTGGATCGTTTGGAAGATGGTTCGTACGTAGTTACAACGAACAAAGGAACACGGCACAATGCCCCAGTAGTCGTTATTGCCGGTGGATTGGGTTCTTTTGAGCCTCGGAAACCTCCCATCGGGAATGTCCTGGATTTTGAGGATAAAGGCGTGGCCTATATAATTAAAGATCCAGAAGTTTACAGAAACAAAAAGGTCGTTATCGCCGGGGGTGGTGATTCTGCCCTGGATTGGGCAATTTTCTTGGCGGATGTTGCCTCTGAAGTGTCGCTGGTGCATCGGAGAAACGAATTCCGCGGGGCCTTGGACTCTGTTGAAAAAGCGGCAGAATTGGCCAAATTGGGTAAAATCAAGTTGTTTACCGAAGCAGAGGTTAAAAAATTGTATGGGGATGAACGCCTCGAGGCCGTCGTAATCGAATATACCGATGCCAACAAGGGTGAAACCTATTTGGAAGTAGACCATTTTATACCACTTTTTGGACTTTCCCCTAAACTGGGTCCCATTGGGGCCTGGGGCCTCGAAATCGAAAGGAACGCCATTAAGGTGAACAATGCAAAGGACTATCAGACCAATCTGCCTGGCGTGTTTGCGATCGGCGATGTGAATACCTATGAAGGTAAACTGAAGCTAATTCTTTCCGGGTTTCATGAAGCCGCGGTAATGTGTCAATTTGCCTATCAAATTATAAACCCGGGGAAGCGATATGTCATGAAGTATACGACAGTTGGCGGCGTAGAAGGTTTTGATGGCAGTAAAAAAGAGGCGAAAAAGGAAGTAGTTCAAAGTATTGGTTGATTATTTAATTCGTGTTATTAAAAAACCCACCACAATCCTAAGTGCGCCGGGTTTTCTATTGTATGAATAGCGTATACATTGCAGCCTCAAGTGCATGTGACCGTTTCATTTCCAAATTTTTGGGCAGTTCGCCCAGGTAGTACTCCCAGGTATTCAATACATTTCTTAAAAACAACCTACTTTCCTTGTTTTTAATCTGGGCGTAACGTTACTTTGTACCCTGTTCATAAACAAGTTGAATTCGTTATCAAGAAAGGTGGAGGGATTAGACCCTTTGAAGCCTTGGCAACCCTTTACCAAAAGAAGGTGCTACATTCTACCTGGTCCGTGTCATACTCGGTTCCTAGGAAGATAACCGAAAAGAGCGTTTGCCGCTTCTTTTCCTTTCCTGATAGACGACTTTTAAAGATTATTTTGCTTTCTATAAAGGGACTTTTATTTTTTGGAGGTGGCAAAAAATGGATAATAATATAGCAGATTTAGATCATGACCGATATAAAGGAATTATTAAAAAAAAGGATTTTGATTTTAGATGGCGCGATGGGTACCATGCTGCAGCGCTATAAATTTTCCGAAGCCGATTTTAGGGGGCAACGTTTCAAGGATTGGCCCACCTCATTGCAAGGTAATAATGATCTTTTGTCCTTGACCCAACCTGAGGCCATTGCCGAAATCCACCGCAAATATTTTGCCGCGGGGGCCGACATTGTAGAGACAAACACCTTTTCGAGTACCACCATTGCCATGGCCGATTATCATATGGAAGCCCTGGCCTATGAGCTTAATTTTGAATCGGCAAGAATCGCTAAAAAAGTGGCTGATGAATTTACCAAAAGCGAGCCCAACAAACCACGGTTCGTTGCCGGGAGCATAGGCCCTACCAATAAAACCGCTAGTATGTCGCCCGATGTGAATGATCCGGGATTTAGGGCCATTTCCTTTGATGAGCTTCGCATTGCCTACAAACAGCAGGTAGAGGCCCTACTTGATGGCGGGGTCGATATGCTATTGGTGGAGACCATTTTTGACACTCTGAATGCCAAGGCGGCCCTCTTTGCAATTGAGGAAGTTAAGGAAGAACGTCACAGTGAGGTCCCTGTAATGGTGAGTGGTACGATTACCGATGCCTCGGGGAGGACCTTGTCAGGTCAAACTGCCGAGGCATTTTTAATATCCATATCCCACATCCCCTTACTTTCGGTCGGTTTTAATTGTGCCTTGGGTGCCAATCAGCTTGTGCCACATCTCGAAGTACTTTCGGGTAAAACAGAACATGCCGTATCTGCTCACCCGAACGCCGGACTCCCCAACGCCTTTGGAAACTATGACGAAACCCCTGGGCAAATGGCCGAACAGATCAAGGAATATCTAGAGAAAGGCTTGGTAAATATCGTAGGTGGCTGTTGTGGTACTACCCCGGAACATATCAAGGCGATCGCCGATTTGGCAAAACAGTATGAACCGAGACAATTGCTTGTTGAAAGCGAATAAATGCAGGAAATAAAACCGAAATATCTGAAGTTAAGCGGTCTTGAACCTCTTGTGGTAACTCCCGAAAGTAATTTCGTGAACGTTGGTGAACGTACGAACGTGGCTGGATCCAAGATGTTTCTTCGCCTAATCAAGGAAGAAAAATTCGAGGAAGCCTTGGTTGTAGCCCGTGAACAGGTCGAAGGAGGGGCGCAGATTATAGATATTAATATGGATGATGGGCTGATCGATGGTAAAAGGGCCATGGTCAAGTATTTGAATCTAGTTATTGCCGAGCCCGACATTGCGCGCGTACCGATCATGATCGATAGTTCTAAATGGGAAATCATTGAAGCCGGTTTACAAGTGGTTCAGGGAAAATGCGTGGTGAACTCGATTAGCCTAAAGGAAGGGGAGGAGCAATTCATTCATCATGCGAAACTGATCCGAAGATATGGGGCCGCGGTTATTGTCATGGCATTTGATGAACTTGGCCAGGCCGATAATTACGATCGACGCATTGAGATTGCGAAGCGCTCTTACGAGATATTGGTTCATAAGGTCGATTTTGCCCCCGAGGACATTATCTTCGATTTAAACATTTTCCCGGTAGCTACGGGGATGGACGAACACAAGTTGAACGCCCTTGATTTCATACGTGCTACGAAATGGGTGCGCGAAAACCTCCCATATGCCAGTGTTAGCGGAGGTGTCAGCAATGTATCCTTCAGTTTTCGTGGTAACAATCCCGTACGCGAAGCCATGCATTCGGTTTTTCTATATCATGCGATAAAGGCGGGGATGAACATGGGCATTGTCAATCCTACCATGCTTGAGGTATATGATGATATTCCCAAGGATCTCTTGGAAAGGGTAGAGGATGTTATCTTAAATCGTAGGGAAGATGCGACGGAGCGTTTGCTCGATTTTGCCGAATCGGTAATCGGGAAAAGCAAGGAAAGCAAGGTCGATCTCACGTGGCGGAAAGATCCCTTGCAAGATCGCATTACCCGAGCGTTGGTCAAAGGTATCGACCAATACATCATCGAGGATATCGAGGCGGCACGGGCTAGTGTCAATGCCCCGATTGAAGTCATTGAAGGCCATTTGATGACCGGAATGAATGTTGTCGGCGACCTTTTTGGAAGTGGAAAGATGTTTTTGCCACAGGTTGTCAAATCGGCACGGGTCATGAAAAAGGCAGTTGCCTACTTGTTGCCATTTATTGAAGAGGAGAAGCTAAAAAATCCACAAATAGGGGATACCCAAGGAAACGGGAAAATCCTTATGGCGACCGTGAAGGGGGATGTGCATGATATAGGAAAGAATATCGTAGGGGTGGTTCTGGCCTGCAATAATTATGAGATTATCGATCTTGGTGTAATGGTCCCGCCAGAGCGTATACTTGCCGCGGCCATTGAACATAATGTCGACATCATCGGACTTAGCGGGTTGATAACTCCTTCGCTCGATGAAATGGTGCATCTGGCCAAGGAGATGGAACGCAAAAAGTTTAGTGTTCCATTATTGATAGGTGGTGCGACCACGAGCAAGGCACATACCGCGGTGAAAATCGACCCGCAATATAGCCAAGTGGTGGTACATGTGAATGACGCTTCCAGGGCGGTTACCGTCGTAGGGGATCTGCTGCAAAAAGAAACGCGCGATGGGTATAAAAAATCGGTGAAGGTCGATTATGGGATTTTTAGGGAAAAATTCATGAACCGATCACAACATAAGGAATATAAAACGCTCAAGGAAGCCCGCCAGAACAGCTTCAAAATTGACTGGAAAAATGCCGCGATCGTAACGCCCCATAAATTGGGGATTACGGTAATCGAGGAAATGGAACTTTCGAAATTAGTTCCTTTTATAGATTGGACACCTTTTTTCAGAAGTTGGGAATTGCACGGTAAGTATCCTGAAATTTTAACTGATGCTATCGTCGGGGAGCAGGCCAAAGAACTTTTTAAAGACGCCCAAAAAATGTTAGAAAAGGTCGTTACTGAAAAATTAGTAACGGCAAAGGGTGTATTTGGACTGTTTCCCGCGAATCGAATCAACGACGACGATATCGAAGTCGATGCAACTTTGGCAGATTCTGGGAAGGCCGATAAAAATGAGGCTATCACCTACATTTTTAGAACATTGCGTCAGCAATTGCAACGCAAGGAAGGCGTGCCCGATTATGCCCTGGCCGATTTTATTGCGCCCAAAAGTTCGGGGGTACAAGATTATATAGGCTGTTTCTGTGTAAGCACGGGGTTTGGTACCGATGTGCTCTCAGATCGATACCGCGAGGATCTTGACGATTACAATTCAATCCTCATAAAAGCGTTGTCAGATCGGTTGGCGGAGGCCTTTGCCGAATACCTACACAAGGAAGTCCGCCAAAAATATTGGGGGTATGCCACGCATGAGAACTTGACCAATGAAGAATTGATCCACGAATCGTATAAAGGCATTCGACCGGCACCTGGGTACCCAGCCTGTCCGGATCATTTGGAGAAATTAACGATATGGGAGCTGTTGCAGGTGGAGCGGAGAATCGGGGTCAAACTTACCGAAAGTCTTGCCATGTGGCCGGCTGCTTCGGTAAGCGGCTATTATTTCGGCAATCCCGAGGCCCGCTATTTCGGATTGGGAAAAATAAAGGAAGATCAAGTTGCTGATTTTGCGAAACGAAAAGGAATGCAGTACGAGGAGGCCGCCAAATGGTTGGCCCCAAACATCGCAGATGATTGAAATAACAGGCATTTAAAGCAACCGAGCCGATGCGAGACCAAATAATAGACTCCTAGCTCATGTGCGTAGGATTGCAAAATTTGCTAGGTCAATACAACTGTACTGAGGGAAGCGACCGTGTTCTGCGTTCGGGATAGGAACGGCATCTTTTTTAGGGTCATCTTGAGCGAAGTCAAAAGGCAACCCTAAAAAAATAAAGTGGATAGCCCGCTTCAACGCCAAAAGAATAGAAATTACAAAGTATACAACCACACAATAATCGATTCCCCACAAGGGGAGTAGGGAGCCAAGGATGAAAGTAACAGACCACATTAAAGCAGCAAAAGGGGAGACCCTATTTTCCTTTGAGATCATTCCCCCCGTAAAAGGCAGGAATATCAAGGAACTTTACGATAATATCGATCCCTTGATCGAATTCAAACCGCCATTTATTGACGTTACGACTTCAAGGGAAGAGTATGTCTATATTGATAGGGAAGGGCTTCTTGATAAAAAATTGACACGCATGCGGCCTGGGACTGTAGGAATCTGTGCCTCGATAAAGCACAAATACCATGTTGATACGGTACCCCATGTACTCTGTGGTGGTTTTACAAAAGAAGAGACCGAGTATCTTTTGGTCGACTGCCATTATTTGGGCATTGACAATGTTATGGCCCTTCGCGGAGATGCCATGAAAGAGGAAAAATATTTTGAACCTACAAAAGGTGGACATGATTATGCGGTTAGTTTGGTCAAGCAGATCCATGATCTAAACTCAGGCAAGTATCTTCATGAGGTAATCGAAACCGATGATTGTGCCAATTTTTGTATCGGGGTGGCCGGCTATCCGGAGAAACATTTAGAGGCACCCTCCTTACAATCCGATTTGAAAAGATTGAAGCAAAAGGTCGATGCGGGGGCCGATTATGTGGTGACACAAATGTTCTTTGACAATACCAAATTCTTCGCTTTCGTGGAAGCGGCCAAAAATATGGGAATTAACGTCCCGATCATCCCGGGAATAAAACCAATCGCGGTACGACGCCATTTACAGTTATTACCACAAGTCTTTAGGATCGACTTGCCACAAGATCTCATTGAAGCCATTGACGCGTGTAAGGACAACAAAGCCGTTCGGCAAGTAGGTATCGAATGGGCCATACACCAGTCAAATGAGCTCAAAGCAGCCGGGGTCCCGGTACTGCATTATTATTCGATGGGTAAATCAGATAATATTCGCGCTATTGCCAAAGAGGTCTTTTAATTTCAAGTATTCTAATTTTAGGTATCCTTATAGTTTGGAATTTGGAATTTGGAATTTGGAATTTGGAATTTGGAATTTTTTATTTCATACCTCCTATTTCGTACTTGGTACTTATCTTTGGCTCCCATGAAACAAAGGCTGTTTATTCTTGCGTTATTAGGTAGCATTTTATGTTTTTCCCAGGAGCAAGAAATGCAGCATCCACATTTTAATGGGCGGCGCTACGTATTGGATGCCAATGAATTTTATGGGTCTATACTTCTTCACAACCCGGATATCTCCCATTTGATCAGCGATCATACCGGAGGCCTTATCGTGGGCCTGAATAGAAAAACCTACGGATACAGCGAATGGGAAGAAATCTATAACTATCCTGATGTCGGTTTTTCCTTTGTGTATCAAGATATGAACAATACGACCTTGGGAAGGAATTTTGGTCTTTATGCACATTACAATTTCTATTTTTTAAAAAGATTCCTGCAGTTTCGGTTTGGACAGGGAATCGCCTACAACACAAACCCCTATGACAAGTATGAGAATTTTCGCAACAACGCCTACGGATCTAGGTTTTTAAGTTCGACCTATTTAATATTGAACTTTCACAAGGAAAATTTGCTGAAAGGCCTCGGATTCAAGGCCGGGATATCGGTTATACATTATTCGAATGCCAATGTAAAGGCGCCCAATACCTCGACCAATTCGTTTGCCCTTAACGCAGGGTTGACTTATGATCTAGATGGAGGCAACGACGTTGCATATATACATACGCCAAATCGGGAAAAGGTGGTCGAACCGATTCGTTTTAATTTCGTTTTTCGGACCGGGATAAATGAAAGTGATATCATCGGGTCGGGCCAATACCCTTTTTATATCTTTTCGGCCTATGCCGATAAACGCCTGTCACGAAAAAGTGCCCTACAGTTAGGAACCGACCTCTTTTTTTCGAATTTCTTAAAAGAGTTGATCCGGTACCAATCGATTGCCTTTCCCGAATATAATGTGGCAGCGGACACCGATTTTAAAAGGGTCGGAATCTTTTTGGGGCATGAATTGTTTATCAATAAGATGAGTATCATCGCACAATTGGGATATTATATTTATTATCCGTTTGATTTTGAGGGGCAGGTATACAATCGAGTCGGCTTGAAACGCTCTTTTGGAAAAAAAGTGTTTGGGACCATCACACTGAAATCACACGGTGCGAAGGCCGAGGCAGTGGAGTTTGGTGTTGGGGTACGGTTGTAGAAATACGAAGTAGGAAGTACGAAGTACGAAGTTGGAGGTACGAGCCAAAGGTAGGAGGTGCGTGTTAGGCATTTAATGAATAAAAAGCGTTGAGCCATAACAAATGAGCAATGAGTAATCAACTTTACATTATGAATGTGATAGAAAAGTCTTTGAAAAGCTTCTTTTCCGTATTCGCTTGGGGAGGTTTCCTTCAACTCGGATACAAAAGACTTCAATTGCGTATGTTAATGACCAAAATAAAATACATGATCGCTTATATTGCGATATTTATTATTGCGGCATGTAACTCCGATTCCGCCCCGGATTGTCTTCAAAATTCGGGTGAAATTGTTCGAACTGAAATTTCGGTACCTGACTTCACAAAGATCACCATTTTTGAAAAGGTAAGTTTGATTTTAAAGCAAGGGGATACCCAAAAAGTGGAAATCGAAACCGGGGAATTTCTTCTTAATGAAATCTCGGCGAAGGTCGAAGGGGATCGTTTGATCGTGCGCAATGAAAATGGATGCAATCTTTTTCGCGAGTATGGGCTTACAAAGGTGTATGTTACCTCGCCTAACATCAATGAAATTAGGAGTAGTACCGGTTTGGTCATCAAAAGCGACGGGCCCTTGCAGTACCCAAACATGACGCTACTGTCAGAAAGTTTTCTAAATACTGACGCTATTACGGTCGATGGGGCCTTCGATCTTGATCTTCAGGCCCAGAATGTCAATGTTATTGTCAATGGCATAGCCTATTTTAAATTAAAGGGAACTGTGATAAATTTAAGTCTGGTAATCGCCTCAGGTGATTCCCGGATCGAAGCCCAAGAGCTTCAGGCTCAAAACATCGATTTGAACCATCGTGGGTCGAACGACATGTTGATCAATGCCCGGCAATCGATCAAAGGCGTCATACGAGGTACCGGGGACGTGCTCGGCTATCATCGACCGGCTACCGTTGCGGTTGAGGAAATTTATAAAGGGCGTCTTATTTTTGTAGATTGACTCCTCATGAAGCGTTCCATATAGTTCTGATACTAGACTTCACCATTATTTTTTTTGCAAGGAACCCCTAAAAATTGCCATTTAATTGATGCGGAGGATGACCCTGTGATCTGTACCTTTGCACCATGGTCATTATCAGACAAAAATTGAATAATTTGCTGCGCTTTACCTACGCCTAGTAGGGAATGCGCTCCAAAGGTAAATCATGAATCCGATCCTAAAATACATCCTGAATCTGTCGGCCTATCAAAGGGTCCTGGGCGACCACCCTAAACTCAAGGGTTTAGTTCGGGCAGAGGCCATGCTTTTAGAATTGGTAAATGACAAGAAAGTGCCAGGGATTTCGATTACCGTATTGCATGAAGGCAAAAAGTTTCTTCAAAAAGGGTATGGATATGCCGACCTTGATTTAAAGAGTCCAATACATCCTCAATCAACCTTATTTCGTGTTGCCAGTGTTTCAAAGCCGATCGCGGCAACGGCTTTGGCCGCTATGGTCGCCGAAGGTAAAATAGATTTGGATGCTTCTTTCTATGACTACGTACCCTATTTTCCCAAAAAACAATGGGATTTTACGATTCGCCAATTGGCGAGCCATACGGCGGGTATACGCGGCTATCAAGGTTTGGAATATGGTCTCGACGAGCCCTATTCGATACAGGAAGGTATTGAAATTTTCAAAAAGGATAAACTGCTATTCGAACCAGGTACCGATTTTTTATACAATAGCTTCGATTGGGTCTTGATATCACTTGCTATGCAGGAAGTAAGCGGGATGCCCTTTGAGGAATATGTTCACGAAAAAGTGCTACTTCCTATGGCGATGGATGCCACTTTTCCTGAATTCTTCAACCCTGGCATCGATTGCTATGGGGGCGCTGCCGCACTATCGAAAAGGGATGCTGGGCAGATCGGTCGTAATCCTAGCAGCAATAAAACAAAAGACTCCGCTACTTTTTATTCTAAATATAAGCTGGGATTTCGAGTTGCCAAACCAGTGAACAATTATTACAAATTGGCGGGTGGTGGGTACCTATCAACCTCTGAGGATATCGCGAAGTTGGGACAGGCCTACTTAGAGGGCCTACTTGCGCCCAAAGAACTATTTTCCCAATTTCTGACAGCACAGATTGTTCAGGGAAGGTCAACCTACTATGGGCTCGGATGGCAAGTAAGCCAAGACCGGCAGGGTCGAAATTATTATGGGCATGTGGGCAATGGCATCGGAGGCTATTCGAACTTTTTTGTGTATCCCGACCAGCAAATGGTGTTTGTGATTTTGATGAATTGTATTGACCCAAAAGTGCAAGAAACGCTCGATCAGGCGATTGATCTTCTAATCAACGCCGCAAACGGTCCAGCATAGTTATAAACCCTAATTTTCGGCAAGGTTATTTTAAAATCGCTGGGCATTGGGTACTTTTAAATAATTTTTTAATGAGGCGTATGAAACCAATTAAAAGGTACATTTTAACAGGAATATATGTGTCACTTTTCATTTCCTGTACCGGTGCAAAATCATTATTCGGGGAACATGACCCCAACTGGATTGAAAAAGGCGAGGCCCATTGGGAATTTGTCAATGACACTATTGTGGGCAGTACCCAAGGCGGTGCTGGTTTTATAATGACCAAGGAACACTATGGTGATTTTGTGCTAACGCTTGAGTTTTATCCTGATGAAACCGTTAATTCAGGCATCTTTATTCGTTGTAAAAACGATGAACTCAGTTATACCGATTGTTATGAAATCAATATATGGGATAGACATCCCGACCAAAAAAACCGGACGGGGGCAATTGTTTCAAGGGCCGTTCCCTTGGCTCAGGTACAGACCGTGAACAAATGGAACACCTACAAAATAAAAAGCGACACCGACCACATTCAGGCGTGGGTCAACGGCGTATTGACCGCCGATATAAAAAATGACGACCGCAAGGAAGGATATATCGGTCTGCAGGCTGCCGAGATCGGTACCGTCAAATTCCGTAACGTGCGTATTAGGCGATTGTAGATTGCGAGCTTAATACACCTTCCATTTTTTTCTCTAATCATTACAAATTCAGAGCTTTACAAAAAACTAATCCAGGAAACCTGGTAAGATCTAGTGCCCAACTTCTTAGGCACCTAATAGAGCAAAACTTTGCTGGTTCGTTATTTCAAAAGTTAGATCCAAGTTAATGATTATTCTTGTTTAAGAATTAATGAGTATTTTTAAACAAAAATTTAATATGAAAACTTTAAGACTATTAGTATTCGCTATTTTGGTTAGTGGGTATACACTCAATATGAGCGCCCAGGAAATTACCGTTTTCCCAGGGATGTGGGGCGATGAATTTTATCAGGATACGAAAAAGATCACGTGTAAACAGTTTGATATGCTGATAAAAGAGAATCAAATTGCCGAAATGCATTGGCAGAAATCTAAAAAGCAAATGCTGGGAGGCCTCATTGCAGGTGCGGCCAATCTTGGATCGGCAATATGGTATCTTGCCAATGAAAATGGAAATAAAGATACGGCTGCCCCCATAGCGACCTTTGCCGGAACGGCTATTATTGGTACCATTTTTTACCTTTCTGCCAATAACAATAAGAAAAAGGCCGTTTTAGAATACAATGATGGCCTGGGTAAAAAGACAACCCTACATTTGCTTCCAACCAGTGGCCCCAACGGTGTCGGTCTTGCATTACGGTTTTAATGATATTTGGGCGCGTTCGAAGCTGTTTTGGTGCAAAGCTGGGCACTTTGACCGCGTCCTCTATATTACGGTCACTTTTTAAGGCACCTTGACTAAGGCCAGGGTCTATTTGGTCAATTCGGTAAATAAATTCTCCAAATTTTTATTTTTTCGACTCAATTGTAACGTCTTGAGTTTATTGTCATGTGCAAAGTCAAACACGGTTGGCCTCATATCCTGGGAAGTGTCAAATGTGATTTCATACATAAAACCCCCAAGGTTTTTTACATGGGTCACGTGGGGAAGTTTTTCTAAAAAGGCGTCCTCGACCCGGTAATCAAACTCTACCTCAAGAATCTGTTCTTCGTTCTTGTGAAGGTCGTTAAGCCGCTTGTCGGCTACCAAAACACCTTTGTTGATTATCAGCACCCGATCACAGACCGCCTCGACCTCCTTCATGATATGGGTAGAGAGCAGAATGGTTTTTTCACTTCCGATTTGCTTTATCAATTTTCGAATTTCAAGAAGCTGATTGGGGTCAAGTCCTGTGGTTGGCTCGTCGAGAATGAGCACTTCGGGATTGTGCAGCAGGGCTGCGGCGAGTCCGACTCGTTGTCGATACCCTTTGGAAAGCTGACCAATTCTCTTATGGGCTTCAGGTGCGAGGCCGGTCTGTTCAACCACCTCGGCAATCCTGATTTTGGGAGTATTATATACATTGGCATTGAAGTTTAAATACTCTTTTACGTACATGTCTAAGTATAACGGATTATGCTCGGGGAGATACCCAATGCGCTGCTGCACATTTTTTTTATCGCTTTTCACATCGTACCCGTTCACAAATGCCTCGCCTTCATCGGCGTTATGGTAGGTGTTCAAAATTTTCATCATCGTCGACTTTCCGGCACCATTAGGCCCTAGAAAACCAACGATTTCGCCCTTTTTAATTTCGAAGGAAACAGCGTTCAAGACTTTTTGGGAGCCAAAAGATTTGGAGATGTTTTTGACCGAGATAGACATACAAATAGAATTTGACCAAAAATAAACAATTAACCTTTGAATTCAATCTTAAGCAAAGCGCGATACGATTTAAAGCAAAATTGATTTTAGTTGATACGTTCGCTATAAAAGGTTGAGCAACTCAGCCAATGGGAAATTTTGTCGCGCCAAAGGATGCGTATTTTTTTGAAAATATCGGGTATTCCGAATAAATAGAAGGAAATCAAATAGTATTCATAAACTTCCTGTTGGTTCCCAATTAATAAAAAAATAGGGCCAGTATTCATCCTTTTTAATTTAAATTCTTACATTAGCCGAAGTTTTTAAGAAAATGACAAAGCAATATTTCTGGAACGGTTTTTATTTTTACTTCTTTTTTAAGAGAGGTACGGGACTGTTGTAGCATATTTAAAAAAAATAGAAACAAGTAGAAGTCCCGTAGAAAACGGGACTTTTTTTGTTCGTAATTTTAATTTTCCTGATTCCATAATACAGAACGTGGTAGGGTAAAGGCCTATGAAAAAAATAGCGATACAAGGAATCAAGGGATCTAACCACCATCAAGTGGCCCGGGAATATTTTGGGGACACTATTGATCTGGTGGAATGTATGTCATTCGATGCCTTGGTGGATCAATTGCTGGATGGTTCAGCGGATAAAGGGGTCATGGCCATTGAAAATTCGATTGCAGGATCCATTATTCCCAATTATGCCTTGGTCTATCAAAATAGGCTACATATCATTGGGGAACATTATCTTAACATCCATCATAATCTGATGGTCTTGGAAGGACAGGCAATTGCGGATATTCAAGAAGTACGTTCGCACCCTATGGCCCTTTTACAATGCAAGGAATTCTTTCGGGATTATCAGCATATTAAATTGGTGGAAGATGCTGATACGGCCGAAACGGCCAAGCAAATCCAAGATAAACAGCTCAAGGGGGTCGGGGCCATTGCGCCGAAGGTGGCCTCTGAATTGTACAGTCTTCATATCATTGCGCCTGAGATACAGACCATTAAGAACAATGCCACTCGATTTATCATCATCACGACAAAAAATAAGGAAATTCCGAAAGATGAAATCAACAAAGCTTCGATTCGTTTTGTAACGGATCACAAAAGGGGTAGTTTGGCGGCCATTTTGAATGTCATGAGCGATTGTCTATTGAATCTGACCAAAATACAATCGTTGCCAGTTATCGAAACTCCTTGGAAGTATGCTTTTTTTGTGGATGTTACCTTTGAGAAATACCATAATTTTGCCAAGGCGAAATCGCTTTTAGATATCATGTCGGAAGATTTTACGGTATTGGGGGAATATAAAAATGCAAGAATATGATACGCACGGCAGATCGTCTACATACGGTTGAGGAGTATTACTTTTCTAAAAAACTTAGGGAGGTTCGTGATCTAGTAACGCAGGGCCGTCCCATTATCAATATGGGTATAGGAAGTCCTGATTTGGCACCTTCGGAAGAGGTAATGAAGACCATGAGGGACGTTTTAGACGATGCGGGCGCCCATCAATATCAAAGTTATCAAGGGCTACCCGAATTGCGCGAGGCCATCGCCGAATTTTATGCCACGAAATTCGGGGTTAGGGCGAATCCTATAAATGAAATATTGCCACTTATGGGATCTAAGGAAGGTATCATGCATATTAGTATGGCCTTTTTGAATCCGGGGGACGAGGTATTGATTCCCAATCCAGGGTATCCCACATATACTTCGGTCACAAAATTGGTGGGCGGCATTGCACGTCCCTATATGCTAAGTGCTGATGGGCATTGGTTCCCTGATCTGGATGCACTGCAAAATGAAGATCTTTCAAATGTCAAACTTATGTGGGTCAGCTATCCGCATATGCCGACCGGGGCGACCGCAAATAGAGGTCAAATGCAAAAACTCGTCGATTTTGCTAAAAGGAATGCAATCCTTTTGGTGAACGATAATCCGTATAGTTTTGTCCTTGGAAAAGATCCGTTAAGCATTTTAGAAATCGAAGGGGCCAAGGATATTGCACTTGAATTGAATTCCCTAAGTAAAACCTTTAACATGGCGGGCTGGCGTGTGGGTATGGTCCTAGGAAGTCCGGACCATATCAATGCCATATTAAAAGTAAAGAGCAATATGGATTCCGGTATGTTCTACGGAATCCAAAAAGGAGCGATCGCAGCCTTGAAAAGCGGTCCTTCTTGGTTTGAGGATTTGGGTCGCATCTACTCGGTACGACGGGAGTACATGTTTCAACTGGCAGATAAACTTGGTTGCACCTATGATCGGGCTTCGGTCGGGATGTTCGTATGGGCGCAACTGCCAAAAGGGATCGATTCTGCGGAGCAATTTGTTGATGAGGTATTATATACTAAGAATATATTTATTGCCCCTGGGACCATTTTCGGCAGCAGAGGGGAAGGCTATATTCGATTTTCACTATGTGTTACCGAGGAAAAGATCAAGGAGGCAATAAAAAGATTTTAGGATTTCGGAAGATGAAATCAGCACGAAAGAAAAAAAGGGAAAACGTCTAAAAGGATGAACATATTTATAATCGGTACCGGATTGATCGGAGGTTCTTTTGCCAAGGACGTTAAAAGAAATTACCCGGATGCAGTGATTTATGGGGTGGATTCCAACGCAGCACATTTGGAAGAAGCCTTGGCACTAAAAGTGATTGATCAAATAGCAAGTTATTCCGAACTGCATTTAGCCGACATGGTTGCAGTGGCCATTCCAGTAGATGTTCTGGTATCTGAATTGCCGTCGATTTTAGAGGCCGTTCATGATGAGTGTGTTGTGTTCGATGCGGGATCTACAAAAGGGCTGCTATGTAAAACCTTGGAGGATCATCCCAAACGGCGTAATTTTTTGGCGAGCCATCCCATAGCGGGTACAGAATTTTCAGGACCCTCGGCAGCTATCGAAGATTTGTTCAAAGGCAAAACAATGATCATCTGTGAAATTGAAAAAACAGCTTTTAAATTACAGGAAAAGGCAGTGCTCCTCTTTCAGCAACTCGGCATGCGCATTCGTTATATGAATCCGGAAGCCCATGACAAGCACATTGCCTATGTGTCGCATTTATCGCATATTAGTTCTTTTATGTTAGGAAAGACGGTCATTGATAAGGAAAAAAACGAGCGTGACATTTTTGACATGGCGGGGAGTGGCTTTGAGAGCACTGTGCGATTGGCTAAAAGTTCTCCGGCCATGTGGACGCCTATTTTTGAGCAGAATAAAGACAATGTAGTCGAAACTTTGGAGGAGTATATCCAAAATTTGGAAGCTTTTAAGCAGCTCCTATTACAGGAGGATTTTAAAGGGATTTTTGAGGAAATGAACAATACTAATAAGATAAAGGAAATATTAAAAGGAATACCACTTAATAAGTAATAAAATGGAAAATACAAAGCAAATGAGGGCCTGGTTAGATGATATGAAGTTGGATCATCCACTTGTAATTGCCGGACCCTGTAGTGCGGAAACAGAAGAACAAGTGATGAAAATCGCAAATGAATTGAAAGATACCGATGTGAATTATTATCGGGCCGGTATATGGAAACCGAGAACACGGCCTGGTATGTTCGAAGGCGTAGGTGCAATAGGTCTTAAGTGGTTACAAAAGGTAAAGAAAGAAACCGGTTTAAAAACCGCAACCGAGGTGGCCAATAGGGCCCATGTAGAATTGGCCCTGGAACATGATGTGGACCTTTTGTGGATCGGCGCTCGCTCTACAGTGAGTCCGTTTATTGTCCAAGAAATAGCCGATGCCTTACAGGGTACCGATAAGATCGTGTTGATCAAAAACCCAGTGAACCCGGATCTTTCCCTTTGGTTGGGAGCTGTTGAGCGATTACACACGGCCAACATCAAAAAATTAGGGGTGATTCATCGGGGATTTTCTAGTTATGAGAAGACGAAATATCGTAACATTCCTGAATGGCAATTGGCGATCGATCTCCAGACGAAGTTTCCCGATCTGCCGATTATCAATGACCCATCGCACATTACTGGCAAGCGCGATATGATTTTCGATGTGTCACAGACTGCATTGGACCTTAATTTTGATGGGTTGATGATCGAGACCCATTTCGATCCCGATAACGCATGGAGTGATGCTGCACAACAGGTTACCCCGAAAAGATTGGTACAGATTATGCAAGATTTGCGCATTCGGAAAGAATCGGACCCAGAAACGGAGTACAATAAAAATTTGAGTAATCTCCGTGCCCAGATAGATATTTTAGACCACCAACTAATCGATAGCTTGGGAAAACGAATGAAGATTTCCGACGGCATTGGGGCACTTAAAAAGCAAAAGAACGTTGCCGTTTTGCAGTCTAGTAGATGGAATGAGATTTTAGGAGCGATGATATTGGAAGGCGAGACCAAAGGACTGAGCGAGGAGTTTATACTTCGCATGTTCAAAGCCATTCACCAGGAATCGATCAATCATCAGGAGAAGATCATCAATTCCTAGGAATTCGGAAAGTGTGATGGGCGATGATATGTAAAACGAAGTGGTGTTCGATTTCGAACGCCACTTCGCATGGCATGTTAACGCAAGCCTTAGTGGTTGGTTTACCTTATAAAACCAAATTCATTGATACCTACTGGAAATAGAAGGTTAGTTGAAAACTAAGGTTTCTTAAAAATAAACCGGGTAATAAAAATACCCTGTCCGTCATCCTTTCCGGCATCTGATTCTACGGCACTGGTTACAAATACCAATTCCCAACCCTCGGCGGCCATGGCCGTTAATTTCGAGGATATCAGGGCATCGTTGGCTACAATATTCTGAAATCTGATTCCCGCAATATTGTAAAAGTTGAGCAATTTAGTCTCCTCAAAATTTTTCACCCGTATTTCGTTGCGATCCGCCTTGTTTCGGGTATTGTCTTCCTCGGTCTGTACCGACGTGAAATCCTGGTAGTTTTTGTCCTCGTTCCCGTCGATAATCCGGGAGCGCCCTAGTCCACTAGGAACGATTGATTCAACACTTGTAATGACCTTAAATTGTTGGGCAGTTGCGTCAATCGCAGTGAAACAGATGCAGCAAGCGATAATCATAAAGTTTCTCATGGTATAATTCTATTAATAGTTTGATACTACTTTAAAGATAGCCAAATCCTAAGAAGAAAAATCGTTATTTTGTGGGAATCATGAAAGTAAGGAATCGAAGGAATCAATGACAGGAACGGTATATAAATCTACAGGTAGCTGGTACATAGTGAAAACTGATGCGGGCGACTTTTATGAATGTAGGATCAAGGGCAAGTTTCGAACCCAGGGTATAAAAAGTACCAATCCCATAGCCGTTGGGGACGTGGTCAAGTTTGCCTTGGAAAAATTAGGCGACGCCACAGTAGGCACCATCTCGGAAATTAAAGATCGCAAGAACTACATAATTCGCAAATCGGTCAATCTTTCGAAACAGACCCATATCATTGCGGCAAATTTAGATCAGGTATTTTTATTGGTTACCTTGAATAACCCCACCACCTATACCATTTTTATTGATCGGTTTTTGGTCACTGCAGTAGCCTATGATATCCCGGCCATTCTATTGTTCAACAAGATCGATACCTACACCGAAGCAGCACTCGGAGAGGTAAAATATTTGGCCGATCTATATCGAAACATTGGCTACACTTGCATTGGCATTTCGGCAAAAACGGGAAAGAATGTAGAACAAGTAAAACAATTAATGCAAGGGAAGACCAGTATGTTCGCAGGCCATTCCGGCGCAGGCAAATCGACTTTGATCAATGCCTTGGAGCCTAGTTTTGATATAAAAACGGCTGAACTATCGGAACAGCATCACCAAGGACAACATACGACCACTTTTGCCGAAATGTTCGATCTTTCCTTTGGTGCCAGGATTATCGATACCCCGGGGATCAAGGGCTTTGGTATTGTTGATATGGCCAAGGAAGAAATCGGCGATTATTTTCCCGAATTTTTCAAGTTGAAAGGCCATTGCAAGTTCAATAACTGTCTTCATTTGGATGAACCCCAATGTGCCGTGAAAGAAGCTCTGGAAAATGATAAGGTGGCCTGGAGCCGCTATAAGAGCTATGTGCAAATGGTTGATGGGGAGGAAGGAAATTATCGGATAGATCAGCATGTCGCTAAATAGAAAAAATCGGAGCTCCCGTATAGGGAGCGCACTAAAAATAAGACTATGAGGGCCGTTATACAAAGGGTTTCAACGGCAAGTGTCGTGGTTGAAGATATGGTAATATCGAAAATAGGCCCGGGAATCGTATTGTTGCTCGGCATCGAAGATTTAGACCAAGGGGCTGATATTGATTGGCTCTGCAGAAAAGTCGCAAACTTGCGAATATTTGATGATAACGATGGCATTATGAACCGCTCTTTATTAGATATAGATGGTGACGTACTCATAGTAAGCCAGTTTACGCTGCATGCCTCTACTAAAAAAGGAAACCGGCCGTCGTATATCAAAGCGGCCAGACCTGAAATTGCCATTCCACTCTACGAAAAATTCATTTTTCAATTGGAAGCGGAACTAAAGAAAAAAGTGGGGACTGGCATTTTTGGGGCGAACATGCAAGTCGAATTGGTAAATGATGGTCCTGTAACTATACAGATTGATACAAAGAACAAGGAATAATGGATATAAAAAACGCACAGCAGGAGGTAGACGACTGGATTCGGCACCATGGAGTCCGCTATTTCAATGAACTGACCAATATGGCACAACTCACTGAGGAAGTAGGGGAGGTGGCACGTATTATAGCTCGTAGGTATGGTGAACAGAGTGAAAAGGAATCAGACAAGGTAAAAGATTTGGGCGAGGAACTCGCCGATGTACTTTTTGTTGTACTCTGTCTGGCTAATCAGACTGGGATCGACCTTGAAAAAGCATTCGACAAAAAATTGGAACTAAAAACAAAACGCGACCACGACCGGCATCAAAATAATAAAAAGCTGAAATAATACTATATTTGGGCCACATTCCTATTGGTCTAAAATCAAATCTCTTGAAAATACATCTTGCTGGTCCCGACTCGAGCCTCTTGAATTCACAGATATCGATTACAGGCTCAAAAAGTGAGTCAAATCGAATGTTGTTATTGAAGGCCTTGTACCCGAATATTTCAATTCAAAATCTTTCGAATTCAGACGATTCGACGGTCATGCAAAAAGGGTTGACCATCGATAAAGGAGTCGTCGATATTCATCATGCCGGTACGGCCATGCGTTTTCTAACGGGGTACTATGCCTCCCAAGAAGGTACTGAAATAACGTTGACGGGTTCCCAAAGAATGACCGAAAGGCCCATCAGGATACTTGTTGAGGCCTTGCAAGAGTTAGGTGCCGATATTGAATATCTTCAAAATGAAGGGTATCCGCCAATTCAAATACGGGGAAAAAATTTACCGAAGAACAAGGTCAGCCTTCCTGCCGATATTAGCAGTCAGTACATTTCCTCCTTGCTATTGATTGCACCTAAGATGCCAAATGGTTTGGTGATTGAGTTGCTCGGTACCATTACCTCGATCCCATATATTAAAATGACCTTGGGATTATTGGATCAAATTGGTATAACTACTTCTTTTGAGGGCAATGTCATAAAAGTTGCCCCAAAAAAATCGATTGACCCCATAAACGTGGTCGTGGAATCTGACTGGAGTTCGGCTTCTTATTTTTATAGTATAGCCGCGCTGTCAGATGTGGGTTCTGAAATCATACTTTCGGCCTACAAAAGGAACAGCCTTCAAGGTGATGCGATCTTATCGGAAATTTATGGGAAATTGGGGGTGCAGACGGTTTATGAGGGAAATCAAATTATTTTACGAAAAACGAACAACTTAAAACCTGCAACCTTTCATATTGAACTTTCAGATGCCCCCGATATTGCACAAACAATAGCCGTGAGTTGTTTCGGATTGGGTATTTCCTGCCATTTAAGTGGTTTGCACACCTTAAAGATCAAGGAAACGGATCGCTTGGAAGCTATGAAAACAGAACTTACCAAGCTAGGGGCACCGATTTCAGTTACCGATAGAACGTTGACCTTGGCCCCATCTGACATGATTCAAAAAAATAAGGTGATCGAGACGTATAATGACCATCGAATGGCCATGGCTTTTGGTCCGCTAGCAATGAAGACTTCAATATTCATCAACGATTATGAAGTAGTTTCAAAGTCGTATCCCGATTTTTGGAGTGATCTTGAAAAATTAGGATTTTCGGTCGATAAATTATAATTGCGATATATTCATTCATTTACTTGACATCCCCTATCGGCGCGTCGTATATTTGCACCCGCAAAATGCTTGATATAATTGGGAAAATGTACATCAACATTCATATTGGTATCGATTCAAAAAACGACGCTTGATATCACGGTGTCGGCCCAGCATCCAAACTTTTCCAGAAATTCGATTAACGCAGATTATCCAAAAAAAATAAATAGCACACATACATGAAATTATCACACTTTAATTTTGAGCTACCTAATGAATTGTTGGCAGAATATCCTGCAGAAAATAGGGATGAGTCAAAACTCATGGTAATACATCGGGATACAGGAAAAATCGAACACAAATTGTTCAAAGACCTTATCAATTATTTTGATGAGGGCGATGTTATGGTACTCAACAATACCAAAGTATTTCCTGCACGATTATACGGGAATAAGGAAAAGACAGGTGCACGGATCGAAGTGTTTTTGTTGCGCGAACTGAATGAGGAACAACGTCTTTGGGATGTACTCGTGGATCCGGCCAGAAAAATACGAATAGGAAATAAACTCTATTTTGGGAACGATGATGATCTCGTCGCCGAAGTAATCGACAATACTACCTCCCGCGGGAGAACCTTGCGTTTTCTATACGATGGGTCGTATACCGATTTCCGCAGAAAATTAAGGGAACTTGGCGAGACCCCCTTGCCAAAGTATATAAAAAGATCTGTCGAGCCTGAGGATGAGGAGCGCTACCAGACCATTTATGCCAAGCATGAAGGGGCAGTGGCAGCACCAACTGCAGGATTGCATTTCTCAAAACATTTGCTTAAACGTTTAGAGATCAAGGGGATTAATTTTGCCGAAGTGACTTTGCATGTCGGTTTAGGAACCTTTAATCCGGTTGAAGTAGAGGATCTTTCTAAGCATAAGATGGACAGCGAAGAATTGATCATCGATGAAAAAGCTACAGAAATCGTCAATTCGGCAAAAAAGAACAAGCGCCGAATTTGTGCGGTTGGCACAACGGCCATGCGTGCTTTGGAAAGTGCGGTTTCTTCGGATCAAAAACTGAATACCTTCGATGGATGGACAAACAAGTTTGTATTCCCGCCCCATGATTTTAGTATCGCGAACGCCATGGTAACCAATTTTCACTTGCCGAAATCTACTTTGTTAATGATGGTATCGGCATTTATGGGCCATGATCTTATGAAACGGGCCTATAAAGAGGCCATCATCGAAAGTTATAAATTCTACTCCTATGGGGATGCAATGTTGATTCTTTAGCCCCTCATATCAATTAATTATAATCCTGTCAAAATCCCAAGCGTAGGTTGGTTCTGGCAGGATTTTTTATCTTTCTCATTGTGGATATTA
Source organism: Flavobacteriales bacterium (assembly GCA_038316335.1). Lineage (GTDB taxonomy): Bacteria > Bacteroidota > Bacteroidia > Flavobacteriales > Flavobacteriaceae > JALHST01. The sequence goes on from JBBQAM010000023.1 coordinate 25,651, forward strand.
AAAAAAGGGATATACGGGCACTTACAAAAGAGCAACTGCGTGATTTTTTTGTCGCACAGGGCGATCGTTCTTTTAGGGGCAATCAGGTTTATGAATGGCTTTGGCGAAAGTCGGCCCATTCGTTTGACGGCATGACCAATCTTACCAAGGAAACCCGCTTGCTTTTAACCGAAAATTTTGTAATCAACAACATACAGGTTGATCAGATGCAGCGTAGTACCGATGGTACCATTAAGAATGCCGTTCGACTGTACGATGATCTCATTGTTGAATCGGTGCTTATTCCTACCAAATCCCGCACTACTGCCTGTGTATCAAGTCAGGTAGGTTGTAGCTTGGATTGTAAGTTCTGTGCTACCGCTCGCTTAAAACGGATGCGTAATTTAAACCCCGATGAAATCTACGACCAAGTGGTGGCCATTGACAAGGAAAGTCGTCTTTATTTTGATAGGCCCTTAAGCAATGTCGTTTTTATGGGGATGGGAGAACCGCTGATGAACTATAACAATGTATTAAAGGCCATTGACAAAATTACATCGCCAGAAGGACTCGGGATGTCGCCGAAGCGAATTACCGTATCGACGTCCGGGGTGCCGAAAATGATCAAGAAAATGGCAGATGACGCGGTAAAATTCAAACTTGCTGTTTCCTTGCATTCGGCCATTGATGAAATACGTACCCAAATAATGCCATTTAACGCGACTTTTTCTCTGTCAGACCTCCGTGAGGCCTTGGTATATTGGTATCATAAGACCCAAAGTAGGATTACCTATGAATATGTCGTTTGGGAAGGAATCAACGATGCTCAAAAGGATGTTGATGCTTTGGTCGAATTTTGCAGATTTGCGCCGGCAAAGGTAAATCTTATTGAATATAACCCCATTGATGACGGATCCTTTAAGCAAGCTTCAGACAAAGCCACAGCCCTTTATGTAAGCACTTTGGAGAAAAACGGAATTGTAGTGACGGTACGTCGTTCAAGAGGGAAGGATATCGACGCCGCCTGCGGCCAATTGGCGAATAAATCCAAATAAGCATCGCCTAGGGCTCGGTCCTAAAAAAATAGCATCCAAATTACTCCCTCCAGAAAGCTCCGGATTGCTTTCGGGAGGGAGGAATCAAAAATCTCGTTCTGCTAAAACAGACAACCGCATACTGTCAACTGCTTATTGATTCCCGGTTTCAATTCTCGAGCCACCTCCCAACTTCGTACTTCGCACTTCCTTCCATTGTAATTGCAACTTCGTACTTGCTTCCTCGTGCATGCAACTTCGCATTTCCATTCACCTGTTTCTTCCACTATATTTCAGCCCCTAATATCGCACACCATGCTTATTTTCCCTATTTTTAACGCGCCTTGAAGACGGCTTAAAAAAGAGCATTTGGTGAAAATCGTATCGCAAATAAAGGAACCTATTAATGAGGAAATGGAACTTTTCGAGAGGAAGTTTCTCGAATCGATGACTTCAAAGGTAGCTTTATTGAATCGAATTACATACTACATTGTAAATCGAAAAGGGAAGCAAATGCGTCCGATGTTTGTCTTCCTAACCGCAAAATTATTGAACGATGGCGTTGTGAATGAGCGCACATATCGTGGTGCATCGGTAATCGAATTGATCCATACCGCTAGTCTCGTACATGATGATGTTGTTGATGACAGTAACAAGCGCAGGGGTTTTTTTTCGATCAATGCCCTTTGGAAAAATAAGATTGCCGTATTGGTAGGCGATTTTTTATTGGCACGTGGAATGCTACTGTCGGTTGACAATGGGGATTTTGATCTATTGAAGATCATTTCGGTGGCAATGCGTGAAATTAGCGAAGGCGAACTCCTTCAAATTGAAAAAGCGCGACGTTTAGATATTACCGAGGAAATCTATTATGAAATCATCCGTCAAAAAACGGCGACGCTTATTGCCGCATGTTGCAGTTTGGGCGCCTGTTCGGTAAAGCCCGATTCACCCGATGTCGAAAACTTTCGAAAATTTGGCGAGCTTTGTGGAATGGCATTTCAGATTAAAGATGATCTTTTTGACTATGGGGATCGAGAAATTGGAAAACCCACCGGAATCGATATCAAAGAACAAAAAATGACGCTTCCACTTATCCATGTCCTAAACAATTGTAATAAGACCGAGAAAAACTGGATCATCAATTCAATAAAAAATCACAATACTGATAAGAAAAGAGTAAAAGAGGTCATTGCCTTTGTGAAAGAAAAAGGCGGTCTCGCGTATGCCGTCACAAAAATGCTGGCCTTTAAGGAGGAAGCCCTCGCGCTCTTGGATACCTATCCATCTTCGGAATACAGAAGCGCGTTGGCGCTTATGGTTAATTATGTGGTGGAGCGAAAAAAATAGACACCCTGTAGTTTCGTGATGACGTTCTTTATGGGATTACTGGCTCATACGTTCAGAAAATAAATCCGTTCTTAAACACGATAATTTACCCTTTTAAACCTAAAACTAATCACTGACCGTGCGTCGAAAATGCAGGACGACGTTCGGAGGGGTCTAATTTTTAGTAAAAATCAAAAATCCAGGCAACCTTTTGGCGCAATACTACGTCTCTAAAAATAGAAGCACAAAAAATTGAAAACCATCTCCTTTTTTACCAACGAGAACCAGCTTATCAAGAAGGCCGCGAGTGGAAATCGCGAAGCGCAAAAGCGACTATACGAAAGGTTTTCGCCCAAAATGCTGAGTATTTGCAGGCAGTATATCAAGGATATACAGTTTGCCGAAGATGCAATGGTCATGGGCTTTGTAAAGGTTTTCAGCTATTTGGATACGTTCAAATTCGAGGGTAGTTTTGAAGGTTGGATTCGAAGGATTATGATAAATGAGAGCATCTCTTTTTTAAGAAAACGCCAATTTGTGGTTTTTGACGATGAGGTATTTGATCGTATGGGTCACCAAACTATTTCGAATGCGGTCGATTTTGATGCAGAATATATTCAGGTTCTGATCGATAATTTACCGCAAGGGTACAAACTGGTCTTTGTTTTATATGCCGTAGAGGGCTATAGTCATAAGGAAATTGCCGACGTCCTTGGAATCACTGAAAGTACATCAAAATCGCAATTGCATAAGGCGCGAAGACTTTTGCAAGAGCAATTAAAACGTCAAAATGTTATAGGGTATGGAAACCAATAATTTCGAAAAAAAGTTGGAAAAAATATTGAAGGATCGTGAAATCATGCCGACCTCCAATGCCTGGAAAAGAATTGCTGAACAAGTGGATGTCGATGCAGCGCAAAAAAAGAAGGGCTACTTCTGGTATGGTATCGCAGCTAGCTTCGTAGGATTAGTCATTCTCGGTTTTTTCTATATCATGGCCCCGCAAACTTCTGTTGTAAAGGTTTCTACGATCGTTGACCCATCCAAACAAAATGGGGTTCCTTCCCTTAAGGATAGCATACAGATCGCAGTGAAGGAAATCGAGAAAGGCGAAATTAAAAACGCCGAATTCGATAGTTCGATTGTGACTGAAGAACAAGCGATCGTGCATCTAGAGAGCCATCGAAAACCAGTTAACACCAATGATAAAGGGAATGGAGTCAATACGGCTGGTAAAGAAGGGATTAAAAGTGAAATCGACCAAGACATTGAAATCAAAATAGCCGAAGTAATGGGCAAGGTCGACCAATTGGAGTCTAATAAGTCCTTAGTAACCGATGCCGAAATCGATTCCCTATTACGTGCGGCAGAACGTGAGCTCCTCGCCAGTAAAATATTCGAAAAGGAATCGAATAGCGATGCAACAGCATTGCTCAATGAGGTCGAGAACGAGTTGAATCAGTCTTTTCGAAGTCAAATTTTTGAATCGCTCAAAAGCGGTTTCCTGAAGGCTAGGACCGCCGTTGCTGAGCGAAATAATTAAAACACAACGTATTTACGGGTTAAAAATCTTCCATGCCAAGGATTTGGCATCGGAGCAGTTAGAGTTTATTCATCACACGATAGCTCCCGATAGCTAAAGGGAACTACTAAAATCAATTCATTATGAGAAAAATTACAATCTATGTGACCTTCATCTTCTTGACAATCGGCACACATGTCATGACCGCACAGTCGGGGTACAAGGAACGAATAGAAACGTTGAATGCCAAAAAAGACCAAATTCGACAACAGGAAAAAGAGGCGCTAAAGGAAGAAGTGGCAGCAATCAGCGAACGTTTGGATCAAGAACAGATTAGCCTTGAAAAGGCGAACCGGCTGAAAGAATCGGCCGCCAAAATGAGAGCCCTGAACATCGAAAATAGAATTGCCATTATCGATAATACAATTGCATTGTTAGAGCGCAATGAAGGATTCGGCCTACGAAGCGGTAATGAGCTTCGATTTGACGATAGCGAAGATGGTATTCGCATCACTTGGGGAGATCGAGAACCTTGGACACTCTTCAGGAACCACTATAGGGAACCAGTCTATGATAGGCGTACCTACTCGGATTTCGTTTTTGCCATCGGTTTGAACAACGCATTGATCGAAGGGCAATCTATCGAAGATTCTCCCTATAAGATCGGCGGTAGTCGTTTCGCAGAACTAGGCTGGCAATGGCGCACCCGGGTGTTTCCCAACACCAACTTTTTGCGTTTGAATTATGGGTTTTCCTTTCAATTTAATGGCTTGAAGCCAGAGAATAACCAGTATTTTGCGGTCAATGGTACTCAAACCGAACTTCAGGAGTTTGAATTTCCGTTAAAAAAGGCAAAGCTCCGAATGGACAACCTGGTCTTTCCGATACACTTTGAGTTGGGGCCTTCGAAATTTCGAGAGACCGAAAAGACCATTCGCTATGTCTTGCACAATCAGTTCAGGATTGGTTTAGGTGGGTACGCCGGTTTTAATTTGGGGACTCGGCAGAAGTTGAAATACGATCGCAATGGCGAAAATGTCAAGGATAAACTCAAACGCGGTTACAATACTTCAGATTTTGTCTACGGTCTTAGTGGGTATATGGGTTTCGATGGCATTTTGATCTATGCAAAATACGACTTAAACCCCCTTTTTAAGCATGCTGTCGTAGAACAGCACAATATTTCAATAGGAATGCGATTTGACCTTTAGCGTTCAAACACGTAATGAGGTCGCAAAGCAAGAGGGTATAAGAGATTAATCGAACGAGTTGTTTGCGGGTATGGTTCCTAAAGGAACAAACGATCCACTATTGAATCAATGAAAATGTTTAAGAATCGATTGCCGCATGCATTTCAGGTGTAAACTCATCTTCATCGTAGGCGCGCTTGCAGTGGGAACATTCGGCAAAAGTACTGGTTGAAATTTTAAAAATTTTAATCCAAAAAAAATGAAACCAATTGCCAGTCTTCGATATTGAAAGGGTACCCACTTGTTTGCAATAGGGACAGCAGATCTTTTCCAAGGTCTTGATTTCAGTGGTATCGGGGCGCATTCCAAAAAGGAGTATCACTATTCGAATCGATTTTAATGTCAAATTACGTCATTTTAGACGGTATCGAAAATTAGGGAGGTATTCAAGATCAAGTTTCCTAGGTGCACCAAATTTTGTTACTTTTAACCACCCAAATGTGTTTGTCATGATAGCAAAATCGACCATTGATCAAGTGTATGAAACCGCCCGTCTGGAGGAGGTGATTGGCGATTTTGTACAATTGAAGAAGTCAGGTTCGAATTTTAAGGGGCTTAGCCCGTTTACCGACGAACGCACACCGAGCTTCATGGTATCACCAGTAAAGCAGATTTGGAAGGATTTTAGTAGTGGCAAAGGGGGCAATGTAGTAGCGTTCCTGATGGAGCATGAGCATTTTACCTATCCGGAAGCCATCCGATATTTGGCCAAAAAGTACCAAATCGAAATTGAGGAAACCGAACGTACCGATGAGGAAAAAGTAGAATCGAACGAACGTGAAAGTATGTACCTGGTTTCAGAATTTGCTCAACGGCATTTTTCAGAAATGTTGTGGGAAACGGAATTGGGGAAAGCGATTGGTCTTAGCTATTTCAAGGAGCGGGGTTTTACCGATGAGACTATTAAAAAATTCGATCTTGGGTATTGCCTTGATCAGTGGGACAGCTTCACCAAATCAGCATTGGATCAAGGGTATCAACTTGAATATTTAGAAAAAACAGGACTTACCATTGTCAAGGAAGATACGGCAAATCCTGGGGAATTTCGATCTTTTGATCGTTTTAAGGGCAGGGTGTTGTTCCCGATCCATTCTATGAGTGGCAGGGTATTGGGCTTTGGGGGCCGTATTCTGTCGAATGATAAGAAGGCAGCGAAATACCTGAATTCCCCTGAAAGTGAAATTTACCATAAAAGCAAGGTACTCTATGGCATTGCATTTGCCAAACAGGCTATTGCCAAAGAAGACACTTGCTTTTTAGTGGAAGGCTATACCGATGTCATCCAATTTTATCAGCGGGGCATTCACAACGTCGTAGCTTCCAGTGGCACTGCGTTGACTCCCGAACAAATACGATTGATTAATAGGCTTACCAAAAACATTACGGTTTTATTCGATGGGGATGCAGCCGGATTACGTGCTTCCTTGCGCGGTATCGACCTCATACTTGAGCAGGGCATGAATGTCAAGGTATGTACATTTCCTGAGGGCCAAGATCCCGATAGCTTCGCCAAAAACAATACCTATGAAGAGCTTGTACAATTTTTACAGGAAAATGCGAAGGATTTTATTCAATTCAAAGCAAACCTATTGGCCGAGGAAGCTGCAAATGACCCCATAAAACGGGCCGATACAGTGCGCGATATCGTGAATAGCATTGCCAAAATCCCGGATGCCATCAAGCGGGAGATCTATATTCAGGAATGCGCACATATTATGAACGTCTCTGAAGGCGTGCTTTTCAGTACGCTGGCGCAAATCGGCAAAAAGGAAATCGCAGATGCTTCAAAAAAAGTGCAACAGGAACAAAAGGTTTTTGAGGTCGTTAAAAATGAGGCACCCCTTGAAAAAGTAAATATTCAAAATTTCCACGAACAGGAAATTCTTAAAATTTTATTGAAATTCGGAATGAGACGGGAAAAATTCACCGAATTTTATCAAGAAGTAGCCGAAAATGGTGAGATGGTCTTGGTAAAAGATGAATTGGAGCGCAAAGTAGCTGAGAAAATTTACCTCGATTTACAGGAAGATGAAATTGAATTTTCCGATGCGCATTTTAAACATATCTACGGGCTATTGATGGAACGGCTCTTACAGGACGAAATTTTTGAATTCAACGAATGGATCAATGTGGTTCCTCAGGAAATAGCTGGTTTAATCGTCGACCTTGACATGCGTGAAAATAAATATTTTCTGGATGATTGGGAACGAAGGGATATTTATGTAAAATCCAAAGAAATGGATATAGTTCAACGGGTTTCTCAAACCATTGTGTCAATTCGCTTAAAGCTAATCAATGATATCATCAATGACATTGCCAAAAGTATCCAGAATACGAATGAAAATGGTTCTGCCACCAGGGAGCAATTGGAAGATATAAAGAATTATAACGAATTGAAAAAGACACTTGCCAAAAAGAACGACTTGGTAATAAAGCAATTTTACTAAAAAATAAATGACCCTGGAAGAATCCAGGGTCATTTAAATTGCTATAAAAAATAGTTTTTCTCAGTAAAGCTCCAAGGCCTTGGCCTGTTGCAGTAAGTCGACCATATTGTCAACGTTCAATTTTTTCATCAAACGGGCTTTATAGGTACTGACTGTCTTTTCGTTTAAATTAAGACCCGAGGCAACATCTTTATTGCGTTTACCACTGGCTAACAATTTAAGTACTTCGACTTCCCGAGTTGAAAGTTTCCTGAAAAACCTCCTGGGTTTTTGTGTTCCTTCATCGAAGGCTAACCGTTGGGCTAGTTCATTGGTAATGAACATGTTGCCTTCGGCGACTTTTCGAACGGCCGAAATAATGTAATCGATATCCGATGCTTTTGAAAGATACCCAAATGCACCTGCCCGTATGGTACTTAATGCATAAACGTCCTCTGATTGGCCACTGTATATCAAAACCTTGATATCTGGATATTCCTTTTTTATTTTCCGTAAGGTTGCAATGCCATTTATTTCAGGAATGTCCATTTCAAGCATTACTACGTCGGGAGCTAGTTTTGACAATTTTTCAAAAAGTTCTGAAGTGGTCGCAACGTCGTCAAGGACTTCAAAACCGGAGGCAGATTCCAAAACGTTACGTACACCCATACGTATAATAGGGTGATTGTCTGCAATTAGTACTTTGGTCATTATTTAGTTATTTTCTAGATACTTAAAATCTAGGTAGCAGGTATAAAAATACTGACACGCAATGTAGGTTTTAATTATCTTATTTCGTAGACAAAATTGAAGTTTTTTTCTCATAAATGGGTGTTATTGTGATTTTATTCGTTTTATCTACTTGATTCCTAGGTGAGTGGTTTATTTTAACATTTTTGGTATTTCGCAAACAGGTATAGGATTCATCTTATGTCGATTAACGGTATTCAATTTTTTATAAATCGCGTAAACTTCTTTTTCACGGCCTGTAAAATCGGACTGATCCTTACCTGCTTCCGACATTTGCATCGCCCATTCGAGTTCGGGGTAGGAAGCTCCGATTTGATCCTCGTCTGTTCGGTTGTCGCCCCAAAGACCATCGGTGGGAGCTGCTTGAATGATTTCATCATTGATGCCCAAAAGCCGGGCAATCTCGTAGACTTCGGTTTTCAATAGATCGGCTATTGGGCTGAGATCTACCCCGCCATCGCCGTATTTGGTATAAAAACCGACACCAAAATCTTCAACCTTGTTTCCAGTACCGGCTACCAAATAGCGGTTTATACCTGCAAAATAATATAAGGTGGTCATGCGAAGGCGAGCACGGGTATTTGCCAAGGTCAAAAACCGGTCGTCTTCATTATCGACTGCTGGTAAAGTAGCTACAAAGCTATCGAATACGGGTGTTAGGTTCAAGGTAGTGGCTCCCACATTTTTAAAGTTTTGTTTGAGCCATTCAATATGGTTCAAAGCACGGCTAACTTGTTTCTGGGATTGATGTATGGGCATTTCAACACAAAGAAGTTGCAAGCCCGTTTTGGCACACAAGGTTGAGGTCACGGCTGAATCGATGCCGCCTGATATACCAATGACATATCCGTTCATCCTGGCATCCCTGGCATATTCTTTCAACCAATTGACAATATAATTGATTACTTTTTCAGTTTGCATGGGCATTTTGATTAGGTTAAAACCGTTAACTTTGTCCCATAAAAATACTGTGTAGCTCCCTAATATTAAAGTTTGGTCGAAATAAGTTGATATGGATAAGCGAATTTTTGTGATATTGGTGATTTCGATGTTCATTTTTGCTTGTAATGACAATGACAAGCGCGCGGAAGAAATCGAGAAAATACCAGTTGCCTTGAAAATTGCACGCTTCGATCGAGAATTTGCACATGCCCAGGCGAAGGATATTCCGGGATTACGTGAAAAATATCCCTACCTTTTCCCGGCTCCCGACAGCGTTTGGGTGGCCAAATTGACCGATACACTGCAGATTGCGCTTTTATCTGAAGTGGGGAAGGCGTATCCTGATTTCGATACCGAATCCGCGGGTTTGGAGCAGCTTTTTAAGCATGTAAAATATTATTTTCCGAAATTCAAGGTACCTCGGGTCATTACAGTTGTAAATGATGTGGATTACCAAAATCGGATTATCCTCAATGATACCGTCCTTTTCGTTGAACTTGATAGCTATTTAGGACCAGAACACAAATTCTACGCTGGTTTCCCAAAGTACATTGCCAAAGGCCTGGATTCGAAATATCTTATCAGTGATGTGGCCAGTGCCCTTGCTAAAAAAATGGTTCCGCGACCCAACGATCGGTCCTTTTTATCGCAAATGATGTATTATGGCAAGGAACTCTATCTCAAGGATAAAATAATGCCCTCGGCAAGCGATGCACAAAAAATAGGATATACCGATGATGAACTTGCTTGGGCCAAAGAAAATGAAGAACCCATATGGCGAAATTTCATTGAACAGGAATATTTGTACAGTACCGATCGCAAATTAGGGCCAAGGTTTTTGGATCCTGCTCCTTTTTCCAAGTTTGGCCTAGAACTCGACAATGAATCCCCCGGGCGACTAGGACGTTTTATGGGTTGGCAAATCGTACGGGCATTTATGGAAAAAAAGACAATTTCACTACAACAACTTCTAAACCTACCTGCAGAGGAAATCTTTAAGAAGGCTAACTATAAACCCAAGAAGTAAATGGCAAAATTACATACATCGGAAATACTTTTGACCGTAGGTCTTGATGAAAACCGTGTACCTGAAAAATTGACCTGGTCTGCCCAAGATGGTGGAATTGATAAAGAAGATGCCAAGGCCCTCTTGTTGTCGGTTTGGGATGGGAATAAAAAGGAATCCTTAAAAATCGATTTATGGACCAAGGACATGCCCCTTGATGATATGAAGATTTTTTTCCATCAAACCTTGGTCTCCTTATCAGATACCTTTATGAAAGCCACTCAAGATGAAAAAATGACGGCTACAATGAAAGACTTCTGCGAGTATTTCGCAGAAAACCTAGGCTTGTCCGGTGATTCCTGAGATTGCATGTAGGCTCAAACCAAAGCCAATGTCGGAATTGGCGATTGCAGTGTCAGTAGTTCGGTGAGCCGTCCCTCTGAAGGATTCCCGCGTTTTGCATGATTGCGTGGCAAAATAGCTATCATATCCATTTCCTTTTCTATGGCGTGCGCCAGGATACCTTTCACAACATCCGGGTTCTCCAAAAAGGTATGATCCGAATAAAAACTTTCCAAATAGTATTCCAAGAGGTTTTCATTTTTTTGATCGACTTGAGAATACCCATAGCTGTCGGAGGTATTCTCTATGGTCAGGACATGCACCTTTGCGTTAAACCGATTGGCTATTTTTAAAAGGTTTTCGAGCACCTTTTTATCATCGATTTCTTCTTTGCCCAAGACCAACGCTATATTCTTGATCTTGAATTCTTTGGGACCTATTGGAATTACCAACACAGGCACCTGACTTTCCAGGACAAATTTGGACGTATTGCTGTGGTTAGGATCTTTTTGTGAAAAAGCACTCGAAGTGCCCATGATAACAAGATCAATGTTTCGGGTTTCTGAAATTTTTACGAGTGATTCTTGAAATGATCCCCAAGCGGTTATCCATTTCAAAGGCCTTTTTAATCGTTTTTTATATTTAAGCTGTTCAACTTCGAACGCTTTCTTTAATTCACTCAAATCAGGTTGATGGGTTACATAGGCCAAGTGGATATCCATATTTTTAGAGTCACCAACAAAGGAGACCGCATATTCCAAAGCGGTCTTCGCACTCTCCGAAAAATCAAAAGGAACAAGAATCGTTGAAAGTTTATCCATAGGTACATCGTATTATTTAGTTCGTAAAACTACGAATAGGACGCTTTGCTTTTTATGACAATAATCATATCTAGACAACATTTCCTAGCAAGATATTGGTATAATTTAGGGTTCAATTGGCCATAGGGACTTCGATCAGAAGTATGTTAACAGGGCCTGTTTCAATCGTAATTTGTAGCGTATCGGTTTCCCAAACTCCCAGGGCATCCCTTTTTTGAAGCGCTTGCCCATTGACTTTGCAAGTTCCTTCCAAAACAAACACATACGCCCCGTGCATATTGTCATGTAAGACATGCTCCACTTTTTGAGCGTGGTCGAATTCTCCAAGGTGCATCCAGGCATTTTGATGGATCCATACGCCATCGTCCTCGGGATTCGGTGAAACGATCTGATAAAATGTATTTTTTGGCCGATTGACGGCTAACGTAATTTGATCATATTTTGGGGAGACATTCACTTGGTTGGGGAGGATCCAGATTTGAAGGAACTTCACCTTTTTATCCCGATTTTTATTCTTTTCACTATGTTCTACGCCTGTGCCAGCACTCATGGCCTGAATGTCCCCTTGGCGTATGACCGTTATGTTGCCCATGCTATCCTTATGTTCCAAATCGCCTTCCAATGGTATTGAAATAATCTCCATGTTCTTATGAGGATGGGTACCAAACCCCATGCCAGGCGCTACCTCGTCATCGTTCAGAACGCGGAGCACCCCAAATTGCATTCTTTCGGGATTGTAGTAATTGGCGAAACTAAACGAATGATAGCTGTTCAACCAACCATGATCGGCATGACCACGGGAATCGGACGTGTGTAGCACTGTTTTCATAGTATATTAAAGTAAGGATTATTAAATTGTCGTTCCTTTGACGCCCTATTGGCTTTGTCTATTCTAGAAGAACATAGCCACCACCTATCTGCCTAGGATGCCTTTTCCCACCATGGGGTTGTATTAAAGGCAGTTTGAATTGATACCAATTGTCCTAGTTCGGACACTATATACTTGACCTTCTTTTTTTGACACTCGGCAACAAACCGCATGACAGGGTCGACCCAAGCGTGTTGCGCCAAGGAAAATCCGGCCCAATGAACGGGCATTATTTTTTTGGCATTGCCATCAATGGCAGCCTTTACAGATTCTTCAGGATACATATGGATCTGATGCCAATTTTCATTGTACTGGCCACATTCCATAAATGCAAAGTCGAACGGCCCCAATTTTGCCCCGATTTCCTCAAAATGTTTTCCATAGCCGCTATCGCCACTAAACCAAATAGATTCATCCTCCGACTTGAATGCCCAGCCACCCCCAGAGCGATTTTGCACGATCGCTCAATCCTCTTCCCGAAAAATGGCGGGTAGGGGTAAATGTAACCGTAATGCCATTGGAAGTAGTTTGATCCCACCAATCAAATTCGATAATGTCGTTTTTATCGATACCCCAGTGTACCAAATGGCGTGCTACTCCTAAGGCAACTAAATACTTTTTTACCTTTGGTCTCAATTTTTGAATGCTATCATAATCGAGATGGTCATAATGGTCATGGCTAAGGAGTAACAGATCGATTTCTGGAAAGTCGTCAATCAGTGCCAAGGTGTTCCCGCTGAATCGATTTACTGAAAATGGGGCAATGGGGGCTGCATTCGGCCCCATCATGGGGTCGATCAATAGCGTCTGGCCGTTCATGCGCACGAGTACGACCGAATGACCGTACCAAATGAATTTGGTGCTTTTCGAGCTGCGTATAAAGGCCTTTTTATCCAGCGGGATAACCGGTAATTTGTGCTGAGGTTCACGGCCTTCTTTTTCGCAAAATTGTTTATACAATAATTTGGGAAGAGACTGAAAATTAATGGCCATGGTAGTTGTTTCCAGGTTCACGAACTTTTTTCCATCCCATTGGGAGGAAAGCGCATACTTTTCCAAATCATGCTTTGTGGGTTTTTTACCGAATTGTTCTCGCATGGTTTAAGATACAATGACCGATTGATTTATTTATATTTTTTAGTTCAATTTTAAGAATTTGACCGACTTCCCATAGCCGATTTCAGGCTGTTATGTATTAAAATACACCCTAACCTTCGTAGATGTGATATTCTGTGATCGTCAAATAGTAGCCGTCTGGATCTCTCAAAGAAAACTCCATTTTATGCGAGTTTGGATTTATGTGCACATCTTCTTCGACAGCAACCCCCATTTTTTCGATATTTTGTCGAATGGCGTTCATCGAATCGGTCCGGAAGTAGAGTAGAAGTCCGTTTCCTGGGGTATTGGCCGGATTCAACATGGTAGGGTGTCCGTGTTCGCCCCAGGCATGCAGGCAGAGCATCACTTCCTTGTTTTCAGCGATCAAGGTCGCAAAATCGTTTCCCCCATGTACCCGTTGCCATCCGAATACCGATTGATACCATTTTGCACTGGCGGCTACGTCATTTACGGCTAGTATCGGGTCTATTTTCAGCATAATTTTGAGACGGGGTTTGACCGGTATTTATTTTAACTGAAGTGCCGATTAAAATCATTGGTGCCCCTATGGTCGAAATGCGATTGGCATCGGCTGCAATTTCCTGCATTTCAGGAGAAGTGATTCGCAAAGTCTTTTCGAGCTATGTAGTAAGTACATGCGTTATTCTTCTTTTAAAGATAAGGGATATATCTCATTTTTCAATAAGGCATACGAGTCATTTTGTAGGTCCCATTTATTGTAATTCCCGGCCGTTGTTATCACGATCAAATCGTTTTTTAAATCCCAATAGATATTCTGTCCGCCATTCCCATTAGCTGCAATCATTTCGAACTCGTTATTTTGAAAAAGGTCGGGCCATATCCAGAATTGATATCCATAGGCATCGTTTGCAGCTACAACTTTACTAGGAAACTCGATGAACGCGGTAAAAGATTCCGTTACCCAATTTGATGGGATAATCTGCTGGCCATTCCAATTCCCTTTATTTCGATACATCAGACCAATTTTCATTAAATCCTGCGATGTTAACCGCAATCCTGCAGCTGCAGCAAATTTGTCGGCGCCTTCCCAAACCGAGTATTTTGTCCATTCAAACTTTTTAATGCCCAAAGGATCAAATAAATATTCTTTAACATAGTTATCTAAAGGGGTTTTTGAAGATCGTTCGATGATTTCCGCTAATATTTGGGTGGCGCCTCCATTGTAATTAAATACTTCTCCGGGTGTTGCCTCTAAAGGTTGTTTCAAAACAAAATTAATCGGGTCTAGGTCGATGGCCATTTGAGCTTCATCATTTTCAGGATTGTCATAGGGCACATCTTCATTCCAAGATAATCCGGTCGTCATGGTTAGAAAGTTCTGGATAGTCCAATTTGCTTTATCTCCTACAAAAATGGAATCCATTTCCGGGAAAAAATCCGAAATTTTTTGGTCAACACTTTTTATATATTTTTTGTCAATGGCATTTCCTATACACGTTGCAATGATACTTTTTGTAATACTACGGATGTCGTGTAGGGTTGAGTCGGTAAATTTTATAGTACCAATAGATCGTCCGTAAATTTGATCTTGACCTTGAAAGTATTTCTCATAGAACACCCTTCCGTTTTTGGCAATGAGGACGCTATGTATATTTGGGTATTCCTGTTCTTCGATTTTGGTAGTTAAATCATTTAGGCGCAGCGAATCAATGCCAAGTTCTAAAGGTGAAATGGTTGGAATACTCGCTTCAGTTGATTCGCCGGCATTCACCGTCTTTTCAGATTGATTTTCCTTACAACCTATGAATACGATTAACAAAAAAGTCGACCAAATTGTATGATTCATAATTTTGAGATTTTAATAGGTGTTTCCGACATCTGTTTTGATCAAAGCATCCCAAACATGACTTGATGGCGCATGAATATTCAGTCTTGAAATGTTTGTTGCTATAGCGCTTGTCCCATTCTGGTTCTTGTGGCCACATTTGTTGGTAGTTTATATGCCTAAGATACAATCTCACCTATAGTGGACAAAACCCAGTTACGATTTTTAGTTTGTCTTATTGAATCCCAATTTTTGAATTTTACTGATTTGTATAATAGGCTGGATCGAGGTGTATTTTTTTATGTCATTAAGAATGGTATCGATGTTTTGTACGATTACCCTATTATATTCCGCAACATCATAACAGTAAAAATATCCAACGGCCACAAAGGGCACTTTGTCATTTGGTGTTCTGCCGGCAATGCCGGTATTAATTTCATAGAATTTCAAATTTTTTCCTAAAAGTCCGGCAACCATTGGCATGTGCTTTTTTTGATAATAGTCCATGTCAAAGGTGCTTTTTTCGTCGTTCGGGTACAGTATTGCTACCTTAAACAACCCGGTTTCAGGCACGATGGCGTGGTTCAGTTGACTTGATTTACAACTTGCCAATCCTATAAAGGCGAAGATGAGCGCAAAGAATTTAATTTTGATCATATCAATTGGTTTAATGTTTTTTGTTTATGGGTACGTTCTTTAGTTTTCAGCGTTCGGATTAAAATGCCGTCGCTACCAAGAGCGTGGTGTGCGCTCAAAACGTTTATGCGCTCCTAGTATGTCTTTTATTTAGATTATTTAGATGTTGATGATTACATTCCCCGTTTTTTTGCCAGCAATAACAAATTCATAGGCTTCGGCAATCGCAGCAAGTGAATATTCCCGATCTATGATTGGTTTGAATTTTTCAATTGACAATAGATGCCTAATATAAGGTAGCGTTTTTCGAAGGTCATATGGAATAGGGAAAATAACTTTCTTGTTTCGTCCAAAAGAAGTAAGGATTGCAAAAAATATGTTTTGTGCGTAGGGTCCTAATTCAGAAGAGATATAGACCCCCTCTTTTTTAAGTAAGGGTTTGCATTTTCCAAAGGTGCTTTTCCCTACGGCATCAAAGATGAAATCATATTTTTCAGTATCGTTTGTAAAATCCTCCTGGGTGTAATCATAAATTTTGTCGGCACCAAGCGACCGAATTAAATCGCGGTTCTTCGTGCTACAGGTAGCCGTTATATGCACATCGAATTGGTTTACAAATTGTAAGAGTGCCGATCCAATTGCTCCTGTAGCCCCATTGATAAGTACGCTTTGTCCTGATCGGATGCTGACTTTATGGACGAAGGTATATGCATAATGCGCTCCTTCTAAACTCGCTGCGGCTTCCTTATAATCTATATTTTCGGGCATGATCAATATATTTCCTTTGGGCATCATGGTCATATACTCGGCTTGGGATTCTAAACCTAAGTCAGTAAATCCAAAAACGTTGTCGTATCGATTGAGCGACGTGATGTTTTTGCCAACGGCTGCTACGCTACCAGCAAAATCTGTCCCTAGCACAATTTTTCTAGGCTTAAAAAACCCTAAGATAAAGCGCATGATAAATGGTTTTGCGGTAAGATTTGCACAATCTGTTCTGTTCACCGTAGTTGCCTTGACTTTTATAACTACTTCATTGTCTTTGGGGATAGGTTTTTCTATTTCCTCAATTTTAATCCCCTTGGGAGAGCAATAGGATTTCCGCACCGCTGCTTTCATTTTTTCCATACTTCCCATTAACTTTCTTGCGATGGAGCGCAAGCGCTCGGCTATGAATTCGTTGCCGTATTACACATTGGATGTTCGTTCTTGAATTCGGGATTCCTAAAAGTAATAATTTATTATTAAGGCGCGCATCGCTTAATATATCCCCTTTTTAACTAAGGTGTTCGATTATTATGCGTTTGATCCATGAGTTGTATACGTATCAAAGTCTTTTTCAATACTATTTTCGTAAAGGATGTCCGCGGTTTGGTAGCTGCTGAATAGCTAAATTTTATATGGGTAGTTAACTGAAGGCCTTCTTCAGGTCAACCTTTTATGGAGAAACTTTATTGATTTCGCCAGTGATACTACAGCACGAGCTAAGTGTATTGACTATCGTCCCAAACTTTTCAATATTCCTTTTGAGTAAATTACTATTTAAATTGGCGTCTTGACTATAAATATTTAATACGTAATTTATAGTGTTCATTCTTGGAGGTTTTTCAAGTCGTGTTGCACTTACCAGTATTTCGGCACGATTGTATTCAAAATTCATTATGGTTGAAAAGCGCTCGACGTTTTTAAGAATACATGCAGAAAATGAGCCCAAAAACAACTCTGCTGGATTTGCAAGGAGATCCGATGATTCGGGAGTGGTTCCGAAAATAATTTCAGATTGTTTAATTTGTATTGAGGCATTATTTTTTGAGGATGAGCGTGCTGTAATAGAATACTTCATTTGCGTTTTGATTTTGATTTTCAGCTTTTAGGAAGGTAATCAAAAATCACTTGGAAAGCTTTTATTCGCTATTTTAGACGCACAATCTTACCTGAATTCTAGTTTATTTCCGAAAATGGGATATTCTGAATGCGATAGGCTTCCCATCCTTCATAATCAAAATGCCACCATTCATATTCATAAACCATAAAACCATGGTCTTGCATTTTACTTTTAAGTAAATCGCGCAAATGGCGTTGTTCTTCTGTGCCACCGGAATAATTTATATAAGAGCGCTCACTCATTTCATCATAGTGACCAGTCATTTCCACTTCTTTACCAGATTCAAGATCATACATGCTTAGATCGATTGCACAACCTCGATTGTGCCTTGAGCCCTCTTTTGGATTGGCTACAAATTTTTTATTTTTTAGGGGTGTATTGTCCCAGAATATTTTTGTGACACTCCAGGGGCGATATCCATCATAAATAAGCAAGCCATATCCAAAAGGTTTTAATGCTTCATTTACTTTTACCAAAGCTTCGGCGGCCGGTCTTTGCAAAAATACCCTTGCTTCGGTATAAACAGGTCGGCCAACGAGATTGTTGTTTGTGGCATACCGTATATCCAAATGGATGGTGGTGTCTAATTTTACCAACTCAGTTAAATCGGAGGATTTAAAATTCCCTTTTTCAAAAGGAGGTTTGGGGGCACAATTCAAAAAAAGCAAAAGACACAGTAAGGCATAAATAAAATAATGGGAATTCCGCTTTTTGGTAAGTAGAACGTTTTTGGGTATTTGTTTCATTCTTCTGGTTAGTATTTAAAATGATAGGACGCGGTCACTTAGTTCAGTCTGTTTAAAAGCTTCTAATTAGTGAAACCACTTGTATGGTATGTTTAGTTTGAAAGCCAATGAAAGGTATTTAATACAAAAAATTTTCAATCTTATTCGGCAAGATTCCTACTGGCCTTTTGTTTTAAATTGTCACCTTCGTTAAAGATTATTACTATAAAACCATTCGAATCACCAAGTGCTGCAGCTTTTCCTACTCCAATCTTACCGACTAACCCTTGTTAATTGACATTATCAACGAATTGTATGGTATCGATACGGTGTACGTAGCCATAACGCGCCTTACACGCAAAAGAGGTTTTCCCATAGATACAGGTTTGTTTGTAAGTTATTTTATGTGTAGATGACTTAACAACTACTAAATTTAAGGTATTACCAGATTATTATGAAAGGTACAGCACTTCAAAAGCTCGTTTTTGTTTACAATGCCGATTTAGGATTCGGGGCTTCACTCCTTGATGCGGCGCATAAAATCCTTAGTCCGTCGACCTATAAGTGCCAATTGTGTGAACTTACCTTTGACGCCCTTACCGAAAAAAGGAGTTGGAAAAAATTCCGGAAGACAACTGATATCCCTATGCAATTCTTACATAGGGATGCCTTCAAAAAACAATATGCCTCAAAGTTTGGGTACGCCTACACCTTTCCGATCGTTTTGAACGAAACAAGCTACGGGTTCGAAGTTTTTATAAAGACCGAGGAACTGAATGCGATGAAAGAACCGGAAGAACTAATTTCATTGATTAGAGGCCGACAGGGAATTACAGAAGTTGATTCTTAAAGAATTCTGAGTTGATGCCCTCAATAAAGGCCAACAATTCATCCCTACCGACTCCTTTTGAAGAAGAAGTCACAAAATAGCGAGGGGCCTCTTCCCAGATTCCCTCCAACAATTGATTAATATAGCTGGCTACATGTTTCTCAATGGCCTTTGGCTTTAGTTTGTCGGCTTTGGTAAAGACGATACTGAAGGGGATTGAATTTTCTCCAAGCCACTGCATAAATTCGAGATCGATAGGTTGCGGTTCATGGCGAATATCTACCAATACAAACGAGCAAACGAGTTGGGGTCGCTCAAGAAAATAGTTGGTAATGTATTTTTGAAAGGTTCGTTTGTCTTTTTTGGAAACCTTGGCATACCCATACCCCGGTAAATCTACCAAAAACCAATTGCCGTTGATCTTGAAGTGATTTATAAGTTGTGTTTTCCCAGGCCTACCTGAGGTCTTCGCCAAACTTTTTCGTTCGGTAAGCATATTTATCAAGGAAGATTTGCCAACATTCGAACGACCGATAAAGGCATATTCGGGCAAGGGTTCGTTCGGGCATTTGGCAACATCGGTGTTGCTTATTACAAAGTCGGCCGATTTAATTTTCACATCGAAAATATTAAATGATAGGAATTTACTGAATAGAAAATGGCTACGGACTACGGGCCCGTATCAAAAACCACGTTGCGCTAACCAGCTATCCAAAATTTGATTGAATTCATTTGGATGCTCCATCATGGGGGCGTGGCCACATTTTTTAATCCAGAATAGATCTGAATCCGGTAAGAGTTCATGAAACTCCCTTGCGACATCCGGTGGGGTGACCTGGTCGTTATCCCCCCATATTATACATGTGGGCGTATGCATTTTAGGCAGGTCTTTAGACATATTATGCCGAATGGCACTTTTAGCAATGGCCAAGGTCTTTACCAACTTCATGCGGTTATTAACCGTGGCGAACACTTCATCAACAATTTCCTTGGTGGCCACCTTCGGGTCATAGAAAACATTTTCGGCCTTCTTTTTAATGAATTCATAATCCCCTCGTTTGGGATATCCATCACCCATAGCGCTTTCGTAAAGGCCTGAACTTCCGGTTATTACCAAAGCCTTGACCATTTTGGGATACAATTTGGTATGCAGTAGGCCAATATGTCCGCCTAATGAATTTCCTAACAATATTACATCCTTTAGACCCTTGAATTCAATAAAACGCTCTAGGAATTTGGCAAAATTCTTAACGTTGGTTCGAATGATAGGCAATTCATAGATGGGCAGTTCAGGTACCAATACCTTATAACCTCTTTTGGGGAAGTGTTCGGTAACGCCTTGAAAATTGCTTAAACCTCCCATGAGACCATGTAATATTATGATTGGGGTGCCTTCACCCTTTTCAATGAACCTAAATTTACCTTCGGTTTTTATATTCTCTTCCATTCAGGACGCTTGTGGTCTATAGTTGGCAAATATAGGCATTTCCCTAAAATACAAACCATTCCTATGTTTTCTCTCGGGTACGAATTAGCAACTTCAAGCGGCTAATGAAATCGGTCTTCGCCATTTTTAAATTAAGGCATTCGGTTTTTTTAAAGGCATTTATGGCATAAAAGCTAAAATTTACTAACAAAGTGGTAAATTGTGGTAAATTGTGGTAATAATATTTATATATTTGAGTTATTATAAGAAATACCAACCACTCACGTGATCAATTTCATTGGAACATACGACTGCAAGGCCGATACCAAAGGTAGGGTTATGCTTCCCGTTGCCCTAAAGAATCAGATGGCACCGGTTGTTAACGATGGTTTTGTAATCAAAAGATCGGTATTTCAGCCTTGCTTGGAACTGTATCCTATGGAGGAATGGAACCTGCTGATGCAGAAAATGAACAAGAAAAACCGCTTCAAGAAAAAGAACAATGATTTTATACGCCGTTTTTCGGCAGGTGTAAAAGTGGTAGAAATCGATGCGACTGGAAGATTACTGATACCTAAAAACTTAGTGTCAATTGCGGGTATCGATAAGGAGGTAGTGCTGAGTTCGGCGATCAACATCATTGAAATATGGGACAAGGATAGTTATGAAAAAGTGTTGGATGAGACCGCAGAGAATTTTGGTGCCCTGGCCGAAGAGGTAATGGGCGATGACGGAGACGACGTGGACCATGTATCATAATGCGGTCTTATTAAAGGAGTCGGTCGATGGACTCATTATAAAAGAGAACGGAATTTACGTCGACGTAACTTTTGGAGGGGGAGGTCATTCACTTGAAATATTGAAAAGATTGGGGAGTGAAGGGAAATTGTTCGCCTTTGATCAGGACGAAGATGCCCTTGAAAATAACATTCTTGATGAACGGTTTACCCTGATCCATGAGAATTTTAGATATATCCAGCAGTTTTTGAAGTTCTATGGCATTCGGAAAGTAGATGGGATATTGGCTGATTTTGGCGTTTCCTCCCACCAATTTGACATTCCTGAACGGGGGTTTTCAACCCGTTTTGATGCGGACTTGGATATGAGGATGAGCAAAAAGAACCCTATTTCGGCCTTTGAGGTCGTCAATAGGTACGATCATAAAAAACTAGCGAAGGTTTTTTATGAATACGGTGATTTGCGCAATGCAAATGCCATTGCCGCAAAGATCATCGAACAACGGGCGGGGATACCCATAAAGACGACGCAACAATTGAAGTCGGTGCTTCAGGAGTTTTTGCCGAAATCAAAAGAGCATAAGATTCTAGCCCAAATGTATCAGGCTATTCGCATCGAAGTAAATGAAGAAATCGAGGCCATTAGGGAATTTTTACAACAGACTTCTGAATTACTTGATAAGGAAGGGCGATTGAGTATCATTAGCTATCACTCCCTAGAGGACCGATTGGTGAAACGATTTATTCGGGCAGGGCAGTTCGAAGGAGAACCTGAAAAGGATTTTTATGGCAATAGTACGGTACCCTTTAAAAAGGTAGGGCCCCTTGTAGTTCCGTCGAAAGAAGAAATACGAGCAAACAATAGGGCACGCAGCGCAAAGCTTCGCATCGCCGAAAGAATATGAAAAAGTAGTACGATGAAAAAAGGAATATTGGACATTTTAAAAGGTAAGTTTTTGGTGAGTGGCGATGCCCCAAAAAATTGGCTGTTCATCATTTTTGCATCTTTTTTGGCTACGGTAATGATCAGCAGTTCACATAGTGCCGATCGGAAAGTACATCAGATAGCCTCATTGAACGAGGAAGTCAAAGAATTGCGCAGCGAGTTCGTCGATATTCATAAGGCAATTCAAAAATTAAAACTCGAATCTACCATTTCGCAGATCTTAGAGGAAAAAGGCCTGCAACCTTCCGAAACACCACCAAAAAAAATACGGGTTAAATCAATTAAAGACTAATGGCCGTCACCGATAAAAAAATATTGACCCGCTTATATTTTATGACAGCTTGCCTTTTTCTGTTTGCAAGTGCGGTGCTGTTTAAGTTGGTTCGTATTCAGGTCGTTGATGGCGACAAGTATCGTGCCCTGGCCTTGAAGCGGACCGAGAAGATGTTTACGATTGCCCCGAATCGTGGCGATCTTTATTCTGATGATGGGAGTCTCCTGGCTACCTCGGTTTCCAAATACACAATTCGATTTGATGCCGAAACGGTCGCCGATAAGGATTTTGTGGAAAATGTAAAGCCGTTATCCGATGCACTTTCAAAACTCTTGGGGAATACGTCCTCACATTATCAACAACTCTTGAGAAAGGCCAAGGTAAACAAAAACCGATATACCCTTTTGGCCCGTAATCTCGACTATTCGGCCTATTTGGCGGTAAAAGAATTCCCATTGCTGAATAAAGGACCTTATAAAGGGGGCTTGATTGTTGAACAAAAAACCGTTCGGGAACATCCTTTGGGCAAAATAGCCGAACGAAGCGTTGGGTATGAGCGTGTCGATGAGGAAGGTCATATTACGCGCGTTGGGTTGGAAGGTGCTTTTGGTGATTATTTACGAGGTACCGAAGGCAAAAGGTTAAAGCAAAAAATAGCCATGGGGCAATGGAAGCCCATCGGCAATGATAATATAGTCGAGCCAAAAGATGGCTATGATGTCATCTCCACCATCGATATCAATATTCAGGATATCGCCCATCATGCGCTTTTGGCGCAATTGGAAAAATACAAGGCGGATCATGGGTGCGTCATTGTAATGGAGACCGGAACCGGTGAAATAAAGGCCATCTCGAATCTGGGGATGACCTCAGATGGTAAGTACTACGAGCGCTTGAACTATGCCATTGGAGAATCGCATGAACCAGGTTCGACCTTTAAACTGATGAGCCTTGTGGCCGCCTTGGAGGACAAGGTTATCGATACTTCGAGCATCATAGATACGGAAAATGGTAGATGGAAAATTTATGATCGGGTCGTAAAGGATTCGAAACACGGAGGATATGGTAAAATATCAGTAGGCAGGGCGTTCGAGGTTTCTTCGAATACGGCCTTTGCTAAAATGATCTACACTAATTATAAGGACCATCCTGAAAAATACGTGGATCGTCTTATGAGCTTTGGGCTCAATAAGGAATTGGGACTGCCCGTAAAAGGCGAAGGTACCCCGGTTATTCGATATCCTGGTGACAAAGGGTGGTCAGGTATCTCCTTGGCCTGGATGTCGTATGGTTATGAGGTCTCCTTGACCCCATTACAAACACTCACCTTCTACAATGCCATTGCCAATGATGGCGAAATGGTAAAGCCGCGATTGATTAAAGAAGTCAAAGAGTGGAACCGCACTATCCAGAAATTTGATAAGGAGGTAATGAACCCGGCCATCTGTTCAAAAGAGACCGTGATGAAGGTAAAACAGCTTTTGAAGAATGTGGTCGAATCAAAGCATGGTACTGGGCACCGGTTGTATTCCCCGAATTTTTCAATGGCCGGCAAAACAGGAACGACCCAAAAGAATTATGTGTCAAAAGACCCCGACAAACTTAAATACATTTCCACCTTTGCAGGATACTTTCCAGCCGAAGACCCAAAATATTCCTGTATCGTAGTCATTCATGAGCCCGATCGTAGTGTGGGATACTATGGGGCCGATGTCTCGGGTCCTGTTTTCAGGTCGATCGCTCAGAAAGTGTATGCCAACAATCCGCTGATCGATGAGGTTGAGATGCAGATTGGCGACGGACCAGAATTGGAGGATTCCTATGAAAAATATTATGCCGAGGCCCAGAAAAAATATAATAAGGTTCCCAACGTACAGGGCATGAGCGGTATGGATGCCATTTCAATTTTAGAAAACCTAGGATTGCAAGTTGAGGTTAAGGGGAATGGCAGGGTAAAAAAGCAGTCGGTGTCCCAGGGAACCGATTTAAAGAAGGTAGAAAAAATCGTATTGGAACTTTCATGAAGCTATTAAAAGACATATTGTATGGCGTAGGCCTTTCCGCTATAAGCGGTTCGACCAATGTAATGGTCAATACCATTTGTTTCGATTCAAGAAATGTCGGAATGGATGATGTCTTTGTGGCAATCAGGGGAACCTTGGTCGATGGACATGAATTTATTGAAAAAGCCATCAATCAGGGTGCCAAGGCCATCGTTTGCGAAAAGCTTCCTGTGACACTTGTAAATGGGGTTACCTATGCCGAAGTTGATAATGGCAATTCCGCCTTGGCCGTTATGGCCTCGAACTTCTATGATAATCCTTCGAAAAATTTAAGATTGGTAGGTATCACCGGCACGAATGGGAAAACGACCATTAGTACGCTACTCTATCAATTATTTAAAAAGGCAGGGTACAAAGTCGGGCTTATTTCGACCATAAAGATCATGGTCGATGACAAGGAATATCAAACAAGCCATACGACCCCAGATGCCTTGACCATCAACCGACATTTGAGCTATATGAGCGAAGCCGGGGTCGAATTTTGTTTTATGGAAGTGAGTTCCCATGGGATCCATCAAAAAAGAACCGAAGGCCTTGTTTTTGCGGGGGCCGTCTTTACTAACATTACTCATGACCATCTCGACTATCATAAGACCTTTGCAGAATATCGCGACACCAAAAAAGTCCTATTCGACAACCTATCAAAAAAGGCCTTTGCCTTGACCAATATTGACGACAAGAATGGTTTGGTAATGCTCCAGAACACCAAAGCACAAAAATATACCTACGCCTTGAGAACCTATGCCGATTATCGGGCGCAGATCTTGGAGAGTCAATTTGACGGCCAATTGTTAAAAATCGGGGAACATGAACTTTGGACCCGGCTTATCGGCCATTTCAATGCCTATAATATACTGGCAATCTATGCTACCGCCGAATTATTGGGGCTCGAAACCTTGGAAATCCTACGGCTTTTAAGTGAGTTGGAAAATGTCGATGGCAGATTCCAGTATTTTATATCGAAAAAGAAAATTAAGGCAATTGTCGATTATGCCCATACACCGGATGCACTTAAGAATGTGCTTGACACTATCAACACATTGAGAACTGGAAATGAAAACGTCATCACCGTTGTGGGGTGTGGTGGCGATAGAGACAGGTCAAAGCGTCCGGTTATGGGTCATATCGCTTCAGAGTTGAGCAACAAGGCGATTTTTACTTCCGATAATCCGCGATCCGAAAATCCCAATGCCATAATCTCGGAAATGGAAGCGGGAGTCGAACCGCAAAACGAAAAAAAGGTACTGTCTATAGAAAATCGCAAACAGGCCATAAAGACGGCATGCCAATTGGCAAGTGCCAACGATATCATTTTGGTGGCCGGGAAAGGCCATGAAACCTATCAAGAAAGTCAAGGGCAGCGTATTGAATTTGATGATTTTGAGATTGTTAAAGACCTACTTAAAAGCTTGAATAAATAAGCCAAAGAAAGAAGGCACTAGAAAAATGAATAAATAAAAAGTCCAAAGACAACAAAATAGATACCCCAAGTATGCTTTATTACCTCTTTGATTATTTAGAAAAAAATTACCAAGTTCCAGGAGCGGGCCTTTTTCAGTTTCTCACTTTTAGGGCGGCCATGGCAGTATTGCTTTCTTTGATAATCGCTACAACATACGGTAAACGGGTTATATTATTTCTTCAACGCAAGCAAATCGGCGAAACCATACGCGATTTAGGATTGGAAGGCCAAGAAAAGAAAGCAGGAACCCCAACCATGGGAGGATTGATCATCATCATGTCGACCCTAATCCCCGTACTACTCTTTGCGAGACTAGATAATATTTATATAATACTTCTTATCATCACGACCATCTGGATGGGAATCATCGGTTTCATCGATGACTATATCAAGATTTTCAAGAATAACAAAAAAGGCTTGAAAGGTCGGTTTAAGATTCTTGGGCAGGTAGGTCTGGGTATTATTGTGGGATCAACCTTGTTTTTTCATCCACAGGTTACTATGAGAGAGGATGATAGTACAAGGATTACCGCACAATATACAGTAGAGGAGGTGAAGGGTCAGGAAATTAAATCAACCATGACCACGGTTCCCTTGTTAAAAAACAATGAGCTTGACTATAGTAGTCTGATTAGTTGGGCGGGAGAAGGTGCTAAAAATTACGCGTGGTTAATCTTTATTCCCATTGTCATACTGATCGTAACGGCAGTTTCAAATGGGGCCAACCTTACCGACGGGATAGATGGCCTTGCGGCTGGCTCTTCCGCTATAATTGTGCTGACTTTGGGCATTTTTGCCTGGGTGTCGGGCAATATTATTTTTTCCAATTATCTAGATATCATGTTCATACCGAGGGCTGGGGAGCTCGTAATTTTTATAACGGCGTTTGTTGGGGCCCTGATAGGATTCTTATGGTACAATGCCTATCCGGCGCAAGTATTTATGGGTGACACGGGCAGTTTGACCATTGGGGGCGTCATAGCGGTGATAGCTTTGATCATTCGAAAGGAGCTGTTGATCCCCATCCTTTGTGGGATCTTCTTTGCCGAGTCACTTTCTGTCATGATCCAAGTTGGATATTTTAAATATACCAAAAGAAGGCTGGGGGAGGGAAAGCGTGTTTTTTTGATGGCACCCTTGCACCATCATTATCAAAAAAAGGGGTATCACGAAAGTAAGATAGTAACTAGGTTTTGGATTATTGGGATTCTCCTGGCCATTGTCACTATCGTGACCTTAAAAGTCCGTTAGGATGAAGCGACTGGTAATCTTGGGCGCTGGGGAAAGCGGAGTAGGAACGGCTATTCTGGGGAAGAAAAAAGGTTTCGAGGTCTTTGTGTCCGACCGAGGAAAAATACAACTGAAATATAAAAACGTTCTTAAAAATTTTGGAATTGATTGGGAGGAGGAAAGGCATACGGAAGCCCTGATTTTAACCGCTGATGTGGTAATGAAAAGTCCGGGCATACCTGATACGGTTCCCTTGGTAGTGAAATTGCAGGAGAAAGGCATACCAGTAGTGTCCGAAATAGAATTTGCCGCTGACTATACCGACGCGATCCTGATAGGCATCACGGGAAGTAATGGGAAGACCACCACGACGATGCTTACGGGCCATATTCTAAAGGAAGCTGGGATGCACGTCGGAATCGCAGGAAATATTGGTGACAGTTTTGCAAAGATGGTAGCTGAAAACGATTATGCGTATTACGTTTTGGAAATAAGCAGCTTTCAACTTGATGGTATACACCGATTCAAACCGCATATTGCCATTTTGACGAACATCACCCCCGACCATCTCGATAGGTATGGTTACCAGTTTGAAAACTATATCGCTTCCAAATTTCGGATTGCAAAAAATCAGTCCAAAGATGATTATCTCATTTACGACGCAGATGATAGGGTCATTATAGATTGGTTGAAAAAGCATCCTGTTAAATCAAAATTGTTGCCTTTTTCCATACGTAGGGAATTTAAGCAAGGGGCTTTTGTAATGAATACTGAAATACAGATAACAACAGATAATACTACCATAAAAATGACCACTGACAATTTAGCACTTGAAGGAAAACACAATCTCAAGAATACGATGGCTGCTGCCACCGCGGCAAAATTAGTGGGCATCCGTAAGGAGACGATCCGCCAGAGTATCGAAAATTTTCAAGGCGCGCCACACCGTCTTGAAAAGGTATTGAAGATCCAGCATGTTCAATATATTAATGATTCTAAGGCAACGAATGTCAACTCGGTGTATTATGCACTTGATAGTATAAAATCGCCGATTGTTTGGATCGTAGGCGGTATTGATAAGGGCAATGACTATCGGGAGCTAATGCCATTGGTGCGTGAAAAAGTTAAGGCAATCATTTGTTTGGGACTTGACAATACTAAAATAAAAGAATTTTTCGGCAATGTCGTAGATCTTTTGGTCGAGACCTATGCCATGGATGAGGCCGTAAAAGTTGCCTACAAGATAGCCGAGCGGGGAGATACGGTCTTACTATCACCGGCATGTGCCAGTTTTGACCTCTTCGAGAATTATGAAGATCGTGGAAATCAATTTAAGGAAGCCATAAAAAATTTATAAGGTGATCGCAGTATTCAATAATCTAAAAGGAGATAAGGCGCTTTGGGCAGTAGTAGCCCTCTTGGGCCTATTCTCGTTTTTACCTGTCTACAGTGCCAGCAGTAATTTGGTATATGTGGTTGGTTATGGGACGCCTTTTGGATTTTTGCTAAAACATGGGGTGCTTTTGTTTTTGGGATTTGGTATTATTTATGGGGTTCATCGCATTCCTGCACATTTTTTTAAGGGACTATCACTTATCGCCATGCCAATAGTGCTGGTGCTGTTGGTTTTTACCTTGGCACAGGGTACGACGGTAGACGGGGCAAATGCGAGCCGATGGATACGAATTCCTTTTATTGGGATTACCTTTCAGACCTCGAACTTGGCCTCGGTGGCGCTCATGATCTATGTGGCGCGTTATTTAACAAAGATCAAGGATCGGGAAATCAATTTTAAAGAAAGTATCCTGCCACTATGGCTTCCGGTGTTTTTTGTGATCGTTTTGATATTGCCCGCCAATTTTTCTACCGCAGCCATTATTTTTTCGATGGTGTTAATGCTGTGCTTTCTTGGTGGATATCCCATGAAATATCTTTTGGGAATCATACTTACCGGAATACTTTGCCTGACCGTTTTTATTTTGACGGCAAAGGCAATCCCCGATTTATTTCCAAACCGCGTGGATACCTGGATCAGTCGCATTGACAATTTTAGGAACCCAACAGACTCCGAGTCTGATTATCAGATCGAAAAGGCAAAAATTGCAATTGCAACAGGCGGCATCATGGGAAAGGGAGCTGGAAAAAGCGTTCAGAAGAACTTTCTCCCCCAAAGTTCCTCTGATTTTATATATGCCATCATCGTGGAGGAATATGGTTTGGTCGGCGGATTTTTGCTCATGATGTTCTACTTGTTTTTTTTATTTCGGATCGTGGTGATCGCCAATGGAAGTTCAACGGTCTTTGGGAAACTTTTGGCCTTGGGTGTTGGCTTGCCGATTATATTTCAGGCAATGATAAATATGGCCGTTGCCGTAGAACTTTTCCCGGTTACCGGCCAAACATTGCCTTTGATCAGTAGCGGGGGTACCTCGGGATGGATGACGTGCTTGGCGATAGGCATTATTTTGAGCGTGAGTAACAAGGCAGTGGTCCCGGAAAATGAGACCATCGACCCCGATAGTACGAATCCTTTAGAGGTTCTTAGTGGGCAACTATAGGTTCATATTGTCTGGTGGAGGCACTGGCGGGCATATTTATCCTGCCATAGCCATCGCCAATGAGCTGAAACGAAGACATACCGATGCCGAATTCCTGTTTGTCGGGGCCAAGGATCGTATGGAGATGGAAAAAGTGCCACAGGCTGGCTATAAAATAGAAGGCTTGTGGATTACAGGGTTGCAACGAAAACTGACCCTTAAAAATTTGATGTTCCCATTTAAAGTAATAAGTAGTTTGATCCAATCGGGTAAAATAGTTTCAAGGTTTAAGCCACATGCTGTCATCGGCACCGGGGGTTTTGCCAGCGGCCCATTATTAAGGGTGGCCTCGGGGCGAGGCATACCCTGTCTATTGCAGGAACAGAATTCTTTTGCGGGCATTACAAACAAATTATTAAAGGATAGGGTAGCCAGGATATGTGTTGCTTATGATGGAATGGAAACATTCTTTCCCAAAGATAAAATTGTAAAGACCGGGAATCCTGTGCGTGGAGATCTGGTCGTATTGGGGAAGGATAAAACGGAAGGGTTGCATTTTTTTGAATTAGACGAAAATAAGAAAACATTGTTGATCTTGGGTGGAAGCTTAGGCGCCAAGCGTATCAACCAACTGGTCGAGCAAAAACTCGAATTTTTCAAATCACTTGGGATTCAGTTGATTTGGCAATGTGGCAAACTATATTTTGAGGAATACAAAAGGTATGGTTCTGACTCGGTCAAGGTGTTTGCCTTTCTTAACCGGATGGATTTGGCCTATACAAACGCCGATATAATTATCTCAAGGGCAGGTGCAGGCTCGGTATCCGAATTATGTATTGTGGGAAAGCCCGTGATTTTTATTCCATCACCGAATGTTGCAGAAGACCATCAGACCAAAAATGCGGCGGCACTGGTTGCATACGATGCAGCCCTATTGATCAAGGAACAGGGATTGGAAACCGAGTTTGAAGCCGTTTTTTCGAGTTTATTTCAATCGAAGGCACATCAGGAGCGACTGGGTAACAACATTCAAAAGCTGGCCATGCCGAACGCCACCAAACACATAGTCGATGAAATCGAAAAGCTCTTGAATGATGGGCCAATTGCAAATTCGGTTTAGGTAAGGATAATAGAGAATGACTGGGGCAGTATGGCCCTTGATGCTTAAAAAGCTATGAATAAAGTTTAAAAATAGGAGCGTGAATCGCAGCGAACAAGGGAAGCAATGGATCTAACGAAACTAAAGAACGTTTATTTTATCGGAATCGGAGGTATCGGTATGTCTGCTCTTGCGCGTTATTTTATATTCATCGGCAAGAAGGTGGCCGGCTATGACAAGACCGAAACGCCGTTGACCCAGGAATTGGTCAAATTGGGAATAGCAGTGCATTACAATGATGACTTACATGCCGTGCCAAAGGAATTTTTAGAGCCCAATACAACCTTAATTGTCTTTACCCCGGCAGTATCTATTGCGCATGAGGAATATCAATATTTCTTACAGCATGCCTTTGAGATCAAAAAACGATCGGAAGTCCTAGGCCTGATAACCAAAGATACCTTTTGCTTTGCGGTCGCCGGCACACATGGAAAGACGACCACATCCTGTATCCTTGCCCATTTACTCAAGGAGACAGATACGTCATTTACCGCATTTTTGGGGGGTATTTCAGAGGATTTCAATAGTAATTTCTTTTACCAAGGAACTACGTATTCAGTGGTAGAGGCCGATGAGTTCGATCGTTCCTTTTTAAGGCTATTCCCTGATGTGGCTTGCGTAACCTCAATGGATGCTGATCATTTGGACATCTATGGGAATCATGAAACATTAATTAAATCATTTGAGGAATTTGCCAAGAGGGTAGCGCCTGGTGGAAAGCTATTCGTGCGCAACGGACTTCCCTTGCACGGAATAACGTACGGAATTGACGATAATGCCGATTATTGTATACGCAATATCAAAATAGAACATGGAACCTACGTTTTTGATTTGAAAACCCCCGAAGCTACCCTAACGGGGGTTAAATTCAGTAAACCTGGCAGGCATAATCTTTTAAACGGCTTGGTAGCTTTTGCCATGGCGCTTGAAACGGGATGCCCAGCTTCGAAAATCGCAGAAGCTTTGGCGACTTTCAAAGGAGTACAACGTCGTTTTTCGTACAAAATCAAAGAGGATGATTTCATTTTTATTGACGATTATGCACATCATCCTACCGAAATAGATGCCGTATATAATGCCATCATAGAAATGCATCCCAATAAAAAGATCGTAGTGGTGTTTCAGCCACACCTATTTTCCAGGACGCGGGATTTTGCCGATGGGTTTGCCGAAAGTCTGGCAAAATTCGATAGTATTTTGCTCCTGGAGATCTATCCTGCACGCGAAAGGCCGTTGCAGGGTATTACATCAGAATGGCTGTTGGAAAAAATAAAAAACCCTAATAAAAAGTTAGTAACAAAATCTGAGTTGACGCAAGAAATCAAAAATCTAAACCCCGAGGTGTTGGTTACTTTGGGTGCAGGGGATATCGGACTCGAAATATCACGAATAAAAAAAGAACTAGAATATGCGAATTAATTGGAATTACTTAAAAATCATGGGGTTACTACTGGTCATCGGAGGCCTTTACGCCTTTTCGAATGCCCGACACCAAAAAAAGATGATAAACGGAATTAAAATACAATTCCTTGGGAATCAGAACCTTTACATTTCAGAAGGTATGGTTAATAAATTGTTAATACAAAATTATGGCCCCCTCATAAATGTCCCTAAAGAAAAATTAGTTTTGAATACTATGGAGAAGGTCATCGAGGCCAATGAAATGGTAAAAAGCGCCCAAGTTTATCTTACTATTGATGGTGAGCTTACGTCTAAGATCGTGCAGCGCAAACCAATCGGAAGAATTGAGGGGATTACAAAATATTATCTGGATGATGAAGGAAAACATATGCCGTTTTCCGTATCCCACTCGGCCAGGGTGCCCATTATTACAGGAAATGTTACGGGGAAAAGTCTGGAGGATGTCTATGAAATCCTGAAATATATCAATACCGATGAATTTCTAAGAAAAAATGTCATCGGCATCCATATCGTGGAAGATAATAGATATCAGTTGAAGTTTCGTATGGAAAATTTTGTAGTCGATCTTGGAGATATCGAGAATTTGGCTGAGAAATTCAACAATTTCAGGGCATTTTATATAAAGGCAAATAAGGATAAGACCTTAGAGGAATTTAAAACGGTTAGTTTGGAATTCGACAATCAAGTAGTGTGCACCAAAATTTAAACGAATAGCATGGAACAAATTAATTATTCAGTTGGATTGGACATAGGAACCACCAAAATCGTAGCCATCATCGGCAAGGAAAACGAATACGGTAAAATTGAGGTGCTGGGCATAGGTAAATCCAAAAGTTTGGGGGTACACCGTGGCGTTGTCAATAACATAACGCAAACGATAAAATCGATTCAACAAGCCGTTGAGGAAGCCGAAGCGAATTCTGGTTTGAAAATCAGTTCGGTGGTCGTTGGAATTGCTGGCCAGCACATACG
>JBBQAM010000019.1:0-68549 GCA_038316335.1 Flavobacteriales bacterium
ATCGATAAAGGGTTCCAAAAGCGCCACGATGCCTTCACTTGCGGGATATTTCGTTCGAACAGCCGAGTGAGCGATGGCGGCCGATCCGGCGCCTGCCTCATTTGAAAATGCGGCCCGTCTGAAGCCTGTAATCAAAACCCCGAACAATCCACCAAGTCCTGCTTCGGGGGTAAAGGCACTTTTGAAAATCAGTACAAAGGCATCATCTATATATGAGAAATTGGCAAAAAGCACCACGAGACAAGCCCCAGCATAGATTATGGCCATAAAAGGAACTATCTTCTCGGTTACCGAAGCGATACGCTTAATGCCACCAATGATGACAATACCTACTAGAATAGCCAAAACAATCCCAATTATAAAGCCCGAAGAGCCGCT
Organism: Flavobacteriales bacterium; assembly: GCA_038316335.1. GTDB lineage: Bacteria > Bacteroidota > Bacteroidia > Flavobacteriales > Flavobacteriaceae > JALHST01. The sequence continues at coordinate 379 of JBBQAM010000019.1, forward strand.
TTCCATTCCGATCATTGAGACCAATTGTTCGGCGGCCTGGTTGGCCTGCACTGCGTTCCCCCCTCCGAAAGAGGCGCCTACACATAAGATGGCGAAAATAACCGCCAAGGCTTTTCCCAGCCCTGTATATCCCCTTTCCTTGAGGCCTCGTGACAAATAATACATAGGGCCGCCATAAACAGTCCCATCTTTGTCCATATCCCGATATTTGACGCCCAAGGTACATTCTACAAATTTGGTAGACATGCTCAAGAGTCCGCAAATAATCATCCAAAAGGTTGCCCCTGGACCTCCGATGGCGATGGCCAGTGCCACCCCTGCTATATTACCTAGGCCCACAGTACCTGAAACCGCGGTTGCCAAGGCTTGAAAATGGCTTACTTCACCATGATGGCTTTCATCGCGAATGGTATCCACTAAATCACCACCAACGATGTTTACATCTGATTTCTCAACACCATGGCCTTCATCTCCCTCTACTGCGTCATATTTCCCACGGACCACATTTATGGCAAAGGGAAATTTTCGAATATTTACAAACCCAAAATAGAGGGTAAAAAAAGTTGCTCCAAGCACCAATATGATTACGATTAGAGGCACACCAGTACCTGGTACGACCCAAAAAACGATACTTTCCCAAACAGCGGTGATGGGTTCAAACCAGGCATTGATGCGTTGATCCAGACCGACTTCGGCTGTTTCCTGTGAAAAAGTTGACAATGGTATAAGGAATGCAAATAGGGAAAGTAAGGTGTACTTCATAATTTGGTTTTCGGTTAGCAGATTTACTTTGAATCTTGGCAATATCTAAAAAAATGATAAGCTATTCAAAAATAATTGCCAAAAGATACTCAAACTATATTGAACATCTCGTTTAGTTTACGGATCTGCTCAGGCCGCCCCAAAACAATTACCTTGCTTTTGGGCTGCAGTTTTAAATCGGCTTCGGGATTGATAATATAGTTGCCATCCGGTTCAATGTACCCAATAATGGTGCAGCCCGTTTTTCTTCTAAGATCTAGATCCCGCAATGAATTACATTCCATGTTCCCGGAAAAATCCTCAATGGCCACCTCTTCCAAATTGGTAGTATGCTCCCCTTCCATTGAAAGTTTATCCATAAATGTGATCAAATCGGGCATGACGACTAGGGAGGCCATATGGTCACCCCCGATTTTATCGGGCATTATTACCTTGTTGGCACCTGCCAAACGCAATTTATTCTGTGATGTAACCAAAGATGCCCTGCTTATAATAAAAAGCTTCCGGTTCATTTGTCGTGCCGACAGTACTACGAATAAATTCGCTGCATCATCAGGTAGTGCGGCAATCAGGTATTGAGCCCGGGCAAGACCGGCTTCCTCCAAAATTTCGTCCTCATTGGCATCACCTTCGATAAAAAGCACATCACCCTCATATTTCTCAATGATCTCCCGGTCTTTTTCGATGATTACAAAAGGCCTTTTGTACGCTTTCAAACGTTGGGCCGCTTGCATTCCGTTTCTGCCAAAACCACAGATAATCACATGATTGGTCAATCGCTCGATCTCATTTTTCACTTTCTTCTTTTTAAGGGTTTGTAATGAATTGCGACTCAGGACATATTCTGTTATCACCGAAATGGCAAAAGCAAAAATAAAAACACTGGTAATTATTAAAATTACGGTAAATATCTTTCCAGTGCCATCCATAGGCCCCACTTCCGAAAAACCTACTGTCGTTACCGTAATTATGGTCATGTAAAGCGCGTCGATCCAACTATATCCTAAAATGAATCGATACCCCAATACGCCAAAAAGCAATACGGCCGTCATCAATGACAACGCCAAATACATCCTTGAACGAAAAATTCTTAGCATGTTAAAGGTCAAAAACGGACGTCCGTTTGGTGTATAGTAAATCTTTTATTTTTAGCCAAAACGCTAGGAACAAATATAGCGCGAAACCAAAACCTAGGGTCACGAAGGTAAGATAGATAAAGGAAGTACGCACTACGCGTGCCCGTATTCCCAATCGTTCTGCGATGCGTCTACAGACCTCAAAGCCACGTTTCTGAAAATAGTAGAGTAGTTGATAGAATAAATTCATGTCTAAAATTAACTATTTTCACTCAATAAACTATTTCCAATAGCACATTGTAAACATTTATTTTGTGAACAATATCCCTTATATAACTGCAATGTGGCCTGGGTTTCCCTTGCATTTCCATGTGAGATCCCAAGGCTTTCAAAGTTGGTGATAATACTATTTTCTTCCTTTATTATTTTGCTCGCGATCTCTAGGATTTCTTCATGTACGTCTTTTCCCATACGGTGGGCATAACAATACTTTAAAGGGAGGAGCGCATTGAGAATCACTAGGTCTATGAATTTTTTGGTGACTTTTTTTGAACTCTTTCGAGCCAGCTTCCCGAAGGTAAAGTGATTCTCCCAATAGGTACTCGCCCTCGCCTCGAATACCGAATATAGTTCGGACAATTCACGGGCCTCGATAACAATGCTGAACAAATTTGGCCGCGTAGCATACAGATTGGCCAGTTGCGATAGTCGTAGGGTAGGAAAATTAGACGGCCTTAACTTAAAGAATTCGGGTTTACGAACCCCAATATCACTTAACTCATATTTGGCCTTTAAATGACGGTATTCCTTTTTAAGGGTGCTATGGTAATCATCTGAAATGCCCTCATTTTCCAATAAATGGGACAATCCCATGAAAACACTTTCAAGTTGTAGTACCTCCTGTTGCAATTTTCGAACGATCGAAAAATCCAATGCGCGCCCCAAACTATAAAAGGCCTCCCCGTTTATTTTCAGCCCGAAACTTTTTAGCAAAATAATAAAAAGTACGTGTTCCCAATCATTCTTTGTTGTATCAAGGAGTTTCAGAACAACATCGGATTTCTGTTCCAATCGTTCAAAAAACAACCGTTCAGACCAGTTTTGAAATGTAAATTTATCGATTTTCGAAAGGTCCCTTTCGCAATTTATAAAGGTAAACCGTGAGGTGTCGAATAGATTTCGATAGTTCTCCAAAACCTGATTTGAAATATAATTTTTAAGTTCAAGGGTAGGAATTTCGGTATGATCATTCCTGCTGACAGCGATATCATGCTCCCAGACGACATGAAGAATAATAGTATTGTACTTCGCATCATGCTGGTGCTTATGTGCGAACCAATCAGAGGATCTGACGTGTATTTCAACATTGCCCGCCCATAGTTGGCCGCCAATATTGATTTTAGCATTAAAGAAATCAGGACCCGCCAAATGGTTATGACTGCCGACATCAAGTATGGTGACTGCCTCCTTTGTTGTCGTTACCAATTGCCCTACTTGCAATTTTTTGTACTTCCAAATAAAATGAAGGAGGTCTTCCCGCATGGCTGGTAAGGGTCTTTGGTCTTTGGGTACCGTCTATGCCGACTTGTGTACCTAGTGGTAGCGAGATAACCAGATAACATTTCTATGGCCATGAATCACCAATGTCTTATGACCAAAAAAAAGCTATTCTACTACATCACCTTCCCAGTGCATGAAACCACCTTCTAGGTTATAGGCATTTTCAAAACCCAAACTATTCATTATAGCACAGGCCTGGCCACTTCGGTTGCCGCTTCGGCAATAGACATAATAATTCTTGTTCTTATCTAATTTTTCAAGTTCAGCCAGAAAATCGGGTCCCAAATAAATATCTATGTTGATAGCATTGGGGATATATCCTTCGGCCACTTCTTCAGGGGTGCGCACGTCTAGAATAAAGGCATTCGGGTCATTTTGTAATTGCTCTGACCATAGGTCTTGCGATAAATTGGCCATATACTTCGATTTTAGAATTCAAAAATACATTTTTTCGGTAAAAGGTATCGCTTTAAAGTTTAACAAAAATTTTACAGTTTCCTATATTACGAATCAGAAAATAATATTACATTTGTATATACAATTATTGTAGCTACATGAATGTTGAGGCCGCCATAAAAACAAATCGGAAAATTCCTTTGGAAAGTAGGACGATTATTCATTTTTTGTTGATAAACAACAAATTGAACGAAATTACGGCTCAAGCACTGAAGCCTTTTGACGTGTCGGTACAACAGTTTAATGTACTTCGCATCTTAAGGGGCCAACAAGGGAATCCCGCGAATTTATCGACCCTGAATGAACGCATGATTACTAAAATGAGTAATACAACGCGTTTAGTCGATAAATTAATTTTGAAAGGTTTTGTTGGGCGCATTACTTGCCCATCAAATCGTAGGAAAATAGAGATTCGACTAACACCACTTGGCGAACGGATGTTGGAAAAAATGGACGTCGCCATGAAGAACGCCGAAAATCAAATCGTGAAAGATTTTAATACTGAAGAACTTGAACTTTTAAACAAACTCTTAGACAAATTTTAAATTCAATTAATAAGTAACATTAAATTTTATAAGCATGAAAAAGAATACAGTAAGTTTTGTTTTAACAATGGTGATGGGCGCAGGCGCGCTAGCGACCGAACCCGTAAAAGTCGAAAAAAAGGAAGTTAACAAAGAGGCCAGCAGCATTAGTTGGAAAGGCTATAAGGTACTTGGCTCACATCATGGGACCATTGCTTTGAAAGAAGGTTCCTTGATTTTTGAGGATAACAAATTGACCGGTGGTGAATTTGTGGTCGACATGACCACCTTGGCTTCTCTTGATTTGGAAGCCAATTCTGAGAGTAAGGGGAAATTGGAGGGCCATTTGAAATCAGATGATTTCTTCGGTGTCGAAAATCATCCTACGTCAAAATTGGTCTTCACCAATGTAACCCCCAGTGGCAAAAACTCGTACGAAGTCACCGGAAACCTGACCATTAAAGGTATCACCAAGCCCGTCACATTTGATGTATCTATCTATGGAAGCAAGGCTACGGCCACGATGAAAGTAGATCGTTCTCAATACGATGTAAAATATGGCTCGGGAAGTTTCTTTGACAACTTGGGCGATAAGACCATCTATGACGAATTTGACCTTGTCGTTGATATGGAATTTTAATCTCCTTTGACTCGTTGATCCAATCCTGCAACCTTCCAAATGGTTGCGGGATTTTTATTTTGCCAAAAATTGATTTGAAATTTTAAAAATCATTTCTATCTTTGAAGTCATGAACATACATGGAATAAATACTTGGTGGTGGAAAAACTTACGAAAAACGTCGTGAGCTAAGCACCATTGTAGTAAAACTATATGAAAGGCTTGTCAATCACGACAAGCCTTTTGCTTTTGATACCCTTGAAAATGAAATACAAGCTAAGTACCAGTTACCGTAAAATTTTGGCCGACACCATTACCCCGGTAAGCGTTTATTTAAAAATTCGGGATAAATACCCCAATAGTATCCTCCTCGAAAGTAGCGACTACCATGCCAATGATAACAGCTTTTCATATATCTGCTGTAATCCGATTGCATCAATTAAAGTTGAAAATGAAATAATTTCACAGAAATTTCCGGATGGGACAGAAAACGAAGTGCATATCGATGCAACTACCGATCTAGTAGAAATACTACACGACTTCAGTCAAAGATTCTCCACTGTGAAAAACAATTTTAAATTTATCAATACGGGTCTTTTTGGCTATATGGGGTATGACGCGGTGCGCTATTTTGAGGATATCGAACTTTCAAAAAAAGAAAATTCAGTGGCCATACCTGATATATATTATGCCGTCTACCAAAATATCATAGCAATCAACCACTTTAAGAACGAGGCTTACATATTTGCCCATTGTTTCAATGCCAATGACAATACTGCTGAATTGGAACAGCTGCTTAAGGTGCGGAACTTCGCATCCTACAATTTTTCAATGGAGGGCCCTGTCACTTCCAATCTAGCGGATAGCGACTTCAAGGCACAGGTCGAAATGGCCAAAAAGCATTGTCAGCGCGGGGATGTTTTTCAATTGGTGCTTTCCCGAAGATTCTCACAACGCTTCAAAGGTGACGAGTTTAATGTCTACAGAGCCCTGCGTTCGGTAAATCCGTCTCCCTATCTATTTTATTTCGACTATGGTGACTTTAAGATCTTTGGAAGCTCTCCGGAAGCGCAATTGGTGGTGAAAAATGGTAGGGCTGAAATACACCCCATTGCAGGAACATTCAAACGCACAGGAAATGACGAACAAGATGCGATTTTAGCCAAGCAACTGACCGAGGATGATAAAGAAAATAGCGAGCATGTCATGTTGGTAGACTTGGCTCGTAATGATCTTAGCAGACATGGCAATATGGTGGAAGTCGTAAATTATAAGGAAGTTCAGTTTTTTTCGCACGTAATTCATTTGGTCTCAAAAGTTACCGGACAAAAGAAAAAAGGGATACCAACCTTGAAAGTAGTGGCCGATACGTTTCCGGCAGGCACCTTAAGCGGTGCACCTAAACACATGGCCATGCAATTAATAGAAAAATACGAAAAAACGAGTCGCGGGTATTATGGTGGCGCCATTGGTTTTATGGATTTCGAAGGGAACTTCAACCATGCCATAATGATTCGGACATTTTTAAGCAAGAACCATCAATTGCACTATCAGGCAGGTGCCGGACTTGTCGCAGTATCGGACCCTGAAAATGAATTGCAGGAAACCTATAATAAACTAGGGGCATTGACCAATGCCCTGCAAATAGCACAAACCTTATAAGTAGCCTGAATATTCATCGGGGAAAACAAAATTATCGGAATACATGAGCCTTCCAAAAAATAAAAATAACAGTACCGCCAAACATAAAAAATTGACCGGGGATACTGCGCTATCAATACATCAAAAGGCCGTCCTGGTGATTGATAACTATGATAGTTTTACCTACAATCTCGTGCATTATATTGAGGACTTAGGCTTTTTGGTAGTGGTAAAAAGGAATGACCAGATTTTGCTGGAAGAGGTGGCAGCGTACGATAACATTGTACTTTCCCCAGGTCCCGGGATACCAGACGAAGCAGGCCTATTAAAGGAAATAATATCAAAATATGCCCCTAGCAAACGAATTTTTGGCGTTTGTCTGGGACAACAGGCCATCGGAGAGGTATTCGGTGGCACCCTCCTCAATCTCGAAACCGTATATCATGGGGTCGCAACAAAAATTAAAATCATCGGGGATGATGCTTTGTTCAGGGGAATCCCAAAAGAAATCGTTGTCGGTAGATACCATTCTTGGGTGGTGAACCCGATTTTACCAGAGGTTTTAGAAATTACCTCAACCGATGAAAACGGACAAATAATGTCACTTAGACACAAGCAGTACGATGTTTGTGCAGTGCAGTTCCATCCAGAATCAGTGCTTACGCCCTATGGTAAAAAAATATTACGGAATTGGTTGCGCCCCGATTCGGTAAGCGCCGACGATGAGGACTTAGCAGAAAGTGGTAGCGCTAGAATGGAAGCAGAATCAAATATTGAATCTAATACCAAATAAACAAGTATAGAGTCCAAGACAAAAGTAGCATCTTGTAAATCGTAGATGGCCAATATGAAAGACCCTCTTTATTAAAATCGAATTAAAAATGAAGGAAACATTGAACAGATTGATCAACCATGACATCCTCACCAAAGAAGATGCGAAACAAATATTGGTCAATATTGCCAAAGGAGATTACAATATGAGTCAAATCGCCGCCTTTTTGACGGTGTACATGATGCGCAGCATCACGATTGAGGAATTGGAAGGTTTTCGGGATGCACTGTTAGAATTATGTTTGGCAGTCGATTTATCGGCCTATAATCCGATCGACCTTTGCGGCACCGGGGGTGACGCGAAGGATACCTTTAATATCTCGACCTTGGCATCCTTTGTAACTGCCGGTGCTGGTGTAAATGTAACAAAACATGGTAATTATGGGGTATCCTCAACCTGCGGGAGTAGCAATGTGCTCGAATTTCTTGGTATTCAATTCAGTAACAACCCTGATTTTTTAGAAAAATCGATAGCGGAGGCGGGTATCTGTATTCTGCATGCCCCTCTATTCCATCCGGCTATGAAGAATGTAGCACCTATACGAAAAGAGCTCGGGGTAAAAACCTTCTTTAATATGCTGGGGCCAATGGTCAACCCTGCGTTTCCAAAAAATCAGGTGGTCGGGGTCTTTAATCTCGAATTGGCCCGCATGTATGGTTATCTTTATCAGAATACCGACATACACTTTACCGTGCTGCACGCCCTTGATGGTTACGATGAAATATCCCTCACTGGCGATACCAAGACAATTTCGAATGCCTCGGAAGGCATTATAAGGCCTGAAGACTTCGGTGTTAAGGCCATAAAGCCAAGTGAAATCATAGGTGGCGATAGTATCGCGTCTTCAGCACAAATATTTATCGATGTGCTTCAGGGTCAGGGTACGAATGCCCAAAATCATGTTGTTTGTGCCAATGCAGGTGTGGCCATCGCCACGGTACGTAGGATATCCCCTAGCGAAGGTTTTGAAATGGCCATGGAATCGTTACAAAGTGGAAAAGGCTTACAGGCATTAAAAAAATTACAAAAATTAAGTACGATCTAAAATGAGTTACTCACAAATCATTTCAATGATATACAAGAAATCATTGGCAAACTTCGTCCGATTCATCGATTTCCGATCACCTAGCTAACCAGGGTCACAATAACCGTTGTAAAAAATGAATATTTTAGACAAAATAGTAGCAGACAAACGGAAGGAGGTTGCCTTTAAAAAAATGATCATCCCCAATCATCAATTGGAGAACTCAGTGCTTTTTAGTCGTGCAATGAATTCTTTGGCGGGCAGGCTTCATACTAGTGCAACAGGTATCATTGCCGAACACAAGCGAAGATCTCCTTCGAAATCGGTCATCAACCAAGATCTAAATGTACAGGATATCGCCATCGGCTATGAGAAGGCTGGCGCTTGCGGTATGTCGGTACTAACCGACAGCAAATATTTTGGTGGTTCGCTTGATGATCTACTTCTAGCCCGCGCAGCCGTACAGATTCCCGTATTGCGTAAAGAGTTTATAATCGATGAATACCAGATTCTCGAGGCCAAGGCCCACGGTGCTGATGTGATTCTTTTGATAGCGGCGATTTTGACCCGAAAGGATATCAAGAAATTTTCCGAATTGGCCAAAAAGTTAGAACTCGAGGTGCTACTTGAAATTCATGATGAAAACGAATTGAACAGTTCCCCATTGGAGCGAATAGATATGATCGGTGTCAACAATCGAAATCTGAAGACGTTTGAAGTTGATTTAAAGATCAGTAAATTGCTTTCTGCCCTAATCCCCGACCATTTGGTAAAAGTATCGGAGAGCGGTATTGATAGTATAGATGCCATTAGGATGTTAAAGGAGTTTGGCTACCAAGGGTTTTTGATCGGGGAAAATTTCATGAAGACCGAACATCCTGGGGAAACAGCAGCGACATTTATAAAAAATTTACAGACATGAAATTAAAAGTCTGTGGCATGAAATATAACGTTTTGGAAGTGGCCGCACTGCGACCTGATTATTTGGGTTTTATATTCTGGAGATCTTCGCCCCGCTATTTTTCAGGCCCAATGCCCGAACTTGATTTCCGGATCCGTAAAGTAGGTGTATTTGTTGATGCCGATATTACCGAACTCATCGAAACAACCCGAAAGTATGACTTGCAGGCCCTCCAATTGCACGGCCATGAAAGTCCCGAATATTGCAGACAGGTTTCTGATGAACTACACAACGCCCGAGTATCGGCTCAAATCATCAAAGTATTCTCGATTCGGGGAAAATTCAATTTTGATGCGCTGAAAGCGTATGAACAGGTATGTGACTATTATCTATTCGATACAAAAGGTGAATTACCAGGAGGCAATGGGTATGCCTTTGATTGGGCGATTTTAAAAGAGTATCCTTCAACAAAACCGTATTTCCTTAGTGGGGGAATCGGCATTGAAACAATTAAATCGCTCGTACGATTTTTTGAACGACCCGAGTCAAAATATTGTTATGCCATCGACCTAAATAGTAAATTTGAGGAAAAACCGGGTTTGAAGCAAATAAAGAAATTAAACGAATTCAAAGATGCATTATGGAAAAAGAAAGAATAACCCCCTTAGCCAACACCAGGGGTGGTCGCCTTCCTAAAAGCATGGCAGATCGAACAAGTAGCCGATATCAAGCGGACCAGAAGGGCTATTATGGAGAATTCGGAGGTGCATTTATTCCCGAGATGTTATACCCGAATACCGAGGAACTTCGCCAAAACTATCTTAAAATCATGGCTGAACCTTCCTTTAAAAAAGAATTTGACCAATTGCTTCGCGACTATGTAGGCCGCCCCACACCCCTCTATTTCGCCAACCGCCTTTCGCAAAAATACGACGTCAAGATATATCTAAAAAGGGAAGATCTTTGTCATACTGGGGCCCATAAGGTCAATAACACGATCGGGCAGATCTTGATGGCAAAAAAATTGGGCAAGACCCGTATCATCGCAGAAACAGGAGCTGGTCAACATGGGGTGGCCACAGCAACCGTGTGTGCCCTTATGGGGATGGAGTGTGTGGTATATATGGGCGAAATCGACATTGCCCGACAAGCACCGAATGTGGCACGGATGAAAATGTTGGGTGCAAAGGTACGGCCGGCCCTTTCAGGCAGCAAAACCTTAAAGGATGCCACCAATGAAGCCATCCGGGATTGGATCAATAATCCGATAGACACACATTATATCATAGGTTCGGTAGTCGGGCCCCATCCTTATCCCGATATGGTTGCCCGTTTTCAGTCAATTATATCGGAAGAGATCAAATGGCAGTTAAAGGAAAAGGAAGGTCGTGAAAATCCTGATTACGTAGTGGCCTGTGTGGGTGGTGGCAGTAATGCTGCCGGGGCGTTTTATCATTTTTTGGACCAAGCCGAGGTAGGTATTATAGCCGTTGAAGCGGCAGGAAAAGGAATCGATACCGGTAAAAGTGCAGCCACTTCGGCCCTTGGTAAAGTTGGAATTATCCACGGAAGCAAAACACTGCTCATGCAGACACCAGATGGACAGATTACCGAACCGTATTCCATTTCGGCCGGACTTGATTATCCAGGTGTCGGCCCTATGCATGCCCATCTCTATAAATCAGGTAGGGCAGAATTCATTTCGGTCACCGATGACGATGCAATGACCGCCGGTTTAATGGTCACCCAATTGGAAGGCATCATCCCGGCCATCGAATCCTCGCATGCCTTTGCCATTTTAGCCGAACGAAAATTCAAAAAAGACGCTGTTGTGGTGATTAATCTTTCAGGACGCGGGGATAAGGACTTAGATACGTATATAAATTATTTTAAACTTTGATCCAGGTTTGAAAAACAAAATGATAGGGTTTCCAACGATTCAATAAAGTTGTACGCGAACGTTTCGGCATACCCGCTACTATCGTACTGGATGATTTGGTCTTTGAAAGCCCATTGCATAGCTCAATGACATGAATAGAATACAACAAAAATTACAGGAAAAAGGGAAGATTCTTTCCATTTACTTAACCGCTGGGTATCCTGGGCTGAACGATACCGTAAAAATCATTGAAAATCTAGAACAAAGCGGGGTCGGTATGATTGAAATCGGGCTGCCTTTTAGTGACCCATTGGCCGATGGACCTACCATACAGGAAAGTTCAACAAAGGCATTAAAAAACGGGATGACTTCCGAATTGCTTTTCGACCAATTGAAAGACATTCGTAAATCGGTGTCCATACCGCTTTTGATCATGGGATATTTTAATCCCATATATCAATTTGGGGTGGAGGCATTCTGTAAGAGATGTCACGAAATTGGCATCGATGGCCTTATTATTCCCGACTTGCCCGTGGACGTCTATTTGGAGACCTATCAGGCCATCTTTCAAAAATACGGACTCATAAATATCTTTTTAATAACGCCTCAGACCTCCGAAGAACGCATACGCTTTATTGATCAAGTCTCCAACGGTTTCATATATATGGTAAGTTCGGCAAGTGTTACGGGTGCCAAAGAAGGTTTTGGATTGACACAAGAGGCCTATTTTGAAAGAATACATTCGCTTTCATTAAAAAATCCACAAATCGTTGGATTCGGCATAAGCAATTCACAAACATTTCAACAAGCCACTAAAATGGCCAAAGGTGCGATTATTGGTTCGGCATTTATTAAATACGTGACAACCCATGGTATTGAAAAGTTAGACCGATTTATTCAAGAAATAATAAAATGAATGATCTATTAAATAATTGGAAAGTTGTAATCCTCCTGTGCCTTACCTTAGGATTTGCTCCCTATTTTCCGGAACCCCATATTTGGGGAAAAATCAAATGGATCGCAGGTGGGGCCAATGGCATGAAGATCGTTGATTGGTTTGATGTGCTTTTACACGGATTTCCTTTCATAGTATTGATCAGGCTACTAATTATACAAATGGTTAGGCTCAATAAAAAATAGAATACCCTATATTTAACCCAGATCGTCATAAATATATTTAATGTGGCGTAGTGAAGTGCATTCATAATACACGATGCCTTACGAACTTGAACCAAGAAACCCTTGTTTATGCCTAAGCCAAAATCAAATGAAAAATAGTACCCCCTTGATTTTTCTCCTTGCCGGAGTTTTCACCTATGCACAAGACTCCATGCATATAAAATCACAAGTGCGTCACAGCATTGATGAACTGCGAGAGTTTGTGGCAATCCCCAATGATGCGCTTGATCATGCAAACATCAATCGTAATCTTACATGGCTGACCACAAAGTTCAATGCCCGCGGTTTCAATACCTCCATTTTACCCACCGAAGGGGAATCACTGTTCTTCGCAGCTTTGCCTATGGAGGATAGCAAACCGACGATATTATTCTACATGCATCTTGATGGGCAATCAGTTGATATTTCTAAATGGGATCAACCCGATCCCTATACAGTTGTACTTAAATCCAAGGATGGGGATGGTTGGAAATCGGAATCTTTTTCCAAGCTCGACGAGGATATCAACAACGATTGGTTCCTTTTTGGCCGATCGACTTCCGATGATAAAGGACCCATCGTTATGTTCTTGAACGCAATTGATTTATTAAAAAAAGACCAAGTAGACATCCCTTTCAATATAAAAGTGATTTTAGATAGTGAAGAAGAGAAAAGCAGCGCTCCCCTGCCCAAGGCAGTGAAGACGTATCGGGAACTTTTGGAAGCCGATTTCCTGGTCATCAACGACGGCCCGGTGCATAATTCAGGAAAACCGACTGTCGTATACGGCTGTCGTGGTATTACCACGGTATCATTGACCACCTATGGCCCGATTCGACCCCAGCACAGTGGTCATTATGGTAATTATGCCCCGAATCCGGGATTTCAACTTGCCCAATTATTGGCAGGCATGAAAGACGCAGAAGGGCGTGTTTTGATCAAGGGGTATTACGACGGCATTACCCTAGATGAGGCTACCCTAAAAATCCTCAAAAGTGTCCCCGACGACACAAAAACAATCAATGAAATTTTAGAAATCAAGACCCCGGAAAAGGTAGGTAGTTTTTATCAGGAATCCTTGCAATATCCTTCCTTGAATATTCGGGGATTGGGTTCTGGTTGGATCGGAGAACAAGCCCGAACGATTGTCCCGGCGACGGCGACGGCCGAAATCGATATGCGATTGGTGCCCGAATCAGATGGCACTCATTTAAAAAACCTGGTAAGGAACTATATAGAAAAACAAGGATTTTATATCACTGAAACCGTGCCTACCAAAGAAGAGCGCTTAAACCATGATAAAATTATTACAGTGACCGAGGGCACGGTTACCGATGCCTTTCGAACCGATCTTAATAATAAATATGGTGATTTTTTGGTGAAGACCCTTAAGGATACCTTCTCCGAAGACGTAGTGCAAATTCGGATCATGGGAGGTACGGTGCCCATTGCACCTTTTATAAACGAATTGAAAATTCCGGCTTTTATCGTCCCCATGGTCAACCCCGATAATAACCAGCACAGCCCGAATGAAAACCTGAAAATTGGCCAGATTGCCTATGGGATAAAAGTATTTTATGGGATTTTGAGCACTTCAACGACGAATTAAATAATTTGTCACATATTTAAAAAAGAAAGCCTTCCATTTACTAATATTGCTGTGTTTTACGTTAATTCGAAATCAAGTCCGGCTAATTCCAGTTCTTCATTATATGGCAAAACATTTTGGGTTCTGGGTTATTGTTATCTTATTTTTTGGTACTACAGTTCTTTTTTTAGCTTGCACTAAAGATGATACTCCTATTGGAAATACGGATCCCTTTTATCAAGGAGCTAATGATAAAATAGATCTAGATCTATTGGATACCTACTGGTCAATTTATGAAGTAAGTTTTAATCAAAAAACTGCCGAAGTACCTCTGAATTATTTCGGTTGTGATCGCGACTTTTTCACTTTTCAGGCAGACGGTACCTATAAGGATTTTATAATCACCGATTCGGGATGTGTTCCCGAAATACAACAATTACAATGGTCTTTTGAGAAGGGTGTCATTACGTTATCTAATTCCTTCAAGGATTTTGACGAAATGGTGATTACCGAATTGACTCCACAAAAACTGATTTTTAAGGTAAATTATGATGTTGATGAAGATGGTTCAAAAGATATTATTCAGTTTTTTGCAAAACCATACTTGCCCAACGAGAAAAACTTTTATTCGAATTCGCTGGTGAAGGATGACGCATTTCCTGATAAGGTACTTTTTTCATGGCAACCCTATATTGGAATAAATACCTTCGACCATTATGAGATTTATCGAAGTACCGGCGTTGATTGTGACCTTAAAAATTTGAAATTAGTGGCTTTCATTGATTTAAAAGATGCGACTACCTTTGAAGACAACAATCTACCAAATGAAAAGTTTTTTTGCTATGTACTTAAAGTATTTACAGATAAAGGGGAAGTTTTTGAAACCAATCCATATTTTGTAAGTGGTGAGGATATAGAGATACCGGGGATAACGCTTTCACCCCCTTCGGTAATCGACAATACCATTACACTCAATTGGTCAAAATACCAAGGACATTATTTCAAACAATACGAAATCATACGCCAGAACTATTATAATGAAATTGCTTCTGGGAATTTCGATACCATATTGGCCACAATAAGTGATGTGGAGACCACTTCATTTGTTGATCTTGCACCACCCTACTTTAAGAATCCAACATATATGGTGCGGGTTCGAAATGAATTTGATCGTGTAACTTCCATTTATAATATTGGGATCGGCACACAACAAACCAATTACCAAAGACCGGAAATATTAGCCTACGACATGGTTTGGAACGTGGCAGTCGACCCTACTGAAACTGTGGTATACTTAAATGGTAATCGTGACGATAGTGACCATTCAAGTTTAGCAAGGTTTAATTATGTCACACAACAGGAAGAGGCGATTGCCGATTTTCAGCCTGGCCTTAACCAGAATAGGGCAATGCAGGTCATACAAAGTCAAGTGGGGAAAGAACTACTATTTTCTACTGAAAATGAACTAATGGTATTCGAGGCTCAAACTTTAGCGTTCAAATATAAATTAAGGAACAACGATATTGCTCAAATACATGACTTCATTTA
This sequence comes from Flavobacteriales bacterium, assembly GCA_038316335.1. GTDB lineage: Bacteria > Bacteroidota > Bacteroidia > Flavobacteriales > Flavobacteriaceae > JALHST01. Next base: position 15,947 of record JBBQAM010000019.1, read on the forward strand.
TCTAGGGGGCGACCGATATGTAATTGTAGGACCAGATTTTGTCTACAGTTGTTCACGGGATTTCAGCAATTTGAGCGTGCTTGATAAACTAATCCAAATTGCACCTAGTCAAAACTATAATTATTACCGTGTCTTTATGTTGGATAATGGTCGGATCTTAGTTGGAAATAGTGAACAAAGTTACACGGTTGAAATTGGAAGCGATGGCTCATTTAGTAACGTTCAGAATGCAAACATACCGATCAAATCTACCAGTACTAAAAACAATTCAGCCTACAGTGCAGCAGGAAATTACCTAATCAATTTTAATGAAAACCGGTTGTATTCAGCTGTGACCCTCGATTTTCTGAGCTCTTTCGAGCAACCCTATTATACGCTTGGGATATCCAATGACGGACTCAGGATTCTCGGCGCCAATCATCACATCGCCTACCAAAACTATCTCGGAGAGCTTCAGGAGAAACAGGCGGTAATTTACACGCTGGCGAATGAAAATCTTAATTTCATAAACACTAAGGGTTATCCGCTATGGCTCTTTGAGAACCATTTAGGCCAGATTATCTCTCTTTCATCGGGTACAAAACGACAAAACCTCGAAACTCCTAATCTGAGTCCAGATCTATTTTTTGAAGAAATACAACTTTGACCAAGCACATTTCATAAGTTCATTTTTTTGTCGATTCCTAATCCCCAACCAATCTCTTGCTAAAAGAAAAAAATATTATTTTTTGATGTGTTGGTAATGGAAAGACCGAAAATAAATTCAAGTTTAAAACGAACTAACATTCTTATGATTTCACTTATCATTTGATTTACCTCAAATCGAAAACAGTTCGGTAATTAATTTAAAATGTAAGGCAGTTATTTCAGATAAAGGAATTGGCTGATCGGTATTCGACCGTAAATATCTAGATCTCAATCATTAGTTGGCTCGTTTCAGAGGTACTAATTAAAACTCTTGATTAAATTAACGAAGTATACATTAAATGAGATACGTTCCTATTAATACTTTTCCAATTTCAAATGAATTATAAAAATGGGATTCTTTTAATCCATAATTAAAGAAGAAAAATTAAACGATTGGAAACCTGGAAACTGCAGGAGTCATTCTGGAAATAAAGGTATTAATACTACTCATTTTTCTATTTAAAAAGATTTTGTTAAGTATAAGCCCCAACTAATAGAAAGGCAAGTAGGTTGTTTAAAGCATCATTCAAAATCTATGAATATAACATCCAGAAGTTATATTTTTAAGCGAATCATCTTTCGATAAATTATCCGTTCCAAAGTCTGAAAGCCCCAAGGTCAACAACCGATAATAACCAGCACAGCCCGAATGAAAACCTTAAAATTGGCCAGATTGCCTATGGGATAAAAGTATTTTATGGGATTTTGAGCACGTCTCCGTAAACCGATTTTAAGGCACTAATATTATTTTTTCAAATTAATAACTATTACTCCGTTAGCAGCTCGTACGCCATAAATTGATGCACTTTCATCTCTAAGGACTTTTAAGGACTCTATTTCATTGGGCATAATAAAATCAATTGAACTAACCGGAGTGCCATCTACAATAAACAAAGGGCTTAATCCAGCGTTTATGGAAGCCCTTGACGTTCCACGCAAATAAACCATACTTCCTACAACCTGCACCCCGGGGATTTCGGCTACCAGCATTTGATATACATCTCTATATTTGCTGTAATCCTTGGATTTTTTTTTATTCTTGCTCGGTTTATCGTCGGTATATCCCAATGTCTCCAAACTATCTTCACTAATAATCTTGTTTTCTTCCGGAAAGACAAAATTCAAAGTATTCGCACCATCGAATTTTAATGTGTAGATACCATTTTTTCTGAAAAAAACGCTAACAACCATCGTTTCTGGTTTCAACCAAATTTTAAACTTCCCATAGCGATTCGTCTTTATCCTAGTTTTTACAGAATCAACATACACTAAAGCCCCTTTTATAGGATTGCCCTCTGAATCAACCACGGTTCCGCTCACTAATATAGTATCCAAAGAACTCGATTGCGCTGAAATGGAATGATTGACAATTACACATACCATAAATATGAAGGATAGTTTGATTTTCATAAGCAACAATTTAAATTAGCTAGGAATGTAACTTTGATTTACTTAAAAAAACGAAAATTGTGCGTCGCATTTGAGAATAAGAACTCTTATTGGGTAAAATCATTTAGCGTAGTGAAAAAAAGCAATCAGTGCAGTTTAAAATTACCATTGATTATGACGCTATTAATAATTGTAGCTTTCCAAATAAGAAAATACTTAATTTATTTTTTGAGGGTAATAATAAGCACCCCATTCACACCTCTTAGACCATATTCTGCGGACTCACTACCTGCTTGAATTACCTTTATCGATTTAATTTCTGAAGTGGGTATCGAAGATAAATTATTATTCGGGACATTATTGACCAATATTAGCGGATCTGAATTCCCACTAAAGGTGTTCGGACCTTTGGCAATGGTTATTTTAGTACCGTTTACCCGTACCTGTTGAAATTTTGCCTTTAAGATATCATAAATGGTGAGATAAGCAGCATAATTATTTGAGTCCCCTTCTGGCTCAACCGTCACGTTAAAACCCAATAAACCCAAATTTTCTTCTGAAATTGGCTTCGAATTTTGAGGATATTTGAAAGAAAGTTCTTTTTCACCATTAAAATCAACACTCACAATACCATAATCCTCAGAGAATACGGTCAGGATATTTGTTTCGGGTTTTATCTTGATCTTGAAAAGCCCCTTTTTGTTTGTCTTTGTTCTTGTTTTGGCAGAATCGACATAAACAGATGCTCCTTTGACTGGCTCGTTGTTGAAGTCGGTCACTGTGCCTTTTAAGGACAACTCAGATGGAAAAGTCTCTTGGGATTGAATTTTTTGAACTGAAATAAAAGTAAAAATGCAAAGTACTACGTAAATGTGTTTCATCATGTTTTTTTATACTATTAAATTTCTAATCAGACCATACTACAACGAATTTCTGCCTGCACAGTTGAACGATTGGTTTTCTTCCAATCTTAGCGGTATTTAAGGACCATATTGAAATTAATTCCGATAGGTTCCAATTTTTTTATTTTCTGAAACCTCCTTCATAAAGCCACATTACCTTCTTCTTTTAGACGATAAAAACGACCACTTGTTACCATGATAAGAAAACTTTTCATGATTCAGGGCGCTTTAAAAAATTAAAATTAAGGCAGTTTTGGTCGGATACCCATCCCCTTAACGCTTTTTAACAAAGCTTATAAGTTCATTAACTAAAATTCCATGTGTCAATGCCTATATTATAGTTGAACCAAAAAAGAGAGAATAATGGGAATTATAAATGAACGAAGAAAATTTAAAAGAAAAGTAGAACAACATGATCCTACCAATCCTACGGGAAATACGCATGTCGAAACGAACAAATTTGATATCGATAGTGATTCAATAAAGGATCAGCAAAAAAAATAAGAATTAAATACCTTAATACATAAAGCCCCCGCTTCCGATACGTTTCGGAATGCGGGGGTTTTTCATTGTCAAGCCGAATTTCTACTGGCATTTATATTGCCATACAAGCTTCGGGTCACGATCTTCTCATACAATTCTATATAATCTGATTTTTGTCCAATTTTTTGCAGGGCATATTGCTGGATCACCAACAAGGGAAGTACGATATTCTCCCGTATTTTAATAGATTCCCTAGATACTGCTTCGTTCTCCATTAAAATCTTTGTATCCGAGATTTGTAGTAGCATCTGCTTTGACAAGGTATACTCCCCGTAAAGAATGTTCCAAAATTCGCCATATTCGGGATCTTCCTTCATGTAACTTGTCAATTCAAAGTAACATTTTGAAAGCGACATCATACTATTTAACATAAGGGCCTTAAAAAAAGGCACTTGCTTATAAAGTCTTTTCAGGTCTTTCATTCTACCTGCATCCTTAAGTGTCTTCAAGGCGGTGCCAATGCCAAAATATCCTGGAACATTCTGTTTCAATTGACTCCAAGAACCAACAAAGGAAATGGCCCGAAGATCAGTCAATTCAAGCTTTTTCTTATTGCCTCTTTTTCCAGGCCTACTGCCAATATTGGCCATTTGATAATATTTCAGCGTACTTCGGTTCTCTAAATAGGAAATGAATTTTTCATGATTCTTTAAAGCATCATATTTATCAAAGCTCAAGGTTGAAAGTTCTTCCAATAATTGTCTTGAGTCATCGGAGATTACATTTTCCTTTCCGAATAAATTGTTTGACAACCCAGCTGTCAATAGTTGTTCGCTATTGTGCATGAACTGCTCCTTTGTGCCGTAAGTACTGGTAATGGTCTGTCCTTGTATGGTCAATTGTATTTCATGATTGGCGATGTCCTTGGTTTGGGCAGCATAAAAACGATGGGTTTTGCCCCCACCCCTTGCCGGCGGGCCACCCCTTCCATCGAAAAATATCGCCTGAATTGCATATTTGCGACAAATCTTTGACAATTTTTCCTTCGTCTTGAAAATCGACCAATTCGCCTTAACATAACCCCCATCCTTGGTGCCATCAGAAAAACCGAGCATGATCGTATGCTTATTGTTCCTTCGATCTAAATGATCCCGATATTCAGGTATTTCAAACAAAGTCTTCATCGTCGCCTCTGAGGTTTCCATACCTTTCATAGTCTCAAAAAGGGGAACGATGTCGAATGTTATTCCCTCCATTGCCCAACCACACCAGCGAAAAAGTCCAATGACAAAGAGCACCGAAAACACATCTTCTGAATTACTGATAATATAACGGTTACAGCCTTCTTCACCATTTCTATCCTGTATGGCCTTTAACTGGGAAATATTCTCAAGTGTATCCTTCACAATCTCATCATCATAATCATCAGGTGATACTGTTAGATTTTTATGCAAGAGCAGGTCGATCAATGTTTCTTCCTCAAGTTCTTCAAGTGATTGGTTGATAAGTCCGTTTTGCAATAGCAGCGACTCGATCACCCTTTTGTGCATACTATGATCTTGTCGAATGTCTAACGTTGCAAAATGGGTCTTAAAAATTCGTACTTTGTCAATCAAGGCATCAAGATCCGATAAGTAAAGGCTTTGATATTTTTCAATCAAAAGTTGTCTGATGAGTATGAGAGGATCGATAATATCCTCAAATCGAACATTTTTGCTCCTATCGAACATAGCGACATATAGATTGCCCCTAAGTTGTAATAAAGGCTCCTGCAAATCCTTAAAAGTGAGTTTCTGCTGTATCCGTTTCAGATCATTGTAATAGCATTTCATTAGATTCACGCGAAGTTCGTCGGCGACTTCCTTCGTTATGGAAGCCGTCACAAAGGGATTACCGTCGCGATCTCCCCCGGGCCAAAATCCGAGTTTTATAATGTTATGATTCTCGAAATGGTTGTTACTGATATTTTCCTTGATATAGGAGTACAAGTCCCCGACCGCATCATAATATACATTCCGAAGAATGTATATGATATTTTTGGCCTCATCAAGTGGTGTTGGCTTCTTGGCATTGATCAATGAAGTAAGCCCTAATTGCTCTAAGGTAACGTCTATAGCGTTTATTTTATTTTCAAGGATAAGGGATCGCAATTCCGCAATAATGTCCAAAATGGCCGGGGTATAAAATTGGGTCGGGTGCGCCGTAAGCACAATTCTTGCACTAAATGTGGACAATTTTTCGGCAACCCTGTCCCAACTTTTATCCTTGTCGACGAGCTGAAAATAGTCCTTGATAGAAAGAGACCTTCGGTGCTCCTGTAATTTTGGAAAGGCTGCATCTTCCACACTGTCATACAATACCACTTGACGTTCGACATATTGGATAATTCGGAACATAAAATCAATACGGTCCCGTTCCGAATCGATATTGGCATAATTTTGAAAAAATGCTTCTAAAATATCCTGTGGATTTTGTCCTGATTGTAACCCTTTTTGACTTTGATCCAAAAGTAAGGGGATAAGCATCCCAACATTCTCAATATTTTGATAAGGCAAGTTTAGGAACAAGCTATTGTAGACGTTAAACTTGTTGCTCACCGATTTCTTAAACTCCTTTAATCTTTCTAATTGCTGCATAAAATAGTATTATATCAACTATACTTCCCTTTTCGTAAAAATTAATCACTCAAATATCGGCATAAATACATGATACGACAGGGGATAATTTAGCAAATAACAAAATCAGGGTTTTTGCCTTAAAATCACAACAGTACCTGTTAAATGTCTTAAAATCTCCATTTATTTAATAAAATAAGGTCGGTATTGTTGTACCCTAAAGTCAAAAGTAGTGAAATTGTGATCTAGGGCCTTCTGCTCCTTATAGGTTTTCAGACTTCCAATGGCCCTGTTGGCTGCACCTGAAGGGGCGGTCAATGACACGGTCCGAATAATGCGAACATTTGAACCATTGGTTGCTTTTCCAGCCAATGTAAATTGATGAATTCGCGGTATTTCGTTTAAAACCACTTCAAGCGTCAAATTATTTTCCTTCAAATGCTTCCTAAAAAAATACTCCGGCCCATTTTTGCTATTACCTCCCGTGAACAGTAGCATCTCGATTTTTGGAAAGCGATGCAAATATGCAAGTAGGTTCCTTAATTTAATGTTTTGCATTCCCATATCGGATGCATCGATTTTCGACCGTTCGGCACTGGCGACAATATCACAGATACCGATGCGATGGTCTCTCAAAAAATCGATGCGCTGCTGTATTGCTGCATCGGTGTCTTCAAATTTAAGCTGTAAGTCGAATAGTTCGTTCAAAATAGGCCATAATTGACCGTTGCGGCTTCCGTAACAAAAATTCACGTCGTCTTGTTTCAATTCCCCAATTGTAAAACGTGGAGGTGGTAAGGTGCCAACAATCAACTTCGTGGCCTCCTCGAATAAAAAGGGTTCATAAGGATGTGTGTGCAGAAACATAGTCTTTTGTTTCATTGTTTTAAATACTTGTAATCAGGCATCCAAGGCTATTATAAAACGAATTACGATCCACTTCTGGCTATTAATAAAATTAAATGGGTGCCGTCGGCATGCCGCATACGTAATTTGGGCCCGCCCGCCCGTTAGTTATCGGGAGCTATTGGGAGCTATTGAGAGCTATCGGGGTAAATTTTGGCTATTGTCAGGTTAAATTCGTAATTTTAGGTAGTTCAGTTAAAGACAAAGTTATGGGTAAAGGTGATAAAAAAACGAGGCGTGGTAAAATTGCCAACAACTCGTACGGTTCTAGAAGGCCGCAAAAAATCAAGAAAAGACAAAGCGTTGAGGAAAAAATCAGCATTAAAAAGAAAAAGTAGCGTTGCGCTGGTGCTATCGCACAAAAACCGGTTGATTTTCCTTTAACGTATGTTCTTTACTGAATTGATAACCCTCTAATGTAAATGCCCGAATATCGTTCAGGGTTTTTGCATTTGAATCCAGGATATAGCGAACCATGGTACCTCGGGCCTTTTTAGCAAAGAAACTGAGTACTTTTAGGTTATCGTTCTTCCAGTCCTTAAAAATAGGTGTGACCACTGGCACTTTTAACTGCTTTTCATCGAGTACCGAAAAATATTCGCTACTGGCCAGATTGATAAAAAGCTCATTATCCTTTAATTCGGCATTTAAATAGGCCGTTAGGTCTTTCTTCCAGAAATCATACAGATTCTTTTTACGACCCACACGTATCTGTGTGCCCATTTCAAGTCGATAGGGTTGAATTAGATCGAGTGGTTTCAAAATTCCATACAATCCCGATAAAATGCGGAGGGTATCCTGTAATTGGTCTATTTTGTTTTCGGGAATTGTATAGGCATCCAATCCTTGATAAACTTCCCCATTAAACGCATAAACCGCTGGCCGGGAATTTTCGGGATTGAAAGGTATTGTAAAGTTCTGGTTACGCTCCCAGTTTAATTCGGCAAGCGCTGGCGAAATATGCATCAGTTTGGCCAAGGCTTTCGGATTCTTTTTGGCCAAGATCCTATTTATTTTTTCGGATTTTTCCAGAAATTGGGGCCGTGTGAATTTTGACTTGGGCCACTCGCTTATGAAATCAAGCGACTTGGCTGGGGACACAACTATTTTCATTTACACTTTTTTTCAAAAATAATCAAGTTTTCCATTTTGACCTATTCGCAGGTATATGGTAAATGATGGCAGTTATTCAGTAGTACTATGTTTTGCATACTGACGCCATTTCTCGATACATTCTGCCATATCTTCTGGGATTTCCGACTCAAAACGCATGGTTTTCCCAGTAACTGGATGGACAAACCCCAAGGATTTGGCATGCAGAGCCTGTCTCGGCAGTATCTTGAAGGCGTTCTCAACAAATTGTTTGTACTTGGTAAATGTGGTTCCCTTAAGAATTTTATCCCCGCCATAACGTTCGTCATTGAATAACGTATGGCCAATATATTTCATATGTGCCCGTATTTGATGGGTACGTCCCGTTTCAAGCTTGCAGGAGACCAAGGTCACATATCCCAATCGTTCCAAAACCGTGTAGTGTGTAATGGCCTCCTTGCCTTCATCACCTTCCGGAAAAACATGCATTTGCAATCGATTTTTGGGATTCCGACCAATATTGCCCTCGATAGTTCCGTTGTTATTTTCCATATTTCCCCAAACCAAAGCAATATATTCCCTCTCTGATGACTTATCGAAAAATTGTTTGGCAAGGTGCGTCATGGCGGCTTCGGTCTTGGCGATTACCAAAAGTCCAGAAGTATCTTTATCGATTCTATGTACCAATCCCGGTCGTTCGTTGCTATTGACCGGTAGGTCTTTTATATGATGTAATAAGGCATTGATCAAGGTTCCTGAATAATTACCATGTCCGGGATGCACGACCATCCCTGCAGGCTTATTGACCACCAATAGGGTTTCGTCTTCATAGACTATGGATAACGGAATATCTTCCGGCACCAGCAAAAATTCATGCGGTGGGTGTGCAAATAGCACTTTGACTTCATCACCTGCTTTAACCCGATAGTTTTGTTTTACAATGGAATCATTGACCCAAATATGACCATCCTTAGCGGCTTGCTGAATTTTATTACGTGTGGCATATTCGATAAAGTTCATCAAAAATTTATCAACACGCAGGGGCTCTTGCCCTTTTGATGCCAAGAATCTATGATGCTCAAAAAGCTCTTCTTCATTACCCTCTTGGGTTTCCGGAAATTCCATAGGCTAGAGTGAATCGGCCTTGATCAAGGCCCTATCGGTCACGGTGCCATTGCCGCAGATCAGCTCTATTTTTGAAGTTTTGGGTAGTTTGTCCCCTGGGGAAATATTCTTTCCCTTGAATTTTATATAATAGACCATGTCTTTTCCCAATTCATCGATATAGCTAACCCGTTGTACATCCAGTCCAACGGCACGGAGCATAGATGCCGCATTTCGCTGGGTAACTTGAATAACATTCGGAACGGTTACTTTTTTATACCCAGACGGATTTACGGTAAAATATATCTTTCGATTCTCCTTCACCTTTTCTCCTGGAGGAGGGTCTTGCTCAATAATCGAAAATCTTGGGTAATCGGGATTATAGTTGGCCGAATCCTGGACTTCATACCGCAGGCCGGCCTGCTCAATAGCCTGACGCATTTCGCTTACCGACATTTTAGAAAAATCGGGTACCTGCACGAATTCTCCATGGTTCGTAGTGCTTTTCAACCATTGCAATACCAAAAAAACGATGACTATCAAGGCCAGTAGGGCAAAACCGAGCTGTTTCAAAAAAGTCTTGCTCCTCAAAAAATTAAGAAAATCCCTCATTTCATACTATTGTATCGCAAAGATAGGAAATGGTCCCTATATTACCGTTGCCGGTCATCAATATTGTTAATGTGCCTAGCATGGGGCTAACAAAAAATGAAAATTTGAAGCAGCTACCGATTGCTTTTTTCCGTACTTTATGTTTGCTTTGTGATGCATATCTTTCTTAATTGACTATGAAAAAAAATATTGCCGTTATCATGGGCGGCTATTCGAGCGAATACAAAATTTCCTTAAAGAGTGGTAAGGTGGTGTGCACCTATTTGGACACCGAGAAATTCAAAACCTATGCCATTCATATTTTTCGTGATCGCTGGGTATACGTTGATGACCTTAACCAAGAGTTTCCTGTAAACCGACACGATTTTTCACTCAGGCTAGCTGAAAAGGACATTCATTTTGACTGCATCTTTAATGCCATTCATGGTTCTCCTGGTGAAGATGGTCTTTTACAGGCCTATTTTGAATTGTTGAACATTCCGCAAACGTCCTGTGACTTTTATCAATCAGTCCTCACATTTAATAAACGCGATTTATTAAGTGTTCTAAAACCGTATGGCATTAAGTCGGCCAAATCGTATTATTTGAATTTGGGTGAAAACATTAATGAGGATGAAATTGTTCAAGCCGTCGGGCTGCCTTGCTTTGTAAAGGCCAACAGGGCTGGAAGTAGTTTCGGTATCACTAAGGTTTATAAAAAAGAAGAACTGCCATCGGCGATCGAAAAGGCCTTTCAAGAAGACAATGAGATATTGATCGAATCTTTTTTAGACGGAATTGAAGTTTCAGTTGGTGTAATTACATATCATGGGGAAGTTAAGGTGCTGCCCATTACAGAAATCGTCAGTGAGAATGACTTCTTTGATTATGCCGCCAAATATGAAGGAAAATCTCAAGAAATTACCCCAGCGCGCCTTTCAAGCCTCCAAGAAAAAAATGTTTCCACAATCGCAAAAAAAATATACGAAGTATTGAAAATGAAAGGATATACCCGAAGTGAATTCATTTTTGTAGGAAATGAACCTATTATGTTAGAAGTGAACACCACTCCGGGACTTACCGAAGAAAGCATTTTACCACAACAAGCGAATGCTGCGGGAATTTCTTTGCCCCAATTGTTCGAAAGTGCCATAATCGAGGCGCTTCGGGAAAATGATTAACTTTACGTCTTAAGCTAGGGTATTATAAAATAGGTTCTGTAATCTTTAATTACCGATTTTTTACTGCAAACGAATAACCAACCTATGAAACGTGCTATTTTTCCAGGTTCTTTTGACCCATTGACGTTGGGTCATTTTGATATTATTCAACGGGGTATTACCCTTTTTGATGAACTGATAATCGCCATTGGAGTCAATGCCGATAAGCAATATATGTTTACCATAGAAGAACGCATTCGATTCATAAAAGAAGCCTTTATAAATGAACCTAAAATAAAGGTGAAGACCTATACGGGGCTCACCGTTGACTTCTGTAAACAGGAAGACGCCCAATTCATACTCAGAGGGCTCCGAAATCCGGGGGATTTTGAATTTGAGAAGGCAATTGCCCATACCAATCGAAAACTTTCGGAAATAGAAACCGTATTCCTTCTTACTTCTTCGGGCAAATCATATATCAGCTCGTCTATCGTGCGCGATGTTATACGTAACGGGGGCGACTATACTGGTTTGGTACCCGATACCGTGCGAGTGCATTGACCATTATCCCTTATAATTCTCTATTCTCTTTTTAGACCGAAAGTCAGGTAGGCATTTGACACTACATACTATACGTTAAGCATTTGCCTTTTTGTAGGTTTTTACTTTCTTTTTATAGATTAAGATTAATAAACTTGTATTTATTGGATTACACAACGGGTTTAAGCCTCTACACAACAAACCTTTATGTATGTTGTAAAATCATATTACTTTAGTAGGAAATTTCAACCATACATTGAAAGTAACACAAACAACACCCCAAAATTACCTAATAAAACAATTGCCAAAAGCAATTGTTTTTGTCAATAATGTGTTTGAAGTCGTATACGCCTCCGACCTTTGGATACACACATTCGAACTTGACAATCGTACGGTGTTTGGAAATGATCTTTTTTCCTTGTCGACTACCTTTGACCAAAATTGGAAAAAGGGGCTAAAAAGGTGTATTTCAGGGAAAACAGGCATTCCGCTTGTAACGAATTCTTCCGATTCGAAATCTGGGAATACTTGGATCGAATGGACGTTCGTTCCTTGGTACGACGAGCACGAAAATATCATCGGGGCCATCATGCAAGGAGATGATATTTCCCTACGTGTTAGAGATGAACTCCGTATGGAAAGACTTCAAATTCTATTGCACGAAAAATCGGAAATCGGCAAAATCGGTAGTTGGGAGTATGATATACAGAACAATACCCTTGCCTGGTCACTCATGACCAAGGCAATTCATGAAGTAGCACACGACTATATGCCAACCCTTGAATCAGCCATTTGCTTTTATAAGCAGGGTCATGATAGAAACAAGATTGCCATGTGCGTGGACAATGCCATTCGAAAAGGCATTCCGTGGCATGAAAGACTTCGGATCGTCACAAAAAACGGCGATGAAAAGTGGGTAATCGCTGCGGGAAAGGCCATCATTAAAAATAAACAAGTAGTTGGCCTCCTTGGCACCTTTCAAGACATCAATGAACATATCAGAAGGGAAATTAAAACCAATGAAAATGAACGTCTCCTTAAAACCTTGATTGACAACCTTCCGATAAACATTTATATTAAGGATACCGAGTCTCGAAAAATCTTGGTGAACAAATCGGAATCCGATTTTGTCGGATTTGCCAAAACCGATGATCTCCTAGGCAAAACCGATTTTGATATTTATGACGAAGAGACGGCTAACATGTCAAGAAACGAAGATCTGGAGGTTATGAATACGCTGCGGCCACTTCTGGGAAAAACAGATACCTGCATTAAGAAAGATGGTACCAAGGCCTTCATATCGGTCTCCAAAATACCGTACCTAGATGATAAAAATGAAGTAAAGGGAATTATTGGGATGTCATTAGACATTACCGATAAATTATTGGCACAGCAGGAACGGGAAGAAAAGGAACGTAACTTTCGGAGTATTTTCAATTCATCTTATCAATTTACCGGCATTTTAGATATTGACGGCACCTTTCTCGAAATAAATGAAACGGCACTGAAGTTTGCCAATTTAAGACAGGCAGACATAATCGACAAAAAATTCTGGGACGCCTATTGGTGGCCAATCCCAGACGTCGTAAAAGATGGTCTTAAGGAATTGATAAAAGCGGCTGCCGGCGGCCAGGTCATGCGAAGTGAAATCGTAGTATTGGACCATGAAAAAAGACCTACAAATGTAGATTTTAGCTTAAAACCGATTTACGACGAAACTAACCAAATCGTATCGCTTTTGGCTGAAGGCAGAATGATTAACGAAATGGTTGTGGCGCGTGAGAAATTAAGGGAAAGTGAACTTAAGTTTAGAACCCTTTACGAACTGTCTCCAGTTAGTTTTATATTATTCGATTTTGAAACAGGTGAAATTATTGACTTCAATCCTTCATTTGAACAGACCTCAGGATATGACAAAGAGGCTATCGCCAAAATCCAGTATTGGGACCTTCTCGCCAACAAGGACGTTCAGCTTAAAGAACAAATAAACAGCACGCTTGAAAAAGAAAGAAGCTGCGGCCCGCTAGAGGAAACCTATATCAAAAAAGATGGTACTGAATTCTCGGTAATCATTTACAAATCATTGATCTTAAATAAAAAAGGCCAAAAACTCGTCTGGTCGATCGTACAAGATGTTTCCGAATCGGTTAAAAAGGAACGGCAGATCCGGGAGGAACGCAAATTATTAAGGACCGTTATTGATAATTTGCCCCTCAACGTATATATAAAAGATACCGAATCTAGAAAAATCCTTGTAAATAAATCGGAGTGCGATTACTTAGGTATAACAAATCAAGAGGAGTTGATCGGCCTTGATGACTTTGATCTGTATGATGATGATGTAGCACAGGTTTCACGTGATGAGGACCTAAAGGTAATGAGCACGAGGCAACCGATGCTGGGCAAGGAAACCTTGAACATTAAAACAGATGGTTCACATACCACCTTTTTAACCTCTAAAATTCCCTTGAAAAATGAAATCGGTGAGATTACCGGCCTTTTGGGAATCAGTTTAGACATTACAGGTCTGAAACACAAAGAGGAAGAACTGCGTCATCTAATCAATATGACCTCTTTACAAAATAAGAAACTTATCAATTTTGCCCACATTGTTTCGCACAACCTCCGATCTCATACGGCCAATTTCTCGATGCTCCTTGACTTCTTGATGCATGAAAAGGATGAAAACGAAAAGGTTCGCATCATCAAAATGTTGACCGATGCTTCCGACAATCTTCTAGACACACTTGACAATCTCAATGAAGTAGTGGCGATTAGTACCAATGTTAATCTAGAAAAGCAGCGGGTCAACCTCAACGAAAAAATCAAGTCGGTCGAACAAAATCTCCAAGGATTCATTCTGAATAACAACGCTAGCATAATCAATACGATTTCAGATGATGTCTTTGTTAATGTAGTACCTGTTTATATTGAAAGCATACTCCTTAATTTTATAACCAATGCCGTTAAATACCATGCCCCTGAACGAAATCCCGTGATAAAACTAAGCGTAACCCACGAAGATACTTATAGTGTACTAAGCATTGAGGACAATGGCCTAGGCATCGATCTTGAAAAACACGGGGATAAAATATTCGGTATGTACAAAACATTTCATACAAATAAAGATGCCCGGGGAATCGGACTTTATATCTCAAAAAATCAAATAGAGGCGATGAATGGCAAGGTAACCGTTCAAAGCAAAGTGAATAAGGGTACTACTTTTAAAATATACTTCAATGACAGAAATTAATTCAATCTTCGTTATCGATGATGATTCGATTATGGTTTTCGGAATTAAGAAAATCTTATCTTCCGTAGTAATTTGTGATGCCATAAAAACCTTTGGAAACGGGCAGTTGGCCTTAGATGCCATCTTGGAAATTTTGAGAAAAAAAGAAGAGATTCCCGACATTATATTTCTAGATATCAATATGCCTATTATGGATGGTTGGCAATTCCTTGAAGAATTCATCGCTTTGCCCATTCAAAAAAAGGTGCGCATCAATATCGTTACGTCTTCTATAGACAATTACGACCGTGAAAACTGGCAGAAATATAAGCTTAAAACCCACCACACCCTGACCTATAATAACAAACCGATTGGGCGGGAAATCATGGCCGAGGTAACCAAAGCGGCATAAATGCCATCCTCTTATAGTTTTTACTTAATTTTGCCAATAATTTCGTTTTATACGGTAAAATTATTTCATGCCAATGAGGACCTATCTATTCGTTTTTTTTGCAGCAGCTTTAATGTCATGTGAAAAGAAAACACAGGATAAACGAGCGGATTTACAAACCCAATTTGAAATTAGCCAAGGGACCGAAACCGCTACCTACCTGCAAACCATTGACTTCTATATTGCGTTGGCCAAAGAATTTTCAGCGGTTAACATTCAAACCATAGGCGAAACGGATAGTGGTCATCCATTGCATCTTGTAACCTATAATCCGGAAGGTACTTTCAATTTTCAGAAAATCGGAAATGAAAAGACCCTGATACTGATAAATAATGGCATACATCCTGGAGAAAGCGATGGTATAGATGCCACTATGCTCCTATTTCGCGACTTGGTTACCGGAAAATTGGCGGCACCCAAAAACACGGTCGTGGCCACCATCCCAATATACAATGTGGGTGGGGCCCTGAATAGGAATAGTACGACACGCGCCAATCAAAATGGCCCAAAGTCGTATGGTTTTAGAGGGAATGCCCAAAATTATGACCTCAACAGGGACTTTATCAAAACCGACACCAAGAATGCCCGCACCTTCGCTCAGATATTTCATTTGGTTAAACCCGATATCTTTATCGACAACCATGTGAGCAACGGTGCCGATTATCAATACACCTTAACCCATCTCTTTACACAACATGATAAATTAGGTGGGGAATTAGGGCGCTATGTGCATGATTCGATTATGCCCGAACTTCAAAATTCACTGGCCAATGCAAAGTGGGACATTACCCCCTACGTCAATGTATTCAATCAAGTTCCCGAAACGGGATTCTCACAATTCATGGATTCTCCGAGGTACTCCACCGGTTATACCACGCTCTGGAATACGCTTGGTATGATGGTTGAGACCCATATGTTGAAACCCTATAAACAGCGCGTTGAAGGAAACTATGAGCTGCTAGTGCAAATGCTGAATATCGCCGAGGCGGATGGAAAGAAAATCAAGGAACTTCGAAGAAATAGCGACGTAGCCTCTTTAAATCAAAAATACTACCCGGTGCACTGGGAGGTTGATACGACCCGTTCCTCCGTTTTAGATTTTAAAGGATTCGAAGCAGATACCTTGGTAAGTCCTGTGACCGGTTTCCCACGTCTTAAATATGACAGAAATCGCCCTTTTATTAAGAAAGTCGAGTATAGGGATTATTTTATCGCTACCGATTCGGTAGCCGTACCCGAGGCATATCTCATTAAACATGGATGGCATAAGATTATCGATCTATTGCAATTGAACAAGATTGATTTCAATATCCTCGAAAAGGACACCTTAATGAAAGTGCAATCCTATCGCATCGAATCTTACAAAACCAGGAACGAAGCCTTTGAAGGCCATTATCCGCATTTTGATACCAAGGTCGAACAAAACACGCGACAAATAAATTTTAATAAGGGAGACCTTTTGGTTCCTACCAATCAGCCTGGTATTCGATATATTATGGAAACTTTAGAACCCTCGGCGGTCGATTCTTTTTTCAACTGGAACTTTTTCGATACCATTTTACAGGAGAAGGAAGGTTTTTCACCCTATGTTTTCGAGGATATCGCCTTCGAAATGCTCGAAAACGATACGTTGCTGAAATCAAACTTTGCGTCTAAAAAATCAGTGGAGCCCGAATTTGCCAATAATTGGTACGCACAGTTGCAATGGCTGTTCGAACATTCAAAATATTATGAACCTGAACATTTGCAATATCCGATTTACCGAATCCCCAAAACAGAATAAAACCATTCTTGGGTCGTGTTCATTCTTCAAAAAGAATTTTAATATTGATATACGAATTTAATAGGGCCTTTTTGATTTTGACCGGCCCTTTCCATTTTACACGCATAATTCCTTCATTGTTCTGGGGCACTAAGATGCCGTCGAACGAGGTTTTCATAGCATACCAATGAACCTCCTTTAATTTGTGCCGACCATTGCGCTTGAAAACGTGATAGGTGGTTTTTAAGAAGTTTTCGATTTTCAGCCCTTGGACCCCGGTTTCTTCCATAACCTCCCGAATGGCACATTCTTCAAGGGTCTCTTTTTTCTTCAATCTTCCTTTAGGAAGGTCCCATTTGTCATTTCTATAGATAAATAGCACTTTTCCATCCTTATTGGTAACAACACCCCCTGCAGCCACTTCCAAAGGAATTTTTTTAGTAAACTTCTTTAATATTTCGGCATGGTTGGGATGATAGATATATGCTTCGGGCATTTTCTTCTTCAGCAAAACCCGTATAGCTTCATTAATTGATTCCTGATTCAAAGGAAAATACTCGCCATTGGCCGTTTCCGAAAGCTTATTCGTTAAAATCAGGGGCAATTCATTGACAAAAACTTTATACATTTGCGTCATGGTTTTAAACAAGGACACCGCAAAAAAAACAGCAGAGCTTCTGCTGCAAATTAATGCAATTAAGTTGAAACCCGAAAATCCTTTTACTTGGGCTTCCGGTTGGAAATCTCCTATCTATTGTGATAATAGGATAATACTATCCTACCCGATTATTCGAAATTATATACGGGAGGAAATCGCAAAGCAAGTCGAGATTCTTTATGGGAAACCCGATATCATTGCTGGCGTGGCCACTGGGGCTATTGGGATAGGCATATTGGTCGCCGATTATTTGGGCCTTCCTTTTATTTATGTTCGGCCCGAAGCGAAATCGCATGGCCGACAAAATCAGATTGAAGGCCAATTAGAAGAAGATCAGAATGTTGTCGTGATAGAAGACCTTATTAGTACCGGCAAAAGCAGTCTTAATGCTGTGAATGCACTTGCTGACGCCGGCGCCAATATAAAAGGAATGCTGGCCATTTTTACCTATGGTTTTGAAGTGGCCTCAACCAATTTTGAAAAACAGAAAATAGAACTGCATACCTTGGCCGATTACGATCATTTGATAGAACAAGCATCAGAAACCGGCTATATCAAGGAAAAGCAATTAACTACATTAATGGAATGGCGTAAAAATCCGTCCCAATGGAAACCCTAAACAATGTTCATAGAAACTCCCAAAAAAAAAGTCGGTAAGAATACGTCCGAGGTTTTCACCTTTTTGACCGATGTTAAAAATTTTGAAAAATTAATGCCCGATAACATTGACAAGTTTGAGGTATTGAATGAAAATCGATTTTTATTCGCCCTTAAGGGCATGCCAGAAATCGTTTTACAGCGAAAAGATCAAACCCCAAATAGCCAAGTGATCCTTGGTGCTGCAAGTGATAAATTACCCTTTACCCTCACTGCTGACATTGTTGCCCTGAATGAAAATGAAAGTGATGTCACTTTAAGTTTTCAAGGTGATTTCAATAGTATGATGGCCATGATGATCAAAAATCCCATCACCAACTTTTTGGCCACCTTGTCAGCAAATCTTGAAAAGATTTAGGGAAGGTCTTTTTTGCTTTCGTTTACAACTTCAAGGAATCGGGAAACAGCACGAAATGAGGCCCTCTTCAATTTGTGACCGGCACCTTAAAATGCGATTCAAACAACCTGTATTTAGTATAACAGTTGTATTTCCTTTAAGGCAAATTCTTGAAAAATATGATCTTCGAGTTCAACGTTAAGTTTTCCTTCATGGGTCACACCACGTATAAACCCCATAAAAAGTTTGCCATTCGAATTTTTGAAGGTAGATGGCTTGTCTTTGCGGAAGAGGACTTTTTCATAATCCTGCCAAATCGTATCAATTGTGGCATCAGCCAGATACAAAAATTTGTTCTTTAGATTATTTAAAATCGCCTCCAATAATTCGTCTAGTACAAAAGAAGTACCCATCAGAAGTTGAAGGGATGATACGTTTTTGAGGTCGTTAAAATGAATTTGGTTCACATTTAGTCCGATTCCGATAACCGACGCCTGAATGCGTGTTCCGGAAAGCACATTCTCGATTAGGATTCCGCATAGCTTCGAAGAGCCTGACAGAATGTCGTTAGGCCACTTTATTGAAATATCTGGAATCTGTCGACTTTTTAAGGTCTCATAAAGGGCTAAGGAAACGCATATGTTTATAAGAAATTGTTCCGCAATCGATACGTTCTTTATTTTTTTTAAAACACTGAACGTTAGATTTTTACCTCGTTCAGATTGCCAATTAGCATTCATTTGGCCACGTCCTTTAAACTGCTCTTCTGCAACAACGACCGTATAATCCTCAAGGCGTGTCGAGCCCATCAAATTTTTTAAGTAGGTATTTGTTGAGTCCGTGGCATTAAGTTTGATTCTTTGCATGTAATGCCCAATATTTGGATATGGAATCTAATATTAAAAACTAGGGTTAAAAGAACAAAAAAATAATAACTTTGTAAAAACTAAAATTTTTGAATGCAAAAGGGAAAAGCTAGCACAGATGAGTTAATTGCATTAATTATACAAGGGATTGAAGAGGTAAAAGGTCAACATACTAGTTTACTCGATCTAAGGGCAATTGAAAATACCGTTTGCGACTACTTTATTATTTGTAATGGTACTTCCAACACACATGTAAACGCCATAGTCGGATCCATCCAGAAAACAGTTAGCAAAACAATCAAGGATAAACCTTGGCACGTTGAAGGCCAAGACAATGCCGAATGGGTGCTGATGGACTACGTAAATGTGGTCGTTCATGTCTTCCAAAAACACATTCGGGAATATTATGACATTGAAGGTCTTTGGGGCGATGCCAAAGTAACCGAAGTTGAAAGTAGCATAAATTTATAAAAATATAATGGCAAAAGATAACAATTCGACCCCAAAGAAACCTAAGTTCAGTTCATGGTGGATCTATGGCTTGATCGCTATACTATTGATTGGTTTTCAAATTTTCAGTAGTAGCAATCTGACCAATACAAAAAAAACAACCACTTCAGAGCTTCAGGAGTATCTTCGAAATGGGGATATCAGTAAGATATTGATCATTACCAACACGAATCAGGCCAAGGTTTTTCTTTCCGACGAGGCACTGAAAAAAGATGTACACAAAGACGTTGCGGCCAAGCCCTTGATCCCTAGTACCGGAATGGTTCCACAATACGTTTTGGATTATGGTGATCTTCAGATCTTTCAAAATGAGATTACCCAGATAAAAAAGGATAACAACCTCGATACTATCGTTGAATTCGATAAGGAGTCGAACATCTTTATGGAAATGCTGCTCAGTATTCTTCCCTTTGTGCTGATCATTGGCATATGGATCTACCTTATGCGAAGGATGTCGGGCGGCGGCGGCGGCGGCGCAGGCGGTCAGATATTTAATATCGGGAAGTCGAAGGCGAAACTTTTTGATGAAAAGACCGACACAAGGACCTCCTTTAAGGACGTTGCCGGTCTCGAAGGTGCCAAGGAAGAAGTTGAGGAAATCGTAGAATTTTTAAAATATCCTGATAAATACACTTCTTTGGGTGGTAAAATTCCGAAGGGAGCTCTGTTGGTTGGGCCTCCAGGCACGGGAAAGACACTTCTTGCCAAGGCGGTTGCCGGAGAAGCAAAAGTGCCTTTTTTCTCGTTGTCAGGATCAGATTTTGTAGAAATGTTCGTAGGCGTAGGTGCCTCGAGGGTTCGAGATCTATTCAAACAGGCGAAGGATAAATCCCCGTCGATTATTTTTATTGATGAAATAGATGCGATAGGTAGGGCCAGGGGGAAAAATAATTTCACTGGTTCCAATGACGAAAGGGAGAATACACTCAATCAATTGCTGACCGAAATGGATGGGTTTGGCACCAATACCAATGTAATCGTATTGGCGGCTACCAACCGGGCCGATGTCTTAGATAAGGCCCTTATGCGCGCAGGACGCTTTGATCGTCAAATTTATGTCGACCTTCCTGACATTCGCGAACGAAAGGAAATTTTCGAAGTACATCTTAGGCCCATCAAAACGGCCGAAACATTGGATCTTGACTTTTTGGCCAGACAAACACCGGGGTTTTCCGGGGCAGATATCGCGAATGTCTGTAATGAGGCCGCCTTGATTGCTGCCCGTAAAGAGAAAAAAGCGGTCAATAAGCAAGATTTCCTTGACGCAGTAGACCGAATTGTAGGCGGACTCGAGAAAAAGAACAAAATAATTACCCCTGGAGAAAAACGTACAATTGCCTATCACGAAGCAGGTCATGCCACTGTTAGTTGGATGCTGGAGCACGCGGCTCCCTTGGTAAAGGTGACGATCGTACCACGGGGACAATCGTTGGGCGCTGCATGGTATTTACCAGAAGAGCGCTTGATCGTACGCCCAGAGCAAATGCAAGATGAAATGTGCGCCACATTGGGTGGTAGAGCTGCTGAAAAAGTCATCTTCGATAAAATTTCTACCGGGGCCCTAAGTGACCTCGAAAAAGTGACAAAGCAAGCTCGGGCCATGGTCACGGTATATGGGTTGAATGATGAAATCGGAAACCTCACCTATTACGATTCATCCGGACAGACCGATTATGGTTTTTCAAAACCTTATAGCGAGGAAACCGCTAGAAAGATTGATGTTGAAATTTCGAAGTTGATCGAGGAACAATACAAACGGGCCATCGAGGTCTTGAGTATTAATAAGGATAAACTCATTACCTTGGCAGAGCGATTGCTTGAGAAGGAAGTCATCTTTAAGGAAGATCTCGAAAAAATCTTCGGGCGAAGGCCATTTGATAAGGAATTCGATGAAAAAGGACAAGAGATTCCAAGAGATGTCATTGAGGAAGTCGATACCGCAGAGGAAGTCGTTGCCGCAGAGGAAGTTGTACCAGAAGTGAAAAAGAAAAAAGAAAATAAATAGGAAAATTCAGCGTTGTCCTTAAGCAGCAGGACACCATCAAAACATTATTAAAAGTGAATGGGGCTATTTGACAAGCTTTTTGGAGGTGGTAAAAGAAAGGTTTCCAAAGAAACTAAGGAAACCAGGGGGATTCATATGCCCGATCTTCATATTCCCGTAGATGAGAAATTCACAATTCATTTTAAAAAAAATGGCGGGAAATTTCTGTATTGTGATTCTATGTCCGAAGTTTCGATTGCCTTGCAGAATATTATTACCGAAAATGCTTGGCAGGAACAAACCTTCCTTATTTTAGATCAAAGACTGGAACAGAAATTTGCCAAAGAAGATTTAAAATTTACACATAAGACGAAAAATAGCGAAATTTTCCTTACTACCTGCGAGCATTTGATTGCCCAGAATGGCTCGATATTAGTTTGTTCCAATCAGTTGATGGAAAAAAAGCTTCACGAATTACCGGCAAATGTCATCGTATTTGCTACCACTAGCCAATTGGTCGAAACGATAGGGGAAGGTCTTAAGATCATCAAGAAAAAATATGGTCACAATATTCCTGCAAATATTACTACCTTAAAACATTTTCTGCCAACAACCGAAAATACGCACGATTTCCTTACCTACGGAAGTAGCTCAAAAAATTTGTACCTTTTACTTCTGGAAGACTTATAGAATGAAGGAAATTTTAAGGCGTTCATTGACCGGGGCCGTTTATATTATTTTATTATTATCTGCCGTTTTCTTGAATTCAGATGCCTTTGATTTTTTATTTATGACCTTTGGTTTGGCATGTATTTATGAATACAAGCGGCTTGTGGTTCTAAAAGGCTACTATATTTTTGCGGCATATTTAGGGCTTTGGTGGCTGTTCATTTACGTAATCCACGACCAAAGGATCATCGAGATGCTATTGATACCGACCATCGTTGTAGACCTTGCCCTAATGATTTTTCTTTTTGGCAGGAAGATAAGCCACTTGAATACATTTCAAAAATTTGTTGTAGGACTCTTCTATATTGGCGGAGGATTCATTTTCCTAACCATGATTCCCTATAAAGACAATGAATTTGCACAATTGCTGATCATGGGTATTTTCATACTTATTTGGGTAAACGATTCGTTTGCGTATCTCGTGGGGAGTACCTGGGGACATACAAAACTATATCCTTCTATTTCTCCAAAAAAAACAGTTGAGGGAACCGTTGGTGGTTTTATCTTTGCAATGGCAGCTGCATACATTATGGCACACTGGGAAACCTCGATTAGCCTATTGCAATGGTTGATCTTGGCCTTTGTGATAATAGTTGCCGGAAGTTTAGGGGATCTATTGGAATCTAAGTTAAAAAGGGTCGCTGGTGTAAAAGACAGCGGGGCTATTTTACCCGGTCATGGGGGGATGTTAGATCGTCTAGACAGTCTTGTGTTCGCCGCACCATTTGCCTATTTAACATTAATTATTTTCGCATATGTTTCATAAAGAGGGTCAGACCATAATATTAACAACGTTTTTACTGGTTGGCGCATGCATTCTTATTTCCCAGTTTTATCTCGATATGCTTTGGCTACGCTGGTTGCTTCAAGGATTGGCCATCGCCATTTTGATATTGATCCTTCAATTTTTTAGAAACCCCAAACGTATTCCTTTAAAAAGTTTTGACGAAATACTTGCGCCTGTTGATGGCAAAGTAGTAGTAATCGAGGAAGTTCTTGAAACCGAGTATTTTAATGATATAAGACGGCAAGTCTCTATTTTTATGTCGCCAATCAATGTTCATGTTACACGGTATCCAATAAGTGGGAAGGTGCGTTATTCTAAATACCATCCCGGAAAATATTTGGTTGCTTGGCATCCTAAGGCGAGTTTGGAAAATGAACGTACCACGGTGGTGATAAAAACGCCCAAATTCGGTGATATTCTTTACCGACAAATTGCAGGAGCGGCGGCAAGACGTATCGTAAATTATGCTGAGGAAGGTGAAAATGTGCAACAAGGCGATGATGCCGGTTTTATAAAATTTGGATCAAGGGTCGACCTCTTTTTGCCTCTTAATGTGGCTATAGCTGTCAAATTGAACCAAAAAGTAGTGGGAGCCAAAACCTGTATTGCCGCAGTTATCAAAGAAAGGGATCATGACGAATGATCAATTAAATAGTGCTTTTAGGGAGGCTGTGGAATATGTAAACCAGTATACCAAGCCATTGCCTGCCGATTTCTTGCTAAAGCTGTATGCCTATTACAAAATCGCAAACAAGAACTTTAGCGATCCTGATAGTAAAATCCCCCTGATAAATGCCTTTAAGGCGAACGCCTTGATCCAAGTAAAAGACAGTACACGCGAAGAGGCAATGCAAGCCTATATCGATTTGGTCGAGGGTGAGCTTAAAAAAAAGAAATAAATCTGCCCAACTACTTAATGGGTGGTGCTATGTTTACGAACACTTCGCATTCCAAATCCCATATCCCCCCAAAAGATTGCATATCATCCCTTGTCTTTGATCGATTCGGCCAATAATTTTTTGGCCCTTAAAAGCTTAACCTTAATATTATTTACAGGTTCATTAAGTTTTTGCGCGATGGCCGCATAACTCAATTCATGGAAATAACGCAGATTAATAACCTCTTGATAATGGGGTTTCAATTTTTTTATATGGTGTAATAATTCTGCTAGGTTTTGTTCGATGATCAGACGATCTTCGGCCGTAGGCGCATCATCCAAAACAGATTTTACATCTTCATTTCTTTGGTCGGTATCCAGGACATTTCGTTTTCTTTTGCGAATCAAGTCAACATGGATGTTCTTCGATATAGTAATCAACCATGTTCTAAACTCATATGAATCGTCATAGGTACTAATTTTATCGAAGGCCTTGGAAAAGGTTTGGATCGTAATATCCTCGGCGTCATTTTCATTCTCGGTACGTTTCAATTGAAAACCGAAAACATCATTCCAAAAGGTATCAAGCAATGTACTAAAAGCAATTTGGTTCCCCAATTTGGCTTTTTTTATAATATCAGGGATGGTATCCGTTTTATCCAATATTGAAAAGTTTGCGAAATTAACATGCAAGGTGTGGGCAACGGGTCACAAGTTTTGAAGGGTATCTTTTTTACAGTCTTGTTCACTAGGTAATTTACCACAAAGACCACAGGCCTGACCGTCTGCATTTAAAAACGGACTCTGACTTGCGCATGTTCCGGCGAATTTACCGTCTTTTTTAATCCAAATCTTTATGGCAATGCCTGCAAACGCCAAGGCAAGAATTCCTATGGTCAATAAAATCAACTTCATGATCCAAATTTGTACAAATATACAAAATAAAGCCCCAACCTAATAAGGCCAGGGCTTTAGTACTTCTTAATTTACGAACCGATTTTAATACTTTATATCGGCTACAATGTTGTCTACAGTCGGACTCACATTGCCCCCTTGTGGCTCGATCGTGATATAGCCTATCGCGTTATCGGCATACGGCAAGGCCAATAATTTATCCTGTCCAAATGCTTCCTTGATAACACCTAAATTTACCATTTCCCCATTGACTTCAGCCCACATCTGAAAACATTGGTTTTCTGGAAGTTGTGGCAAATTGCTAACGTTTATATAGGAAAGTTTTTTTACGGGGTTGATATATGCAACCGCCTTCAGTTCTTTCGCCTTTTTGTTACCCGTAAGCGTGTATTTTTTTGTCTGTGGATTATTAAGTACAATAAACTGATTGCGTACATCTTCTAACTGATCCCGCATATTTTGCTCCAAATCCTTGATTTTATTGGTAACCAAGGTATTTTCTTGTTGCAGGTTTTGATTTTGGTCCCAAAAGAAATACGAAATTCCGGCGAACATAAAGGCCGCAATACTGGCGGCAATGGCATACCTAAAGAATTTGAATCTGTTTCGGTTTTCGGCTTTCACCCTTGCGATAATCTTGTCCCTTAATCCTTCTGGGGTCTTAATGGCATGCATCTTAGCAAAAACCTCCAAATTCTCCTGCAATTCGTCAAAGGTTTCGCGCACCTTGGGATACATGGCAATATAGCGCTCAACTTGCTGCGACTCCTGCATTGTTGTGCTACCTAGCAGATACTTTTCAAGCAAATCCGAATCTAGGAATATTTTAATTTTATCGTTCATCTTTTTGATATTTTGGTTGAACCTGTCAGTTGGTACCTATGAACATCACGCGTAATTGCGCCAGGGAAATCCACGGGAATTTTCACAATAACAGATGTACTAGAAGTGTGAAAAGCATACTAGGCCCATAAATTTTCTTGAGTTCACGGAGGCCGATTTTTAGTCTTGATTTTATGGTCCCTAAAGGAATATCGAGCTCCTCGCTAGCTTCCTGTTGGGTCATCCCTTGAAAAAATAAGGCTTCGAGTACAATCTGATACTTCGATTCTATTTTATCAAGGTTCTCTTTAACGTCCATTAACTCAGGCCTGATGCTATCAACACCTAGATTATATACGTTCGAAACATCCATTTGGATTTCCTTATCGGCTTTTGTGTTAACACTTCTTAACTTATCAATCGCCGTATTCCTAGTAATCCGAAAGAGCCAGGTAAACAATTTCGCCTTTGTGGGGTCATACGAATCTGATTTTTTCCAAATTTTCACAAAGCTTTCCTGCAATACATCCTGTGCAAGTTCCTCATCCCTGAGTACCTTATTGGCAACCCCATATAATGTATCCCCGTAATGCTCGTACAAAAGGGAAATGGCCTTTTCATTTCGCTCTTGAAGCAATTCGACGATGTGCTTTTCAAGAAGTATGCTCATACCGTGTGAAGTTTATCGAAAAAATGGGCGCCGTGGCGTCCAATTTTCAATTTAAACCGTATATCCCTTAAACGCTAATTTATAAAATTGATTGTTATACATAGCGTTATCTCAATATTTTAATTATAAATGTGCAATTGGTAACTGCACATTTAGTTTTTGGTTAGTTTGGTTTGGTATAACCCCTATGACGTATGTTATGGGGGTTATTTTATGATATTTACCTCGGGTAAAATTTGAATGCCAAATTTTCGATGTACGGAGTGAATAATGTCATCGGCCAAATGTAGTATCTCCTTGCCAGATGCCTCGCCGTAATTTACCAAGACGAGCGCTTGATTTTTGTGTACGCCGGCATCTCCATAGCGTTTCCCTTTAAACCCGCATTGTTCAATAAGCCAACCTGCAGGTATTTTGTATACATCATTGGAAACCCTGTAAAAAGGTGCGTTGGGATGGTCGACCATGAATGTAGCAAATTCTTTGGACGTAATTACCGGATTTTTAAAAAAACTACCACTGTTGCCCAATTCTTTAGGGTCTGGCAATTTGCTTTTTCGAATGGCAACGACCGCATTCGAAATGTCCTTGATGCTTGGGTGCTTGATGCCTTCTTTTTTTAGTTCTTCCTCAATGGTGCCATAACTCGTATTAAGATTATGATTCCTTTTCGTCAACCTAAAATTCACCGAGGTAATGATGTACTTATCTTTGCCCTCATTTTTAAAAAACGAATCCCTATATCCAAATTGACATGCTGCGTTCGTGAATGTTTTTAGCGTCTGGTCTGCCCTATCCATGGCTTCACAACTGATAAATACATCTTTAAGTTCAACACCATAGGCTCCAATATTCTGAATCGGGGCCGTACCTGTATTTCCAGGGATCAGCGACAAATTTTCGAGGCCCCCATAATTCCTGGTCAAGGCCCATAGCACGAATTGGTGCCAATTCTCTCCGGCCATTACCTTTATGATTGCGTTGTCTTCATCTTCCGCAACAAGTTCGATTCCTTTTAGGTTGATATGCAAAACCAACCCCTGAATGTCCCTGGTTAACAGCACATTGCTACCACCACTCAGGACAAACTTTTTAGGATAATCCCTTAACTGTAAAGCGCGCTCAAGTTCGTCAAGGGTACTTATATCACAAAAGTGCCCGGCCTTGGCATCTATGCCAAAGGTGTTGTAAGGCCTTAAGGATATATTATCGCGTATATGCATTACCCTATATAACTTTTAAGGGCCTCCTTTAGTATATTCACCGCCCGTTTCAATCGTTCCTTATCAAGCACATAGGCAATACGAATCTGGTTTTTTCCAAGGCCCTCTGTGGCATAGAAACCGGCCGCTGGAGCCACCATGACCGTTTCCCCGTTCAGCCTAAAATCCTCGAGGAGCCATTGGGCAAAATCATCTGAATTTTCGATCGGCAACTCGGCAATACAATAAAATGCGCCTTGTGGCCTGCCGATTTTAACACCTTCTATTTTCTCAAGTTCCTCAATCAATAGGTCTCTTCTCGATACATACTCCTCCTTTACCGCATCAAAATAACTCTGGGGGGTATCCAAGGCCGCCTCACTGGCAATTTGGGCAAAGGTAGGTGGTGATAAACGGGCTTGGGCAAACTTTAATACCGTTTGAATTACCTTTTTGTTTTTAGACACCAAGCACCCGATTCGAGCCCCGCACATACTGTATCGCTTGGATACTGAATCAACGATCAACGCATGCTCCTCAAGACCGGGTTCCTGGAGAATCGAATAATGTTCCTTTCCGTCATACGTAAATTCCCGATATACCTCGTCGGCCACTAAAAACAGGTCATGTTCCTTCACGATCTTGGCCAGTTTCTGTATTTCGGCCCTACTATAAAGATAGCCTGTAGGATTGCCGGGATTACAAATAATAATGGCCTTGGTTCTTGGACTGATCAATTTTTCGAATTCCTCGATGGGCGGCAAGGAAAAATTAGTGTCAATGTGAGATACTACGGGGACTACTTTCAGCCCCATAGCGGTGGCAAAACCATTGTAATTGGCATAAAAAGGCTCAGGAATAATAATTTCATCCATGGGGTCGGCGATACTTCCCATAGCGAAGGAAAGTGCTTCCGAACCGCCCGTCGTTACGATGATATCCTGGGCACTGACCCGGATATCATACGTGGCGTAATATTTTGCCAACTTCTCACGATAGGTTTCGGAACCTTCCGTCCTGCTGTATTCCAACACCTCTATGGTATTATTCTTAACGGCATCCAAGGCTATTTTTGGCGTCTTTATGTCGGGCTGTCCGATATTTAGATGGATGACCTTAATGCCCTTTTTTTTGGCCTCCTCGGCGTAAGGCACCAATTTTCTGATGGGAGACTCAGGCATTGCTTGCCCTTTTTTAGATACGGATGGCATAGTGGTTTTATTTTCCACAAAAATGGGAAAACCACAGGTACAATGCAATAGGGCATTCATTTTATTACTTTGACGATTAAATGCTAATTTTATGCCGTATTCTCAAATAATTTAGTAACTTTAAAAGAGGTAACTTATTAATAATAAGTACATTGAAAACGCATTTGGTTCGTCTCGCAATCTTTTTATTGTGTCTTCCCTTTCACGGAATGTCACAAGGGTTCGAATTGCCGCCAGGACAAAAGTTCCAAAAGATTAAATTCGAACTCATAAATAATCTCATGATCATTCCTATAGAAGTAAATGGAAGTGATCTCTCATTTATTTTGGATTCCGGGGTCGGGAAGCCTATTCTCTTTAATCTGACCGATCAGGATTCAATCCAGATCAACAACGTTTCGGAAATCACCATACAAGGCCTCGGCGATGGTGAACCTATCCAAGCCCTCAATTCACTTGATAATAATTTTAAATTGGGGAATATTGAAAACCATACCCAGCAGCTTTATGTGGTTCTGGACAAGGATATGAATTTTTCCCCAACACTAGGTATTCCAATTCATGGCATTATTGGTTATGATCTATTCAGGGACTTTGTGGTTGACATTAATTATGGCAATAAAACCATCAAATTCTACGACCCCGATTCCTATAAATACAAAAAGGGAAGAAAAGGAGAAACCCTTCCGCTGACCATTAATAGTAAGAAGGCTTACTTAGATGGGGAAGTCTATTTTAATGACACAAAAAATATTCCTATTAAAATGCTGATGGATACCGGTAGTAGCGATGCAATCTGGCTATTCGAAAGCGATGACATCGCGGTTCCTGAAAAAAATTATGACGACTTCCTTGGAAAAGGACTAAGTGGCAACATCTTTGGCAAACGAACCATGGTCAATAAGATCAAGATAGGAAGTTATGTCCTAAAAGACGCGAAAGTGGCCTTTCCTAACCTGGCATCGTTTAGCGACCTAAAAATATTAGGAAATCGCAATGGCAGTATCGGTGGGGAACTACTAAAACGTTTCAATATTATATTCGATTACCCGAACCAGCAAATAACCCTCCGTAAAAATGGTAATTTTGATAAACCATTTCACTACAATATGAGTGGTATCGAGTTGCAGCACGATGGTCTTCGGTATGTCGCCGAAAGTATCGCCGATGCACGTGGGGTTGTAAAAAACGATGAAAAGTCGTTTGGGGATGTACAGATTCTATTCGAGAACAAAACGCGGCTTAGCCTAGTTCCTGAAATTGTGGTATCGGGAATTCGTGCAGGAAGTCCGGCCGAGACGGCCGGTTTACAGGAAGGTGATGTTATTCTTGCCGTTAATGGCAAAAGTATACATAGTTTCAAACTTCAGGAAATCATGCAACTGCTCAATGAAAAAGAAGGCAAACGAATAAAAGTACTTATCGAACGTTACCATTCAGATTTGCTCTTTAGCTATGTACTAAAAAACATGTTCAAAGAAAAACCCTGACGTTTCGGTCAGGGTTCTGCATCTATATTAAAATATTGAATAATTTATTTGCCGTCCGGTGCCTTTACTTCCCCAATAATCTTTAAGACTTTAGTAGGGGTGTCCGCATTGGAAATAACCGTAATGGCCTTTCTGATAGGATTTACACGGTTGGTGTCATATTTTACCTGAATTTCACCTTTCTTTCCAGGAAGAATGGGCTCATTCGACCACTTTGGTATGGTACACCCACAACTTGAGCTCACTTTGCTAATGATCAAGGGGGCATCGCCCGTATTTGTAAATTCGAAAACGCGAACACCATCGCTGCCTTTTTCGATAACTCCGTAATCAATGGTTTCGGCCTTAAACTCGATTTTTGCCTTCTTATCTTGGGCAGTTAGACTAAAGCCCAACATACCAATAAATAAAACAAGTACTATTTTTTTCATCATTTTTTGATTTTGGGTGAATTTCAAAAGTAAATCTTTTGCGATGAACCTCCAAAATTCTTTTGTTATGTTATAACGTTACTTATTTTTGTTTCGTATTTACTTTTAGCAAAAATCCTCTAGGACTGCCTATCGAAAGACGCTTTGTCCAAAGAATTTTATTCGCTGACTGAGGATTACCAAAAATCGTTCCAAAAAATGGAGATTCCATCAAAATATGAGCCCCAAAAGGCTGAAGACCGCTGGTATGACTATTGGATGAAGCACAATTTCTTCCATTCAACACCTGATGCGCGTAAACCGTATACAATCGTTATTCCACCTCCCAATGTTACAGGCGTACTGCATATGGGTCATATGCTGAATAATACCTTGCAAGACGTACTCATACGAAGGGCCCGTCTTATGGGTAGAAATGCGTGTTGGGTCCCTGGCACCGATCATGCATCGATTGCGACAGAGGCGAAAGTGGTGGCTAAATTAAAGGAGGAGGGCATTCAAAAGACCGATATTTCCCGCGAGGAGTTTTTAAAGCACGCTTGGGACTGGAAACAAAAGTATGGAGGCGTCATTTTAGAACAGTTGAAAAAACTAGGATGCTCTTGTGACTGGGATCGTACGGCATTTACCATGGATGACACTATGTCTGCCTCGGTCATCAAGGTATTTGTAGATTTGTTCAATAAAGGGCTGATTTATCGTGGTTTTCGTATGGTCAATTGGGATCCCGAGGCACAGACTACCCTATCGGATGAGGAGGTTGTTTACGAGGAAAAACAGGGGTTGCTATATTACATAGCCTATAAAATCGAGGGCTCCGACGAAAAGGTCACCATCGCCACTACCCGCCCCGAAACCATCTTGGGCGATACGGCAATTTGCGTGCATCCTACCGATAAACGCTACCTGCATTTAAAAGGAAAAAAGGCCATCGTACCTATTTGTAATCGTATGATCCCTATTATACAAGATGATTATGTAGATGTTGAATTCGGAACTGGGTGTCTGAAAGTGACGCCGGCCCACGATACAAATGACCATGCCTTGGGTGAAAAGCACCAACTGCCCAGTATCGATATCTTTAACGCAGATGCTACCCTGAACTCCTTCGGGCTTCATTACGAGGGTCAAGACCGTTTTGTTGTAAGAAAATCAATTGCGAGGGAGTTGGAGGAAAAGGGCTATTTAGTAAAGACCGAGCCATACTTGAACAAAGTCGGAACCTCTGAACGTACAAAAGCCGTTATTGAGCCGCGGTTGTCGGATCAGTGGTTCTTAAAAATGGAAGATCTCGTAAAGCCCGCCATTAAAGCAGTACTCGAAACCCAGGAAATTAAGTTTTTTCCAAAAAAGTTTGACAACACCTATCGTCATTGGATGGAGAATATACGCGATTGGAACATCTCACGACAACTATGGTGGGGCCAGCGCATCCCGGCATACTATTTCGGGGACGCACAAGATGATTTTGTGGTGGCCGCATCTGAGGAGGATGCCTTGAAGCTAGCAAAAGAAAAATCAGGCAAAATTCATTTGTCCTTAAAAGACCTGAGACAAGATGAAGATGTGGTCGATACCTGGTTCTCTTCATGGCTTTGGCCCATGACCGTTTTCAATGGTATTTTAGAACCGGATAATGAAGAAATTGCCTATTACTATCCCACGAATGATCTGGTCACCGGACCCGATATTATCTTTTTTTGGGTAGCACGTATGATCATCGCAGGCTATGAATTTCGCGGATCAAAACCCTTCGAGCATGTTTACTTCACCGGGATTGTCCGCGATAAACAACGGCGGAAAATGTCAAAGTCCTTGGGCAATTCCCCCGATGCCCTGCACCTTATCGAACAATATGGTGCCGATGGGGTCCGGGTCGGACTCCTATTGAGTGCGGCCGCAGGCAATGATTTGATGTTCGATGAAGACCTATGCCAACAAGGCAAGAATTTTGCCAATAAGATTTGGAATGGTTTCCGTCTCGTGAAGAGTTGGGAAGTTGAAGATATCCAGCAGCCACAAGCCTCAAAATTGGGAATCGCATGGTACCAATCAAAATTCAACCAAACATTGGTGGAAATCGAGGACCATTTCAGCAAATTCCGTATTTCAGATGCCCTTATGGCCATTTACAAATTAGTTTGGGACGATTACAGTTCTTGGCTATTGGAAATCATCAAACCCGCTTATCGCGAACCTATTGACAAAACTTCGTTAGAGGCGGTCCTTCTAATACTCGAGCAAAATCTGAAACTCCTTCATCCTTTTATGCCTTTCTTGACCGAAGAAATATGGCAGCACATTCGCCAACGTTCCCCGGAACAGGCATTGATAGTCGCCCAATGGCCAAAGCAGTCAAAATTCGATACATCACTTATCAGCAGTTTCGATTTCGCTTCCCACGTCATTGCCGGCATTCGAACCATTCGAAAAGAAAAGAACATTCCGATTAAAGAGCCCCTGAAGTTGTCAGTAGTGAACAGCGGTGAAGTGACGCGGGATTGGGATCAGATGATTCAAAAGCTTACCAATATTTCCGACATTGACTATCGTAAGGAACCTATTGAGGGAGCACTAACATTTCGGGTAACGAACAACGAATATTTCATCCCAATGGCAGGGGCTATTGATATTGGGTCTGAAATTTGTAAAATACAGGAAGAGCTCGATTATACTAAAGGTTTTTTAAATTCTGTTTTAAAGAAACTTAACAACGAACGATTTGTGAAAAACGCCCCGGAACCTGTAATTGCCCTTGAACGCAAAAAACAAGCCGATGCCCAGGCCAAAATCGAGACCTTGGAAAAGAGTTTGGCAAGTTTTGAATAAGAAATTAAAAGCGTATAACTACGTGTCTTATCCCAGTGATCAGGTTCCGGTTTTTAATGAGAAATAGCGCCCCATTAAACTAGGACAGGTCTTTCTGGTTCGTTTGGTTAGCGCTTTCGTGTCGAAATCGGTCAAGCTTTTTACTAAAAGAATCGAAAGATCAGACAAACTTTCCTATATTAGTAACTAACTTAAAACCATCCACCATGAGAAGTCTTCTTTGGCTAGTTGCCGTTATTTGTATTATTATCTGGCTTTTAGGAATGTTAGGCCTGGTACCCGGCTTGGCGACTAGTAGCTTGATCCATATTCTTCTCGTAATTGCCGTGATCGTTATTCTTTACAATATTATTTCGGGACGTAAACCCTTATAGGCATCCCTAAAGTGTTGAACCATCGGTCAATTCAAGA
This sequence comes from Flavobacteriales bacterium, assembly GCA_038316335.1. Classification (GTDB taxonomy): domain Bacteria; phylum Bacteroidota; class Bacteroidia; order Flavobacteriales; family Flavobacteriaceae; genus JALHST01. The sequence goes on from JBBQAM010000019.1 coordinate 50,247, forward strand.
TGTGTTTTATGATACCCTCCAGGAAGGGCAGGTCATCATTTTTATATCGGGAGCCTAGCATAACAGGGTTGAGGTTAAAACAATAAAATTCCTTAGGAATTCTAACTATTTAAAAAATTGAATATCATGAAAAAAATGCTGATCTGCTTGGGATTGGTGATATCCTTCCAGGCAATGGCCCAGGAAAAAAAACCTGAAATACTAGCCTCCGATATCCAAATCAAAACAGCGTTACTGCCAGCCCCGGAAGAGGATAAAGCAGCGGCCATGGTCTACGGCTATGATGCCTCCGGGGAATTTGTCGTACTAAAGGAAGGCACCAATAATCTTGTCTGCATAGCCGATGATCCCGCCAAGGAAGGGATTAGCGTCGCCTGTTATTCAAAAAAACTCGAGCCTTTTATGAAAAGAAGTCGTGAGCTCACCGCCGAAGGGAAGGATTTTAAGGAAAAACAAGAGATAAGAGGGGCAGAAGTAGCTGAAGGAAAGATAGAAATGCCAAAAGAACCTAGTATGTTGTATGTATATTATGGAAGTGATTCCGCCTACGACAAAACGACTGGGGAATTGGCCGACGGCCAATATCGTTACGTGATCTATACGCCGTTTGCTACGCCTGAATCAACAGGATTGCCAACAAAACCGCATGCTAAGGGAATGCCTTGGTTAATGGACCCTGGCACCTATCGGGCGCATATCATGATTGGACCTTTTAATTAAGCTGGCGTTCTAAATTTCTTTTTTCAAACGCTTGCTCAACGGTATTTTCAACAGGTCTTTTTGGCAAGGGATCTTCAATAACACCTTGTCTTATTTCGATATATTCATATACCAAAACACTCAGAATAATAATGTTTTTTGTAATATACTGGCCTAAAATCGTTAACGAAAAGGGCGCATCGCCAAAAACCAGATGAGGGAAAAGAAAAACCGGCGTGAAGGTCAGTATAATATGACCTATTGCAAGTGGGAGAATTATTCGTTTAAAGTAGTTTAACAGCAGGAATAGCCCGATACCGGTTTCCAAAATTGCAAGAAGTAGTATTGAAACGCGGGCATCTAGCAGACCAAAGGTCAGTTCATGAATCGTATCTTGTGCCAAATGCTCGGCCGGACTTAGATTGGGAATAAATTTTAAGGCCCCGAACCATAAGTAAACAATCCCTGTAGACGCAGTAAGCAATTTATTTCTAGTCAAATTCATGGTCTCCTTGATTAAATCGGTTTCAATATCTCAATTTTTTAAATTTTCCTGAAGTGCTGGATCTAACTTGATCTTGTTGTTTGAAAATCGATAACTAATACCAATATTCAAAACATAATCGGCAAAGGCGGCATCTCCGGCCCTTGGAGTTCCCGTCATGGCCTCGGTCTGTTTATCGGTAATACTCTGGGGACGATCACGTCGAATCGCAAAAGGAAGATTAAGATTCAGTGAAAAATTATTTTTCATAAAACTAATTCCTGGGTCTATTGAAAGTACGTTACCAGGTCTTCGAAATCCTTCATTTCCCCCAATAAGATCCCGTATAGGCACACAATCGAATCTCGCCCCAAGGGAAGAAGAAATAAAATCGTTAATAGAATAACTAAATCCGGCCCGTATGGAATATTGATCAGGAACGGCCATGATGGCTTCATTGGCCAAAAGCGGACTTAAAGTCTCCCTAAAAGTGCGTATACCGTTTGTTTCGCGAGGGTTCAAAAGATAAAAACCGCCTCCGTAGGCAAATAGTTTGTTAGCCAGCTTTTGATAAAATTGCGCATCAAGCGTAATACCAAAACCGCCGTCTCCCGGTTGAATCGATTGGTCTACAGGACGAACTTCCGGACTTCCTTCGGGGCCAACGTTATAAAAAATATCAGAGGCGTTGAAATTCCCTGTCGGCAGCTTAATTCCGAAGCCAATAGCAACATTGCCATTCGGATTGCTTTCCATGTTTAACAACCAATAGCCTACTCCGATTCGAATATCGGCAAGGCCCCGCGAGTAACTACTATGGCGCTCATCCCTTCCGTGCTCATACAAGGAAGATCTTGAATTGATTACAGTAGGTAGCGTCATACTTGCATACCACCGATCTGAAAGGCCATACGTCAAAAAGAAATCCCAGGCGTTTGCCTGGTTAATTACCTCTGTATTATTGGTAACTCGATCCGCTTCTTCGGTGGTGCCCCTAAAGTGGCGGAAAGACTTAAAATAGCGGTAGTTCACTCCCAATTGCAAATCTCCTGGCTGCAATTGATTTGCTTCAAGGCTCGTACCCACGCAGGAAGAAAAGTGTCGAATGGCCACACATCCTTGGGCATGCGATCGGTATCCGATTAGGCAAAGCACAATTAAAAAAAACAGGCTATTATTCTTTGAAATTATACGCATGGTTTGGTCGGTCTTGATTTGATAAAAAGGCCAATCAACAACGACCAGCCTTTATACCCTCTTTATGATAAACAAATACTAACTCTTAATTAACTCAGGGCTAAAGTAATGATGGTAGGGCTATCATTCGATTAACTATAGGCTAAATAAGGTTAAGGAGAAATTAAATAAGTTAATGAAAAATTAATATGTATTAATAGATACGCTATTTTAGGTTATTTCGTAAAGCGCATGAACAAAAGAAACATTTATATAATAATATTCATTGTCTCGATTCTAGGGCTGGCGATTGTACAGTACCAATATCTCCAGGTGGGTTTAAATCTTGCGAAAGTACAATTCAACAAAAAAATAGGACAGACCAGTGAGACCATCAAATCAGAATTAAGCAACACCAACGAACTGACCTACTTAATTGGACGTGCTTTAAAGAAGGATAATAGCAATTTTAAGACAAGTGTAGATAGTATTGCGAATGCCTCAAGTCGATTTTTAAATGATTATATTACCCAGCGGCTCGTACAAAATGGTATCGATTCGGATTTCACGTATACGCTATATGCCAGGGACTCGACATTCTATCTTAAATCGCCGGTGTCTTTTGAGAATGAAGAGCGTCTGGCAACCTATCCAATAGCCCTTGTCGGTTATTTGCCCGAACTCGTGCAGGAAAAACTGATATTAGAACTACGCTTTAGGGACTTGAATACGTATTTTTTGTCAAAATTGAGCGGTCTAACCCTTCCAAGCATACTTTTTCTAATCGGAATTTTAATCACGGTGATATGGGTCCTAAGAACCTATTACTGGCAACGAAATCTCATTACTACGACCAATGAATTTATAAACAATCTAACCCATGAATTGAAGACTCCAGTATTTTCGATTGGTTTGGCAACCAAAATTCTTGATGAACATGTCAACAGTAGTCAAAAACCTATTTTAACGATTATTCGACAACAGGTACATAAATTGACCGAGCATATCGATAAAGTCCTGGAACTGGCAAGCCTGGAAGGGAAAAAAGAGGTATTCAGCTTACAAATAATCGATTTTAAGCCTTATTTGCAAAAGCTCTGTGAGGAATTCAAATTGCTCACCTCTATCGAAAATGTGCAATTCACGTACAACTTGGCGTCGGGTAAATATCTGATAAAGGCCGAAACCTTTCACTTGGAAAATGCGATAAACAATCTGTTAGACAATGCAAAAAAATATGCCAAGCAACCACAGATCCATCTTGAAACAACTATAAACAAGGGTCAACTTACCATAAGCGTAAAAGACAATGGGCAGGGAATCGAAAGCAATCAAAAGCGTCATATTTTCAAAAAATATTATCGGGTGGCCCAAGGGGATATACATCAGGTAAAAGGCTATGGTCTTGGCCTTAGTTATGTAAAAAAAGTCGTAGAAAACCTTAAGGGAAAAGTAGCCATTGAAAGTGAAATAAATAAAGGCACCATAGTGAAACTCTCAATACCTTTGCGCAATGGCAGATGAAATTTATAGCATACTGTTGGTCGAGGATGATCCTTCCTTGGGCTATTTACTTTCTGAATACCTCCAAATGAAAGGATTCGGGATTACGTGGGCCAAAAATGGTAAGATAGCCTTGGATGAAATGGATTCGAATACCTTTGACCTTGGTATTTTAGACGTAATGATGCCCGAAATGGATGGTTTTACGTTGGCCAAGGAAATGAAAATCAGAAATTCCACCCTTCCGTTTATCTTTCTAAGTGCCAAGTCGCTAAAGATCGATGTTCTTAAGGGGTTTTCACTTGGTGCGGTCGACTACTTGAAAAAGCCGATCGACGAAGAAGAATTGGTTATAAGGATCGAAATGCTATTGTCGCGGCTATCTCCCACCACCAGTGAAATCTTGCCAAAAAACGATTATAAACTGGGGGCCTATCTATACAACAGCCTGAATCAGGAATTGATATATAATGACGAAATCATTCATTTGACTACCAAGGAAAACGAAGTTTTGGAATTTCTTGTCACCCACAAGAACAAGCTCTGCCGACATAAGGACATCTTAATCGGAATCTGGCGCAAAAACGATTATTTCAATCAAAAAAGCCTAAATGTCTTTATTACCCACCTTCGAAAATATTTGGAAAAGGATCCCTCGCTTAAAATCGATAACGTACACGGCCAAGGTTTTATTTTTCGCGATGAGCAGTAGCGTGTTTCACAACCGATATAATCTCCCTACTTTCTCGACATATCGAAATTACGGCCAAAAAATGCCCGTTTCGATGAATTTGCCTTTCAATCGGATTTTATAGAATTTGTAATTCAACGTATCTTTGTTTTCAAGATAGTCGATTGCCTATGGAAACCTATGCAAAGGCGCTGTTGTACGCCATCCCTTTTTTCATACTATTATTGGTCGCCGAAATAGCCTATGGTTATTTTGTGAAGGATCAAAAGCATAAGGTTATGGACTCGGTTTCAGGCATTAGCTCTGGATTGACCAATATAATTAAGGATTCCTTGGGACTTGGGGTAATTATCGTTACCTATCCGTTTTTGCTCGAACATTTGGCAGTGACCGAAATTAAGGCTACTTGGGCCGTTTGGCTGATTGCTTTTATTGCAATCGATTTTGCGGGATATTGGAACCATCGTTTAAGCCATAAAGTAAATTTCTTTTGGAACCAACATGTAATTCATCACAGTAGTGAGGAGTTCAATTTGGCATGTGCCTTGCGTCAATCGATTTCGAATCTTATCGGTTATTTTCCTTTTTTACTCGTTCCCGCCGCCATTTTGGGCGTACCTGCCGAAATCATCGCAATTCTTGCCCCCATTCATCTTTTCGCCCAATTTTGGTACCACACACAACATATCGGAAAATTGGGTTGGCTCGAATACGTAATCGTAACACCATCACAACATCGGGTTCACCACGCCATTAACCCGGAATATATCGATAAAAACCTAGGGCAGATTTTGTGTGTTTGGGATCGTTTATTCGGTACTTTTCAGGAAGAACTTGTCGAGGCACCTCCACAATATGGGGTTTTAAAGCCTGCAAAAACATGGAATCCCATCCTTATAAATTTTCAGCACCTTTGGCAATTGTGCAAGGATGCTTGGCATACCAACAACTATTGGGACAAAATACGGATTTGGTTTATGCCTACCGGATGGCGACCCAGCGATGTAAAAAAGGCCTATCCCTTAGATGCTATCAAAGACGTGTACACTTTTGAACGCTATACAACACCCACTTCAAAAGCATTGAACGGGTATGCCATCTTTCAAGTTTTGGCCACCACGGGCTTATTGTTATTTATGTTCTACAACTATTCGAACATTGGCTTTCGTGGTTTACTCACCTTCGGTACCTTTATCTTTATGGGAATTTATGGGTATACTAGTCTAATGGACCGGGCCAAATATGCAGTATGGATCGAGCTTGGGAGAGCGGCCTTCGGCATGGCATTTATTTTTATTACAGGAGATTGGTTTGGCATAAATGCCTACCTGCCCTGGGGAAGTTGGCTGGTAAATCTCTATTTCATGGCAACGGCCTGGGGCGGAATTTATTTTACCTTTATAGCCTATAATCGAATTCCGGATAACATAGGAAAGCAACTACGATCATGAGACCATACATTTTAGCGGAAACCAATTGGGAAGCATTAAAAGAGACGCGATTTGAGCTCGCCATTTTACCTTGGGGAGCAACCGAGGCCCATAACTACCACTTGCCATATGCCACCGATAACATACAAGCCGAACATTTAACGGCCGAATCGGCAAGGCTTGCCTGGGAGAAAGGGGCCAAGGTAATTGTATTGCCCACCCTTCCATTTGGTGTGAATACCGGGCAATCGGATATTTATTTGGATATCAACCTGAATCCCAGTACACAGCTTGCCATTCTTACCGATATTATTCAAGTTTTAGAGCGACAGGGCATCTACAAATTGGTCATTTTTAATGGCCATGGCGGAAATGACTTTAAACCGATGATTCGTGAATTGGGATTGAAATTTCCGAAGATGTTTATCAGCTTTACCTTTTTTCCCTTGGCTGTCGACAAGGATAACTATTTTGAGGAAAAAGGCGACCATGCTGATGAAATGGAAACCAGCTTAATGCTACATTTACGGCCAGATTTGGTACTTCCGCCTGAGAAATGGGGAGATGGTACGTCTAGAAAACACAAAATCAAGTCGTATTCAGAAGGATGGGTCTGGGCAGAGCGGAAATGGTCACAAATCAGCAAGGATACCGGGTCTGGAAATCCCCATAAATCCTCGAAGGAAAAAGGGGCACGTTTTTTCAAGGACCTCACCTTGAAAATAAGTGAATTTTTTATAGCGCTTTGCAATACCGATTTGCACGACATGTATGAATAAAATTGGCAGGTTACCCCTTATAAACCTCCATGATGGTTCAGATTCTTGGCAAATCGCCATTTTTCTGGATACCACTTTACGAATGCACTACCTGATTAGTTCGTATATTTGTTAAAAATTCTTGCATGAGCACAAGTACAACAGCCAACGTTCTTCCTGAGAAAGGCAAGCCCAAATGGTTACGTGTAAAACTGCCTACGGGCCAAAAATATACGCAATTAAGGGGTCTGGTCGAAAAGTACGATCTTCATACCATTTGCACTTCGGGAAGTTGTCCGAATATGGGTGAATGCTGGGGAGAAGGTACCGCCACATTTATGATCTTAGGAAATGTTTGTACACGTTCCTGTGGCTTTTGTGGTGTCATGACAGGTAGACCAGGGAATGTCGATTGGGCCGAACCTGAAAAAGTGGCACGATCGATCAAGATCATGGGTATCAAGCATGCCGTTATCACCTCGGTAGATCGGGACGACCTTAGGGATATGGGGTCTATTATATGGGCCGAAACGGTAAACGCCATCCGTAGAATGAACCCTCAAACCACTTTAGAAACCCTAATACCTGACTTTCAGGGAATCGAACGACACTTAGACCGAATCATCGGTGTTGCCCCCGAAGTAGTATCACATAATATGGAAACCGTTAAACGGCTTACGCGTGAGGTGCGCATTCAGGCCAAATACGAACGTAGCTTGGAGGTGCTCCGGTATTTAAGGGCCAATGGTGTCAATCGCACCAAATCGGGCATAATGTTGGGCCTTGGAGAGCAGGAGGCGGAGGTAATACAAACAATGGAAGACCTCAGAAAAGCCAATGTTGATGTAGTAACCATCGGCCAATACCTTCAACCTTCCAAAAAACATTTACCGGTGAAAGAATTCATTCTCCCTGAACAATTCACAAAATACGAGACAATCGGACGTGACATGGGATTTCGCCATGTAGAAAGCGGCGCATTGGTCAGATCTTCCTATAAGGCGCACAAGCACATCGATTAAGGATTGAGATTTTAAAAATAGCTCCTGGATCATCCCGACCCAGATTTGGATTAACGTGATTTTTGATCAAATGGAAAAAACCATCATCGGTATTAATGGTTTCGGAAGGATAGGCAGGACCTTGTTTAGGTTGTTAAGTGAACAACCCCATCTCGAAGTGGCCGCCATCAATGACCTGTCAGATGCCAGGACCCTTTCACATTTGTTAAAATACGACAGTATTCACGGAGTCTTCCAAAAGGAAATTTCCTATACCCCGCATAGCATCCTGGTTCAAGGCCAACCTGTCGCGGTCATGAAGCATGAGACGCCCCAAGGTATTGACTGGAAGGCACATGGGGTCGAAATCGTGATTGAATGTACCGGAAAATTTAAAGTTGCCGAAATGCTTCGGTATCATCTTGCCAACGGGGCAAAAAAAGTGATCCTGTGCGTACCACCTGCCGACGACGACATCAAAATAGTCGTACTTGGGGTCAATGAAGCCAGTATCACAAAGGAGGATCACATTCTCTCAAACGCCTCCTGCACTACCAATAATGCAGCGCCCATGATCAAGGTCATGCAAGCGCTCTGTGGCATTGAACAAGCCTATATCACGACCATCCATTCGTATACGAGTGACCAGAGTTTACATGACCAACCACATCACGATCTTCGAAGGGCCCGGGCAGCAGGGCAATCAATCATACCCACTACCACCGGGGCCGCGAAAGCCCTCACCAAAATCTTTCCAGAACTTGCGGGTGTAATCGGGGGCTGTGGCATACGTGTCCCCGTGGCAAATGGCTCCTTGACCGACATCACCCTGAATGTTTCTAAAGTGACTAGTATTCAGGAAATTAATGATACTTTTGAACGTATTTCAAAAAATGAACTAAAAAACATACTTTTTTATACGAAAGACCCTATAGTATCAATAGATATAAACAATAGTTCCTATTCCTGTACGTTTGATTCTTTGATGACCTCGGTCATTGGGAAAATGGTAAAAATAATAGGTTGGTATGATAACGAAACTGGCTATAGCAGCCGGGTAATTGATCTAATAAATTTACTGATCCATAAACAATACGTTTGAGCATAAAAAGTCAACATAAAACCCTTAAAAAAGCCCTAAGGTTATTTACACTTCTGTTGATAGCCCAAACGGCTTATGGACAAACGAATGATACGCTCCAAAAGGATATCGCCTATTATTTTGAACAGGCCACCGAATTCAAGAACAGAAATCAACTTGGTCCCGCCCTGGAAACCCTTGATAAAGCTGCCGAAATCGCAGAAAAAAATGAGGATGTCAAAGGCTTGATCGATTGTTATCACATGTTCGCCATCCTTTATTTAAAACTGCATGAAGACGAGAAGGCGCTCTTTTATTCAGATAGGGCCAATGTATTATTGAGAGGTGTAGAATACCCATACGGGAGTGCCATGCAAAAATATCTGGAAGCCATTCGCCTCTATCAGGACGGCAAAAATTTTCAGGCCATTTATTTTCTAGAAGAGGCCAAACAACTCAACAACAATCGTAATTTTTTCAATAATATTTCACTGGCAGAAGGTAATATCTATTTGAATCTTGGGAAATATGATGGTGCTTCCAAGAACTTCAATTCCCTGATTATAAATACCGATCCCAAAGAGAAGGATTATTTGACTACACGAGCGTATCTCGGTCTTTCCAAAATGAATTATTTGATCGACAGTTTGAGCGAAAGCATTGTTATGGGCAAAAACGCCTTAAAATTGGCATTGGAAAAGCAGTTTTCCGATGAAGTGCTCGAGGCCAACGAACAATTGGGACTGACCTATGCGAAATTAGGCAAATACAATCTCGCCTATGAACGATCTCAGGTCCTACTGAAGTTTCGCGACTCACTCTACACAAGTGACATGGCACTCAATGTCGCCAACACGGGCAACAAAATTCACATTGAGCAGTTGGGCGAAGAAATAAAGCGTCAGGATATTCGACTTGAAGAATTGGGCCAGTCGGCGAACCGATCAGAGCTTGCGGTTATTTTAACCTCAGCTTTCCTAATGATCATTTCATTATTGGCCGTTTCGCTCTACCGGAATAACCAAATAAAGCTTCGCACCAATGACCTTTTGCAGACAAAGAACCGGGAATTGCAATATGCACGGGATGCCGCGGTAAGTGCCATGGAGGCCAAGACCAATTTCTTATCCACGGTAAGCCATGAATTACGAACGCCACTCTATGCAGTTACCGGGCTGACACATCTACTTTTGGAGGAAAATCCAAGTGAAAATCAAAAAGAACACCTAAAGGCCTTAAAGTTTTCGGGAGATTACCTTTTGAATTTCATAAATGATATTCTTCAGATCAATAAAATTGACGCCAACAAACTTGAGACCTTGAAAATTGAATTCAATTTGAAAAAGGTACTCAAAGAAGTTATCGACTCCCTGCAACAAAGTGCCAAGGTCAACAAAACAAAGATCATTCTAGATTATGATGATGATATCCCAGGACATTTGTTGGGCGATCCACTTAAACTGTCGCAAGTATTTATGAATTTGATAGGGAATGCGATCAAGTTTACAAAAAACGGAGAGGTAAAAGTCCTTGCCAAATTGCTTAAAAAAGTTGAAGACGATGTGTCTTTATATTTTGAAGTAGCCGATACCGGCATAGGTATTTCGGAAGAACAACAAGAGAATATTTTTGAAGGTTTTGAACAAGGCTCTATCCAAATTAACCGCGAGTACGGCGGAACCGGTCTCGGACTCACCATTGTAAAAAGTCTTCTTGGCCTCTTCGAAAGCCAAATACAGCTGAAAAGTGTACTCGGCGAGGGCAGCTCGTTCTTCTTTGAACTTAAAGTAAAAAGCAAGGATAGCGTGGTCGATGACATCCCTTTTGAAATTACCGACAAGGAATATGACTTTAAGGGGCTACATCTGTTGATTGTCGAGGACAATAAAATCAACCAGGTAATCACAAAGAAGATGTTGTCGAAAAAGGAAATCACAAGTGATATTGCGAATAATGGGACCGAGGCAATTGAAATGGCCAAAAACAATACCTATGACGCCATTTTGATGGATATCCATATGCCAGGCATCAGCGGGGAGGAAGCGACCATCGAAATACGCAAATTCGACATTAAAACACCCATAATCGCCTTGACCGCCATCTCCTTAGATGACAGTTTGGAAGCTTTCTATGCCGCCGGATGTGACGATGTCGTCACCAAACCATTTAAACCCGAGGTATTCTACCAAAAAATAGGTGAGAATATCTTTGACAAAGGCCTTAGGAATACTGCATCATAAAATGATGCAGGGCATTCTTCAAGATGGTTTCACCCTGATTTAAAAAACCATGTTTTATCGAAAGATAATAAAGGTTCGTTACATGCCCCTGTAAGCGAGCATAATCCTTTTCGGTGGTAAGCACGCATTCCTTCGAATTAAAAAGCGTTATTTCCTGGGGCGAAAAAAAATGATGATCCGGGAAATCAAAATGTTCAAATGAAATCCCTGCGTCATTTAGATAGGCTACCAATGGTTCGGAATCGGCAATTCCGGTTACCAAGGTAACTTTCTTACTTTTTATTGAAGCCAACGATAATCTGCTACGCTCGCCTTCTACATGGGATCCATATTCCAAATAGCTAAATAATACCCTTTGTCCTGACTTCGGCCGGAGTTTTTTTAAGATCTCGCCCTGGTCGTTTTGTGATAGCTTTGGAGGGCATTTTGTAACGATGATAAGATCTGCACGTTTTGCTTCCCTCCTACTATCACGAAGATTTCCTGTCGGAAAATAATGATCATCACAGTACAGTTTGCCATAAGAGGTCAGTAGCATATTAAAACCAGCAGTAACCTTTCGATGCTGAAAGGCATCATCCAAAACGATTATATCGGGATTTGCCTCTTTTTGCAAGGTCATGATACCACGTGTCCTATTGGCATCGACTGCCACTAGGACCGTTGGGAATTTAGTGTGTATTTGAAAAGGCTCATCGCCAATTTCTTCAACCTTACTTTTCGACGAAGCCAATACGAAGCCCTGGGACCGGCGTTTATACCCTCTACTGAGAAAGGCGACTTTGTAGGTATCCTTTAGGATTGTGATAAGATATTCGGCCATGGGGGTTTTGCCAGTGCCACCCATACTTAGATTCCCAATACAAAGCGTGGGAATCGCAAAGGATCTCGATTTAAGAATACCCAAATCGTATAAATAGTTTCGAATATACACTACGGCGGCATATACGATTGCTATGGGAAATGCTATTTTTCTTAGGAGTTGCACGGGAACGAAAATATAATATTTTATCTTTAAGGGCATATAAAATATTAAAATGATCGTAAAAGAAGTTACTGCTATTTTGGAGGAATTGGCCCCGTTGGCCTACGCCGAGGATTTTGACAATGTGGGCCTCCTAGTCGGCGACTCAAACAGCAAGGTCACTGGTATCTTGGTAACCTTGGATACGTTAGAATCGGTCATCGATGAGGCTATAAGCCAAAACTGCAACTTGATAGTGAGCTTTCATCCTATCATTTTCAAGGGATTAAAAAAATTAACAGGTGCCGATTATGTAGAGCGGGTCGTCATAAAGGCCCTCAAACATGACATCGCCATTTACAGCATGCACACTGCCTTGGATAATTCAGTACTTGGGGTAAACGCCAAGATCTGCGAGATCATTGGAGTTACCCAGGCCAAGGTGCTTATCCCGCAACAAGGTACTATCAAAAAATTATCGACCTATGTGCCCCTGGCAGATGCCGACCAATTATTGGAGGCGCTCTTTCTGGCAGGGGCAGGTACAATGGGGAAGTATAGTAATTGTAGTTTTCGTAGCGAAGGTATCGGGAGTTATCTGGCAGGCGAACATGCCAATCCGATTAAAGGTGAAATTGGGATCACTCACCTTGAAAAGGAAATGCAAATCACCGTTATTTTCCCCAAGGCAAAGCAAAAACATGTGCTACAGGCCCTTTTACAAAACCATCCTTATGAAGAAGTCGCGTATGAAATCACAACCCTTGAAAATTTAAATCCTGAAATTGGCATGGGCATGATCGGTATTCTCGAAGAGGCCTGGGAACCCATCGAATTTTTAAACCATATCAAGAAGACCATGCATGCAGCTTGTATACGCCATTCGGCCTTGTTGGGCAAGAAAATTCAAAAAGTGGCTGTTTTGGGAGGAAGTGGCGCCTTTGCCATTTCGGCAGCAAAGGCTGCAGGTGCCGATATTTTTATCAGTGCTGACATTAAATACCATCAATTCTTCGAAGCCGAAGATACCATGGTAATCGCCGATATCGGACACTATGAAACCGAGCAGTTTACAAAAAACCTTTTAGTTGATTATCTTATCAAAAAAATTCCTAATTTTGCAATCCGTTTATCGGCAAGTAAAACCAATCCCATCAAGTATTTATAAATATGTCAAAGAAAGCAGAAGTTACCGTCGAAGATAAATTAAGGGCACTCTATGATTTGCAATTAATAGATTCACGGATTGATGAAATTCGGAATGTTCGTGGAGAGCTTCCATTGGAAGTAATGGATCTCGAGGATGATGTTCTAGGACTTAGAACAAGAATGGACAAGCTAAAGACCGATCTGGAAACCATCAACTTCGAAATCACCGCCAAAAAGAATCTGATCGATGAGGCGAAGACTTTGATGAAAAAATATACCGATCAACAAAAGAATGTAAGGAACAGTCGGGAATTCAATTCGATTACCAAAGAACTTGAATTTCAAGAACTTGAAATTCAATTGGCCGATAAGAACATCAAGGAATTCAAAGTTCAGATAGAACAGAAAAAAGAAGTGATTGCCGGAACAAAGGAAAAATTGGTGGAGCGGGAAGAGCATCTAAAACATAAGAAGAACGAATTAAACGCCATTCTTGCCGAAACGGAAAAAGAAGAAAAGTCACTATTGGAAAAATCAGCCGATTACCAAGAAAACATTGACGAGCGTCTGGTAAAAGCCTATGCACGCATCCGCAACAATGTAAAAAACGGCCTTGCCGTTGTGCCGATCGAGCGTGGTGCCTCCGGAGGATCATTCTTTACGATACCTCCCCAAGTTCAGGTTGAAATCGCCACTCGTAAAAAAATAATTACCGACGAACACAGTGGACGCATCCTAGTGGATCCCGTTCTTGCTGAAGAAGAGCAAGAAAAAATGAACAAGATGTTCACAAAATTATAGGATATCCAAACTAACTCATATCACAGCCATCCGTTAACCAGCGGATGGTTTTTTTTTGCATCGTTGGCAAGCAGGGTTTAACATCCGAAACCAGTAGGTACGTTGCCCCTAGAATCTTCGATATAACTAAGAAGATGTGCCTTCCGTTGGTCAAGTGGTCGGTGCCGCTTACGTGGTCTTGTAGTATCAATAAAGCCCTATAATTGGGCCAATAGTATTCTTTCTATTTCTGAACTGTCCCATTTCTCCTCAATATTCGGAATCTTCATGATTTCCTGCATAATCTTTTCCTGGGCATCCCCAATTGCCAAGGCTTCTGCATACGGTCGGTTTGAAAAAGTCACACGGGAGTACACCGGAATCCATTTTTCAGGGTACTTTTCAGCAAAATGCTTTTCAATTTTTTTCTGGAGTATAAATTTTGGATCCGCCGTTTTACTGCTCATTTCAATAAAATTACGATAGCTTAGCTCGGCAATTGCGTCGGTATTCGGCTTTCGCCGTTTTTGGTACTCCCCAAAAATGCCGAGCCAATCATCCCCATGTGCATGGATCAATTGATCCAGTACAAAGATATCCTCAAAACCCGCGTTCATTCCTTGACCGAAAAAGGGCACGACCGCATGGGCAGAATCACCCACCAAGGCTACTTTGTCCCAATAGGTCCAAGGGTAACATTTCATGGTGACCATGGCGCTTGTCGGGTTCTTGAAGAAGTCCTCGGTCAAGTTTTCGATATCCATCATTACATTGGGAAAATAGGTGGTAAAAAAGGATCGTGCCTCGGCCCTAGTGGTGATTTTATCAAACGATATTTCCCCTTCGAAGGGAAGAAAAAGCGTGCAGGTAAAACTTCCATCAAGATTGGGCATAGCGATCAACATGAAATTCCCCCTTGGCCAAATATGAAATGAATGTTTGTCTAACTTATGGGTGCCATCTGAATTTGGGGCGATCGTAAGTTCCTTATACCCCACATCGATAAAATCCTGGGAGTAATCGAAACGGCTTCGACGCTGCATCTTATGCCGCACCCTTGAAAAGGCTCCGTCACAGCCGAAAATCATATCAAAGGCATATTCCTGCCATGCACTTTTTTCACTTTCCCCAGTGTATACTTTGGCCTCTGCCAAATTCACGTCCCAGACCTTTTCCTCAAACCGAAATTCAACCCCGGCATTTTCAGCGAGGTCGATCATCTTTCGATTTAGCACGCCGCGTGATATTGACCAAATGGCCTCCCCTTCCTTGCCATATTTTTGAAAATATTCAGGTTTGCCGATTACATGCAACGCGCGTTTGTCTAACGGAATGGCTAATTTTTTGATTTCGTCCTCGATTCCGATGGCCTGAAGCGTGGTCCATCCTCGATTGCTCATGGCCAAGTTGATAGATCTTCCCGAAAATGTAATCGTGCGAATATCGGGTCGTCTGTCAAACACCGTTACGGTATGACCCAGCTTTTTTAAGTAAATCGCCAATAATGATCCAACGAGTCCTGATCCGATGATCGCAATGGTTTTGGGGGTTTGTCGCATAGTATTCTGTTGGCGCCATGGTTAAGCGGTAAATGTACCAAAATTTGACTATTTAAGGCATCACGCGACATGGTTTGCCGTATGATTTCCTAATTCGATCCAAACGGGCCATTTCGTACGTATATACTGTACATCCCGCGTAAGCGTCTATATATATCCAAAAAAGAGTCCTTCATAAACAAAATATGAAGGACTCTTCTTTTTTATACAAGCGATCTATCTTACTTTAAGATACCGTCGACAATACCATATTTAATCGATTCTTCGGCGTTCATCCAATAATCCCTATCAAAATCGCGCAGCACCTTTTCATAATCCTGACCACAATTGTCGGCCAAGATACGGGCACTCAGCTCTTTTGTCTTTATAATCTCCTTCGCCTGAATTTCAATATTGGAAGCCTGCCCCCTGGCCCCTCCGCTTGGTTGGTGGATCATTACCTGGGCATGCGGTTGAATAAACCGTTTGCCCTTTTTACCGACCGAAAGCAAAATCGAACCCATGGAAGCGGCGAGTCCCGTACAGATAGTCGACACGGGGCTTTTTAACGCTTTGATGGTATCGTATATCGCAAAACCTGAGGTAACATAGCCCCCAGGACTGTTGATGAACAGTTGAATTTCCTTCGTATTCTGCATGTCTAAATACATCAAACGATCTATTACATGCTTGGCCGAATTATCATCGACCATGCCCCAAAGAAATACCTTTCGTTCCTCCAAAAACTTTTCATCGATTGCTTCCTGTACTTTTCCTTTTTTTGAACTCATTGAATGTTTTTTTGAAAAATCAAAATTAGTGAATTTATCGCGAAATAGTCTTTACTAAAAGACCGCTATTTTTTGAATTGATTGAGAAAAGCGATTATCTTTGAAGAAAACGCACCGTGATGAAGAAAATTACAGTAGTACTCGTATTGGTCTCTATGCTTACGATGGGCTTTACCTTGGTCAGCGTGGTTGACCATTTAAACCCTGTTCAAGAAAGCGATATTCTAGAGCAAATAGCACAAGCCAATGGTTTTGCCAATTGGAAGAACGTCAAAGAATTAAAATTCACCTTCAATGTAGATCGTGGCACCTCACATTCTGAACGTACCTGGATCTGGAGACCCGGAAAAAATGATATTACAGCCATCTCCGCCACCGATACCTTGACCTACAACTGGTCAGATATGGACAGTATCGCGAATAAGACCAACGCAGGATTCATCAATGATAAATATTGGTTTTTGGCCCCTTTTCAGCTCATGTGGGACAAATCGAACTTTACGTCCACCTATGCGATGAATTCGGTGGCCCCTTTGAGTAAAAAATCGATGCACAAATTGACCATAGTATATGGCAACGTGGGAGGTTATACTCCTGGGGACGCGTATGATTTTTATTTTGGGGACGATTACCTCATAAAAGAATGGGTGTATCGAAAAGGCAATCAGCCAAAACCTTCTATGGTAACTACTTGGGAAGACTATATTGAAAGTGGCGGTCTAAAGCTGGCAAAAATGCATAAAAATGAGGATGGTAGTTTTAAATTGCATTTTACGAACATCGAAGTGAAGACTAATTAACGGCTTCTCTTTCCTAAAAAATAGGTGGCGATCAGTACCAAGACGGCACACCCGAGTAACACTGTAAAACTGAGTTTTAAAGAAACCGCATCGGCCAAAAAGCCAAGGATCGGGGGTGCCACCAAAAAACCTGAATATCCTGTACCGGCAATAAAGGAAACACCTTGAGAAGAATCAATGCCTTTCACGTTGCCGCCAATTCGAAATAATTCGGGAACGATAACCGAAAAACCGAGACCAATAAGCCCAAAACCGATAATGGCCAACATGGCATAGGTCATTAATACGGCCAAATAGCCGATAATGGCAATTAGGATGCCGAGTGCTACTATTTTTACAGAGCCTATTTTCTGACTAATACTGTCGCCTAAAAACCTGCCCAGGGTCATCGTCGTAGAAAATGCCAAAAAGCCAGCACCCCACATGGTTTCCGGGGCGATACTGATTTCCTTTAGGTAAAGACCGCTCCAGTCAACAATGGCACCTTCGCCCCCCATCACAATAAATGACACAATTCCCAATAACAACAACGGCTTAAACAGCTTTAAACTAAACGGTTCCTTTTCGATCGGGGCCGCGGTGATATTAAAATAATTTCGATACAGCAAAAAATTCAAGCTCAAAACTAGGAGCACGACGATGCCCATATGCAGCGCCGGATTGCCTATAAGCACGATCAAAAAGCTTCCTAAACCGGCTAAAACCCCCCCCAGGCTAAAAAAACCATGTGCGGCTGACATGAAATTTTGTTTGTCCTCTTTTTCCAATTCGGTAACCAAGGTGTTCATGGCAATGTCGGTAAATCCGTTCGAAGCCCCAAAAACAAAGAGGGATGCCATTAACGTATAGTACGAGGGTGCCACTAGCGGCAGCAAGGCGGCAAAACTACTTAAAAGCACTCCGTACCACGTGGCCCTACCCACACCAATTTTATTGATGATTTTTGAGGCAATGGGAAATATGGTAAAGACGCCTAGCGATAAAAAGAAAATAGCGATTCCCAACTGCGATTTATCAATACCGAGCCGATGCTTGACTATGGGAATGTAAATGGCCCAGGTACCAAACCATAAATTCAGGCTTGCATACACCATCGCAGGGGCAAAATAACGTGGATTGGAAAGTATAAGTCGTAATGACTTCATAGATGGTGCGAAAATTTCGGTGAGCGAATATATTAAAAAGATGCTAACGGGAATGGATCGCAGCCCTCCAGTG